>NZ_CP108093.1:1430000-2145000 GCF_036188265.1 Streptomyces sp. NBC_00247 | reverse complement strand
GGCGGCCCGCTCCTCGACGCCCGGGCACAGGTGATCGGCATCAACAGCGCCATCCGCGCGGCCGACTCCGGAGCCACCGGCGCCGGCGCCCAGGCGGGGTCGATCGGCCTCGGGTTCGCCATACCGATCAACCAGGGCAAGCGCGTGGCCGAGGAGCTCATCAACACCGGCAAGGCCACCCATCCGGTCATCGGCGTCACCCTCGACATGGAGTACACGGGCGACGGGGCGAAGGTGAACACCGAGGGAGCGGACGGTTCGGCCGCCGTCACCGAGGGCGGCCCGGGAGACCGGGCCGGCGTCCGGCCCGGGGACGTCATCACGGCGGTGGACGGCGTACGCGTCCACAACGGCGAGGAGCTCATCGTGAAGATCCGCGCCCACCGGCCGGGCGACCGGCTCGGCCTGCGCCTGACGCGCGGGGGTAAAGAGCTGTCCATGACTCTGACGCTGGGGTCCGCGACAGGCACCTGATCCGCGACGACGTGGTGGGATGTCCGATCATGAGACGGGAGCACTGCGTCACGAGGAACCACATACGGGTGTGGCACGAACCCGCGCTGCCCCCGGCCTCGCGGCAGGTCACCCTCCGGTCGGTGCTGCGGGGTTCCCTGCTGCCACTTCTGTTCTGGGCCGCTGTCGCCGGCGCCGTGTCCGTGCGGGCCCCGCTCGTGGCGGCGGGCTTCGGCGGGTGCTTCGCGGTGTCGTTCGTCGTGAGGTTCTGGCGCCGCCGCAGGAGGACCCACACCGTGCGGTGCAGTCTCTACGGGGCGCTGGGCGCGGCCTTCGCCCACTCCGGGGACGGGTTCTGAGGCGTCGCGGCGGACGGCGCCCGGTGCCGAAGGCGCCCGGGTGAGCGGCTTTCCGGGGCGTCCGGGCGTCCGGTGCGATCCGGGCGGGAGCCCCCGGACGTCGTCCGGAGCTACCGTCCGTACAGCTCGGCCAGGTACGGTTTGCACGGCCGGACTTTCCGGCCGTGCCGGTGGGAGACCACGCGACGAACACGCGGAGCACACGAGGAGCGGCAAAGTGTTCAATGACATAGGCGCACTTGAGCTGCTGACTCTCGGGATTCTCGCCGTCCTGGTCTTCGGCCCCGACAAGCTGCCGAAGGTCATCCAGGACGTCACGCGCACGATCCGCAAGATCCGCGAGTTCTCGGACAGCGCCAAGCAGGACATCCGCTCCGAGCTGGGCCCGCAGTTCAAGGACTTCGAGTTCGAGGACCTGAACCCGAAGACCTTCATCCGCAAGCAGCTCATGGACGGCGACGACGATCTCGGGCTCAAGGAGATCCGCGAGAGCTTCGACCTCCGCAAGGAGATCACCGACATGACGGACGCCGTGCACGGCCGCGAGAGCGTGGCGGCCGCGACCGCGGCGACGGTGGCCCCGGCCGGTTCCGACGCCGGCGCGCTGACGAAGTCCGCGACCTCCGACCCGCTCGCGAAGGGCGCCGCCGACCCCCTGAAGAAGGCCGCTCCGGCCGCTGCGGACGACCGCCCGCCGTTCGACGCCGACGCCACCTGAGGCCCGTCCTTCCCGACTGGTCCGGACGGTATGGCTATTCTCCATCTGTCCGGTTGCGAGGATGCCCGAGCCCGCGGGGGGCGGGCCGCTCCGGATCCTGAGAGATCGAGGAGGCGGCCGGGCAGATGGAGACCACGAGTCGGGTTGACACGGATGGCACGCCCAGCACGGACACCGCGGCGGCGGAGGGGGTGCCCTCGGCCCGGCCAGCGGTCGTCGACGGCTATCTGCAGGCGTCCTTCCCCTGGTACGCGCTGGACGGGGCGTTCACCGGACCGCGCCGGCTGACCCAGGTCGGCCGCGCCGCGGACGGTACGGTCCAGCACGGCGCGATCGGCCACGGTGACGAGCCGCTGGCGCGCCCCGACGCGGGCCCCGAGAAGGAGCGGTTCGCCGTCGTGGTGACCGTGGCCAGCAGCCCCGTACGCGGCAGCGGCGACGGCACCGGGACGCTGGAGGCCACCACGGTGTCCACGGCGGCCTGGCTGGCCGGCTCCGGACTCCTCGCCTGCACCTGGCCGCAGCAGCTCGACCACGGCCTGCGCGACGACTGGCTCGACCAGCAGACCGAGATCGCGTTCGAGCTCGCCGACGAGCTGGACGGGGCGCCGTGGTCGACGCTCTCGCTGCCGGTGGACGGCGTGCCGGTCGAGTTCCACTACCGCGAGTCCGAGTTCGGCTGGGTGCTGGCCGGTTCCGCGCAGGGCGTGCACCTCGGTGCGTACGGACGGGGGATGAGCGCGTACGGGCTCGGCTTCTCGGCCGTCGAGGACGTCGCCGCCTACGCCTGAGCCGGACGGCCCGCCGGACGCGTACGGGCCGGACGCGGGAGGAGCCGGGCCGGACGCGGGAGGAGCGGGGCCGGACGCGGGAGGAGCCGGGCGGTCCGTACCTACGGACCGCCCGGCTCCTCGTGCGTCAGCCGCGAGACCTGCCGGTCTGCGGGGGACTCAGAACTTGTTGCGCGGGGTGATGCCCAGCGACATGCCGGACAGGCCGCGCTGACGGCCTCCCAGCTTCTCGGCGATGGAGCGGAGCGCGCGCCCGGCGGGGGAGTCCGGGTCGGAGAGCACGACCGGCTTGCCCTCGTCGCCGCCCTCGCGGAGCCGTACGTCGATCGGGATCGAACCGAGCACCGGTACCTCGGCGCCGATCGTCTTGGTCAGACCGTCCGCCACCCGCTGCCCGCCGCCGCTGCCGAAGACGTCGACCATCTCGTCGCAGTGCGGGCACGGCATGCCCGACATGTTCTCCACGACACCGGCGATCTTCTGGTGCGTCTGCACCGCGATCGAACCGGCCCGCTCCGCGACCTCGGCCGCCGCCTGCTGCGGGGTGGTGACGACGAGGATCTCGGCGTTCGGCACGAGCTGCGCCACCGAGATCGCGATGTCACCGGTGCCCGGGGGCAGGTCGAGCAGCAGCACGTCGAGGTCGCCCCAGTAGACGTCGGCGAGGAACTGCTGGAGCGCGCGGTGCAGCATCGGGCCGCGCCAGACCACCGGGGCGTTGCCCGGGGTGAACATGCCGATGGAGATGACCTTCACGCCGTGCGCGGACGGCGGCATGATCATGTTCTCGACCTGGGTGGGCTTGCCGTCCGCACCCAGCATGCGGGGCACGCTGTGGCCGTAGATGTCCGCGTCGACGACGCCGACCTTCAGCCCGTCGGCCGCCATCGCCGCCGCGAGGTTGACCGTCACCGAGGACTTGCCGACGCCGCCCTTGCCGGACGCGACCGCGTAGACACGGGTGAGCGAGCCGGGCTTGGCGAAGGGCACCTCGCGTTCGGCCGTACCGCCGCGCAGCGCGCCCGCCAGCTCCTTGCGCTGCTCGTCGCTCATCACGTCGAGGGTGACCTCGACCCGCGAGACGCCTTCGACCGCCGCGACCGCGTCGGTCACGTTCCGGGTGATGGTCTCGCGCATCGGGCAGCCGGAGACCGTGAGGTACACCGTGACAGCCACCACACCATCAGGATCGATCTCGACCGATTTCACCATGCCGAGTTCGGTGATCGGGCGGTGGATCTCCGGGTCGTTCACTGTCGCCAGTGCTTCGCGCACCGCGTCTTCCGTAGCCATACGACGATGTTACGGCGCGCGGCGCTACGCGCGGGTAGCCTCTCAGCGGTCGCCTTCGTCACTCTCGGACGGGAGGAGGACACGCCGGTCCTCCAGGTCCCTCACGAGGTCCTCCAGCTCCGAACGGATCCAGTCGCGGGTGGCGACCTCGCCGAGGCCCATCCGCAGCGCCGCGATCTCCCGGGTGAGGAACTCGGTGTCGGCGATGGACCGCTCGTTCTGCTTGCGGTCCTGCTCGTGGGTGACCCGGTCCCGGTCGTCCTGGCGGTTCTGCGCGAGCAGGATCAGCGGCGCCGCGTACGACGCCTGGAGCGAGAGCATCAGCGTCAGGAAGATGAACGGGTACTCGTCGAACCGCAGCGCGGTCGGCGCGAAGATGTTCCAGAGCACCCAGAGGATGATGATCAGCGTCATCCAGACGATGAACCGCCCGGTCCCCAGGAAGCGGGCGATCCGCTCCGAGAACCGGCCGAACGCCTCGGGGTCGTACTCCGGCAGGAGCCGGCGGCGAGGCGACTTCGGCTGGTCCAGCCGGAACCGCGGCGGGCGCACCATCCCGGAAGAGCCGGTGGACGCCGCCTTCGTACGCTCCTCAGCGGCCACGGGCGATCCCCTCCTCGCCGTGGAAGTCGGTCTCCCGCCAGTCCTCCGGCAGCAGGTGGTCCAGCACGTCGTCGACGGTCACCGCGCCCAGCAGCGAGCCGCTCTCGTCCACCACGGGCACCGAGACCAGGTTGTACGCGGCCAGATAGCTGGTGACCACCGCCAGCGGGGTGTGCGGCGGCAGCGGCACGAGGTCGCTGTCCACGATCGAGCTGACCAGGGCGAACGGCGGATCGCGCAGCAACCGCTGGAAGTGCACGGTCCCGAGGTACCTGCCGGTGGGCGTCTCGTCGGGCGACCGGCAGACGTACACCTGGGCGGCGAGCGCGGGGGAGAGGTCGGACTGGCGGACCCGGGCGAGCGCGTCCGCGACGGTGGCGTCCGGGCGCAGCACGATCGGCTCGGTCGTCATCAGGCCGCCCGCCGTCCGGTCCTCGTAACTCATCAGCCGTCGCACGTCGGCCGCGTCGTCCGGGCGCATCAGCGTCAGCAGCCGCTCCTTGTCGGCCTCCGGCAGCTCGGAGAGCAGGTCCGCCGCGTCGTCCGGGTCCATCGCCTCCAGCACGTCCGCCGCGCGCTCCTCCTTGAGCTTGCCGAGGATCTCCACCTGGTCGTCCTCCGGCAGCTCCTCCAGCACGTCCGCGAGCCGGTCGTCGTCGAGGGCGGCGGCCACCTCCGCGCGGCGCTTGGGGGTGAGATGGTGCAGCGCGTTGGCCACGTCGGCCGGGCGCAGCCGTTCGAAGGTGGCGACCAGGCTCTCGGCGCCCTGTCCGTGCTCCTCCAGCGCGAAGCCGCTGACCGCCGACCACTCGACGGTCAGCGTCTCGCCCTTGCGGCGCAGCGCCCCGCCGCGCCCCTTGCGGACGAAGTACTTGTCGATCTCCCAGTCGCGGCGGGCCGGCAGCTGGTGGATGGCGACGTCGAGGACGGTGACCTCCTCGCCGCTCTCCGCGAGCCGCACCCGCCGGTCCAGGAACTCGCCGAGCACCAGACGCTCGGTGGGCCGCTGCTCGAAGCGCCGCATGTTGACCACGCCGGTGGTGATGACCTGGCCGGACTCCACGCCCGTCACCCGGGTCATGGGCAGGAAGATGCGCCGCCGGCTGACCACCTCCACCACCATGCCGAGCAACCGGGGCGGCCGACCGCCCACGCGCAACATCGCCACCAGGTCGCGGACCCGGCCGACCTGGTCGCCGTTGGGATCGAAGACCGGGACCCCGGAGAGGTGCGAGACGTAGACCCTGGGCGCGCCCGATGCCATCGCGCACCCCTTCCGTGCCGGTTGCCGCGTGCCGTGCCCGACGTGGTCGTGTCATGGAACGTCAGGGGCGTCGGATGACGCCGGTATGCCGGATTCAGGCTAACCGGTACCGCTGTGTACCGCTCCGTACCGGCCCCGGAGCACCCCCGGACGGCTCCCTTCCGGGTGGCGCCCGAACCCCGGGTACGCTGCCGCTTGCCATCCCACACGTATGACGAGAGGCAAGCACGCGTGACCTCCTACGCTCCCGCCGTACGGGCCCGCCGCACCGCGCTCGCCGTGGCACTCGGGGCGGGACTCGCCCTGGGCCTCACCGGTTGCGGGGGCGACGACCCCGACAAGGGTACGAACGGAATCGGCAAGCTCTCCGCCACCGAGATCGACACCCGGGCCAGAGCCGCCGCCGAAGCCGCCACGGCCGTCCACCTGGCGGGCACCCTCATCAGCAAGGACGGCAGCTACACCCTCGACATGCGGCTCAACGCCGACGGCGGGACCGGCTCCGTCACCTCGCAGGAGAACACCTTCGCCGTCCTCCGGGTCGGCGACGACCTCTACCTCAAGGCGGACGCCGCCTTCTGGAGCGCCGAGCAGGACGGCAAGGGCGAGGAATCCGACGAAGAGGCCGCCAGGAAACTGGACGGCAAGTACGTCAAGGTGCCCGAGGACGACCCCACGTACAAGCGGCTGCGCGGCTTCACCGAGAAGGGCACCCTGCTCGACGGGCTGCTCTCCCTGCACGGCACCGTCAGCAAGGGCGACCGGGACAAGGTCACCGGCGTCCCCACCATCCAGATCCTGGGCGGCAAGGGCGCGGGCGGCGCGCTCGACGTGTCGCTCAAGGGCACCCCCTATCCCGTCCGGGTGGCGCGCGGCGGCGGTGGCGGCACGGTCACCCTCGCCGACTGGGGCCGTTCCTTCGAACTGGCGGCCCCGCCCGAGGACGACACCGTCGACTACAGCGGCCAGCTGCCCAAGGATTCCGGCTGAGCCGTCGGTACGTCCGGGGCCGGGAGGCAGCCCCGGCGCTCAGCTCCTGCCGCGGCGCTTCTTCAGCAGCAGTCGGGGGAGGCCGGCCGGTACCGGTTCGCGGGTGATCGCCGGGGTGGCGAGCGGGCGGGCGGCGAGCGAGGTGTCCGGCAGGTCGGTGGTGTGCGCCACGGGCGTCAGCCGGACCACCCGGCAGTCGCTCGCCCAGCGCTCGGTGAGCCGCTCCGCGTCCGGCGCGTTCAACCGCTTCCCCTTCAGCTCCGCGACCGCGGCCTCCCACTCCTCGGAGTGCGGGGCGAGCTCGGCCACCGAGGCGGTCCACGCGACGATCCGGCCGCCCTTGTCCTTGCTGCGCACCGTCACCCCGGCCCGCGCGCCGTCCGTCAGCCCGTCCGGGAGCGGCTGCTCGCCGGGGCCGCCGACGAGCAGTGCCGCCCCCTCGTGCCAGACGTGCCAGAGCGCCCGGGCCGCGCCGGAGGCGCGCACCCAGACCAGGCCGGACTTCTTGGTGGCCTCCTCGACGAGGGCCTGCCCGAGCAACGAGTCAGCAGTCATGGCGAAGAGCCTAACGGCCCGCGGTCCGGGCCCGAGTGGGCCGGTGGCGCGCTGTCGCCGAGCCGGCTACAGCCAGCCGTTGCGCTTCAGCGTCCGGTGGATGGAGAAACAGACCACCGCGATGACGCCCAGCACCATCGGATAGCCGTACGTCCACTCCAACTCCGGCATGTGCTCGAAGTTCATGCCGTAGACCCCGCAGATCATCGTGGGGACGGCGACGATGGCGGCCCAGGACGTGATCTTGCGCATGTCCTCGTTCTGGGTCACGGTCGCCTGTGCCAGATTGGCCTGCAGGATCGAGTTCAGCAGCTCGTCGAAGCCGAGAACCTCCTCCTGCACCCGCGAGAGGTGGTCGGCCACGTCACGGAAGTACTTCTGGATGTCCGGGTCGATCAGCCGCATCGGCCGCTCGCTGAGGAGCTGCATCGGCCGCTGGAGCGGCGAGACGGCCCGCTTGAACTCCAGCACCTCACGCTTGAGTTGGTAGATCCGCCCGGCGTCGGTGCCGCGCGCGCTGCCCTTCGTCGGAGTGGAGAAGACGTCGATCTCCACCTCGTCGATGTCGTCCTGCATCGCACCGGCCACCGCGATGTACCCGTCCACCACGTGGTCGGCGATGGAGTGCAGCACGGCCGACGGGCCCTTGGTGAGCAGCTCCGGATCGTCCTGGAGGCGGTGGCGCAGCGCGCGCAGCGAGCCCTGGCCGCCGTGCCGGACGGTGATCACGAAGTCCCGGCCGGTGAAGCACATCACCTCGCCGGTCTCGACGACCTCGCTGGTCGCGGTGAGCTCGGCGTGCTCGACGTAGTGGATGGTCTTGAAGACCGTGAAGAGCGTGTCGTCGTACCGCTCCAGCTTCGGCCGCTGGTGGGCGTGGACCGCGTCCTCCACCGCCAGCGGGTGCAGCCCGAACTCCCGGGCGATGACCGCGAATTCGGCCTCGGTGGGCTCGTGCAGCCCGATCCAGGCGAAGCCGCCTCCCTCGCGCACCCGCAGCATCGCCTCGTGCGGGGTCTGGCAGGCGGAGGCCTCCATGCGGCGGCCGTCGCGGTAGACGGCGCAGTCCACCACGGCGCTGGAGGCGGACGGGTCGCGGGTGGTGTCGTAACCGGTGTACGGGGCGGGGGACTTGCGGAGTGAGGGCCGCAGGGAAGGGCGCACGGCGGCGCGCAGGTCACGGATCATGGACATGGCAGGCTCCTACACGAAAGGGCCGTGCGGTGCGCGCAGGCGGAACAGCCCGGAATGGAGGCGTGGAAACCACGTCCGCAAAGCGGGCGGCACCGCGGAGCGGTGGCGACGGCGTTCGCTACAGACAGGCAAAAACGGGATGCTCTTCCGCCGTGCGACAAGCCACGAGCCCTGACCGAGAGGGCTTAAGGAATCACCGGGAAACGGTGGGGACGGAAGGGCGCTCGGTACTGCACGGTCGACTTGGATCCATGGCAGTCCCCACCTCCTCCGGTCGGTCCCCCGTGGGGGACGACGTGCTGTCGGGACGGAGAGGGCGCCGCGTCGCGCGCTGTCCCGACCGGCGGCCAGGCTATCAGCCGGCCAAGGGTCAATCCCTTACTTTGCCCGTTCGATACGCGTTCTATGCTCGCGACATGGAAGAAATTCTCGCGCTCGTCGAAGCCCGGCTACGCAACGCCCTGGGGGAGCCGGACGCCCGCGCCGCGGTCACCTTCCTCGGTACGGACCGCATCGAGGTGCTGCGCTTCCTCGACGGCGACGTGGTCCGGTACGCCACCCTCGGCATGTCCGCCCAGCCCATGGCGGACCCCACCGCACCGTTCGCCGACCCGGTGAAGGGCCCCCGCGCCGAGCTGGTGCTCTCCGTGCGCGTGGGGCTGGCCGACACCGACCAGGTGCTGCGCCCGCTCGCCGTACTGGCTGCGTCCCCGCAGGTCGAAGGCGTGATCGTGGCCCCGGGTGCCTCCCTCGACCTGGGCGATCCGCTCTGGCCGTCCGCCCCCTTCTCCTCGGTGCTGGTGGCCGAGCCCGGCGGGCTGGTGGAGGACGTGGAGCTCGACGAGCCGATGGACCCGGTGCGCTTCCTGCCGCTGCTCCCGATGACCTCGAACGAGGCCGCCTGGAAGCGGGTCCGGGGCGCCCAGGAGCTCCAGGAGCGCTGGCTCTCGCACGGTACGGACCTGCGGGACCCGCTGCGGAACTCCGTGGCCCTGGACTGAGATCACCCGTACGGGGTCATCCGTACGTGGCACGCCTGAGGGGCCCCGCCGGTCCCGGACACGGTCCGGGCCGGCGGGGCCCCTCTTCGCGTACGCCCTCGGGGCTCTTCGCGTACGTCTCGGGACCTGGCGCGTGCGTACGTCCTCGGGGCTCAGTCGGCGAACGCCGAGACGCCGTCCGCGGTGGCGTGCGCGGGCTGGACCTCCGCCGCCTCGTGGGTGAGCGCGGAGCGCCGTACCCACACGATCAGCGCGCCGGCCACGGCCGCGACGGCGGCGACCACGAACGGGACGCGCGCGTCGCTCCACTCCTCGATCTTCGGGGCGAGGTAGGGGGCGGCGGCGGCGGCGAACCAGCGGACGAAGTTGTAGCCGGCGCTCGCGACCGGGCGGGGTGCGTCCGAGACGCCGAGGGCGAGCTCGGTGTAGACGGTGTTGTTCATGCCGATGAAGGCGCCGGAGACGATCGTGCAGACGATCGCGGTGGTGTGGTCGCCGTAGCCGAGCACCAGCAGGTCGGCCGCGAAGAGGACGAGCGAGGCGCCGAGCACCTTCAGCGAGCCGAAGCGGGCCTGGAGGCGCGGGGCGACGAAGACCGAGAAGACGGCGAGCAGCAGGCCCCAGGCGAAGAAGACGGCGCCGGACTTGTACGGCGTCATGTCCAGCACGAACGGGGTGAACGCGAGGATGGTGAAGAACGCGTAGTTGTAGAAGAACGCGGAACCCGCCACCGAGGCCAGTCCGCCGTGGCCGAGCGCCTTGACCGGGTCGAGCAGCGAGGTCTTGCGGGCCGGCTTCGGCTGTTCCTTCAGGAACGCGCCGATGCAGACGAAGCCGATCGCCATCAGGGCGGCGGTGCCGAAGAAGGGGTAGCGCCAGCTGGCGTTGCCGAGCAGCGCACCGACCAGCGGTCCGCACGCCATGCCGAGGCCGAGCGCCGCCTCGTACAGCAGGATCGCCGCCGCGCTGCCACCGGCGGCGGCGCCGACGATCACGGCGAGCGCGGTGGAGACGAAGAGCGCGTTGCCGAGTCCCCAGCCGGCCCGGAAGCCGACCAGCTCACCCACCGACGAGGACGTTCCGGCGAGCGCGGCGAACGCGACGACCAGGGCCAGTCCGGCCAGCAGGGTCTTCTTCCCGCCGATGCGGCTGGAGACGAAACCGGTGACCAGCATCGCGAAGGCGGTGATCAGGAAGTACGAGGTGAACAGCAGCGACACCTGACTCGGCGTCGCGTCCAGCCCCTTGGCGATGGACGGCAGGATCGGGTCCACCAGGCCGATCCCCATGAACGCCACGACCGAGGCGCCGGCGGTCGCCCAGACCGCCTTGGGCTGACGAAGGATGCTGGTGGCCCCTTCGTCGAACGGGTCCTTTCCCTGCATGGTGTCCCACTCTCCTCGTGGAAGCCGGTCCTGACGGGGGCCGCACGGCCGGGCCGGATGCCTGTGCGATACACAGAATAAGTTAGACAAGCTAATAAGTGCAAGTTACATCTATGTTTGCCGGTGGTAGCCACGCTGCGGACGGGTGACCGTCCTTGACGTGGCGACCCCGGAGGGGGACCGTGGGTCGCTATGAGGGGCGAACCCAGTTGCCCGAAGTGCGGTGGCCGGGTCAGGGCGCCCGGTCTTTTCGCCGACTCCTGGCAGTGCCCCGCGCACGGCCCGGTCCATCCGATGCAACCGGTGGTCCCGCCCAGCGTCGAGGCCCTTTCCGTGGTGGTCCACCGCGCACAGGTGCCGGTGTGGATGCCGTGGCCGCTGCCGGTGGGGTGGCTGTTCACGGGCGTCGCGCACGCCGGCGACGACCGCAGCGGCGGCCGGGCCACCGCGCTGGCCTGCACGGGCCCCGGTCCGCTCGGCGGGATGGGCGAGCTGCTGCTGGTCGCCGAGGAGCTCGGCGTCGGTCTCGGCGCGCGCTACGCCGGTATCGAAGGCCCCGACCCCGGCCCCCGGATGCGCGTCGAAGGTCCCCCCGTGGCCAAGGTGCTCGCCGCCGGCCGACCGACCCCGCTCTGGCAGGTGCACGGCGTTCCTGAGGACCGGGCCGTCTTCGCGGGCGAGGCGCGCGGACTCTGGCTCTGGGCGATCGTCTGGCCCCAGCAGTCGGCGCTCCTCATGTACGACGAACTGGTCCTCACCGACCTCCGCGACGCGGGCGCCGAAGTGGACCTCGTGCCCTGCGGCGCCCTCACCCCGCGCCTGCTCGGCATCCCCGAGGCGCCGCCCCGGCAGGGCCCCGGACCGCGCTGAGACCCCCGGAGCACGGGCGGCTCCGGTACGGCCGTCCGGGCGAGGTCCGGGCGGTGGTTATCCTGGAGCGTCCCCACCGTCCGCCGCGAGCACAGGAGTCACCGTCGTGCGTATCGACCTGCACACGCACTCCACCGCGTCCGACGGTACCGACACCCCGGCCGAGCTGGTCCGCAACGCGGCGGCGGCCGGACTCGACGTCGTCGCCCTCACCGACCACGACACGGTGCGCGGCCACGCCGAGGCGCTCGCGGCCCTCCCCGAGGGCCTCACCCTCGTCACCGGCGCCGAACTCTCCTGCCGCGTCGACGGGGTGAGCCTGCACATGCTGGCGTACCTCTTCGACCCCGAGGAGCCCGAGTTCGCCCGCGAGCGCGAGCTGGTCCGGGACGACCGGGTGCCGCGCGCCCAGGCCATGGTGGCCAAGCTCCAGGCCCTCGGCGTGCCGGTGACCTGGGACCAGGTGGCGAGGATCGCCGGTGACGGCTCCGTGGGCCGCCCGCACGTGGCCGCCGCCCTCGTCGAACTGGGCGTCGTCCCCACCGTCTCCGACGCGTTCACCCCCGAGTGGCTCGCCGACGGCGGCCGGGCGCACGCCGGCAAGCACGAACTCGACCCCTTCGACGCCGTCCGCCTCGTCAAGGCCGCGGGCGGGGTCACCGTCTTCGCCCACCCGGCGGCCGTCAAGCGCGGCTCCGTCGTCCCCGAATCGGCCATCGCCCAGCTCGCCGCCGCCGGACTCGACGGCATCGAGGTCGACCACATGGACCACGACGAGGCCACCCGGGCCCGGCTGCGCGGCCTCGCCGCGGACCTGGGACTGCTGACCACCGGTTCCAGCGACTACCACGGCAGCCGCAAGACCGTCGCGCTGGGCGAGTACACCACCGACCCCGAGATCTACGGCGAGATCACCCGGCGTTCCACGGGAGCCTTCCCCGTGCCGGGCGCCGGTGGAGCCCTCCGCCGCTGAGGGCCGCACCACCCCTCTCCCCGGTAGCCGGATCTCCGGCCGCCCAGGCCGTACCCCGGCCGTACGCCGGTGCCGCGCGCCCTTCGCACCCTCCCGCCTCTCCCGTACCCCGGCCTCTCCCGTAACCCCGCTCCGGCGAGCCGGGGGTGGCCGCGCGCGGTCCCACCCCGACCTGCTTCTCCTCTTCTCCCGCAAGGCTCACCGTGTTCGACGTCGCTGTGTTCGGTTCGCTCTTCCTCACCCTGTTCGTGATCATGGACCCGCCCGGGATCACGCCGATCTTCCTGGCCCTCACCGCGGGCCGCCCCGCGAAGACCCAGCGCAAGATGGCGCTCCAGGCGGTCGCGGTCGCCTTCGGGGTGATCGCCGTCTTCGGCGTGCTCGGCCAGCAGATCCTGGACTACCTGCACGTCTCCGTGCCCGCGCTGATGATCGCCGGAGGTCTGCTCCTGCTGCTCATCGCGCTGGACCTGCTGACCGGCAAGACGGACGAGCCGACGCAGACGAAGGACGTCAACGTGGCGCTCGTACCGCTCGGCATGCCGCTGCTGGCCGGACCCGGCGCGATCGTCTCGGTGATCCTGGCCGTACAGCACGCGCACAGCGTGAGCAGCCAGATCTCGGTCTGGGCGGCGATCGTCGCCATGCACGTCGTGCTCTGGCTGACCATGCGTTACTCGCTGCTGATCATCCGGGTCATCAAGGACGGCGGTGTGGTGCTGGTGACCCGGCTCGCCGGAATGATGCTCTCCGCCATCGCGGTGCAGCAGATCATCAACGGCGTCACCCAGGTCATCCGAAACGGCTGAACCGGCTCCGGGCCGCCGCGGTCGCCGGCCCCGGACGCACTGCGCCCCCCGTACGGAGATCCGTACGGGGGGCGACTCGTCATCTCATCAAGGCGTACTGCCGGAAGGTGTTACGAGGCCGAGCTTTCTGCCGGCCGAATGTAGATGCGCTGGCCCATTGCCGCGGCCTGCTGCACGATCCGGTTGACGGAGGCGGCGTCTACGACGGTGCTGTCCACGGCGGTACCGTCGACATCGTCGAGTCGCATGATCTCGAAGCGCAAGGGGCTTCCCTTCGTCTGATCCTCCTGCTGGAGAACTACTGGTCGGACGGGGATTCCCGTCCGCAAGGATAAGGAAGCGTGGCCTCGCGGTCCCGCTCCCTACGAGGGGTACAACGGCGCACCCCCCGGAAAACATTCCCTACGCTAAGGAAATTTTTTGGATGTCTAAGTACCCGCAGGCAACCACGCCACCACGGACGTCGAGTCGCCCATGACCGATGCCGATTACCCCGCCACCCCGGACGACGTCCGCGACCGCCTGGACCTGACGAACCAGCTCCTCCACCGTGTGCTCGCCGAGGTCTCGAAGACCCCCTCCACCCACGCGATCTTCGTCGACGCGGGTTATGTCTACGCCGCCGCCGGACTCCTCGTCACCGGCACCGAGGACCGCCGTTCCTTCGACCTCGACTCCGGAGGACTGATCGAGGCGTTCATCGAACAGGCCCGCACGATCTTCGCGGACAGCCGGCTCCTGCGCGTCTACTGGTACGACGGCGCCCGGCGCCGCATCCACACCACCGAGCAGCAGTCCATCGCCGAACTGCCCGACGTCAAGGTGCGCCTCGGCAACCTCAACGCCAACAACCAGCAGAAGGGCGTCGACTCCCTCATCCGCACCGACCTCGAATCCCTCGCCCGGCACCGCGCCATCAGCGATGCCGCACTCGTCGGCGGCGACGAGGACCTCGTCTCGGCCGTGGAGGCCGCGCAGGGGTACGGCGCCCGGGTGCACCTCTGGGGCATCGAGGCCGGAGAGGGCCGCAACCAGGCCGAGCCGCTGCTCTGGGAGGTGGACAGCCAGCGCACCTTCGACCTGGACTTCTGCCGCCCGTACGTCACCCGCCGCCCGGTCACCACGTACGAGGACGAAGGGCCCGCGCCCTCCCGCGAGGACGTCCGCTTCGTCGGGGCGCAGGTCGCCGCCGCCTGGCTCGCGGCCAAGGGCCGGGAGTCCCTGGTCGACCTGATGCCGGGCCACCCGTACCTGCCGGGCTCCGTCGACCAGGACCTCCTGGTCGAGGCGGAACGCCTGCTCCAGCACTCCCTGCGCGGGCACGCCCCGCTGCGCAGGGCGCTGCGCGACGGCTTCTGGCAGCACCTCCAGGCGCAGTTCTAGGCCGTGCTCCGAAAGTCCCGCCTGCCCGGCGGCGTCTGGCACGCACGCTCGCCGCGTCGTCGGGACCACCCCGGTACATCCGGTATCGGGGCGATCCTCCGCCGTGCGATCGCACGCACCGGGGTTCGGGCGGGCCCCGGCGGGCTCCGGACGGGTCTCAGAGGCCGGACCAGAACGCCACCAGCGCCGCTGCCGTCTCCTCGGGGCGGCCGGTGTTGGGGGAGTGCTCGGCGCCCGCGATCGTGGTGCGGCGAGCGCCCAGCCGGCGGGCCATCGCGGTGAGCAGATCGACGGGCCACACGTCGTCGCGCTCCCCGGAGAGGACGTGGACGGGCAGGCCGGTGGCGGCCAGCTCGTCCACCCGGTCCGGCTCCACGGACAGCTGGCGGCCGGTGGTGAGCAGCTGCGCCGGATCGTTGCGCAGCCACCGGCGGCGCAGATCCTCACCGCCGCCGGTGTCCGCGTCCTGCGGCGGGTCCAACGCCCGCATCGCCTGCCACACCTGCTCCATGGTCAGCGCGGACAGCGCTTCGCCGAGCAGCTTCACCTTGTCCCGCTGCCCCGCGGAGACTTCGGCCGGGCCGGACGACATCAGCGTCAACGAGCGGAAGGGCGTGGGGTCCTGGAGCACGGCGGCACGGGCGACCTGACCGCCGAGTGAATGGCCGAGCAGATGCGGCAACGTGCCGTCCACGCAGCCGAGCGCCTTCGCCTGCGCGTGCACGTCCCGCGCCAACTCGCCCTGTGCGTAGTCTTCCTGACGGCCCGTTCCCCGGCTTTCGTACTGCCCCCGGCCGTCCACCGCGACGGCGCGGAATCCGGCGGCGGTCAGCGGTTCGAAGAGAGCGACGAAGTCCTCCTTGCTCCCGGTGTAGCCGGGGAGCATCAGGACCGTGCCCCGCGCGTCGGTACGTGGTGCGGCGTCCAGGACGGCGAAGTCGCCGCGCGGGGTGCGCAACGCGCGGGCGCGGGCACAGGGGGGCGGGGTGAAGGTCGGCGGCCGGCTCATGGGACGAGGGTAGGCGGTGTCCCGCCCCGTCCCCGCCGCCCCGTCCCCGCCGCCCCGCCCCCGCCGCCCGGGCCGCCCTGCCCCCGCCAGACGGCCCGGGCAGGTCGGGAACGTCGGCCGGACCGGAAACGCCGGACGGTCCCGTCCCCCGGTGTGCGGGGGAGCGGGACCGTCCGGCACGCGGTCGCTGCCGCGTGGGAATCAGCTCTCGGTCGGCGCGGCCTCGGTGGTCGCCGGCCGCGTACGGCGACGACGGGTCCGGGCCGGAGCCTCGGCCGCCTCGCTCGCCACGGCCTCCGCCTCGGCGACCACGGAGGTCTCCGGCTTGACGGCGGTCCGGCGACGGCGCTTCGGCTTCTCCTCCGCGGCGTCGGCCTCGGCGGCCGGAGCCGCCTCGGCCTTCACGGCGGTCTTCGGCGCGGCGGCCTTGCGCGTGCGGGGCTTCGTCTCGGGCTTCGCCTCGGCCTTCGTCTCCGTGGCCGGCTTCGCGGCCGTACGGGGACGGCGGCGCGTCCGGCTCTCGGACTCGGGCTCCGAGGGCGGGGCGATCTGGAAGTCGACCTCGTCGGCGGCGGGCTTCACGACCCGGGGACGGCGGCGCGGCTTCGTCTCCGCGGCGGGCTCGGTGAAGCCCACGGCGACGGCCACCGTCTGGAACTCCGGCTCGGCCGGAGCGGCGGCACGGGTGCGGCGACGGCGCGCCGGCTTGGTCGCCTCGGCCACGGCCGGAGCCTCGGCCACGGGGGCCTCCACGACGGCCACCGGTGCGGGGGCCTCGGCGACGGCGACGGCTGCCGCCTCGGCGGCGACGACCTCCGCGACACCGACCCGGCCACGACGGCGGCGGCGCGGGGTGCGCGGCTCCGTCGCCCCGGCGGTCCCGGCGCCCTCCGGAGCCGGTACGGCCTCGGTGGCGGGTGCGGGCACCGAGGCGGCGCCCTCCTCGCCGGCTCCGCCACGGGTGCGGCGGCGCTGACGCGGGGTGCGCGCGGGGCGCTCCTCGCGAACCTCGCGGGCGGGACCCGAGGAGGCGGGAGCCTTGCGGCCCCGGCCACCGGTCTCGCCGAGGTCCTCCAGCTCCTCCGCGCGCAGGCCCGCACGGGTCCGCTCGGCCCGCGGCAGTATGCCCTTGGTGCCCTCGGGGATGCCGAGGTCCTCGAACAGGTGCGGCGAGGTGGAGTACGTCTCCGGCGGGTCCGGGAACTTCAGGTCCAGCGCCTTGTTGATCAGCTGCCAGCGCGGGATGTCGTCCCAGTCCACCAGCGTCACCGCGGTGCCCTTGGCGCCCGCGCGGCCGGTGCGGCCGATGCGGTGCAGGTAGGTCTTCTCGTCCTCGGGGGACTGGTAGTTGACGACGTGGGTCACACCCTCGACATCGATACCCCGCGCCGCGACGTCGGTGCAGACGAGGACGTCGACCTTGCCGTTGCGGAAGGCGCGCAGCGCCTGCTCGCGGGCGCCCTGGCCGAGGTCGCCGTGGACCGCGCCGGAGGCGAAGCCGCGCTTCTCCAGCTGCTCCGCGATGTCGGCGGCGGTGCGCTTGGTGCGGCAGAAGATCATCGCCAGTCCCCGGCCGTCGGCCTGGAGGATGCGCGAGACCATCTCGGGCTTGTCCATGTTGTGCGCCCGGTACACGAACTGGGTCGTGTTCTTGACCGTCGTGCCCTCGTCGTCGGGCGACGTGGCGTTGATGTGCGTGGGCTGCGACATGTAGCGGCGGGCGAGGCTGATCACGGCGCCGGGCATCGTCGCCGAGAAGAGCATGGTCTGGCGCTTGGCCGGCAGCATCGTGAGGATGCGCTCGACGTCGGGCAGGAAGCCGAGGTCCAGCATCTCGTCGGCCTCGTCGAGGACGAGGGCGCGGACGTGGGACAGGTCCAGCTTCCGCTGGCCCGCGAGGTCGAGCAGTCGGCCGGGGGTGCCGACGACCACGTCGACGCCCTTCTTCAGTGCCTCGACCTGGGGCTCGTACGCCCGGCCGCCGTAGATGGCCTGGACGCGGACGTTACGGACCTTGCCCGCGGTGAGGAGGTCGTTGGTGACCTGCTGGCAGAGCTCGCGCGTGGGGACGACGACGAGCGCCTGCGGCGCGTCGGTCAGCTTCTCGGGCGCGGCCCGGCCCGCCTCGACGTCGGCGGGGACGGTGACGATCTCCAGGAGCGGCAGGCCGAAGCCCAGCGTCTTGCCGGTGCCGGTCTTCGCCTGGCCGATGACGTCGCTGCCCGAGAGCGCGACGGGGAGGGTCATCTCCTGGATCGGGAAGGGGGACGTGATGCCGACGGCTTCGAGGGCCTCGGCCGTCTCGGGGAGGATCCCGAGGTCGCGGAAGGTAGTCAGGGTGCTGCCTCTTCTGTGAGACGCGGACCGAGGCGAACGCTGGGGGTCGTACCGTGCCGGGGTTGGTCATCCGGCCCTGGGAGGGCGCGGGTGGCGCGGGACCACTGCCGTCGCTCGAGCGCTCGTGCCGCTGAGGGGGCCCCTCATCTGCGGTCGTACGGTGTGTACGACCCGCGCGGAGGGCTGTCGGGTCGGAGCCGATCGGGCCACCGACCGGGCATCCTCATTCAAGGGCGCGCCCCGGGCATACGAAAATGCTCAGTAGGCGCATTACCACTGTACCCCGGATTCGCGCATGTGTGTTGGGCGAATTCATCGGAACGGTGTGATCTCGGTGGTGGACCGGGCCCTTACCACCGACGCCGTGCGGGCTATTGTGCGCTCCATGGAGACGCCTGACAACGCCGCTCGCACACCCGACGAAGCCCCCGCCCCCACCGGTACCGCCGCCGGAAGCTGGTCGGCGGCATCGGCCGACCCGCAGTACCGAGCCGCCGTGGTGGATCTGCTGGGCGCCCTCGCGTACGGCGAGCTGGCCGCTTTCGAGCGGCTCGCCGAGGACGCCAAACTCGCGCCGACCCTCGGGGACAAGGCGGAACTGGCGAAGATGGCCTCCGCGGAATTCCATCATTTCGAGCAGCTCACCGAGCGGCTCTCGGCCGTCGGTGAGAACCCCACCGGGGCCATGGAGCCTTTCGCCAAGGCGCTGGACGACTTCCACCGCCAGACCGCTCCCTCCGACTGGCTGGAGGGCCTGGTGAAGGCCTACGTGGGCGACTCGATCGCCAGCGACTTCTACCGCGAGGTCGCGATCCGGCTCGACGCGGACACCCGGGACCTGGTCCTCGCCGTCCTGGACGACACCGGCCACGGGAACTTCGCGGTGGCCAAGGTGCGTGCCGCGATCGAGGCCGACCCCCGCGTCGGCGGCCGGCTCGCCCTCTGGGCCCGGCGGCTGATGGGCGAGGCGCTCTCGCAGGCCCAGCGGGTGGTCGCCGACCGCGACGCCCTGTCGACGATGCTGGTGGGCGGCGTGGCGGACGGGTTCGACCTGGCCGAGGTCGGCCGGATGTTCTCCCGGATCACCGAGGCGCACACCAAGCGGATGGCAGCCCTGGGCCTCGCCGCCTGACGCCCGCCCCGCGGACCCGCGGTCCGTCCCCGACCGACCTATCGCGCGGCCGCGGAGCCGGTGATCCGGCTCCGGCCGCGCGGCCGCAGCAGCAGCGACAACGTCACCGCGCCGACGACCAGCGCACCGGCGACCGTGGCCGTGGCGTGTCCGGAGTACAGCACACCGTCCGTCAGATACGCCCCGAACAGTGCCCCCAGGGCACCGGTGGGGTAGACCGCGCGGGCCGACGGCAGCCGGCCGGGCAGGACGTGGAGGGCGGCCCAGGCCAGGGCGAGCCCGACCACGACGGAGCCGAAGGATTCCCAGATCACGGAGCATCACCTCGCGGGGTTCGTCGGTACGTCCCCGTCCGCGCGGAGCGACGGGGGAGGGCCGGTGGGCCCTCGCCGTGCAGGGGCCGGTGGATCGTGGACGGGCACGGCGCCCGGCGCGGTACGCCCGGCCGCGGCCGCCCTTGATCCGTAGGACGCTGCCTACGCCGTCCTACCCGTGACCTACGTCACGCAACCCTTCCGGGGTCGGGGGAAACCTTTCGGCGGAGCGCGCTGTTCCACCGGGGGTGAGCGGGGACGGCGTACGGAACGGCCCCTGGGATCGGCGGAGTCCGACGCCCCCCCGGGAGCGGCCCGGCGGGGCGGAGTCCGACCGTGTTCCCTCCGCGTCCCTGGACATGCGGAACGGCCCGGCGGGATTCCCACCGGGCCGTTCCGTCGTGCTGCGCCGGGCCGTCGGAGACGGCCCGGTGTCACTTACAGTGCGCCGAACCCGACACGCCGGGCCGTCGGCTCGCCGATCTCGACGTACGCGATCCGGTCGGCCGGCACGAGGACCTTGCGGCCCTTCTCGTCCGTGAGGCTGAGCAGCCGCGCCTTGCCGCCGAGCGCCTCGGCGACCGCGCTCTCGACGTCCTCGGCGGAAAGCCCGCTCTCCAGAACGATCTCGCGGGGCGTGTGCTGCACCCCGATCTTGACCTCCACGGCTATGTCCCTCCGACGGTCAGTCCCTGCGCGGTAGCCGCGCCGTACGCAGCCACATTAGCCCGGTGGGCCGAGCGCCCACGGCCCGACCGGCCACGCCGGGAGCGAACACGCCCGGTGCCGCTACTCGGTCCCGTGCAGCGGGAACCCCGCGATGCCGCGCCAGGCGAGCGAGGTGAGCAGCTGCACCGCGGTGTCGCGGGGGATGCCGGAGGGGCTGGAGAGCCAGTAACGGGCCACCACCTGGGCGACTCCGCCGAGGCCGACGGCCAGCAGCATCGATTCGTCTTTGGACTGGCCCGTGTCGCCCGCGATGACGTCCGAGATCGCCTCGGCGCACTGGAGGGACACCCGGTCCACCCGCTCGCGCACGGCGGGCTCGTTGGTCAGGTCCGACTCGAAGACCAGGCGGAAGGCGCCGCCCTCGTCCTCCACGTACGCGAAATAGGCGTCCATGGTGGCCTCGACGCGCTGCTTGTTCTCCGTCGTCGACGCGAGGGCGGTGCGCACCGCCTGGAGCAGCGACTCGCAGTGCTGGTCCAGGAGCGCGAGGTACAGCTCCAGCTTCCCGGGGAAGTGCTGGTAGAGCACCGGCTTGCTGACGCCCGCCCGCTCGGCGATGTCGTCCATCGCGGCGGCGTGGTAGCCCTGCGCGACGAAGACCTCCTGGGCGGCGCCCAGAAGCTGATTCCGTCGGGCGCGGCGGGGCAGGCGAGTGCCCCGCGGGCGCGCTGCCTCTGTCTGCTCGATGGCGCTCACGCCGCCTCCCAAATGTGTGATCCGACACGGTGTCCCGTGCTTGCCGCGCCGCATGGCCATCGTACTTTTGGGTAACCCGGGTGCGCGCGGCGCGGACGCAGAATTTCACGGACCGGACAACTCCGGTAGCCACGGACCGGCGCCGCATCCTCGGCCGGGCCGGGACGAAACGGCCCTGAACTGCGTGTTTCAGCGGTAATCGCCCCGCGCGGAGCGACTTTTGGCCATTTCCCGGTGCCGCGCGCACGTCGCTCCGGCGCCGGCCGCGACCGTGCCCCAGACCCGGCGGGGCCGGACGCACGGTCGCGGCCGGTGACGCGCGGACCGCTCAGCGGTAGTCGTCCTCGTGCTCGGCGACCACCTTGGTCTGTTCCGCGACGTCGGCCTCGTCGGCCTCCTCGGTGCCTGCCTCCGTCAGCGGCTCGTCTTCCTCCTGCCGGACCTCCGTCCGCTGCTCCGCGGCGTCCGCGGCGGGGGTCTCCAGGCCCGCCGGGTCCGGCTGCTCGTCCTCGAACGTCTCCGGGTCCCTCGGGTCGACCGTCATGGTGACTCCCTTCCGTCCGTCATCCGAAGCCTATGAGCTGGACTCCTGCCCCGCGATGCGGCCTGTGACCGCGAACACATGAATCGGCGCGTGATCGTCTCGTAACATTGCCGCATGTCTTCGACCGAGCTGCCGGGTGTCCAGGCCGCCGCCGCGGCGGTCGCCCCCACGGTCAGTGCCGTGCGCGTCGGGTCCGGGGAGAGTCTGCGCACCGTTCCCCTGGCCGGGCTGAGCCTGACCGTCCGTTCCCGGCCCGGCGTGCGCGCCGGGCTCCCTCCCGCGCTCTACGTCCACGGCCTGGGCGGTTCCTCGCAGAACTGGTCCGCCCTGATGCCGCTGCTGGAGGACGTGGTCGACGGGGAGGCGGTCGACCTGCCGGGATTCGGCGACTCCCCGCCGCCGGACGACGGCGCCTACTCGGTGACCGCACACGCCCGGGCGGTGATCCGGCTGCTCGACGCGCAGCGGCGCGGTCCGGTCCACCTGGTCGGGAATTCGCTGGGCGGCGCGGTCTCCACCCGGGTCGCGGCCGTCCGCCCCGACCTGGTGCGCACCCTCACCCTGGTCTCGCCCGCGCTGCCCGAGATCCGTGTCCAGCGGCCGGCCGTGCCGACCGGGCTGCTGGCGCTCCCCGGGGTCGCCGCGCTCTTCTCCCGGCTCAGCCGGGGCATGACCGCCGAGCAGCGCACCCGCGGGGTCATGGCACTCTGTTACGGCGATCCCACGCGGATCACCGAGGAGGGCTTCCGCCAGGCGGTGGCCGAGATGGAACGGCGACTGGAGCTGCCGTACTTCTGGGACGCCATGGCGCGCTCCGCCCGCGGGATCGTCGACGCGTACACGCTGGGCGGGCAGCAGGGGCTGTGGCGCCAGGCCGAGCGGGTACTCGCGCCGACGCTCCTGGTGTACGGCGGACGGGACAAGCTGGTCTCGTACCGGATGGCACGCAGGGCGTCCGAGGCGTTCCGCGACTCGCGCCTTCTGTCGCTGCCCGAAGCCGGGCACGTGGCGATGATGGAGTACCCGGAGGCGGTCGCCCAGGCGGTCCGGGAATTGGTGGAATACGACGGCGGGAGCTGATCCGGGGCGTGGGACGACACAGCCGAAGGGGCGCCGAGGCCAACGGCCCGGCGGGCGAGGCCGCACCGGCCCCGGTCGGTGCATCGGGGGCGGGCTCCGGCAGTGGGCGCCGCAGGAGGACGCCGGAACCGGCGCCCGCCGGCCGCGACGGACAGCGGCAGCCCGACGCGGCTCGGGACACCCCGTTCCAGGGCGTACCGCAGGTGCGTGGCGGCCACCCCGAACAGCGCGAACCAGGCGGCGGCTGGGGCACCGGCCCGCAGCCGCGCTACGGCCCCGGCGAGGCCCCGCGGTCGGCGCGGCCCGCCGACCCGGCCCGGCAGCAGACACGTTCGGGCGAATTTCCGCCCGCAGGTCCCCGCGCCGGGACCTCCCGTACGGGAGACCCGCGCGCAGGCGAGTCCCGTGCCGAAGGCCCTGGCGCTCCGGCCGGGCGTGCGGTGGTGCGGCCCGCGCCCGGCGGTACGCCGCTGATACCCGGTCCGCGGCCCGAGTTCGTGGACGCCTTCGAGGCGCCGTCCGTGGGACTTCCGGTACGGCAGGTCCCGTCGAGGGTGGCCGTGCCCGCACCGGCGGAGGAATCCCCCGGCGCGCCGGACCGGCGCGCCGACGGCCCGGACGGCGGGGCCGGCGACGGTTCCGGCGAAGCGGACGGCACCCCCGGCAAGGGGGGCCGGGGCGGCAAGGGGCGGACGTTCACCGGTATCGCGGCGGCGGCGGTGACCACGGTGCTGGCCGTGGTCGTCGCCGGGCAGGTGGCCCAGGGGCACGGCGGGGGCGACTCCCCGCAGGGGTCCGGGACCCCGCGGAGCGGTCAGGACGACGCGCGCTCCGACGCGCGGGCCACTGCCGCGACGCCGACGGCCGCACCGCTGAAGGCGCTGACGTACGAGCAGAAGATGGCCACGCCCTACCCGCTCGCCGCCGATCTGGCGGGCGACGGGAAGTTCGAGGCCGTCCCGGGCGCGGCTAAGGCGCCCGGCACCGGGCACAAGTACCGCTACCGGATCGACGTGGAGCAAGGGCTCGGGCTCGACCCCGCCCTCTTCGCGGAGGCCGTACAGAAGACCCTCAACGACGACCGCAGCTGGGCGCACCACGGGGACATGACGTTCGAGCGGATCTCCAGGGGTGCGCCCGACTTCGTCATCACCCTCGCCAGTCCCGGCACCACCGGGGTCTGGTGCGAGAAGTCCGGCCTGGACACCACCGAGGACAACGTCTCCTGCGACTCCGCGTCCACCGAGCGCGTCATGATCAACGCCTACCGCTGGGCCCAGGGGTCGGTCACCTTCGGCCCCGACAAGCTCCTGTCCTACCGGCAGATGCTCATCAACCACGAGGTCGGACACCGGCTCGGGCACAACCACGTGAGCTGCCGCACCCCGGGCGCCCTGGCGCCCGTGATGCAGCAGCAGACGAAGTCGCTGGACATCGACGGGATCTCGTGCAAACCCAACCCCTGGGTCTACCCCGTCAGTTGATCCAGTGAGTCGCGAGTCCGCCGTGTGACGCGTCCGTCTCGTTCCGCGTGGACATGCCGGTGAGCGGTCGTTCGGGACCCTCCGCGGGGGCACCCTCCTGATCACCTCCGGGAGCGCCGCCCCGGAGCGCGCGGTCGTCGGTGCGACCGGGCGTCGCGGCGCCGGCCTCTCGGTCGTCGCCGCCCGCCAGGTCGTGTTCCGGCCGCTGTCCGCGTCCCCGAGGGTGTCCCGCACGGCCGCCGGGCCACGTCCCCGGCGCCACCCGGCCCGCAGGCGCGGCCCGGCGGGCCGGCGACAGGGTCGCGCCGATGCACCACGGCCGGACCGTCGAACAGGGTGCCGTCGAGGAGGTGTACGGCTCCCCGCGCGACCCGTACACCCGACGACCCCCCGCGGCCGCCGTGCCCGCCCTCGATCAGGGGGCGCCGACGGCCCGGAGAGCGGCGCGCGGGGGAGCTCGCGACGGTCTGACGGGGCGTGTCCGGAGGGTCGTTCCGCGGCGAAACGCGTGGGGACCGGGAAAGTTACGCCGGTTCACCCCTTCTGGTGGCGTGACGGACAACCGTCCGTCGCGCCACCGGCGTATCCGCTTAACGTCGTCCCGACGCTGGTCACCGGCCAACGGTGGCCGCCCACATGGGAGATCGGGGGTGTACTCGTGCGTATCGGCCTGCTCACCGACGGTGGTTATCCGTATGCGGACGGTGAGTCCAGACTGTGGTGCGACCGCTTGGTACGTGGTCTTCCCCAGCACGAGTTCGACCTCTACGCGCTGAGCCGCTCCGCCCACCAGGAGAAGCTCGGGTGGGTGAGTCTGCCGCCGCAGGTGGGGCGGGTACGGACCGCGCCGCTCTGGAGCGCGCCGCACACCGCGCCGCGGCGGACCACGGACGGGAGCGTGCGGCAGGACGAACCGGGCGGCCGCCTCACCCGCTTGGTCACCGGCAGCGGGGGCGCCTACGGCCGTCGCGAGCGCCGGCGCTTCACGGCGCATCTGACGGCGCTCGCCACAGCGGTCAGCGCCTCGGGCGCGGACGGTCCGACGCACCCCCGGGGCGGTTCGGGGGCCGGGCGGACGCCCGTCGAACCGTCCGTACTCTTCGGCGAAGGGCTCTACGGACTCGCCGAACTGGCCCGGGAGCACGGCGGGCTGCCCACCGCGCTCCGTTCCGAACCCGCCCTGCGCGTACTGGAATCCGCCTGCCGCGCCCGGGGAACCGGCCGCACCGTGCAGCGCGCCACCGTCACCGACCACCTGGCCTTCGCCACCGAACTCGCCCGTCTGCTCCTGCCGTTCTCGCTCGACTGGTACACCACCGAGTCCCTCGGCGGAGTGGACCTCTGCCACGCGGCTTCCGGCGGGACCGCGGCACTCCCCGGACTGCTGGCCAAACGCTTCTTCGGCGTTCCCCTCCTCGTCACCGAGCACGGCCTGCCGCTGCGGACGCACTACCTCACCGCCACGGACGCGCCGTTCGGTGCGCCGGTACGCGCCCTGCTCGCCAACTTCCACGCACTCCTGGCCACCGAGGTCTACCGTCAGGCCTCCGTCGTCACCCCGGGCAACACCCACGTACGCCGCTGGCAGCAACGCTGCGGGGCGGACACCGCGAAGCTGCGCACGGTGTACCCGGGCATGGAGACGGGGCGCTTCGCGCAGGTGGGCGAGGGGGACAGCGCCGGCCCGGACACCCTGGTGTGGGTGGGCAGGGTCGAGCCCGCCAAGGACCTCGTCGCCCTGCTGCACGCCTTCGCCGAGGTGCACCGGGCCGAACCCGGTGCCCGGCTGCGGATCTTCGGTGCCCCGGTCGAAGGTGCCGAGGGCGCCGCGTACCTCGCGCACTGCCGGGCCCTGGCCGACGTGCTCTTCCCCGGGACCACCGCTGAGGGACCCGGAGGCGGAGACGGGGGCGGGGCTGGAGACAGGGCCGGGGACGCGCCCGGCACGGAGGAGCCCGGGGCCGTGGAGAGCCCGGTCCGCTTCGAGGAGATCGGCGGGGCCGGGGCGCAGGAGCTCGCCGGGGCGTACGCGGCCGGCGGGGTGGTGGTCCTGTCCAGCGTCGTCGAGGGCTTCCCGATCAGCCTGGTGGAGGCGATGTTCTGCGGCCGGGCCACCGTCTCCACGGACGTGGGCGCGGTGGTCGAAGTCGTCGGCGGCACCGGACTGGTGGTCCCGCCGCGCGACACCCCGGCGCTCGCCGACGCGTGCCTCGCGCTGCTGCGCGACCCGGAGCGCCGTGCGCGCCTGGGTGAGGCGGCGCGGGCGCGCGCTCTCGAACTCTTCACCGTGGAGCAGAACCTCGCGGCCTTCCGCTCGCTCTACCGGGAGCTGACCGCGGGCCACCCGCCGAGCCCGAGGGGCACCGCCCCGGCCACCGCCCGGCCGGAAGCCGGGAGTCCGCGGACCGGGGGAACACCGGACGCCTCGGCACCCCGCCCCTTCGCCGTCCCGCCCGAGGAGTACGTACGTACCGGCCGGCCCCGCACGGGCCCGGCGGAGCGGCGGCCCGCCGGAACGGCCGCCGGACGGACCCCGGTCCGGGCCGTCGCACCCGCACCCGAGAAGGTCGGCGCCGCCGCGACGGCCGGAGCGGGGGACGGCGATGCGTGACCCCCGCGACCACCTGTCCGCCCCGGGCAACGAACCGTACGGAGGAACCCTCATGGGCCGCGTGCCCGAAGCCCTGGACGTGCCGAACACCCCGCCGCCCGCCGCCGAGCCCTCCGCTCGGGCCGTCGGCTCCGTGGCGGACGCACCGGCCGAACGCGCCCCGGCACAGCCCGTGCCACCGGAACGCGCGGAGGCGGGCGGCGCGGAGGCGGGCGGCGCGGCGGTGGGCGGCGCGGCGGTGGAGAACACCGCGGCGGAACGCGCCGGAGCGATGGACGCCCCGGCGGAACGCGCCGTGGCCACGGGCGCGGGAGCCACCGGCGCCGGAGCCACCGGCGTCGCGAAAGCCGGGCCCGTCCCTGTCCCCGTCCCCGACCTGGCTCCCGCTCCCGTCCCCACCGCCGCCCGCCGGGCGCCCGCCGACCCCGTGCGCGCCCTGCTGCGGCACCACCGCGAGCTCTGCGCACGCGCCGTCGACCCGCTGGAGATCGCCGCCGGGCTGGAGGCACACGGAATCACCGACCGGGCCGCCGCCCGCTACCGCCACCGGGACGTCTTCTCGCTGGCCGAGGAGCTCTACGCCCGGGTACCCCGGCCCGCCACCGGCCCGGTCGGGCCGCCGTCCGACCGGCGGACCGCCGACGATCCCGACCACCGCGCCGCCTGGCCCCTGCACGCCCTGCTGCCCGGGGCCGCCTGCCTCGCCACCGTCGGAGCGCTCCGGGTGACGGAGGGGGCGCTCGGCACCGGCGCGCGGAACGCGCTGACGGCCGCCGGCGCGCTGCTGGTCTTCTTCGCGCTCCGGTCCGCCCTGGCCACCGGTCCGCTGCGCGCCCCGGCGGGCTCCGGCCGGACCGCCCTCTACACCTGCTGGCTCCTCGGCTACGCGGTGTACGGGGAGGAACTGCTCGACCAGGTCCTCAGCGGTGGTCCGGACGGCCACTGGCCCGGCACCCCGGCTCCGCTCCTCGGCCTCTCCCTCGCCGTGGTCCCCGCCGCCTGGTGCGCGCACCTCTTCGCCGTGCACGCCCGCCGCAAACTCGGCGGCAGCCGGGCGCTGGAGGAGTTCGGAGCGGGGGTGAGACCGGTGCTGCTGACGAGCGTCGCGCTCTTCCTCGCCGCTCTCCTGCCGCTCATGCTCCTCGCCGACCTGGGGTACGGCGGCCACGGCGTACCGCTCTCGGCCTACGCCCTCGGACTGCTGCTCTTCCTCGCCCGGCTGGAGACCGCGCACGGCCTGCCCGCCCCCGCCGTCACGGCGCTGGCCGCCGCCTGCGCGGTCGAGGCGGCGGCCCCGCTCCTCGTGCTGGGCGGCCGGCTGCCCGGCCTCGACCTGCTGGCCCGGCCCGTCGACGTGCTCGTCGCCGAGGGCGGCACCGGAGCCGTACCCGCCCTGGCCTGCGGCGCCGCCGCGCTCGGTTTGCTGGGGCACGCGGCCGTCGCGCTCTCCCGCGCCTCCGCCCACCACCGGCACTGACCCTGCCCGGCGCGCGGCGGCTCCCGCGCACCCGACCCCGCGCGCACCGGCCGTCGCGCACCGGCCCCGCGCACTCGACCGCGACAGGCGCCGCCGACCGCGCCCGGTCCGGCCGACGGCCGCACCACCCCGCACCACTCCGCCCATCGACCCGCCGGCCGACGCCGCGGGTCCGCCACACCGCTCACGCCTTCCCCATCAAGGAGTAACCGGACATGACCCGCCGACCCGCCGCACCGGCCACCCGCCGTCGGCACCCTGGGAGTGCACGATGAGGGTTCTGCTGCTCGGCGCCAACGGATTCCTCGGCCGCTTCGTCGCGGACCGCCTGCTGGCCGACCCGGCCGTCCACCTCACGGCCCTCGGCCGGGGCGACGACGCCGACGTACGGTTCGACCTCGCGGGCGGCAGCCCCGGGGCGCTCACCCGCTTCCTGGACGCCGTCCACCCCGGGGTCGTCGTCAACTGCGCCGGGGCCACCCGGGGGCAGGCCCGCGAGCTGACCCGGCACAACACGGTCGCGGTCGCCACCGTCTGCGAGGCGCTGCGCCGCAGCGGCTGCGGGGCGCGGCTCGTCCAGGTCGGCTGCGCTTCGGAGTACGGGCCCTCGCAGCCCGGGTCCTCCACCGCCGAGGACGCCGTACCGCGCCCCGGCGGCCCGTACGGCGTCAGCAAACTCGCCGCGACCGAACTCGTCCTCGGCTCCGGGCTCGACGCGGTCGTGCTGCGGGTCTTCTCGCCGGTCGGCCCCGGCACCCCGGCCGGCTCCCCGCTCGGCCGGCTCGCCGAGGCGATGCGCCGCGCGATGCAGTCCGGCGACGGCGAGCTGAAGCTCAGCGGCCTCGGGGTGCAGCGCGACTTCGTGGACGTACGCGACGTGGCGCGGGCGGTGCACGCGGCCTCCCTCTCCGCCGCCCAGGGCGTCGTCAACATCGGTACCGGCAGGGCCGTCCGGCTGCGCGACGCCGCGGCCGTCCTCGCCCGGGTCTCCGGGTTCGCCGGTGTGCTGCACGAGTTGGAGGTGCCGCCCGGCCGGCTCCCGATCGGCGCCCAGCGCACCTCCGCGGAGTCGGTGATGGAACATCTCGCGGCGACTCCGTCGCCCTACCCGGACGGCTGCGGTGCCTGGCAGCAGGCCGATGTGCGCACCGCCCGCGACCGACTGGGCTGGCGCCCCCGGATCAACCTGGAGGAGTCCCTGGCCGATATCTGGATGGAGGCGGCGTGCCGCATCTGACCGGCACGGGAACGGCCCGCCGGACGAGCGGGGACGAGCAGATGGGTTTCGGTGTGCCTGGATACGCCCATCCGCTGCTCGCTCCCACCGAGTGGGCGGAACTCACCCGCCCCGGCACGCCGTTGCACTGGGCGGTCCTCAACATCGCGGACGGGCCGGGCACCCGGCCCGACCCGCACTGCCTGGAAGCCGCCGGAAAGCTGCACAGCGCCAGGGAGCGTGCCCTGCAGGGGTGCGCTCCCGGCGCCGCCGCCCCGGGCGGCCGGCTGCTCGGGCACCTCGATCTGGTGCACGGGGCACGGCCGTTCGGTGATCTGGTCGTCGACGCCCAGCGGTTCCTGGACTGGTACCGGGTCGGCGGCTTCTACCTCGGCCGCTGTCCCACCGAGCGGGCCGGCCTCCCGGCGGTCCGCCGGCTCACCGCCACCTTGCGCGAACTCGTCGCGCAGAGCGAAGCCGTCCGGGGCGGGCCGGACGGCGACGGCGGACGGATCGTGCTGGGGCTCGGCACCCATCCGTACCCCGGCTACGCCGAGGCCGCCGACCAGCTCGTCACCTTCCGGGGCTCCTGGCCCGACTACCGCTGGTCGCAGGTGGCCCAGTGGACCGCCGAGTACCCGCCCGAACGGTTCGCGCACTTCGTCCACGGCGTCCCCCGGACCCACCTGGACGAGGCCATGCGCATCGCGCGCTGGCAGGGCGCCGGCACGATCTTCTTCACCGACCGGGACGGCCGCAACCGGCAAACCGATCCATTCGCGGCACTGCCCGGTTACTGGGACGAAATCGTCTCGCGGATCGGACCGGGTATCTCGGAATGAGTGAGGGCGTGGCAGTGTTACCGGGAGAACAACCGTACGTAAGTGAAGTACGTAGAAACCGACCACCTGCATTGTTGAGGTTCCTGTGTCGCTGCCACCCTTGGTCGAGCCGGCTGCCGAGCTCACCGTCGATGAGGTCCGCAGGTACTCCCGCCACCTGATCATCCCGGACGTCGGGATGGACGGACAGAAGCGGCTGAAGAACGCGAAGGTGCTCTGTGTGGGCGCGGGCGGCCTCGGTTCGCCCGCCCTGATGTACCTCGCCGCCGCCGGTGTCGGCACGCTCGGCATCGTGGAGTTCGACGAGGTCGACGAGTCGAACCTGCAGCGCCAGATCATCCACAGCCAGGCCGACATCGGCCGCTCCAAGGCCGAGTCGGCCAAGGACTCCGTGCTGGGCATCAACCCGTACGTGCACGTGGTCCTGCACGAGGAGCGGCTCGAAGCCGAGAACGTGCTGGAGATCTTCGCCCAGTACGACCTGATCGTGGACGGCACGGACAACTTCGCCACCCGCTATCTCGTCAACGACGCGGCCGTACTGCTGAACAAGCCGTACGTCTGGGGCTCCATCTACCGGTTCGACGGACAGGCGTCCGTCTTCTGGTCCGAGCACGGTCCCTGCTACCGCTGCCTCTACCCGGAGCCGCCCCCGCCGGGCATGGTTCCCTCCTGCGCCGAGGGCGGGGTGCTGGGCGTGCTCTGCGCGTCCATCGGCTCCATCCAGGTCACCGAGGCCATCAAGCTGCTCGCCGGTGTCGGCGACCCGCTCGTCGGCCGGCTGATGATCTACGACGCGCTGGAGATGCAGTACCGCCAGGTCAAGGTCCGCAAGGACCCCGACTGCGCGGTCTGCGGCGAGAACCCGACCGTCACCGAGCTCATCGACTACGAGGCCTTCTGCGGCGTCGTGTCCGAGGAGGCGCAGGAGGCGGCGCTCGGTTCCACGATCACTCCCAAGCAGCTCAAGGAGTGGATCGACGCCGACGAGAAGATCGAGATCATCGACGTCCGCGAGCCGGGCGAGTACGAGATCGTCTCGATTCCGGGCGCCAAGCTGATCCCGAAGAACGAGTTCCTGATGGGCAACGCCCTCCAGGGCCTGCCCCAGGACAAGCGGATCGTCCTGCACTGCAAGACCGGTGTCCGCAGTGCCGAGGTCCTCGCGGTCCTCAAGTCGGCGGGCTTCGCCGACGCGGTGCACGTGGGCGGCGGCGTCATCGGCTGGGTCAACCAGATCGAGCCGTCGAAGCCGGTCTACTAAAGCGTGTCGCGAAAGTCCCGTCTGCCCGGCCGGGCGGACGGGACTTTCGCGTGCCCGTGGCGTACTGCGTCAGGACGAGCAGGTCGAGCCGTCCGCCGGGACCTTCCCGTCCAGGAAGTAGGAGTCCGTCTTCGTGGTCACGCAGGTGCCGTTGCCGTAGGAGCCGTGCCCCTCGCCCTTGTTGGTGAGCAGGACGCCGACCCCCTTGCCGAGCTCCGTCGCCATCCGCCGGGCACCTTCGTACGGGGTCGCCGGATCGCCGGTCGTCCCGATCACGAGGATCGGCGCCGCGCCGGGGGCGCTCGCCTCCGGGGTGTCGTGCTCCCCGCCCACCGGCCAGTTCGCGCACCAGCCGGCGGTGTCCCAGGCGAGGAACGGGCCGAACACCGGCGAGAGCTTCCGGAACTCCGGCAGCAGCGCCGCCGCCTCGTCGCCGGTCGGCCGCCGGGAGCTGTCCGCGCAGGAGATGGCCCGCTGGGACTGCGCCTGGGGGTCGTAGTGCCCGTTCTCGTCCCGGCCGTTGTACGAATCGGCCAGAGCGAGCAGCGTGGTGCCGGTGCCGTTGTTCTCCGCCTCGTCGAGCGCCTGCGTCAGCGCCGGCCAGTTGCTCTCCGAGTAGAGGGGAGTCACGATGCCGGTGATGGCGAGGGACTCGCTGAGCACGCGTCCGGAGTCGGTCGGCAGAGGGCTCTTGTCCAGCTTCGCGAGCAGCCGGGCGATGCGCGCGGTTCCGGCCTCCGGGTCTTCGCCCCGGGACGTGAGGTAGTTCTCCAGTGCCCGCTGGAAGCCGGTCGCCTGGTTCCGGGCGTGCCCGACGGCGTCCGCCGTGGGGTCCACGACCGCGTCCAGCACCACCCGGCCGACGTTCCCCGGGAAGAGGTGGGCGTACGTGCCGCCGAGCTCCGTGCCGTAGGACATGCCGAAGTAGTACAGCTTCCTGTCGCCGAGCACCTGGCGGATCAGGTCCATGTCGCGGGCGGTGTTGGTGGTCGTCAGGAACGGCAGGACCTTGCCGGAGCCCTTCTCGCAGCCGGCGCCCATGTCCGCGCCGTCCTTCAGGAAGGCCGCCTCCTCCGCCGGGGTGTCAGGCGTCATGTCGACGCGTTTCAGGGCCGCCTCGGTCTCGCCGTCGCTCCGGCAGCTCACCCCTTCACTGCCCGCGACCCCGCGCGGGTCGAAACCCACCAGGTCGTAACGGGTGTTGAGGGTGGAGTACTCGGTCGCCGCCTGGGGCAGGATGCTCACCCCTGAGCCGCCCGGGCCGCCGAAGTTGAAGAGCAGCGACCCGATCCGGCTGCCCCGGTCGGTCGCCTGACGCTTGATCAGGGCGATGCCGATGGTCTCCCCGTCCGGCTTCCGGTAGTCCAGCGGCACCTGCACGGTGGCGCACCGCCAGTGACTGTCCGGGGTGCTGCCGCCGCCCTCCGGGGCCCCGCACTTCCTCCAGTCGGCCTTCTGCGAGGTGAGCGAGGCCGGCAGCCCGGTGGGCGCGGCGCCGGCGCTCGCGGACGTGGCCGGACTCCCGGCGGACTCGCCGGCCTTGTCGGCTCCGCCCGTGGCGGCCGGCTTCGCGGAGCCGTCGCAGCCCGCCAGCGCGACAGCGGTGAGCAGCGCCGCCCCCGCCAGAGCCGTGACGCGGCGAGCGCGTGGGTGCATGTGCATGGTGTCGTCGTCCTCCCCGGTGCCGGGACGGTGCGGCCCCGGCACGACATGTGTGCGGCCACGGTAGTTGAGCCGTGTCCGCCGCCGGGAGCCCGGCGGCGGCCGGCGGTCGCCTCGGGACGGGCGCGCATGCTCGCCCGGCCTGAGGGGTCTCGTCGTGGGCCCCGGTCCGCGCGGCGACAGCTGGGCTTATGTGACCGCAGGGTGCTGGGCCGTGATGGAGGAGGACGGCCAGCGCGATCCGGAGATCGCCTCGCGCCTTCGCGACGGGCCGGGCGTCGGGCCGGACGATGACCACGCGGGGGGTTTGCAACGCAGGAAGTCCGCCCCGGACCGAATCCGAGAGGGCCTCCCACACCTCGCGGAAGGTTCCGAGCGGCGGGTCCAAGGGAAGCGTCTCCCGCACCGCCTCGAAGAACGCCTACCCCTGTCGATCGCCATGCGCGGAACCGTACGCGTACAGCCGCCACCGGCCCGTGCTTTGCGCGCGGGCCGGGACCGTACGCGTACCGCTACAACTGGCCCTTGCGGGTCAGCTGGGTGAAGCAGATCCAGCCGGGCAGCACCGGCAGCCACAGGGTCATCACGCGGAACAGCAGCACCGCCGGAGCGGCGACCTCACTGGGCAGCCCGACCGCGATGAGGCCGATCGTCAGCGCACCCTCCACCGCGCCCATACCGCCCGGGGTGGGCGCCGCCGACCCCAGGGCGTTGCCCGCGAGGAAGACCACCGCGACGCTCGCGTACGACAGCTGCGGCACGTCCGGCCCGCTGAACGCCCGGATCGACGCGTCCAGACAGAGCACGAACAACACCGTCAGCAGCAGCATGCCGCCGATACCGGTGGCCAGCTTCTGCGGTCGCTGCACCACGTCCAGCATGCGCGGCACGACCCCGGCGAACAGCGACCGCACCCGCGTCACCACGAACTTCCGCAGGAACGGGATCGCCGTCACCACCAGCACCAGCACCGCGACCGTGAGCAGCCCGGCGATGACCGTACGGGACGGGGTCAGCGAGTCCGGCGTCTTCTCCGTACCCGTCAGATAGCCGAACAGGGCCAGCAGCAGGATGTGACAGCCCAGCCCGAACAGCTGCGAGGCCCCCACGCTCGCGACGGCGAGACCCGGCCGCACCCCCTGGCGCTGGAGGAAACGGGTGTTCAGCGCCACTCCGCCGACCGCCGCCGGAGCCACGATCTTCACGAACGACCCGGCCACCTGCGCCAGCACCGTGCGCCGGAACGGCACCCGCTCGGGTACGAAGCCCAGCAGGCTCATCGCCGCGGCCACGTAACTCAGCGCCGAGAAGCCCAGCGCCGCCGCCACCCAGCCCCACTCGGCCTCCTCCACGACCGTGCCGAAGTCGGCCTGGGTGATCTGCGAGATCACGAAGTACGCGGCGATGGACCCGGCGATGAAGCTCAGCAGGGTGCGCGGCTTGATGCGCTCCAGCCGGACCGGTTCGACCGGGGCCTGCGGGCGGATCAGCAGGACCTCACGACGGATCTGGGTGAGCAGGTCCTCCTCGCGGGCCTCCTCCCGTGCCTCGTCCAGGGCCCGCTTCTCGGCCTGCTTCTCCGTACGCTGCGACTTGCGCTCCGTCTTCCGGTCGGCGGGCGAGGCCACCGTGGAGGACGCGGACTCCGCCCGGTCCCGGCGCGCCGCGTCCGATGCCTCCAGCGCCGCGTCACGCTCCCGCTGCCCCCGCTCGCGGGCGAGTCTGCGCAGGGTCGCCCGGGTGGAGCGGGTCAGTGCGATCGGCTGGAGCAGCGGCAGACACCCGGCCACCGCGTCCGGGCCCAGGACGGCGAGCGCCCCGGCCACCGACCGCTCCGCCCCCACCCGCAGACCGAGCGTGGTCAGCAACTGGGCGACGTCCATCCGCAGGATCAGGTCCCCGGCCGCGATCTCGCCGCCGCGCAGATCGGTGACGTACACCTCGCCCGAGGCGTCCACCAGGATCGCGTCCCCCGCGAGCCTGCGGTGGGCGATCCGCCGCGACTGGAGCGACCGCACCTGCTCCCAGGCGCCGCGTACCAGGTCGTCGGTGATCTCCTCGTCCTCCAGCGAGTCCAGCGACCGGCCCCCGATGTGCTCGTACACCAGCATCACGGCGTCCGGGCCCAGCTCGGACGTGGCGATCAGCTTCGGCGCGTTCGCCCCCGCCGCGATGGCCGCGTACGCGAGCAGCGCCTCCTGTTCCAGGGCCTGGCGCAGCGACTGGATGGAACGCCGCTGGGTGATGCTGCGCAGGGTGAGCCGCCGCCAGGCCCGGTAGAAGAACCCCTGGGCCTGCTGTTCCCGGTCCACGACCGTCACGTCGAGCGGGGGGCCGTCCTCCAGGGTGACCAGATAGCGGCGCCCCCGGTCGTTCTGGTCCGGGTTGTCGGGAGCCTCGTCGGCGCGCAGCGCGGCGACCGGCCGGAAACCGACGTGCCGCAGCCCGGCCATCAGATGCTGGCCGGTGGGCCGGACGTTCGGGGAACCGACCCCGTACAGCGTCCCGTACGCGACGGTCCAGCCGATCAGCACGGTGAGGACGATCGAGAACGGGGTGGTGTACCCGCCGACCAGCATGGCGAACGCGTCGAGCAGCAGCACCACCCAGAGCACGACCCGCCAGCGCGGACGCCGGGCCATGCCCACCGCCGTCATGTAGGCGATGACGGGCGCGAGGTAGCCGTGCACCGGGTCGGTCAGCGCGTGACCGGGCTGCTGCTGGGTCAGCGCGTCCTGGATCGAGCCGGGGGCGGACCGGGAGACCCAGAGATCGGTGGCGAGCGTCACCCCGTGCGCGAGCACGGCGGCGAGCACCCCGTCCGCGATGCGCAGCCCGTCGCGTTTGATCAGACGTTCGATGGCGAAGGCGACCGGGACGAGCAGCACCGCGATGCTCGACACCAGCCCGGCGACCTTGATCAGGAGATCGGGCGCCTGCTCGGTGCCCCGGGAGATGTCGTCCTCCAGGCCCGTCGTGGTGCCCTGCGCGAACGCGGCGACGGCCAGCAGGACGGCGATGGCGAGCACGCCGACGAGCAGGCGCATCAGGTCGGACGGGCGGTGCACCCGGGCCGCGAGCAGCGGTTCGTCGCCGGAGACACGCCCGGTGGGCCCGTCGCCGGTGCCCGCACGGGTCGAACCGGTCAGGCGCGGGGTGCCGTCGCGGCCGGCGGTGGCGTCATCGCTGTTCCCGGCTGCTCCGGCTGCTCCGGGGTTCTCGGCTTCTCCGGAGTTCCCGGCTGCTCCGGCTTCTTCGGTACGGGTGGGCTCGGTGGGGTCACCGGTGGGTTCCGGCGTGGAGCCGGAACCACCTGGCTGCGAGTCGGCATCGGAGGCGTCCGCCGCCCTGGATGGCTGCACGCCCTGCTCCTTCGTCGCATCTGGTCGATCTTCGTGTTCTCGTATCACCGGTCACCGCCCGCACGATGGTGGCACGGCGCACGGACACGCGGAGCCATCAGGGTGCATTGCCCGCGCGCGCGAAGGGGAGGATTCGCTCCTTTGCCCGCGAGCGCGCTCGCGGTCCGCGGGGTGCGCGCGCTCCCCGCAGGGGCCGGCGGAAATCTCCGGACGGGCACCCCGCTGTCGGTGGCGTACGGCAGGATGGGACGGATGAGACAGGACCGGACGCCCCGCGGCGGCGCGGACGACGGCACCCTCCGCCGCCCGCCGGCGGAGGACGACACCGCCGGTGCGCCGGCCGCGCAGGCCCACGCCGAGCTTCCGGAGTACGCCGAGCGGGTCCTCGACGTCGCCGACCTGGTCCCGCCCGGTCACGTCATGACCTACGGCGACGTCGCCGAGTGGCTGGGCGACGGCGGACCGCGCCAGGTCGGCCGGGCGATGGCGCTCTACGGATCGGCGGTGCCCTGGTGGCGCGTCGTGCGGTCGGACGGCACGCTCCTGCCCGGGCACGAACTGCGCGCACTGGCGCGCTACCGCGACGAGGGCACACCGCTGCGCGGCGCCGCCCGGTCCGCGGACGGGCATCTGCCGCGGATCGACATGCGGCGCGCACGGTGGGACGGCAGGACCGGGGGACCCGGCGGGAGTGCCGGACCGGACAGGGGCGAGGAAGCTCACACCTGACAGCTTCGGCCATCGGGGCCCGGCAGTCGCCCTCCTCCGGTCCGGTATCCCGCGCGTCGCCGGACGCGACCGGCGGGACCGGAAACACCCCCGGCCGGCCGCGGCGCACCGGACACGTGACGAGTGACGCAGCCGACCCTCGTCCGCCCGCGCCCCCACTGGCGTAGCGTCGAAGCCCGACGCGGCTCCGAGCCCCCGCCGCACCGTGTTCATCCGCGCACCCCTCCGTACCTCTCAGCCTCTCTTCGACAGCCCGCCGAACCGCCCGCCACCCGCCCGCCGAATCGCTACGAGCGGCCCGACCCCGCCCGCCGAACCGCTCACGAGCGACCCGACCCGACCCGCCCGACCCGACCGTCCCTGTCCGTGACCGTCCACCGCCCGGTGCGACGCCCGGTGCGACGGTCGGCGCACCATCAGGCAGCGCACCACCGACAGGACCGGCGAACCATTGAGCTCCTCCTCCACCACCCGGCAGGACCCGCCCCGCGAAACGCGACGGCGGGCGCCGGGCGCGTACCGGCTGGTGCGCACGCCCCCCGGGGCCGTGGAGCCCCCTGTACTGGACGCGGCACAGCGTGCGGTGGTTGACCACCCGGGCGGGCCGCTCCTTGTGCTCGCAGGGCCCGGCACGGGCAAGACCACGACGCTCGTGGAGTCCGTCGCCGCGCGCGTGGCCGCCGGTACGGAACCGGCCCGCATCCTCGTCCTCACCTTTAGCCGCAAGGCCGCCGTGGAGCTGCGCGACCGGATGGCGGCCCGGCTCGGTGCGGCGCGCGGACCGCAGGCCACCACCTTCCACTCGTACTGCTACGCCCTGGTCCGCGCCCATCAGGACGCCGACCTGTTCGCCGACCCGTTGCGCCTGCTCTCCGGACCCGAACAGGACGTCACCGTCCGCGAGCTGCTCGCGGGCCAGCTCGACCTGGAGAAGTCCGGCCTCGCCCACGTCCGCTGGCCCGACGAACTGCGCGCCTGCCTGACCACCCGCGGCTTCGCCGACGAGGTGCGTGCCGTCCTGGCCCGCAGCCGTGAGCTGGGACTCGGCGCGGACGCCCTGGCGGACTTCGCCCGCAGGACCGGCCGCCCGGACTGGGGCGCGGCGGCCCAGTTCCTCGCGGAGTACCTCGACGTCCTCGACGCGCAGGGCGTCCTCGACTACGCGGAGCTGGTCCACCGCGCGGTCCTGCTCGTCGAGCGCCCCGAAGTCGCGGAGCGGCTGGCGGGGGAGTACGACGCCGTATACGTCGACGAGTACCAGGACACCGACCCGGCCCAGGTGCGGCTGCTGCACGCGCTGGCCGGCAACCGCCTCGGGCGTACGCAGGGTGGTACCGGCACCGGTCCGGGCGCGGGCACGCACGCCGGAGGCCGTACCGGGGCGCGCGCCGGATCGCGGGCGGCGGCGCCGGGCGGCGGCCGGACGCTGATCGCGTTCGGCGACCCGGACCAGTCCATCTACGCCTTTCGGGGCGCCGACGTGAACGGCATCCTCGACTTCCCCGACACCTTCCCGCGTGCGGACGGGGCGCCCGCGCCGGTGGGCGTCCTCACCACCTCGCGGCGCTCCGGCGCCGGCCTGCTCGCCGCGACCCGGCTGCTCACCCGCCGGATGCCGCTCACCCGGCTGCCCGCCGAGAAGGTACGCGCCCACCGCGAGCTCTCCGCCGCCCGGGAGGGCGGCCAGGTGGAGGTGTACACCTACCCGACCGCATCCACCGAACTCGACAACATCGCCGACCTGCTGCGCCGCGCCCACCTGGAGGACGGTGTGCCCTGGAACGAGATGGCCGTACTGGTGCGCGCCGGCGGGCGCTCGATGCCCTCCGTGCGCCGGGCGCTCACCTCGGCCGGGGTCCCGCTGGAGGTCGACGGCGGCGACCTCCCGCTCCGCCACGAACCCGCCGTCGCCCCGCTGCTGACCGCCCTGCGCGTGGTGGCGGAGGACGCCCTGCGGCAGCCGGCCGCCGTCGGTGCGGGGGCGGACGCTGCCGGGCCCGGCCCCGCCGGCCGCCCGGCGGCCTCGTCCTCGGGTGTCTCGGGTGTCTCGGGTGTCTCGGGTGTCTCGGGCGTCCTGGACGAGGAGACCGCCCTCACCCTGCTCACCTCCCCGCTCGGCGCCATGGACGCCGCCGATCTGCGCCGCCTCGGCCGGGCCCTGCGCGACGACGAGCGGGCCGCAGGCAACCGCGTACCGCCGCCGTCGGGAGAACTGCTCGCGCTGGCCCTCGCCGAACCCGAACGCCTCGCCACCCACGACCCCGTCCACGCCCGGGGCGCCCAGCGCCTCGGCGCCCTGCTGGTCCGGGCCCGGACCCTCCTCCAGGAAGGGGGCACCGCGGAGGAGGCGCTCTGGACCCTCTGGAACGGCACCCCCTGGCCCGGCCGCCTGGAGCGCGCCGCGCTGCGCGGGGGCGCGGGCGGGCGCAACGCCGACCGGGACCTGGACGCCGTGTGCGCCCTCTTCGAGACGGCGGCGCGCGCCGAGGAGCGCACCGGCGGGCGCGGGGCCCTCAACTTCCTGGAAGAGGTGGACGCCCAGGACATCGCCGCCGACACCCTGTCGCGCCGGGTCGCCCGGCCCGACGCCGTCCGGCTGATGACCGCCCACCGCTCCAAGGGCCTGGAATGGCGGCTCGTCGTGGTCGCCGGAGTACAGGAAGGGCTCTGGCCCGACCTGCGCCGCCGGGGCTCCCTGCTGGAGGCCGACCGGATCGGCCGCGACGGACTCGCCGAACCCCTCTCGCCCGGCGCGCTCCTCACCGAGGAACGCCGGCTCTTCTACGTCGCCGCGACCCGGGCCCGCGAACGCCTCGTCGTCACCGCCGTCAAGGCGCCGGCCGACGACGGCGACCAACCGTCCCGGTTCCTGGCCGAACTCGGCGTCGAACCCCGCGACGTCACCGGCCGGCCCCGCAGGCCGCTCGCCGTCGCCGCGCTCGTCGCCGAACTGCGCGCCACCACCGTGGACCCCGCCGCCTCCGACGCCCTGCGCGAGGCCGCCGCCCGGCGCCTCGCCCGGCTCGCCGCCCTCACCGACGACGAGGACCGCCCGCTGGTGCCCGCCGCCCACCCGCACCGCTGGTGGGGCGTGGACGAGCCGACCCGCTCCGCCGTCCCGCTCCGCGACCGGGATCAGCCCGTCGTGCTGTCGGGCAGCGCCCTCGACCAGCTCGCCCACACCTGCGCCCTCCAGTGGTTCCTCGGCCGGGAGGTCAAGGCCGACGCCCCCGCCACCGCCGCGCAGGGCTTCGGCAACGTCGTCCACGTACTCGCCGACGAGGTGGCCTCCGGCCGCACCCCCGCCGACCTGGACGTCCTCATGGAACGGCTCGACACGGTCTGGAACGGCCTGGCCTTCGACGCCCCCTGGAAGTCCGACCAGGAGAAGGGCCAGGCCCGCGCCGCCCTCGAACGCTTCCTCCACTGGCACGTCATGGACCGCTCCGGCCGCACCCCCGTCGCGGGGGAGCACGGATTCGACGTGACCCTCGAAGCGGGGGAGTACGCCGTCCGCATCCGGGGCTCCATGGACCGCGTCGAACGAGACGCCGAGGACCGGGCGTACGTCGTCGACTTCAAGACCGGCAAGCAGGCACCCACCAAGGACGAGGTGGCCCGCCACCCCCAGCTCGCCGTCTACCAGCTGGCCGTCCGCGAAGGCGCCGTGGACGAGGTCTTCGGCGGCCTGCGCCCCGAACCCGGCGGCGCCGAACTCGTCCAGCTGCGCCGCCCCGCCCCCGTACGCGAAGGCGGGGAGACCTCGCCCCAGGTACAGGCCCAGCAACCGCTCGCCGGGGAGTGGGTCTCCGACCTGCTCGCCACGGCCGCCGGGCGGGTGCTCGACGAGCGCTTCACCCCGACGACCGGCACGCACTGCGGCCACTGCGCCTTCCGCGCCTCGTGCAGCGCCCAGCCCGAGGGGAAGCACGTGGTGGAGTGACGAGCCTCATGGCCGCGCGCCCGCTGAGGGCACGGGCCTGTTCACGGCCGCGGGCCTGTTCACGGCCGCGCGCCCGGGCCCTACGGCCCGAGGAGCGGTGGCGATGGTCCGGGGCACGGTGTCGGTGGGGCCGGTTACCGTTCTTGGGTGTCCTCACGCCTCACCGATCCCGAGCAGCTCAAGGAGCTGCTGGGCATCCCCTTCACCCCGGAGCAGACGGCCTGCATCACCGCGCCGCCCGCCCCGCAGGTGATCGTGGCCGGAGCCGGTTCCGGCAAGACGACCGTGATGGCCGCCCGCGTGGTCTGGCTGGTCGGCACCGGCCAGGTCGCCCCCGAACAGGTCCTCGGCCTCACCTTCACCAACAAAGCCGCAGGCGAACTCGCCGAACGCGTCCGCAAGGCCCTGGTGGCCGCCGGGGTCACCGACCCGGACGTCATCGACCCGGACAACCCGCCCGGCGAGCCGAGCATCTCCACGTACCACGCCTTCGCCGGCCGGCTGCTCACCGACCACGGGCTGCGGATAGGGCTCGAACCCACCACCCGGCTGCTCGCCGACGCCACCCGCTACCAGCTCGCCGCCCGCGTGCTGCGCGACGCCCCGGGCCCCTACCCGGAGCTCACCCACTCCTTCCCCACTCTGGTCGGCGACCTCCTCGCACTCGACGCCGAGCTGGCCGAGCACCTGGTCGGGCCGGACGCCCTCTCCGGGTACGACACCGGCCTCCTCCGTACCCTCGAAGGCGTCAAGCTCTCCAACGAGCAGCTGCGCAAGCTCCCCGCCACCGCCCGGGCCCGGGGCGAACTGCTCAGCCTCACCGAGCGGTACCGGCAGGCCAAACGAGGCCGGGACCTCGTCGACTTCGGCGACCAGATCGCCCTCTCCGCCCAGCTGGCCCTCACCCGGCCCGAGGTCGGCGCGCTGCTGCGCGACGAGTTCCGGGTGGTGCTCCTGGACGAGTACCAGGACACCTCCGTCGCCCAGCGGCTGCTGCTGTCGGCCCTCTTCGGCCACGGCCCGGCCGGCCGTACCGGCCACGCCGTCACCGCCGTCGGCGACCCCTGCCAGGCCATCTACGGCTGGCGCGGCGCCTCCGTCGCCAACCTCGACGACTTCCCCCAGCACTTCCCGCACGCCGACGGCACCCCCGCCACCCGCCACAGCCTCAGCGAGAACCGCCGCAGCGGCGGACGCCTCCTCCAGCTCGCCAACGGCCTCGCCGAACCGCTGCGCGCCCGGCACGAGGGGGTCGAGGCGCTGCGCCCCGCCCCCGGGGCCGAACACGACGGCATGGTCCGCTGCGCCCTGCTCCGGACCCACGCCGAGGAGATCGACTGGCTCGCCGACTCCCTCGCCCACCTCGTGCGGACCGGTACCCAGCCCGCCGAGATCGCCGTGCTCTGCCGCACCGCCTCCGACTTCCCGCAGATCCAGGCCGCGCTGGTGGCCCGTGACGTTCCCGTCGAGGTCGTCGGCCTGTCCGGACTGCTCCACCTGCCCGAGGTCGCCGACCTGGTCGCCGTCTGCGAGGTCCTCCAGGACCCGGGAGCCAACGCCTCCCTGGTCCGGCTGCTCACCGGCCCACGCTGGCGCATCGGCCCCCGCGACCTCGCGCTCCTCGGCCGCCGGGCCCGCCTCCTCGTCCACCGGGCCTCCGCGGGCGACGGAGAGGGCGACGCCGACCTGAGGCTCGCCGAAGCCGTGGAAGGCACCGACCCGGCCGAGGTCGTCTCGCTGGCCGACGCCCTGGACACCTTCCTCGACCGGGGCGGCGACGAGGACGACGGCCTGCCGTTCTCCGCCGAGGCCCGGGTCCGGTTCGCCCGCCTGGCCGCCGAACTGCGCGACCTGCGCCGCTCGCTGGCCGACCCGCTGATGGACGTACTGCACCGGGTCCTCGCCACCACCGGGCTCGAAGTCGAACTGTCCGCCTCCCCGCACGCGCTCGCCGCCCGCCGCCGCGAGACCCTCGCCAACTTCCTCGACGTCGCGGCCGGTTTCACCTCCCTCGACGGCGAGGCCACCCTCCTCGCGTTCCTCGGCTTCCTGCGCACCGCCGCCCAGTACGAGAAGGGGCTCGACAACGCCCTGCCCGGCGGCGAGAACACCGTCAAGGTGCTCACCGCCCACAAGTCCAAGGGGCTGGAGTGGGACGTGGTCGCCGTACCCGGCCTGGTCACCGGTCAGTTCCCCAGCAGCCGCGCCCGCGAGTCCTGGACCTCCCAGGCGAAGGTGCTCCCGCACGCCCTGCGCGGCGACGCGGCCACCCTCCCGGCGCTGGACACCTACGACGCCAAGGCGCTCAAGGCGTACCAGCAGGAGATGAAGGAGCACCAGCACACCGAGGAACTCCGTCTCGGCTACGTCACCTTCACCCGCCCCCGCTCCCTGCTGCTCGGCTCCGGCCACTGGTGGGGCCCCTCGCAGAAGAAGACCAGGGGCCCCTCGGTCTTCCTGGACGCGCTGTACGAGCACTGCGTGGCTGGACACGGCGAGATCGAGGTCTGGGCGGACGAGCCGGAGGCCGACGAGGAGAACCCGGCTCTCGCCGGCCAGGACGCCGACATCGCCTGGCCGCTGCCCCTGGACGCCGCCGCGACCGCCCGCCGCCGCGCCGCCCGCGACACGGTCCTCGCCCACCTGGACGCCTGGGCGGGCGCGGAGGCGCCCCCGTACGCCTCGTACGCCGAGCCGGAACCGGCCCCCGCCGAGGTCCACGAGTACGGGGACCCGCCCCTGGAACTGGAACCGGACCCGGGCCCGGACGACGAGCCGGACTGGGACGACTGGGACTCCCTCGCCACCGAGCGGCCCGAGGAGCCCACGGCCCCCCAGGCGGACGGCGACCCCACCGGGCCCGCCACCGCGGCCGCCGGGGCTGCCGCGGAGAGCGCCGATCCCGTACGGCCCGCCACCGGGGCTGCCGGGCCCACCGGGCCCGCCGTCGAGGAGGCCCCCGCCGGCCCGCTCCCGTACATTCCCGCCGCCCGGCACCCCGGCGAGCCCACCCCCGAGGAGAGCCGCACCATCGCCTCCTGGGACCGCGACCTCGACGCCCTCGCGGGCGAGCTGCGCCGGGCCCGCGCCACCGTGCGGGACGTCGTCGTACCCGCCTCGCTCTCCGCCACCCAGCTGCTCCTCCTCGCCGAGGACCCCGACGCCTTCGCCCGCGAGCTGGCCCGCCCGATGCCCCGCCCTCCGCAGCCCGCCGCCCGCCGGGGCACCCGGTTCCACGCCTGGGTCGAGTCCCGCTACGAGGAGCTCCCGCTGCCGATGCTCGGCCCCGACGAGCTCCCCGGCGGCGGCGACAACGACGTCGACATCGCGGACGAGCGTGAGCTCGCCGAGCTGAAGGAGGCGTTCGAACGGACCGAGTACGCCCGCCGCACCCCGTACCGGGTCGAGACCCCCTTCCAGATCTCGCTCGCGGGCCGGATCGTCCGGGGACGGATCGACGCCGTGTACCGGGCGGAGGACGGTTCGTACGAGATCGTCGACTGGAAGACCAGCCGCCACCGCACCGCCGACCCGCTCCAGCTCGCCGTCTACCGGCTCGCCTGGGCCGAACTCCACGACCTGCCGATCGAATCCGTCACAGCGACCTTCCTCTACGTACGCACCGGAGAGACCGTCCGGCCCCGCTCACTGCCCGGCCGCCCGGAGCTGGAACGACTGCTGCTGGACGAGCCACCCGCGCGAGCCCGTTAGGCTCAATGACATGAGCGACACCCCGGACAGCGCCGTCCAGCCGTACATCGAGCAGCACCGCGAGTCCTTCCTCGAAGACCTCGCCGCATGGCTCCGCATCCCCTCCGTCTCCGCCCAGCCGGAGCACGCCGGGGACGTACGACGCAGCGCCGCATGGCTGTCCGACAAGCTCAGGGACACCGGATTCCCGGTCGCGGAGGTCTGGGAGACGCCCGGCGCCCCGGCCGTCTTCGCCGAGTGGCCCTCCGACGATCCCGGGGCCCCCGTCGTCCTGGTCTACGGCCACCACGACGTGCAGCCGGCCACGCGTGAGGACGGCTGGCACACCGACCCGTTCGAACCGGTCGTCACGGACGGCCGGATGTACGGACGGGGCGCCGCGGACGACAAGGGTCAGGTGTTCTTCCACACACTCGGCGTCCGTGCCCACCTCGCCGCGACCGGCCGCACCACCCCGGCCGTCCACCTCAAGCTCGTGATCGAGGGCGAGGAGGAGTCCGGTTCCCCGCACTTCCGTGCCCTGGTCGAGGAACGCGCCGACCGCCTCGCCGCCGACGTCGTGATCGTCTCCGACACCGGCATGTGGGACGAGGACACCCCGACCGTCTGCACCGGCATGCGGGGCCTCGCCGAATGCGAGATCGAGCTGTACGGCCCCGAGCAGGACATCCACTCCGGATCGTTCGGGGGCGCCGTCCCCAACCCCGCGACCGAGGTGGCCCGGCTGGTCGCCGGCCTCCACGACGAGCGCGGCCGCGTCGCCGTCCCCGGGTTCTACGACGGTGTGGCCGAGCTCACCGACACCGAGCGTGCCCTCTTCGCCGAGCTCCCCTTCGACGAGGCAACCTGGCTGCGCACCGCCAGGTCCACCGCCGCCTCCGGCGAGGCCGGCTACTCCACCCTCGAACGCGTCTGGGCCCGCCCCACCGCCGAGGTCAACGGCATCGGCGGCGGCTACCAGGGCGCCGGCAGCAAGACGATCATCCCCTCCTCCGCACTGGTCAAGATCAGCTTCCGGCTGGTCGACGGCCAGGAGCCGGACCGGGTGGAGAAACTCGTACGCGACTGGGCCGGGAGCCGGGTACCGGCCGGCATCCGCCACCGGATCACCTTCATGCCCGCGACCCGCCCCTGTCTGACCCCGCTCGACCACCCCGCCCTCCAGGCACTGGCCCGGGCCATGGGACGGGCGTTCGGCCAGAAGATCCTCTTCACCCGCGAGGGGGGCTCCGGCCCCGCCGCCGACCTGAGGGACGTGCTCGGCGCACCCGTCCTCTTCCTCGGCATCTCCGTACCGTCCGACGGCTGGCACGCGCCCGACGAGAAAGTCGAGCTCGGCCTTCTTTTCAAGGGCGTGGAGACCACCGCCCACCTCTGGGGTGAGCTGGCCACCGCACTCCGCCGAAACAACTGAACACCCGATCCGCCCCGGGGGAGTAGGAAGACAAGCACTGTGAGTACCTTCGACACCGACCGCATCGCCCGTCCCATCGGCCTCACCGCACCGAGCGGCATCGACCGGGCGGCCCACCACCGTCTGGACGAGGCGTGGCTCGCCGTCGCCTGGAGCCACCCCACCACCAAGGTCTTCGTCGTCTCCGGCGGCCAGGTGCTGGTCGACGACACCGCCGACGGCGGCACCGAGATCGTCATGACCCCGGCCTTCGAGGCCCCCATGACGGAGACCCACCGCTACTTCCTCGGCACCGACGGGGACGGCGTCAGCTACTTCGCCCTCCAGAAGGACTCGCTGCCCGGACGTATGGACCAGCAGGCCCGGCCCGCCGGACTGCGCGAAGCGGGCATGCTGCTCAGCGACCGGGACGCCGGTCTCATGGTCCACGCGGTGGCGCTGGAGAACTGGCAGCGGCTGCACCGCTTCTGCTCCCGTTGCGGCGAGCGCACCATGATCGCGGCGGCCGGGCACATCCGCCGCTGCCAGGCATGCGGCGCCGAGCACTACCCCCGTACCGATCCCGCCGTGATCATGCTGGTCATCGACGATCAGGACCGTGCTCTCCTCGGCCGCCAGGTGCACTGGCCCGAGGGCCGGTTCTCGACCCTCGCCGGGTTCGTGGAGCCGGGCGAGTCGATAGAGCAGTCCGTCGCCCGCGAGGTGCTGGAAGAGGCCGGGATCACCATCGGTGACGTCGAGTACGTCGCCAGCCAGCCCTGGCCCTTCCCCTCCAGCCTGATGCTCGGGTTCATGGCGCGGGCGACCACGTCGAAGATCGACGTCGACGGCGACGAGATCGAGGAGGCCCGCTGGTTCTCCCGCGACGAACTGACGGAGGCCTTCGAGTCGGGTGCGGTCCTGCCCCCGAACGGCATCTCCATCGCCGCCCGGCTCATCGAGATGTGGTACGGCAAGCCGCTCCCGAAGGCCCGCCCGCTGGGCTGAGGCAGCCACCCGCGTCCGGCAGCGGCGTCGTGAGCCGGGCGCTCCGGTGTCCTGGCGTGCGGGAGTCCGGCTGTCCTGTGCCCGTCATCCCCGCCCCGGCCGGAGCGCCGCGGCGCGAGCCGCCCACCGCACGACGAGCGAGGCCCCCGCCGGGTCATTCACCGGCGGGGGCCTCGCTCGTCGTGCGGCGGGTGTGGCGGTCAGGCGCCGAGGGCCTGCTTCACCTGGGCCAGACTCGGGTTGGTCATGACGACCTCCGAGCCGCCCTGCGCGGGAACGATCCGGACGGTGGGGACCGTCTGGTTTCCACCGTTCGCCTTCTCGACGAAGGCGGCCGACTCCGGGTCCAGCTCGATGTTGATCTCGGTGTACCCGATGCCCTCGCGGTCCATCTGGCCCTTGAGGCGGCGGCAGTAGCCGCACCACGTGGTGCTGTACATCGTCACAGTGCCCGGCATGTCGCTGGTGCTCCTCTGGTCGTCTCGTCCGTTTCGCCGCACGCCCGAAGCCGGAAAAGGCCGAAAAGGTGCGGTGTCCGGGTCTCCGCACCGCGCACCCGTCACCGGAAGCGCGCACGTGGCACCCGCTCGCACAACGCTCGGACCTCCGCCACCATTCCCACCCTCCCTGCGCGACGAGCCCCCTCCGCCAATCCCGACCCGGACCCCGGCTCCTCCGACCCCGACCCCGGCTCCGACCCTGGCCGGGGCCCCGGTCCATGGGCCGAACGGCTCGGCCCTCGGAGAGGCTCACTCCTGGCCGGAGTCACTCCCGGCAGGACAGCGGAGCCCGCAGCTCCGCACGGAGCCGGGCCGAGGCGTCGAGGGGCAATCCCATGGCGGCGTGGCGGAGCCGCTCCGAGAACCCGGCTATCAGATCGAGGTCACGGAGCTGCCGCCGCAACTCGGCGACGAGTGCTTCGTCCGTGTCGACCGGGAGGTCGACCGCTTCGTCCTCCGTCGTCTCGGCGAGGTACTGAAGGTGCTGGTCGACGGCCTCCACCGCCCGGGCGCCGGTCCACACGGCGAAGTCCCGGCAGCCGAACAGGTAGGCGTGAGCGGCGTGCAACGTCGCTGCCGCGGCGGACTCGTCCGCCTCGTCCGGTCCGTCCTGGCCGTCGTTGTGGCAGTACTCGCTGAGCATGTACTCGGCGACTCCCCGGTTGACCGCCGAGAAGGCCGACCTGTCGCCCAGAACGCCGTCCCACACGGAATTCAGCAGGGGGCGCAGGCTCAGGGTGAACGGCACACGCTCGTCCTCCGGCAACGCCTCGTGCCGGCTCATCAGGCGTTCAGCGACCGCCGCGGCGAAGACGCCGCGCTGGTCGGCCGACACCGTCCCCAGCCGTTCTTCGACCTGCGCCGAGAGCTTCTGCCACATGTCCACGCGACCCCCTGCGGATTCGGGTACCGGCCCGCTCGGGCCGACCGCGAAGATCGTCCCACCCACCACCGACAGCGCCCGGGTGAGCCCGGTGACCTGCTGTTCCGTGCGGTCGCACGTCGGCGAAGGCCGTCCGCCCCCCGTGTGACCGGTGCCGGCGGCCGGGCCGACCGCTCCGGTATGACGGATGCGTCACCCCTGTGGACAACGATTCCGGTGGTCGTCGGCGACCTGGCAGCATGGCAGGGTGACAGCAGCAACGCATTCCACTCTCTTCCCGCAGGTGCCCGAGTCTCCGGACGCGGTCCTGGAAGGGCTCGACCCCGAGCAGCGCGAGGTCGCCCTCGCCCTGCACGGGCCGGTGTGCGTGCTGGCCGGAGCGGGCACGGGCAAGACGCGCGCGATCACCCACCGCATCGCGTACGGCGTCCGCGCCGGGATCCTCCAGCCCTCCACCGTGCTGGCCGTCACGTTCACCAACCGGGCCGCCGGAGAGATGCGCGGACGCCTCCGCCAGCTCGGCGCCTCGGGGGTACAGGCGCGGACCTTCCACTCCGCCGCGCTGCGCCAGCTCCAGTATTTTTGGCCGAAAGCAGTCGGTGGTGATCTTCCCCGGCTGCTGGAGCGCAAGGTGCAGCTGGTCGCCGAGGCGGCGGCCCGCTGCGAGATCCGTCTCGACCGCAACGAACTCCGTGACGCCACGAGCGAGATCGAGTGGTCCAAGGTCACCCAGACCGTTCCGGCCGACTACCCGGCCGCGGTGGCCAAGAGCCTCCGCGACGCCCCCCGCGACCCCGCGGAACTCGCCAAGATCTACGCGACGTACGAACAGCTGAAGCGCGACCGGTCCGTGATCGACTTCGAGGACGTGCTGCTGCTCACCGTCGCGATCCTCCAGGACCGCAAGGACATCGCCGAGAACGTCCGAGCCCAGTACCAGCACTTCGTGGTCGACGAGTACCAGGACGTCAGCCCGCTCCAGCAGCGGCTGCTCGACCTCTGGGTCGGCGGCCGGGACAACCTCTGCGTCGTCGGCGACGCCAGCCAGACGATCTACTCCTTCACCGGCGCCACCCCCGACCACCTGCTGAACTTCCGTACCGCCCACCCGAACGCCACCGTGGTCAAACTGGTCCGGGACTACCGCTCCACCCCGCAGGTCGTCCACCTCGCCAACGGGCTGCTGCGCCAGGCGAGCGGACGGGCCGCCGAGCACCGCCTCGAACTCGTCTCCCAGCGCGACAAGGGCCCCGAGCCCGTCTACACGGAGTACGCGGACGAGCCGGCGGAGGCGGAGGGGACCGCTCGCCGCATCCGGGACCTCATCGCCGCAGGAGTCCCGGCGGGGGAGATCGCCGTCCTCTACCGGGTGAATTCCCAGTCCGGCGTCTACGAGCAGGCGCTCGCCGACGCCGGGGTGCCCTACCAGCTGCGCGGGGCCGAGCGGTTCTTCGAACGCCGTGAGGTCCGTGAGGCGTGGGTGGCCCTGCGGGGCGCCGCCCGGGCCGGGGGGAACGACTCCCTCCTCGACGGCGCCGAGGGACTGCCCGCCCAGGTGCGGGCCGTGCTCTCCACCCAGGGCTGGTCGCACCGGCCGCCCGCCGGCTCCGGGGCGGTGCGCGACCGGTGGGAGTCGCTGGCCGCGCTGGTCCGGCTGGCCGAGGACTTCGGAGCCGCGAAGCCCGGCGCGACGCTCGCCGATCTCGTCCGGGAGCTCGACGAGCGCGCCGCCGCCCAGCACGCGCCGACCGTCCAGGGCGTCACCCTGGCATCGCTGCACGCGGCCAAGGGGCTGGAGTGGGACGCGGTGTTCCTGGTCGGGCTGACCGAGGGCATGATGCCGATCGCCTACGCCAAGACCGACGAGCAGGTCGAGGAGGAGCGCCGCCTGCTGTACGTCGGGATCACCCGTGCCCGCTTCCACCTCGCGCTCTCCTGGGCGGTGTCACGTTCGCCGGGAGGCCGGGCCGGCCGACGGCCCACCCGCTTCCTCAACGGACTCCGCAGCGGTTCCGGGGCGAGTGCCCGAGGCGGGGCCGGAGGTGGCGGAGGCATCGATCGCGGTACGGGCACGGGCGGCGCCACGGCCACGCGCACCGAGAGCACCGTCCAGCGCAAGAAGTGGGGCCCGGTGCGGTGCCGGGTCTGCGGCCGGACCCTGACCGAGGCCGGCGAGATGAAACTGATGCGCTGCGAGGACTGCCCCTCCGACATGGACGAGGCGCTCTACGAACGGCTCCGCGTCTGGCGGGCAGCCCGGGCCGGGGAACTCTCCCAGCCCGCCTGGTGCGTGTTCACCGACAAGACCCTGATGGCCATCGCGGAGGCCGTCCCCGGCAGCGAGCGCGAACTCGTCACGATCGCAGGTGTCGGGAACCGCAAGATGGGTCGATTCGGCAGCGATGTCCTGGCCATCTGCGCAGGTGAGAGCCTGGATGAGGAAGATCGCGAGGGCTTCGGCGAGAGCTGAGGAAAACTCGTCGGAAAAATAGTTTGCGCCCGTGCCAGTCGTCACCATAGGTTCTTAACCACGGAAACAGCGGCTTCTCCGAAGCCCGCCTTCCGTGCTGTACTTGTCCGTACCCATCCGAATAAGCAGGACCGGCCCCGGCCGGTCCCCCGAGACGCCGAGAGGAGGCGATTCCAGTGATCAGCATCATCAAGAACGTCAAAATGACCGATCGCCCCGTCGTCTCCGCATGCTCACTCGGCCTTCTCGGCTCCTCGGACGTCTCGCTTCTCGGCACCGGTCTGTCCGGCATTTCCGCCGCGCGTCCGCTGCCTCTGGCATCCCTGCCGGTAGTCCGAGAGCGCAATGAGCGACCGATCCAGGCATCGGCGGCAGCAGGAGCGAAGGCGGAAAAGGCTCAGGCCTCTGCCTTTGCGGCAGCCGGTGCCGGATTCGCGAGCAAGCAGCAGACGACGTATCACCACACGATGTGGGCCTTCCGTGGGCCTGAACCCTGGAGCGATCCAGCCTGATCCAGCATCAGGCCGGCGCCTTCAGGGCCGCGGAACCCCACTCGGGATCCGCGGCCCTTTTGTTTTGTCCGAACGGATGAAACGGAACGAAGGAGCCTCGGGACAAGCAGTACCTGGTACCAGCCGACAACCGGCCAACAGCCGGAACGACCAGACGAGGACACCACCCACCGTGCAACTCGAAGCGCACGCCCCGTCCGTACCGCCTTCCCCCTCGATCGTCCCGCCAGGTTCCACGGAGGACCCCACCTTGCTGCCCCTCACCACCCTCACCGCTCTCGACGACGCCATCGAGAACCTCGGCACCCCGGTGCCCTGCCGCTCCTACGACCCCGAGGTCTTCTTCGCCGAGTCGCCCGCCGACGTCGAGTACGCCAAGTCCCTCTGCCGGACCTGTCCCCTCGTCGAGGCGTGCCTCGCCGGCGCCCAGGAGCGGCGTGAGCCTTGGGGCGTCTGGGGCGGCGAGCTCTTCGTCCAGGGCGTCGTCGTCGCCCGGAAGCGGCCCCGCGGCCGTCCGCGCAAGAACCCGGTCGCGGCGTGACCGCCGACCTGGGAGCCATGGCTCCCGCAGTACTGCAGTTGGTCGGCACCATCGACCGCCCCCACACTCATGACCCGCGAAATCAGGCACCCATGACGACCACCCCCACGAAGGAGCCCGTCGGCTCCGCCACGCTCGACGTCACGAACTCCGGCGCGAACGACTCGCGTCAGAACAGGAACCGCGAGATGCAACTCATCCCAGAAGCCCTGGCGCGTGCGCATATGCACGACCGCCTGACCACTGCCGAGGTGGAACGCCGGGCCCTTCGCCTGGTCTCCGCCCGGCGGATGCAGCGCCGGGCGGAGCGCGTGTCCCTGCGCGCCCGCCGTGCGCTCGCCATGGCGGTCATGCAGTAGGAACAGCGCCTCCAGCAGCGCCTCCAGTACGGCCCCCGGCAGCAGCCACGCGTCCGGAGCACAGCCGTGCGAGCAGGAACCACCACCCCCGCGCGCCGGGGCCGCCGAACAGGCAGGCCCCGGCGGGCGGGGTTTTTCGTGCGCGCCGGACCTGGGGTTTCGTCCGTGTGTCGGGTGTGCCCCGGTCTCGTTTCCGCCCGTGCGTTCCGCCGTGCCGCCCGTCATCCACGGAGTTATCGTCACGGCGTGGACGAGCAGACGTATCACCCCCCGATGCCCCAAGCCCCCCACGTTTCCTGTGGGCGGTGCGGCGTCACCGCCGGCGCGAGCGCACCACCCACCTGGATGTGCGCGGTGGAGAAGGACGGGCGCCACTACTTCTGCGAGAACTGCGCCCGCGCCCATATCAGGGCCGTCGAAAGCCGGCTCGACGTCGCCTCCTGGTGAGTTCGGGCCGTGTCACTCGGGTACGCGAGAACGCGGGACCCGGCCCACCCGGCCCGGGAACGTCCCTGGACCCGCTGCGCAGCAGGAATACGGGGCTGAGCTGCGGCCGACCGGCCCGTAGGCCGCTGGGTAGGGTTCGCGGCATGGGCATGTTCAAGCGGTGCAATGACGCGAAGAAAGCCGGTCAGCCCGGGGACCAGGCTCTGTTGGGTGCGTTGCTCCAGCAGGGCGAGAACTTGATCGAACGACTTGGTCGCGCGCACATGACCTGGGGTCTGGGATCGGCGGACCGCTGGGATCTCGACCAGACGACCGGCACGATCACGTGGACCTTCCCCGACAAGACCGCGACGGCCCCGGCGCAGATACTGGGAAGTTTCAGCTCCACGTCGAACTCCTGGCTGTGGGCTTGGGCGAATCCGAGCATCCTTCCTGGCATGAGCCGCGACGCGCGCGGCTTCCAGGACTGGGCGGAGGCGAACGGCCACCCCGGGCTCGCCCAGCCGAAGATCGAGGCGGACGCGACAGTCGCCGCCACCCTCGCGGCCCTGGCCGTCCGGGTCACCGAGGCCACCGGCTACTACCGGAGCCAGGGAAGCAGCTCCCTGGTCATGACCTTCGGCCCGGTCACCCTGACCGCGGCCGACGGCAGCGTCTCCAGCTTCCACCTCGATCTCGGCTGAAGGCCGAAGGTCCGGGACTCGGCTGCCCGCTCGGACGCAGCGCAGAGCGCGGAGCGCAGAGCGGCTGGCGGCTGGCAGTAGGCGGCTGGCAGCAGGCGACTGCCGAGGAGCCGGCAGTCGCCGGCCAGAAGCCAGCAGCCGGTGGTCGCCAGTAGGCGGCCCGTTGCCGACAGCCCGCAGCCCGCAGCCCGCAGCCCGCAGCCCGCAGCCGACAGTCGGAAGTCGCTGTCTCCCGCTCCGAAGCCGCCCTTCCTCACACCTCCTCGGTCTCCCGCCCGGTCCGTCCGTCGGAAGCACTCCGCCGCCCTCGGCCCGTTCGCTCGGCGCCCGCCGCGCGCTCCGTCCGCGTACTCGGGTCGTCCGAGGTACCCCGTAGTCCGGGACGTCCCGGACCCTCCGCGCCGTCCGGACCCTCCGCGCCGATCAAGGCGTCCGGGCCCTCGCCGCCGCCGCCCGCGCCGGTCGTCCCACCCGCACTGCCCGCGCCGTCCGCATCGCCCGCACCGGTCGTCCCACCCGCACCGCCCGGTTCCGGGAAGCCGGGCAGCCACGCTTCGAGCTCGTCCCGCAGGCGCACCGTCGCGCCCAGCTGGCAGAGCACCCCGATCGTGCTCAGCGTCACCCGGTGTATGAGGAGATAGGAGGGTGGAAGGTTCAACTGCCTCCCGAGCCGGTGCGCGGGGGAGCGGGGATCTGCGATCCGGGCCGCCTGGGTGCGCAGCCACCCCCGGCTGAAGGCGAACTCCTCCACCTGGGCCGGTTCGATGACGGGGACCAGGTAGTCCAGGACCGCGTCGGGGTCCAGATCCACCGACTCCGAAACGAAGCCCGCCCGCCGCAGCAGGGCATACACCTCCTCCGCCTCGCCGAGCAGCGTCATCCGCAGGGCCTCGCCGATGATCTCGGGCAGCCCGCCCGGCAACCGGTCGACCGTCCCGAAGTCGAGCACCCCGAGCCGCCACTCCCGCCACTCCCCGGAGCAAGGCGGGGCATCCGGCAGGGGGGCCTCCGGCGCGACGGCGGCCGGTTCCTCCCCGACGGGTGGCAGGAGGCGGAAGTTGCCCGGGTGCGGGTCGGCGTGGAGCAGGCCCGTCCGGGCCGGCCCGGAGAAGAGGAAACGCGAGAGCAACTGGCCCGCCCGGTTCCGCTGCTCGACCGTCCCCCGATCGATCACCTCGGACAGCGGGATGCCGTCCATCCACTCCGTCACCAGAACCTGGTCCGACTGGAGCACCACTCCGGGGACGACCACGTCGGGGTCGCCCGCGAACTCGGCCGCGTGCTCCTCCTGCGCCCGCGCCTCCAGCGCGTAGTCCAGCTCCTCCGAGACCCGGTCGCGCATCTCCTTGATCAGCGGCTTGACGTCCAGGCCGGGGATCAACGGCCCGAGGAGCCGCGCGAACCTGCTGAGCTGAGTGAGATCCGACAGCAGCGCCTCCCCGGCACCCGGATACTGCACCTTCACCGCGACATCGCGCCCGTCGTGCCAGACCGCCCGGTGTACCTGGCCGATGGAGGCGGCGGCGGCCGGCTGGTCGTCGAACGAGAGGAAGAGATCGCGCCAGCCCTCACCGAGCCGCTCCGTGAGCACCCCGTGGACCGTCCGCACCGGCATCGGGGGAGCGGCCTCCTGGAGCTTCGTCAGCGCCGCCCGGTACGGACCGGCCACCTCCTCGGGCAGCGCGGACTCGAACACGGAGAGCGCCTGACCGAGCTTCATGGCACCGCCCTTCAGCTCCCCGAGGGTCTTGAAGAGCTGGTCCGCCGTCCGCTGCTGCACCTCCCTGGCCACCAGCTCGGCCGGCCTGCCCCCGATCCGTTTGCCCAGGCCCCACGTGGCCCGGCCGGCGAAGCCGAGCGGCAGGGCGGCCAGTTTCGCGGTGCGGGTGACCGCCTTGCGGGGAAGATCGGACATGTGCTCCTCCAGTTCGTGAACTGCGGTGCCGGTGCGCCCTTCGCATCGATCCGGCGATGGCGGTCACCCGGCCATTGTGTCGCGCGCCGGGCCCGAGGCGGGGGAAAGCGCCCCGGTGGTGCGAGCGGCGCCGCACACACACGCCTGGTGGGGAGCGATTCGTTCGCCGCGCCACTCCATGAGGGGAAGCGCGGCTTCCCACCGGGAGCCCGTGATCGCCGGCAGTTCACCGTCCAGAAAAGACAGGGCGTGCGAGGCGGCGAGCCCGGCCACCGCTGCCGACAGCGCGAGGTCGCAGGCGGGTACCGCCCCCCGCCGTCCGGTCCGCCACTGCGCCACCATGCGAGGCCACTGCGCGTCTTGGTCCGCCCGGTGCAGGCCCAGACAGCCCGCGCATCCCGTGCCTCCGGGCAGCACCAGCGGGCCCACCACCCCGGTGGCTTCGATCACTCCCGCGTACAGGTGGGGGGTGCCCGAGGAGATCCATGGTTCGGCCGTCCCCGGGTCGGGGGCGTACACCGCGAGTCCGTCGCGCGGGGCGACCACGACCAAGGAGAGGCCGGGGCCGCCGCCCTCCGGCCCTACGTCCGCCTCCGTCGTGCGCGGGGCGGCTCCGGCGGCCGACCGGCGCACGAGCCGACGGGCCGAGACATCGCGGCGCTCCCCGACCGCCGAGGGCGGGAGGCCGCCGGGTGCCACGTCCCACGGCTCCGTCAGACCACCGTCCAGCACGTCCACCCGGCCCACCCCCGAACCCGAGAGCAGGGCCGCGATCGCCGCACCGACCCGGCCTGCGCCCCGGACCTGTACGCGCATCGCCCGCCGCGCGGCGAGCCGGCGGACCGCGCTCCCCGGTTCGGGATGCACCAGGGAGAGTGAGGCCGCGTCCGGGCGCTGGCGGTCCAGGACATCGGCCCGGCGGCGTAGGGCCGCAGCCTCCGCGCCACCCGCGTGGGGGTCGTCCAAGAGGCCTGCGCCCGCCAGCCGCTCGACGAGCACGTCCACATGGCGCTCCGCCAGATCCAGGGAGCGGGCCTCCTCCTTCAGCAGGGGCAGCCCCCGGGTGCCGTCGAGCAGCTCCAGGAAACTTCCCGTGGCGATATCCAGAGGACCGAAGGTGACCGCGTGCGCGGGAGTGACCCCGAATTGCACGGTGCTCCGTCCACGCCAAGCGCGGCGCAGTGCGGGCTTCAGCATCGGATGCATCTCTTTCTCCCTTTACGGTCGGGCCGCTCTTCCGCGGTCGGCCACGGACGTGGCAGTTCACGGACGAGGCAGTTCACGGACGTGGTTGACGACGGATGCGGCCGGCGACCCGATACGGCTCGTCGGCGGATACGGCGGATACGGCGGATACGGCGGAGCGTCGGGCCGGACTCCTCCGGTCTCCCTCCGCTCACAGAATGTCGTCGGAGCCCGAAACCCGCCGAAAGTTATCCACAAGGGAGGGAATTAGTCGTTCAAATGGTGTGCTTCCTGCGGGGATCGGAGAGGAACCGCAGGGGAGGCGGTACTTCTGCCGGGAACAGCGGGTAACGTCGAGGCGTGCCCGCCGATCCGTCACCCGGCCTCGCCGGGGAGATTCCCGCGCGCTCCGCCGCTGTACCGCAGCGCGGTGCCACCCGCCCGATCCGCCCGGCCGCGACGAGCGCCGTGGAGGTGCGCAGGAGCGACCGGCGCCGCAGGACGGTCTCCGCCTACCGCGAGGGCGACCGCACGATCGTGCTCATCCCCGCCCGGATGTCCGAGGCCGAGGAGCGCCGATGGGTCGGGGTGATGCTGGACAAACTGGCAGCCCAGGAGAGCCGCCGGGTGCTCGGCGACGGCGCGCTCGTGGAGCGGGCCGCGAGCCTCTCCGCCCAGTACCTCGGAGGCCGGGCCCGGCCGGCTTCGGTGCGGTGGGTCACCAACCAGAACACCCGCTGGGGCTCGTGCACGCCCGCCGAGGGCAGCATCCGCCTCTCGCACCGGCTGCAGGGGATGCCGGAGTACGTGGTCGACTACGTACTCGTCCACGAACTCGCCCACCTGCTCGTGCCCGGACACGGGCCCGACTTCTGGCGCCTGCTGGAGGCCTATCCGCGTACCGAGCGGGCCCGGGGGTACCTCGAAGGCGTGGTGGCGGTGGACCGGTTGCCGCATCTGCCCACCGCGCGGGAGGAGTGACGATCGGTGACTCTGTACCGAGTGTGTACCGACTTGGCTCAATGTCGTAGTTTGCGGATAGCCTGACGCGACGCATTCACATTCGGGATGGGGGACGGTCGTTACGCATGGCCAGGGAATTCCAACGCGGCCACAAGGCCAAGATCAGTGATCTCACGTCAGGGACGGATCTGTACGTAGGTGTGCAGATCGCAGGCCCGGGGCTGACCTTCGACATCAGCTGCTTCGGCCTCGACGCCGACGAACAGCTGTCGGACGACCGGTATTTCATCTTCTTCAATCAGCCGAAATCGCCCGAGGAGTCCATTCAGCTGCTCGGCGCGCAGTCCGGTGACACCGAGTCGTTCCGGGTGACGTTGGATCGTATTCCGGCCAACATCCACAAGCTGTCGTTCACGGCGACCGTCGACGGCGCCGGCCAGATGTCCCAGGTCGGCCCCGGATACATCCGGATCGTCGCGGGCGGTGAGGAAGTGGTGCGGTACGCCTTCACCGGCTCCGAATTCACCACCGAACGCGCGGTGATGCTCGGGGACTTCTATCTGAAGGACGTCTGGCGGTTCGCCGCGGTCGGACAGGGATTCGACGGCGGGCTCGACGCGCTCCTGCGCAACTTCGGCGGCGAGGTCGCCGAGGAGGAAGCGCCTGCCGCCGCGCAGCAGGGCGCACCCTCCTTCGCGCCGCCGGCCCAGGCGTCCGCGCCGCCGGCCTTCGGCGCGCCCGCCGCTTCCCAGGCGCCGCCGCAGCCCGCGCCGTCGTTCGGAGCGCCGGCGGCCCCCGCGCAGCCGCTGCACGCGGCGCCCACGATCGCCGCCCCGGTCGCACCGCAGGCCCCCGCCCCGTACGGCCAGCCGCCGCAGCAGCCGCAGTTCGGGCAGGTCCCGGGCCAGGCCGGCCCGCCGTACGGCCAGCAGCCCCCGCAGGCCTACGGGCAGCCGCAGTTCGGCCAGCAGCCCCCGCAGCAGTTCGGCCAGCCGCCGCAGGCACCCTTCGGCCAGCAGCCCGGCGGTCTCCCGCAGGGAGTGCCGCAAGGCGCCCCGGCGGCCGGCGCCGGACTCGCGGCGGCACTCCAGCCGTACAAGGAGAAGCCGACCGGACAGCGCTGGACCCCGCAGAACCAGCAGCTCATGCGGGTCGATCTCACCCTCGGAGGCAACCCCGTGCTGGCCCGTCAGGGCAGCATGGTGATGTACCAGGGCAAGGTCGACTTCGGTTACAAGGGCGCCGGCTTCACCGGCCGGGTCGTGGGCAACGCCACCGGCCAGGAGATGCAGCTCATGCGCTGTACCGGCCGCGGCCAGGTCTTCCTCGCCGAGGAGGGTGCCCACCTGCACCCCATCGAGCTCCAGGGCGACGGCATCTGCGTCTCCGCGGAGAACGTCCTGGCCTTCGACGAATCACTCCAGTACGAGGTCCGCAGGGTGGAGGGCCACGGCATCCCCGGCGGAGCCCTGTTCACCATGCAGTTCCAGGGCACCGGCACCGTGGTCGTCAAGACGCACGGTGTGCCGGTCGTCCTGCCGGTCACCCCGACCACCTTCGCCGACTGCAACGCCGTCGTCGCCTGGTCGTCGGCCGCCCAGGTCATCATCTCCAGCCAGGTCCGGCTGCGCCGCAACGCGTACCCCGGCCACAGCGGGGAGACCGTGAACCTCCAGTTCCGGGGAGCCCCCGGCAACTTCATCGTCGTCCAGCCCTACGAGGTCTGAGGGAGCCTGCCATGAACCAGCAACTCGCGGCCTACGCCCCGACCCCCGTCACCGCGCGGATGGAGAACCACGGCCACTCGATGCTCAAGGTGGCGATGGCCACCGGCCAGGACCTCTACGCCCGTACGGGTTCGATGGTGGCCTACGAAGGCTTCATCCAGTACGAACCCAACCCGCCCGCCGTCCGGCAGATCGCCTCCCAGTGGGTCACCGGCGAGGGCACCCCCGTCATGAAGTGCTCCGGCGACGGCCTGCTCTACCTCGCCGACTACGGCGCCGACGTGGTCGTCATCAACCTCAACAACGAGTCGATCTCGGTCAACGGCACCAACCTCCTCGCCTTCGACGCCCACCTGGGCTGGGGCGTGGAGCGGGTCAAGGGGATGGCGAAGTTCGCCGGCCAGGGCCTGTGGAACGTCGTCGTGGAAGGCACCGGATGGGTGGCCATCACCTCCCGGGGCACCCCGATCGTGGTCGACTGCGGCCGGGGCGAGGACGAGACGTACGTCGACCCGGACGCCCTCGTCGCCTGGTCGCCGAACCTCAAGATCAAGGGCAAGCGGAGCTTCAAGGCGAGCGCGCTCATCGGGCGCGGCAGCGGCGAGGCGTACCAGATGGCCTTCTCCGGCCAGGGCATCGTCGTCGTCCAGCCGAGCGAGGACAGCACCGACCGCCTCCGCGTCCGGTCCTGAAGGGAGGGAGAGACACCATGCAGAGTCCGCTTTTCGCCCACACCGAGCAGCAGTCCTCGGAGCGGTACACCGTTCAGAACCCGCAGTTGCTGCGGGTCTCCCTGACGGGCAGCGACGCCGTGCTCGCCCGCAAGGGCGCCATGGTCGCCTACCAGGGGCTGATGGAGTTCGACGGCGAGTACCAGTCGAGTTCCCAGCGCAACGCCCGGGCCCGCACGGGCGAGGGTCTCGACCTGATGCGCTGCACGGGCCAGGGCACCGTGTACTTCGCCAACCTCGCGCAGTACATCCACGTGGTCGACGTCGACCACGCGGGGATGACGGTCGACAGCGCCTACGTCCTGGCGCTCGACTCCTCGCTGCACACCGAGGTCATCGCCGTGGACAGCCAGTACGGCATCTCCGGCACGGGCAAGTACCAGCTCAACATCACCGGCTCCGGCAAGGTCGCGCTGATGACCTCGGGGCAGCCGCTGATGCTCCAGGTCACGCCGGACAAGTACGTCAACGCCGACGCCGACGCCATCGTCGCCTGGTCAAGCTCGCTCCGGGTCCAGATGCAGGCGCAGACGCACTCCTCGGGCGTCATGCGCAGGCGGGGCAACACCGGCGAGGGCTGGGAGCTGAGCTTCCTCGGCGAGGGCTTCGCGCTGGTCCAGCCCAGCGAGGTCATGCCCCCGCAGCACGCCCAGATCGGCCAGGGCATACGCGGCCAGTACGGCGTGGGCTCGCAGAACCAGAACCAGAACAACGCCTGGAACTGAGCACGGGAATGGCCGTGTCCGGCCATTCCCGTCGGACAGCCGGGACTCCGCGACACGTCCCAGGACGGACCACGCGCCCAGCTGCGCCACAGGGGCGGCCCCTCCATCGACGGAGGGGCCGCCCCTGTGGCGTACGGGCGGGTCAGAGCGCCGCTCGGGCGGCTTCCATCAGCCGTACCACCGAGGCGTCGGCGACCCCGGCCACCTCGTCGTACGGGTACCAGCGCAGATCCAGCGACTCCTCGCTGATCCGCTGCGTGGCCCCGGCGGGGGCCAGCGCGGCGTACTGCACGTCGAGGTGCCAGTGGCAGGGAGCCGGGATCGGGTGCCGGTCCAGGCGCACCGGGCCGCCGGCCAGCAGCACCAGGCCGTCGATGCCGGACTCCTCGGTGGCCTCCCGCAGCGCGGCGTCCGCGAGGGTGGCGTCCTCCGGCTCGCAGTGGCCGCCCATCTGGAGCCACATGCCGAGCTTCCTGTGCAGGGTCAGCAGCACCCTGTCCGCCGCCGGGTCCAGCACCAGCGCGCTGGCGGTCAGATGCCCCGCCCCGCAGGCCTTCCACATCCCGTCGGGATGGGCGTCGAGATGGTCGAGGTACGTCTGGCGGAGCTCCGCCTGACCGGCGTGACCGCCGCCCTCGTACGCCTTGAGCACGAGGGCGGCGTCGTGGTGCAGGCTCACCGGTCCGTGTCGCCCTTCGGGTCGGAGCCGTCCTTGCCGTCGGTCCCGCCGTCGCTCCCGGCCGCAGTGTCCTTCGGCGTGGTGCCCTCGGGTGCCGGGTCCTCGGGTGCCGGGTCCTTGGACGGGGCACCGCCGCTCGCGGCCTCGCCGAGCATCTTGTCGAGCTCGGAGAAGTCCAGCTGCTCGTGGTGGACGAAGCCGTCCGGATCGTCCAGGTCCTGGGCGGTCGGCAGCATGTCCGGGTGCTCCCAGAGGCCGTCGCGGCCTTCCACGCCCCGGGCGTCCGTGAGCGAGGCCCACAGGCGCGAGGCGTCCCGCAGCCGGCGCGGGCGCAGCTTCAGCCCGATGAGCGTGGCGAAGGTCTGCTCGGCGGGACCGCCGGAGGCACGGCGTCGGCGCATCGTCTCGCGCAGCGCGTCCGCCGAGCCCAGACGGGGCTTCGCCGCCTCGTGGACCACCGCGTCCACCCAGCCCTCGACCAGCGCGAGCGCCGTCTCCAGACGGGCCAGCGAGGCCTTCTGCTCCGGGGTGTCCTCCGGCTGGAACATGCCCTGCTGAAGGGCGTCCTGAAGCTGCTGGGGCTCCGAGGGGTCGAACTGCCCGACGACGTCCTCCAGCTTGGACGTGTCGACCTTGATGCCGCGCGCGTAGGACTCGACCGCGCCGTACAGGTGCGAGCGCAGCCACGGGACGTGCGCGAAGAGCCGCTGGTGGGCGGCCTCGCGCAGGGCGAGGTAGAGCCGCACCTCCTCCAGCGGGACGCTCAGGTCCTTGCCGAGACGCTCGACGTTCAGCGGGAGCAGGGCCGCCTTGCCCGCCGGACCGAGCGGCAGCCCGATGTCCGTGGAACCGACGACCTCGCCCGCGAGGACGCCCACCGCCTGCCCGATCTGCTGGCCGAACATGGCGCCGCCCATCGACCGCATCATGCCGATCAGCGGGCCGGCCATCGCCTGCATCTCCTCGGGCAGCACGTCGCCCATGGCCATGCCGACGCGCTCGGCCACCGGGTCCACCAACTGCTGCCACGCCGGAAGGGACGCCTCGACCCACTCCGCACGGCTCCACGCCACGGTGGTGACCGCGCCGGAGGGCAGTGAGGTCACACCGTCCAGCCAGTGGTCGGCGAGCCGCAGGGCCTCGTCGACGGCCGCGCGCTCGGCGGGGCCGACGCTCGCGTCCTTGCTGCCGTCCTGGGTGCCCTGCGAGACCGTCTGGCGGGCGATCTGCTTGGCCATGTCCCAGTTCACCGGCCCGCCCTCGTAGCTCAGCATCTGGCCGAGCTGCTGGAAGGCGGCGCCCAGGTCGTTCGGGTTCATCGAACCGAACATGGCCGCGAACGGGTTGTCGCCGGCGGCACCGGGACCGAAGCCGAACGGGTTCGCCGGTCCGCTCTGACCCTGCCCACCTTCGATGGGGTCCTTCTTCTTGCCGTCGCCGTTCTCCGGCTCCTCCGGCGGAAGGCCGAATCCGAATGGGGTGTCACTCACGGGTTTCCTCGGCTCGTAGGGCCGCCGGCTGGAACCGGCGGCGGTGCCCGGCTTGTCACCATCCAGCGTAGACACCCGCTCCGGCTCAGGGGCTCAGTGCTCCGCCGGGACTCGGGCTGCGGCAGGATGGACGCCACCAGGTACGCACGCCTCGACTCGGGTACGTACTGAAGACAACCGCTGGAGACGCCTGGTGAGTTCCCCAGATCCTCAGGTTCGCGGAGCGCGAAACCTGAACGACCCCATGACCGAGAAGAAGCCCGCGAAAAACATTTCCGGGAAGCGGGGCCCCGTCGTCGCGGTCACCGGCGCGGCGACCGGAGTGGGGGCGCTGCTGACCGCGCACCTCGCCGCGTCGGACGAGATCGGGCGGGTCGTCGCGATCGACGAGCGGCGCGCGGACGTACCCGGGGTGACCTGGCACGTCCTGGACGTGCGGGATCCCGCCATCGCCGAGAAGCTGCGGGGCGCGGACGTCGTGGTCCACCTCGCCGTCGACCTGGATCTGGAGACCGACGCGGCGGCCCGTACCGCCTACAACGTGCGCGGCACCCAGACCGTGCTCACCGCCGCCGCTGCGGTGGGCGTCCACCGGGTGGTGCTCTGCACCTCCGCGATGGTCTACGGCGCCCTGCCGGACAACGACATCCCCCTCTCCGAGGACGCCGAACTGCGGGCCACCGCGGAGGCCACCGGCGTCGGCGACCTGCTGGAGATCGAGCGTCTCGGCCGCCGCGCCCCGCGTGCCCACCCCGGCCTGAACGTCACCGTCGTCCGCCCGGCCGTCCTGGTCGGCGGGACGGACACCGCGCTCACCCGCTACTTCGAGTCCCCCCGGCTGCTGGTGGTGGCCGGATCGCGGCCGACCTGGCAGTTCTGCCACGTGGAGGACCTGGTCAGCGCCCTGGAGTACGCGGCGCTGGAACGGATCGACGGGGAGTTCGCCGTCGGCTGCGACGGGTGGCTGGAGCAGGAACAGGTCGAGGAGCTCAGCGGGGTACGCCGCATGGAGCTGCCCTCCGCGGTCGCGCTGGGCGCCGCCGCCCGGCTGCACCGGATCGGACTGACCCCCTCCCCGGCCGGCGACCTCGCCTACACGATGCACCCCTGGGTGGTCAGCGTGGGCCGGCTGCACGACGTCGGCTGGCGCCCCCGCTGGACCAACGAGGACGTGCTGGCCGCGCTCCTCGAAGAGGTGGAGGGCCGCCACACGCTGGCCGGCCGCCGGCTCGGCCGCAAGGACGCCACCGCCGCGGGCGCCGCCGGGGCGACGGTCGCGCTGCTCGGTACGGCCGCCCTGGTCCGCCGCGCCCGCAAGGCCCGCCGCCGGATCTGACCCCCGGCGGCCCGCCGATCCGCCCACGCGCCCCGCCGCCCGCGCTCCGCACCGCTGCCACCGTTCGCGGCAGGCCGCTTCCCGGCGGGAGGGAACACGTGTTTCCGTCGCGCCCGCGCCGTGCGGCACCATGGCCCCATGGCATCCCTTCACGACCACCGCGGCGACCACCCCGGCGAGCGGGCCGCGGCCGACCCGCTCCGGCTCCTCGCGATCCGCGAGACCCCGCTCTCCCTCGACGAGGTCTTCCGGGCGGTGGGGGACGACGCGGCCGGAGGGATCTCGCTCTTCGTCGGCACGGTGCGCAACCACGACGGGGGCCAGGACGTCGGGGCGCTCGGCTACTCCTGCCATCCGTCCGCCGAGGACGAGCTGCGCAGGGTCGCGGAGAAGGTCGTCGCCGACTACCCGGTCCGCGCGCTGGCCGCCGTCCATCGGGTGGGTGAACTCGACGTGGGCGATCTGGCGGTAGTGGTGGCCGTGGCCTGCCCGCACCGGGCGGAGGCGTTCGAGGCCTGCCGGAAGCTGATCGACGACCTCAAGCACGAGGTGCCGATCTGGAAGCACCAGCGCTTCCTGGACGGCACCGAGGAATGGGTCGGCGCCTGCTGAACCGGCCGGGACGACCCGATGACCGCCCGACCGCGCCCGACCGTGGTTCCCGGCCGCAAACCGTACGGGCACGGATCAGCCCCGATTTGCGTAACCGCCCCCCTGCCAGCAGCGTTGGTCCTGCCGCTGGTTCAATACGCAGACCGCCCGTCGCGGTCGCTCATGGGGTAGGGAGGTCGTAGTGGCCGCACTCGCATGGCTCTTGATTCCGCTTTTCGCCGCTCTCGGCGCGGCGATATGGGGAGGCTGGGCCGCACGTAACCGCACGACCGGCGATGTCACCGAACTCGCCGGGTACGCCCGGTTCCGGGAAGCGATGGAGAGATCGCACTCCGGTTCCGACGCCGTCTGACGAACGACGGTGACCGCGAGGACCGCGTCAGCCGTCCGCGACCGCCCCCCGGGCGTCGCCCCGCGACGCCCCCGCTCCGCCCGCGCACCTCCCGCGCGCTTCCGGCGCCACGAGCGGACCGTGAGCCTCCGATGTGCCGCCCCACCCCCGCCGATCTCGTACGGACCGGCCCCGGCGGTGCACTGACAGGTGCTTACCGTACTGTCGTTCCATGCCACGCCGCACCGCGACGATGCTCGCCTCGATTCTCATCTTCATCGCGCTCATCTGTGTGGGCGTGGTGCTTCCCGTCCCGTACGCGGAGATGTCCCCGGGGCCGACCTTCAACACGCTGGGCGACGCGGACGGCGATCCGGTACTGCAGATCTCCGGTCGCAAGACCTACCCGACGTCGGGGCACCTCAACATGACGACGGTCCGCGTCACCGGTGCGGACTACAACATGAACCTGGTCGAGGCCGTGTACGGCTGGCTGGCCCACGACAGTGTGATCGTGCCGCACGACACCCTCTACCCGGACGGGAAGACCGAGGAGCAGTCCACGCAGGAGAACGCCGAGGAGTTCAGCCAGTCCCAGGAGAGCGCCAAGGTCGCCGCCCTGAAGGAGCTGGACATCCCGGTGACTTCGCGCGTCGTCGTGTCGACCGTCGTGAAGGGCGGGGCGGCCGAGGGCAAGCTCCACGCGGGCGACGTGATCAAGTCCGTGGACGGCACCGCGGTGAAGAACCCGGCGGACGTCGCCGAGCTGGTGAGCAAGCGCGACGCCGGCGAGGACGTGACGTTCACGGTCGTCCCGGCCGAGCGGGCCGCCGCCGCCGAGAAGGCCGGCAAGGAACCCGAGGGCACCCAGGACGTCACCCTCACCACCCGCGAGGCGGAGGACGACGGCCGGGCGATCGTCGGTATCCAGGCGGGAACCGACCACACCTTCCCGTTCGAGATCGACATCAATCTCGCCGACGTCGGCGGCCCGAGTGCCGGGCTGATGTTCTCGCTCGGCATCGTCGACAAGCTCACGCCGGGTCAGCTCACCGGCGGGAAGTTCGTCGCGGGCACCGGCACCATCGACGACGACGGCACGGTCGGCCCGATCGGCGGCATCAACATGAAGCTGGTCGGCGCGCGGAACGCGGGGGCGCGGTACTTCCTCACCCCCGACGAGAACTGCGCCGCCGCCGCGGCCGACATCCCGTCCGGTCTCACCCTGGTCCGGGTCAAGACGATCGACGACGCCAAGAAGTCCCTGGACAAGATCCGCACCGGGGACACCGCCGCGCTGCCGAGCTGCTCGAAGAGCTGACGGCCGGCTGACGGCGGGGCCCGCGGAACCGACGGCCGGGGCCCCGCGGCGGGGCCCCGGCCGGACCCTCAGGACTCGAAGGTCGCGGCCAGCGCGTCGGCCAGTCCCGGGACGAGCGCCGGGCCCGTGAGGACCTCGTTGGCGGAGTCCTTCTCCCGCAGCCGGATCGCGGACTCGCGCTTGCCGTTCCGCAGGACGGCCACGGTCATCCGGACCTCCTGCCGCGCCGGGTGCGCCGCCACCCAGGCGGTCAGCTTCTTCCCACTGAGCCCTTCGGGTACGGAGGCCTCGGCGGACGGCGGCAGCATGAGCCGCTCGACCGTCAGCGCGCACCCCGCCACCCCGTCCGGCCAGGCGATCGTGGCGAGGAACTCGTCCAGCGGCTTGCCGGAGGGGATCTCCTCCTGCTCGACGGGGGTGTAGGCGGCGGGCACCGTACCGTCGGCGCCGAGGCCGAGCTGGGCGGCGAGGCCCGGCTCCTGGGCGCGCAGGCTGGTGGTGTCGACGAGGGCGAAAAGGCGGGCGGGGCGGTCCCATCCGAGACCGGCGGCGTACTCGTCGATCTCGAGCACCGCGACGGTGAGGGGACTCGCGGCCATCGGAGGGCCTGAGGAAGAAACGTTGGGCATACCAATATCCTGCCTCTTTTCGCACCGGGAGCGGGAACTAGGTAAAGCCTCCGTAAGTTGCAAGGAAGGGCTCCACGATCGCGGAGCCCGTTCCACACGACCCCGAAGTACGAGGTGCGCACGTTGGCTTTCCAGATGCCGGACCGCGGCGGAGGCCCGACCGGGCCACGGATCAGAGTCGGCCGCCCGTCCCGGCGTGCCCGTACCCTTCTCTTGACGCTGGGCGTCCTCGCGGCGCTCTGCATGGCGTTCGTCATGTTCGCCGGGTTCTGGACCGACTGGCTCTGGTACCGCTCGGTGTCGTACTCGTCGGTCTTCACCACGACGCTGTGGACCAAGATCGGTCTGTTCCTCGTCTTCGGACTGCTGATGGCCCTCGCCGTCGGCCTCAACGTCTGGCTCGCCCACCGGCTCCGGCCGCCACTGAGCGCGATGTCGCTGGAGCAGCAGAGCCTGGACCGCTACCGCATGGGTGTCGCCCCGTTCAAGAAGTGGGTGCTCCTCGCGGTCACCGCGCTCGTCGGGCTGATCTCCGGGGCCTCCGCGTCGGGCCAGTGGCGCACCTGGCTGATGTACGTCAACGGCGTCTCCTTCGGGCAGAAGGACCCCCAGTTCCACCTGGACGTCTCCTTCTACGCCTTCGACCTGCCGTGGTACCGCTTCCTGCTCGGCTTCGGCTTCGCCGCGGTCGTGCTGTCGCTCATCGCGGCGGCCCTGACGCACTACCTCTACGGCGGTCTGCGGATCACCAGCCCCGGCGCCCGCGCGACCGGCGCGGCCACCGGGCACCTCTCGGTGCTCCTGGGCGTCTTCGTCTCGCTGAAGGCCGTGGCGTACTGGCTCGACCGGTACGGACTGGCCGTGAAGTCGAGTGACTTCAAGGCCACCGACAACTGGACCGGCCTGCGGTACGTCGACGCCAACGCCTATCTGCCGGCGAAGACGATCCTGTTCTGCATCGCCGCGATCTGCGCGGTGCTGTTCTTCGCGACGCTCTGGCGCCGCACCTGGCAGCTCCCGGTGATCGGCTTCGGGCTGATGGTCCTCTCGGCCATCCTGATCGGCGGGCTCTACCCGGCGATCGTCCAGAAGTTCCAGGTCCAGCCGAACGAGCAGGCCAAGGAAGCCCCGTTCATCCAGAAGAACATCAAGGCGACCCGCGACGCGTACGACATCGACGACGCACAGGTCGACGACTACGCCGGCAAGAGTACGGAGACCGAGGGCGCCGCGCTGCGCACCCAGGCCGACGCCGCCGCGAGTTACCGCGTGATGGACCCCAACGTCGTCTCCCCGGCGTTCCAGCAGCTCCAGCAGAAGCGGAACTACTACCAGTTCCCGGCGACGCTGGACGTGGACCGCTACGAGGAGGACGGCAAGGAGCAGGACACCGTCGTCGGCCTGCGCGAGCTCAACCTCGCGGGTCTGCCCAAGCGGAACTGGATCAACGACCACTTCACGTACACCCACGGCTACGGCGCCATCGCGGCCAAGGGCACCAGCACGGGCACCAACCCCGTGGGCTCCCCGGACTTCACCGAGTCCGGACTGCCGACGACGGGCAAGCTCGGCGAGTACGAGCAGCGGATCTACTACGGCGAGAAGACCGAGCAGTACTCCATCGTCGGCGGGCCCCAGAAGGAGCTCGACTACGAGGACGACGGCGAGAAGACCACCAGCTACAAGGGTGACAGCGGGGTCAGCCTCGCCAGCGCCTTCAACCGCGCCGCGTACGCGGTCTCGTTCAGCGAGCCGCAGATCCTCTACTCGGGGGCCATCGGCGACGGCTCGCGGATTCTCTACAACCGCACGCCCAAGGAGCGCGTCGAGGCGGTCGCCCCGTGGCTGACCATCGACGGCGACGCCTACCCGGCGGTCGTCGACCACCGCATCCAGTGGATCGTCGACGCGTACACCACGACGAACGGCTACCCGTACGCGTCCCGTACGACGCTCGGCGACACCACGGCCGACTCGCTGACGACCAACCAGCGCGCGGTCGTCGCCCAGCAGAACCAGGTCAACTACATCCGCAACTCGGTGAAGGCCACCGTCGACGCGTACGACGGCACCGTCACGCTCTACGAGTGGGACACCGAGGACCCGGTCCTCAAGACCTGGCGCAAGGCGTTCCCCGGGACCGTGAAGGACAAGTCCGCCATTCCGGCGGATCTCATGGACCACCTGCGCTACCCGCAGGACCTCTTCAAGGTCCAGCGGGAGCTGCTGACCCGCTACCACGTCACCAACCCCGCGCAGTTCTACAGCGGCAGTGACGCGTGGCAGGTGCCGGACGACCCGACCAACAAGGAACCGGGCTCCGTTCCGCCGTACTACCTCTCCATGAAGATGCCGGACCAGGACCAGCAGACGTTCTCGCTGACCACGACGTTCACGCCGAGAGGCCGTCCCGACCTCGGGGCGTTCATGGCGGTGGACGCCGACGCGGCCAGCTCCGACTACGGCACGATCAGACTCCTCAGAGTCACCAACACGGTGAAGGGGCCCGGGCAGGTACAGAGCGAGCTCAACGGCAACGACGACGTAGCCGAGTTCGTGAGGAACCTCAAGGGCACCGACTCGGACATCGAGTACGGAAACCTCCTCACCGTGCCCCTGGACGGCGGGTTCCTCTACATCGAGCCGGTCTACACGCGCGGTGGCAACCAGAACTACCCGCTGCTGCGCAAGGTGGCCGCCTCGTTCGGGTCGAAGATCGTCTTCGAGAACAGTCTCGGCGAGGCGCTGAACGCGGTCTTCGACGTGGACTCGGGCACGACCCAGCCCACCGAACCCACGGAACCCACCGAACCGACCAAGCCGAACGAGCCGACCAAGCCGCCGGCCACCGGCGACGCGGCGCTCAAGGAGGCCATCGCGGACGCCCAGGAGGCGTACGACGCCGGCCAGGAAGCGCTCCGGAAGCCGGACTGGACGGCCTACGCCAAGGCCCAGGACGACCTCCAGGACGCCCTGAAGCGGGCCGCGGAGGCCCAGTCCGGATCGGGCGGCTCCGCGGCCGGCTCCGGCACGGGCTCCGCTTCCGGCAGCACCGCCCGGTCCACCGGCACCTCGGCCGAAGGGGCCGCCGACCAGGGCAGCTGAGAAAACCCACCCCCGCGTCGTGGTACTGTTTGAACACAACGACGCGGGGTGGAGCAGCTCGGTAGCTCGCTGGGCTCATAACCCAGAGGTCGCAGGTTCAAATCCTGTCCCCGCTACTGAAAGACGAAGGCCCGGATCCACTGGATCCGGGCCTTCGTCATGTCGTGGTGTCCTCGAAGAGCGGGCGTGAAGTGCGGTTCGCGGGGCACCAGTTGTCCGGGGTCGTGTTTGACTTGTCTCTCTGTGGGCATGTCGACAAAACGCTGAAGTGACCTCACTGTCCGCGATATACCAGGTGTACGCGGGTTACAGGTGGTGCGACGATGGTATTTATGGGGGACAGGGCAACTCTGTTGGAGACAGGGCGGTTTGTGCAACGGCGGACACGGGGCCCGGAGCGGGCGCCGGCCGCGGCGTCGTCCGCGGTGACCGACGGGGCGGCGGGGGCCGCCGAGCAGGCCGTGACCAGCGACCACTTCACCACCGGGGCCACCGAGACGACGGGGGGCACGGTCACGCCAGGCAACCCAGAAGACACGGACACCGCCGCCCGGTCCTCGTACACGGCCGGGGTGAGCGACGCCGGAGACGTCGCCGACGCGATCGGCGCCCCGGGGAGCGCCGAGACCACCGAGGAAGAGGAGCGCCACCGGCGTGCCGCCGACGCGGGCGACACCGCCGCGATGAGCGTCGTCGGCGCGCTGCTGCTGCGCCGGGGCGAACTCGACGCCGCCGAACCCTATCTGCGCGGGGCCACCGCCGACGGCGACCGGGCCGCCGCGAACAACCTCGGCGTCCTGCTGCACCAGCGCGGATACCCGGACGAGGCGGCCGGGTGGTGGCGCATCGCGGCAGTCGCGGGCTCCGCCTCCGCCGCGCACGCGCTCGGCCGGCACCTGCGCGAGCGGGGCGACGAGCCGGGCGCCGAGTACTGGCTGCGCCAGTCCGCCGAACAGGGCCACGCGCTGGGCGCCTACGCCCTCGCGGACCTGCTGGAACACCGCAGCGACGTCGGCGCCGAGCGCTGGCTGCGTGCTGCCGCCGAGCAGGGCCACCGGGAGGCCGCGTACCGCCTGGCCAGGACCATCGAGCGCAACGCCGTCGAGGACCCGCACCAGGCCTTCGGGCTCGGGCGGCTGCCCGTCGAGGCCGTGGAGCCCGCTCCCGGCCCCGCCCGTGCCATCGGCGACGGCCCGGTCGCGGGCCCCGCCGAGGGGCGCGTCGGCGAGGCCGAGCAGTGGTACCGGCAGGCGGCGGCCCGGGGCCACCGCCGCGCCGCGCTGCACCTCGGCGCCATCCTGGAGCGGCGTGGCGAGCTCAAGGAGGCCGGGCGCTGGTACCTCACCTCCGCGCGGGCGGGCGAGGCGCGCGCGGCCTGCGCCCTGGCCTTCCTGCTGCGGGACGTCGGCGACGTGGAGAGTGCCGCCGTGTGGTGGCTCCGCGCCGCCCAGGAGGGCGACGGCAACGCCGCCAACGCGCTCGGCGCCCTGCACGCCGACCGGGGCGAGCCGCAGACCGCCGAGCGGTGGTACCGGGCCGCTTTGGACGCGGGCGACGTGAACGGCGCGTACAACCTCGGGCTGCTCTGCGCCGCCCAGGACCGCACCCCGCAGGCCGAGCAGTGGTACCGCCGGGCCGCCTACGCGGGCCACCGCGAGGCTTCCAACGCGCTCGCCGTGCTGCTCCTGCAGGCGGGCGACGCGACGGGTGCCGAACCCTGGTTCTCCAAGGCGGCCGAGGCGGGCAGCGTGGACGCCGCCTTCAACCTCGGCATCCTGCACGCCGGCCGGGACGAGGAACTCGCGGCGCTGGGCTGGTACAAGCGCGCCGCATCCGCCGGACACACCGACGCGGCGCTCCAGGTCGCCATGGCGCTGCTGCGCCAGGGCGAGGACCAGGAGGCCGAACGCCACCTGCGTACCGCCGCGGGCGGGGGCAGCGCCGAAGCCGCCTTCCGGCTGGCCGGGGTGCTCGACGCGCGCCGCCCGCCGCGCGCGACGCCGGTCCTCGGCGAGCCGATGCCGGAGAAGACGGAGTGCGAAGAGTGGTACGAGCGCGCCGCCGAGCAGGGGCACCGCCGCGCCCAGGTCAGGGTCGGCATGCTCTGCTCCGCGCGCGGGGACGTGGAGAGCGCCGCGCGCTGGTACCGCGAGGCCGCCGAAGCGGGCAGCCGCAACGGTGCCTTCAACCTCGGGCTGCTGCTGGCCCGCGAGGGCAGTGAGCGCGAGGCGGCCCTGTGGTGGAGCCGCGCCGCCAACGACGGCCACGGCCGGGCGGCGCTCCGGCTCGCCCTGCTCGCCGCCCGCCGGGGTGAACTCACCGAGGGGCAGCGCTGGTGCGCCCGCGCGGTCGAGCTGGGCCCCGCCGAGGTCGCGGAGCGCGCCGCCCGCCTCCAGGAGGCGCTGCACCAGGAACTCACGGCGTGAGCGGGGTGCCCACCGGAGCGACGGCGTGCGCCCCGGCGGGCACCCCGCTGAATGGATTTGCCACGGCCGACCGGGTGACGTAATGTTGCATTCAACGACGCGGGGTGGAGCAGCTCGGTAGCTCGCTGGGCTCATAACCCAGAGGTCGCAGGTTCAAATCCTGTCCCCGCTACTGAAAGACGAAGGCCCGGATCCACTGGATCCGGGCCTTCGTCGTGCGCGCGTGCGCGACGCCGTCACACGCAGGACCGGCCGGTGAGGAACCCCGGCCGGTCGTGGCGCGTGCGGGCGGATCGGGCGGTGACGGTCAGGCGGTGGTCGTCGCGCAGTTCGGGCAGAGGCCGCGGTAGGTCACCTCGACGCCCGACACCGTGAAGCCGAAGCGCTCCTCGTCGGGCAGGTCCGCCAGTGGATTGCCGGTGGGGTGGACGTCCCGGATGGCTCCGCAGTTCGCGCAGACCAGGTGGTGGTGCGGGCGGCGGGCGTTCGGGTCGTACCGCTTGGCGCGGCGGTCCGTGGAGACCTCCAGCACCTCGCCCAGCGACACCATCTCGCCCAGGGTGTTGTAGACCGTGGCCCGCGAGATCTCGGGCAGTCTGTCCACGGCCCTCGCGTGCACCTCGTCGGCCGTCAGGTGCACGTGTTCGCCGTCGAGGACCTCGGCGACCACGCGGCGCTGCGCCGTCATGCGCCAGCCACGTCCACGGAGTCGTTCCAACAGGTCACTCATGGCACCAGCCTAACAGCGGGCAGGATCAGTCCCGAACAGGTGTGACATTGGATGTTCACTTGACTTAGACAAAGTCCATCGTAGGATCGAATCCGGCAGAAGCCAAGGGAACGGCCGTGCGCGCCGCCGGGAGACGGCGGGCGCACGGCGGACATCACGCAGGAGGCGCACGTGACGCAGGGACCGCTCACCACGGAGGCCGGAGCGCCGGTCGCCGACAACCAGAACAGCGAGACGGCGGGCGTCGGCGGTCCGGTGCTCGTGCAGGACCAGGCGCTGCTGGAGAAGCTCGCCCACTTCAACCGGGAGCGCATACCGGAGCGCGTGGTGCACGCCCGCGGCGCCGGCGCGTACGGCACCTTCACGCTGACCCGCGACGTCTCGCAGTGGACGCGCGCCGCGTTCCTCTCCGAGGTCGGCAAGCAGACGGAGACCTTCCTCCGCTTCTCCACCGTCGCCGGAAACCTCGGATCCGCCGACGCCGTGCGCGATCCCCGCGGCTTCGCGCTGAAGTTCTACACCGAAGAGGGCAACTACGACCTCGTCGGCAACAACACCCCGGTGTTCTTCATCAGGGACGCCGTCAAATTCCCCGACTTCATCCACACCCAGAAGCGCGACCCGTACACCGGCTCGCAGGAGGCGGACAACGTCTGGGACTTCTGGGGCCTGTCACCCGAGTCGACCCACCAGGTCACCTGGCTCTTCGGCGACCGCGGCATCCCGGCCACGCTGCGCCACATGAACGGGTACGGCTCGCACACGTACCAGTGGAACAACGAGGCCGGCGAGGTCTTCTGGGTCAAGTACCACTTCAAGACCGACCAGGGCATCAAGAACCTCACCACCGACGAGGCCAACCGCCTCTCCGGCGTCGACCCCGACAGCCACCAGCGCGACCTGCGCGAGTCCATCGAGCGCGGTGACTTCCCGTCCTGGACCGTGCAGGTGCAGATCATGCCCGCGGCGGACGCGGCGACCTACCGTTTCAACCCGTTCGACCTCACCAAGGTGTGGCCGCACGAGGACTACCCGCCGGTCGAGATCGGGAAGCTGGAGCTCAACCGCAACCCGGAGAACATCTTCGCCGAGGTCGAGCAGTCCATCTTCAGTCCCGCGCACTTCGTGCCCGGCATCGGCCCGTCCCCGGACAAGATGCTCCAGGGCCGCCTCTTCGCGTACGGCGACGCCCACCGCTACCGCGTCGGCATCAACGCCGACCACCTGCCGGTGAACCGCCCGCACGCCACCGAGGCGCGGACCAACAGCCGCGACGGACACCTCTACGACGGCCGTCACGCCGACTCGAAGAACTACGAGCCGAACAGCTTCGGTGGTCCCGCCCAGACCGGCCGGCCGCTCTGGCGACCGAGCCCGGTCGACGGTGCCACCGGCAACCACGTGACGCCCCTGCACGCCGAGGACGACGACTTCGTGCAGGCGGGCAACCTCTACCGGCTGCTCTCCGAGGACGAGCAGGGGCGCCTGATCGAGAACCTCGCCCAGTTCATCGCCAAGGTCTCTCGTGACGACATCGCCGAGCGCGCGGTGGACAACTTCCGCCGGGCCGACGGCGACTTCGGCAAGCGGCTGGAGGACGCGGTCCAGGCCCTGCGCGCCTGATCACGGACGGCACGCGCGAGAACGGGCCGGACACCCCGCACGCGGTGTCCGGCCCGTCCCGTCGTCCAGGCGCCCCGAAGGGCTCGCTCAGCCAGCCAGTTCGACCGTGTGACGGCGGCGCACCGGAGCCCAGCAGCGGATGATGTCGCGGACCGACACCAGGCCCACCGGGCCGTCGTCGTTCAGCACGATCAGGTGCCGGAACCCGCCGTGCGTCATGGCCTCGGCGGCCTCTTCCAGGGTCCAGGTGGGGGCTGCGAAGACCACGTCCGTGGTGGTGTGGCCGGACACGGACTCGCGGTCCGGGTCCTGGCCGAGCCCGACCGCGTCCAGGATGTCGCGTTCGGTGATGATGCCGAATCCGCAGGTGTCCGGATCATGGACGACGGCGGCTCCGACGCGGCGGGCCGACATCAGTGCGGCCGCCTGACGGAGTGTGTGGGTGGGGCCGATGGTGAGCACCACGGTGGTCATGGCGTCTCGGACCAGCATGACGGGGCACCTCCTCGGTGGACCGGCCGGAAAGTGAGCCGATTCACAAGTTCACAAGCGGGGGTTTCAGGATGGCACCCCGCCCGAGACCCGACAAGAGGTGCGCGAGGCGGCCACAGGGCGTGCGCGCGCACGCCCCGCGGCCCCCGGGCGCCCCTGGCGCTCCGCCGACCGGGGCGGTACCCCGGCCGGGACGGCGCGGTCGTCAGTAACGCTGGTCGCGTCGGTCGTCAGTAGCGCTGGTCGCGTCGGTCGTCAGTAGCGCTGGTTGAGATAGCCCAGCAGTTCGTCGTGGAGCAGGCCGTTCGACGCCGCCGCGTTGCCGCCGCCCGGGCCGGGGACGCCGTCCAGGCCGGTGAAGCTGCCACCGGCCTCCTGCACCACGATCGCGGTGGCCGCCATGTCCCAGAGCGAGAGCTCGGGCTCCGCACACATGTCCACGGCCCCCTCGGCGACCATCATGTACGACCAGAAGTCGCCGTAGCCCCGCGTCCGCCAGCAGGCCCGGGACAGGTCGAGGAAACCGTCCAGCCGCCCCTGCTCCTCCCACCCGGTCAGCGAGGAGTACGCGAAGGAGGCGTCCGAGATCTGCCCGACCTTCGAGACTTCGAGCCGGGTCGCGGAGGTGAGGCTGCGCCCCGAGTACGCGCCGGAGCCCTTCGCCGCCCACCAGCGCCGGCTCAGCGCCGGAGCGGACACCACGCCGACCACCGGCTGGAAACCGTTCTCGCCCGCCTCCATGAGCGAGATCAGGGTCGCCCAGACCGGCACCCCGCGCACGTAGTTCTTCGTACCGTCGATCGGGTCGATCACCCAGCGGCGAGGGCCGGTGCCCTCCAGTCCGTACTCCTCGCCCAGGACCGCGTCGCGCGGGCGGGCCCGGTGCAGGTGGCCCCGGATCAGCTCCTCGGCGGCTTTGTCGGCCTCGCTCACCGGAGTCATGTCCGGTTTGGTCTCCACCTTGAGGTCGAGGGCCTTGAACCGGTCCATCGTCGCCGCGTCGGCGGCGTCCGCCAGTACGTGGGCGAGACGCAGATCATCGTGGTAGTCGGACATGCCGTCACAGTATCCAGCCCGGTCCGCGCGGGGCCACACGGCCCGGCGTCACCCGGCCGGAGCACGCGCGGGGCGGGCGGCAGCCGGTGCGACGGGCCGGAGGGCTCTCGGACGGGCGTCAGCGCGAGGGGCCGGAGGGCTCACGGACGGGCGTCAGTGCGAGGAGCCGGAGAGCTGGAGGCCGATCACGCCGATGATCACCAGCGAGATCGAGACGAGCTTCAGCGCGTTCACCACGTCATCGAAGAAGACCATGCCGTAGATCGCCGTGCCGGCCGCCCCGATGCCGGTCCACACCGCGTACGCGGGGCCCACGTCGAGCTTCCGCAGCGAGAGGGTCAGCAGGCCGAAACTCCCGAGGGCGAACGCCGCGAACGCGATCGTCGGCCAGAGCCGGGTGAAACCGTGCGACAGCTTCAGACACACGGCGAAGCCCGTCTCCAGCAGCCCCGCGACCACGACCAGCAGCCACGCCATCGTCCGTAGTCCTCCGCATCGGTCACCGGTCCGCCTGCCCGCTGCGATTATGCCCCTACCCCGGTCGTGTGGTCGCAAGCGTGCGCGAGTCGCGGCAGCCGGTCCGGCCGGAGCTCCCGCTCAGTCGCCCTCGCGCCGCTCGCGCGTCGCGAGCAGCCTGCGCAGTGAGTAGAGCCGCGCCGGATCGGCGTGCCCGCCGGCCACCCACGCGTCGAGCGCGCACTCCGGCGCGTTGTCGTCGTGGGCGCAGCCGCGCGGACAGTCCTCCGTGCCGGGCTGCAGGTCGGGGAAGGCGTTGATCACCCGGGACGGGTCGATGTGGTGCAGGCCGAACGACCGCACGCCCGGGGTGTCGACCACCCACCCGATGCCGTCCGGCAACGGCAGCGCCAGCGCCGAGGTGGTGGTGTGCCTGCCCCGCCCGGTGACCGCGTTGACATGACCCGTCGTACGCCGGCGGTCCGCCGGCACCAGGGCGTTGACCAGCGTGGTCTTGCCGACCCCGGAGTGCCCGACGAAGGCGGTGATCTTGCCGTTCAGCTGCTCGCGCACCCGGTCGGCCGCGTCGCCGTTGGCCAGCTCGTCGCGGTTGGTGACGATGAACGGCACACCCAGCGGGGTGTACGCCTCCAGGAGCTTGTCCGGGGAGGCCAGGTCGGACTTGGTCAGCACCAGCAGCGGGGTCAGCCCGCCGTCGTACGCGGCGACCAGGCACCGGTCGATCATGCGCGGGCGCGGTTCCGGGTCGGCGAGCGCGGTGACGATGGCGAGCTGGTCCGCGTTGGCCACGACCACCCGCTCGAACGGGTCGTCGTCGTCGGCGGTGCGCCGCAGCACCGAGCGGCGCTCGCCGATACGGACGATGCGCGCCAGGGTGTCCTTGTCGCCGGAGAGATCCCCGACGATCGACACGGTGTCGCCGACCACGGCGGCCTTGCGGCCCAGCTCGCGGGCCTTCATCGCGACGACCGTGCGCCCCTCGACGAGGCAGGTCAGCCGGCCCCGGTCGACCGTGAGGACCATGCCGTCCTCGGCGTCCTCGTGTTTGGGCCGGATATGGGTGCGGGGGCGGTTGCCCTTGCGGTTCGGACGGACGCGGATGTCGTCCTCGTCGGGGTTCTTCCCGTAGCGGCGCATTCTCTAGGCCCCGGCACCGAGCATGCCGGTCCACATGTCCGGGAAGTCCGGCAGGGTCTTCGCGGTCGTCCCCACGTTCTCGATCTCCACCCCGGGCACCGCCAGGCCGATGATCGCGCCCGCCGTCGCCATCCGGTGGTCGTCGTAGGTGTGGAACACCCCGCCGCGCAGCGGACGCGGCCGGATGTGCAGCCCGTCCGCCGTCTCCGTGACGTCACCGCCGAGCTCGTTGATCTCCTTGGTGAGGGCGGCCAGCCGGTCCGTCTCGTGCAGCCGCAGATGGGCGACACCGCTCAGCGTGGAGGGGGAGTCGGCGAGCGCGGCGACCGCGGCGATGCCCGGAGTCAGCTCGCCGACCTCGCTCAGATCCGCGTCGATGCCGTGGACGCGGCCCGAACCGGTGAAGGTCAGTCCCTGCGGCGTCAGTTCGCAGGAACCGCCCATCGCCGTGAACAGCTCGCGCAGCGCGTCCCCGGGCTGCGTGGTGCGCTCCGGCCAGTCGCGTACGGTGACGCGCCCCCCGGTCACCAGGGCGGCGGCCAGGAACGGCTGGGCGTTGGAGAGGTCGGGCTCGATCGTCAGGTCCCGGCCGAGCAGCGCGGAGGGGGCGACCCGCCAGACGTCCGGCTCGCCGCCCGTCTCCGGCTCGTCCACCTGGGCGCCGACCGCGCGCAGCATCTCCACCGTCATCCGGATGTGCGGCATCGACGGCAGGGCCGAACCCACGTGCCGTACCTCCACGCCCTGGTTGAACCGGGGGGCGGAGAGCAGCAGCGCGGAGACGAACTGGGAGGAGGCGGAGGCGTCGATCCGTACCGGACCGCCCTCCAGCGCGCCCGCGCCGTGCACCGTCAGCGGGAGCGAGCCGCGCCCGCCGTCCTCGATCCGGGCGCCGAGCGCGCGCAGCGCGTCGATGACGCCGTGCAGCGGACGCTCGTAGGAACGCGGGTCGCCGTCGAAGTGGACCGGGCCGTCCGCGAGGGTGGCGACGGGGGGCAGGAAGCGCATGACCGTACCGGCGTTGCCGACGTCGACCGTGACCGGGCCGTGCAGCCCGGCGGGGATGACCCGCCATGCCTCACCCGTGACGTCCGTGCCGCCCGGCGCCGCCGCCGAACTCGACGACACCGTCTCCTCGATGCCGACGCCCATCGCGCGCAGCGCCTGGGCCATCAGCAGGGTGTCGCGCGAGCGCAGCGGCCGGCGGAGCCAGCCGGGCTCGGCGGCGAGGGCGGCCAGGACCAGCGCCCGGTTGGTGACCGACTTGGAACCGGGCACGGTGACGGTCGCGTCGACGGGGCCGCTCGCGTGGGGGGCGGGCCAGAGGGCGGGGTGCACGGAACTTTCGGTCATGCCTTCACTTTAGGGGGTGTCCGGCAGAGGGCTCCCCGACGGGCCGGACCGGCTCCCGGCGCGTGTCCCCCGCCAGGACGCCCCACGAGGGGCTGTCCCGGGAACCGGTCAGATCCCCAGCAGCCAGCGTCCGCCGCCGATGAGCGAGCAGAGGGACACCGCGTGGAAGAGGAACAGCCAGAGCCAGGCCGGGGCGTCCGTCAGCCGGGCCAGTTGGTCCGCGTCGGAGTCCGGAGCACCGCCGTGCCGCCGCTTGGACTGGAGCTCGAAGACCGGGCGCACCCCGCCCATCAGCAGGAACCAGACCACCGCGTACGCGAACGCCGACTGGACGGCGGCCGAGGTGAGCCAGGAGACCAGCAGGAAGAGGGAGCCCGTGAAGATCACGGTCAGCGCCCCGAACAGATTGCGGATCATCACCAGCATCACCGCGAGCAGCGCGGTGGCCAGCCACAGCAGCAGCGTGATGCGGCCGTTGGTCAGCAGCCAGGCGCCGCCCAGGCCGAGCAGCGAGGGCGCGGTGTAGCCGGCGGCGGCGGTGAGGATCATGCCGATGCCGGTCGGCTTGCCCCGGCTGACGGTGAGCCCGCTGGTGTCCGAGTGCAGCCGGATACCGGAGAGTTTCCGGCCGGTGAGCAGGGCGATCAGCCCGTGGCCGCCCTCGTGCGCGATGGTGATCGAGTTACGGGCCAGCCGCCACAGCATGTTGGGGACGACGGCGACGAGCGCGGCGGTCGCGGTCACCACCACCAGCCACTGTGCCGGTGCGGGCTGGGTGCCGAACACCTGGTCCCACAGGGCGCCCAGTTCGTTGCTGTCCATTGCGGCTGGGACTCCTTGCGGCGGGGACGGGGTGTCGTGGCAGGCTGGCAGACATGTGCGGACGTTATGCGGCGAGCCGGCGGCCAGAGGACTTGACCGGACTCTTCCAGGTGGAGCGGTGGGACCCGGAGGAGACCCTGGACCCCGACTGGAACGTGGCGCCGACCAAGGAGGTCTACGCCGTACTGGAGCGTCCCGTGAAAGACGCCGCGGACCGCCGTCCGGTTCGCCAGCTCCGTACCCTCAAGTGGGGCCTCGTACCCTCCTGGGCCAAGACGCCGGAGGGTGCCGCGCGGATGATCAACGCCCGCGCCGAGACCGTCCACGAGAAGCCCTCCTTCCGCAAGGCGTTCCTCCAGCGCCGCTGCATCCTCCCTGCCGACGGGTACTACGAGTGGATGACCGGCGCCGACGAGCGGCAGCTGGAGGAGGCGGGGAAGAAGAAGCGGCCCCGCAAGCAGCCGTACTTCGTGACCCCCGCCGACGGGTCCGTCTTCGCGATGGCCGGGCTCTACGAGTTCTGGCGCGACGCCACCCTCCCGCCCGACCATCCCGGGGCGTGGTGGGTGACCTGCTCGGTGATCACCACCGAGGCGGAGACGACCCCGCTCGCGGTCGCCCCCGCCGAGGGCCCGTCCGCCCTCGCCGACATCCACCCCCGGATGCCCGTGATGCTGACGCCCGACCGCTGGGACGCCTGGCTCGACCCGGCGCGCAGCGACAGCGAGGAACTGCGCGCCCTGGTCGCACCGCCCGAGGGCGGACTGATGCGCGCCTACCCGGTCGCCACCGCCGTCAGCAACGTCCGCAACAACGGGCCCGAACTCCAGGCGGAGCTGGCCGCGCCCGAGGAGACCACGCTGTTCTGACGGCGGGCCGGGGCCGGGCAGGATGGGTCCCATGAGCAGCGAAGGAACCACCCCGGGCGGGCGGCCCGTCCGTGTCGACACCCCGGCGGGGGAGGCCAGGATCACCTGGTTCCCCGCCACCGGCGCCCGGCTCGTGCTGGCCCTCGGTCACGGGGCCGGTGGCGGCATCGGGGCGCGGGACCTGGCGGCGCTGGCCGCCGCCGTACCCGGACACGGGGTGAGCGTCGCCCTGGTGGAGCAGCCCTGGCGGGTCGCGGGGAAGAAGGTCGCGCCCGCACCGAAGACCCTGGACGCCGGCTGGCGGGCGCTCTGGCCCGAGCTGGCCGCCCACGGAACGCCGGTCGTCGCGGGCGGGCGGAGCGCCGGCGCACGGGTCGCCTGCCGCACCGCCGGGGAGCTCGGCGCCCACGCCGTCCTCGCGCTGAGCTTCCCGCTGCACCCGCCGGGCAGGCCCGAGAGGTCCCGCGCCGACGAACTCCTGGGCGCCGGGGTCCCCACCCTGGTGGTGCAGGGCGGCAACGACCCTTTCGGCCGCCCCGCCGAATTTCCCTCCGGTGCGTACGAGATGGCCGAGGTCCCGCAGGGCGACCACGGCTTCGCGGTGCCCAAGCGGGCGGGGCTGACGGAGGCCCAGGCGATGGAGGGCCTGACCGGCGCGGTCACCGGCTGGCTGGCCCGGCTTCCCGGCTGAGCTGCCCGGAACCCCCGCCGGAGGTGGTACCCGTCACACCCCGCCGACGGCGCACGGGCGTGGGGAATGCGGGCCGGGGGACCGCTGTTGTTCGGTACATCGGCGCCCCGTACGCCGACGCGATCGGTACACCGGCACCTCCGGTACACCGGCACGAGTCTTCTGGTTGTGGAGAGGGAGTCCGCCGCATGGGTTCGACCATCTGCCCGCGTCGTTCGAACGCCGCGGATCTGGAATGGACGGTGCTGCACGCGCCGAGCACCGTTCCCGTGCGCGCGCCGGGCGGAAGCGATCGACCGCACGCGCGGGACCATGGTCGACTATTCTCCGAGGCGAGCGGGTCCGGTTTCGGCCCCGCAACAGCGTTGGAGGAGGTGGGTCCGGTCACTGGTAACGACACAGGGACCGACGACGGCCGCCCGGAGGAGACGACGGACGAGCGGAACGCACGTTTCGAGCGGGACGCGCTCGTCTTTCTCGACCAGATGTACTCCGCGGCACTGCGGATGACGCGCAACCCCGCGGACGCCGAGGACCTGGTCCAGGAGACCTACGCGAAGGCGTACGGCTCCTTCCACCAGTTCCGTGAGGGCACCAACCTCAAGGCGTGGATGTACCGCATTCTCACCAATACCTTCATCAACTCGTACCGCAAGAAGCAGCGCGAGCCCCAGCGCAGCGCCGCCGAGGAGATCGAGGACTGGCAGCTGGCGCGGGCCGAGTCGCACATGTCGACCGGGCTGCGTTCGGCAGAGTCGCAGGCGCTCGACCACCTCCCGGACTCCGACGTGAAGTCGGCGCTCCAGGCGATCCCCGAGGAATTCCGCATAGCGGTCTATCTCGCGGACGTCGAGGGCTTTGCCTACAAGGAGATCGCGGACATCATGGGGACTCCCATCGGTACGGTGATGTCCCGACTGCACCGCGGACGCCGCCAGTTGCGCGGCATGCTGGAGGACTACGCCCGCGAGCGCGGGCTGGTTCCCGCCGGCGCCGGTGAGTCGGACGATCGGAAAGGCTCGGCCTCATGAGCTGCGGAGAGCCGCACGAGACGGACTGCTCAGAGGTTCTCGACCATCTCTACGAGTTCCTCGACCACGAGATGCCCGAGGGCGACTGCACCAAGTTCGAGACGCACTTCGGTGAGTGCTCCCCGTGCCTGGAGAAGTACGGTCTGGAGCAGGCAGTCAAGAAGCTGGTCAAGCGCTGCTGCGGTCAGGACGACGTCCCGACCGACCTGCGCTCGAAGGTGATGGGACGGATCGACCTGATCCGTTCCGGCCAGGCCGTGCCGGACCAGGACGTGTCGCTGGGCGACACGGGCCGGCCGGCGGCCACGGCCGAATAGCACGTGGACGACGGCCGGGAGGCGCACCGCGCGGGACGCGGTGCGCCTCCCGGCCGTTTTGCGCCCGGACGGACACGGTCCAGCATCCGGCCCTCCGACGCATCACCCGAACGCGCTAATCGCGATCGTTGCGGCACCTGAGCTCCGACTACTCGCTAGCGTGACGCCTCCATCGACCACGCGGGGGCGGGTGCAGGCATGAGGAGAACACCGGTCGCGGCACGGGCGTTCATCGCGGTCGTGGCGGTCTGTGCGGTCGGCTGTATCAGCCCCGTACTCACCCGAGTCCCCTGGGCAGGGCAGGTGCCCACCGGGGCGGGCGGGGCTCCCGTCGCCTGGCCGAGCCTCGGGCTGCTGGCCGCGCTCTACCTGGCGGGCGAACTCCCCGGCCGCTGCCCCTTCTTCGGCGAGCGGGTGCCGGTCCGCGCCGGATCGTTCTTCCCGTTCCTGTTTGCCGCCGCCTTCCTGCTGCCGCCCTCGGCGGCCGCGCTCGTCGCCGTACCCGGCGCGCTGGCCGGCCGCGTCGAGCACCGGCCGTCCGCCGCCCGCCGGATCTGGCGCGCCGCGCAGCTCGCCCTCACCGTCGGGGCGGCCTCCTCGGTCTACGGGGCGCTCGGCGGCCCGGCCGCGCTCGGCGGGCAGCACGGGCCGGGCGGGCAGCGGGGGGCCGTGCCCGACTTCCCCCACGTGCTGGTGCCCGCCTGCGCCGCCGCTCTCGCCTTCAGCCTCGTCCTCGCCCTGCTCGACGGCGCCATCCGGGTGCCCGCCGAACACGTGCCCGTACGGAACGCCTGGCACGGCCTGTTCGCCTCCTCGTTCGGGCCGCATCTCGTGCACGCGCTCGCCGGGCTGATGATGGCGGTCCTGTGGCGCGGCCCCTACGGCCCGCTCTCCTCGCTCTTCGTGCTGCTGCCCATGTACATCTCCTGCTGGGTCTTCGCCCAGTACCACCGGGAGCGGGCCGCGCATCGGGCCACCATCCGCGCCCTCGTCCAGGCCGTCGACATCAAGGACACCTACACGCGTGGCCACAGCGAGCGCGTCGGCCGTGCGTCCGTCCTCATCGCCCGTGAGATCGGCATGGCGCCCGAGCGGGTGGAGGCCCTGCGGTTCGCCGGCATCCTGCACGACGTCGGCAAGCTCGGCGTGCCGACACGGATCCTGCGCAAGGACGGACCGCTCACCCCGCAGGAGCGGCGGGTCATCGAACTCCATCCCGAGTACGGCCACGAGATCGTGCGGGGCATCGGCTTCCTCGACGAGGCCAGGGCGGCGATCCTCCACCACCACGAGCGGCTGGACGGCACCGGCTACCCGCACGGACTCAGGGGCGCCCACATCCCCGAGTCCGCCCGGGTGGTCGCCGTCGCCGACGCCTTCGACGCGATGACCTCCAACCGCTCCTACCGGCGCGGGCGCCCGGTGGCCGCCGCCGTCGAGGAACTGCGCCGCTGCGCGGGCAGCCATTTCGACCCCCGGATGGTGCGCGCGCTGGTCCGCGCCCTGGACCGGTACGACTGGTCGGCGGCGACGGTCGCCGTGACCTCGGACGAGGCCACGCTGCCGCCCCCGCGCGGTCAGGTGCCGGGCGCCGGGGGAGCGGCCGGCGCGGCACGGACCGCCGACGGCGACGGACGGAGCGAGCGGTGACCTCCCCGACCGGCCGCCCCGGTGGCGGACCGCCGTCCGCCGTCCGCGCGCTGCGCGTGGCCGCCCTCGTGCTGATCCTCGTCGCCGTGGTCCACACCCTCCGGGCCGGGTTCGCCGAACCGGGCCACGCCCTCGCCTTCGGCGCGCTCGTCGCCGGCGGCGAACTCGCCCGCCGGGGCGCCCTGCCCGGCGAACGGGAGCCCGCGCCGCTCGGCGCCGCCGGGGCCCTCGCGTACGCCCTGCTCGGGCGGAGCGCCGGGGAGCCGACCGGGCAGGGGGTGCTCCAGGTGATCACCGTCGTCACCGCGGCCCAGCTCCTTGCCGCCGTACCGCATCTCAAGCGTGTTGCGAAGGTGCTTTCGCGGCACGCCCTGGTGCGCGGCGGCGGTCCCGACGCCGACGGGGCGGCCCGGCGGATCCTGACCGTGGCCTTCGCCGCGGTCTGCTTCCAGCCGCTGCGGATCGCCGAGCAGTCCACCGGGGCGCTGGGGGAGGGGCCGGCGTACGCCGCCTTCTTGGTCGGGCTGCTGGGGCTGACGGCGCTGTGCGACGCGGTGCTCGCCGCGTCGGTGCTGGCGGCGCGGACCCGCTACCCGTTCGGCTCGCACCTGCGCGACGAACTGTGCGGCCTGCCCGGCATCGGGTCGGCGGTGTGCGCGACCGGCGCCGTGATGGCGCTCGGGGTCGCCGTCGCCGGGCTGTGGGCGCTGCCCGTGCTGTGCGTACCGCTCCTCCTCACCCAGGTCTCCTTCCGCCGGTACGCCGCGGTCCGCGAGACCTACCGGCAGACCATCGCCTCCCTGGCCCGCTCCACCGAGATCGCCGGGTACACCCCGCCCGGCCACGCCCGCCGGGTCGCCGAGCTCTCCACGGCGGTCGGCCGCGAGCTGGGGCTGGCGGGCCGCGAGCTGACCGTGCTGGAGTACGCGGCGCTGATGCACGACATCGGCCAGCTCTCCCTGGTCGATCCACTGGCGGACGGGGCCACCGCCCGGCTGCCCGCCGCCGAGCAGCGCCGGATCGCGCTGCTCGGCGGGGCCGTGGTGCGGCAGACCGGGGTGGACGCGAAGGTGGCGGTGGTGGTGGAGACCCAGGCGGACCCGTACCGGGAGCAGCCGCTCACCGCGCGGATCGTCCGTGCGGTCAACGCGTACGAGGACCTGTGCGGGGAAGCCGTGGGAGGGGCTCTGGGGGCCTTGGAGCAGTTGCGCATCGGCACCGGCCACGACTACCAGCCGCAGGTGGTCGAGGCGCTGGCCGGCGTCCTGGCGAGGGGCGGTCCGTCCCGGGTGCGCACGGGGTAACCCATGGGTAATGAGCGGGCGTCCGGCCGGGCATGGTTGGATGCGAAAGAAGAGGGTGTCCAGTCGGGACAGGCGGGAATCGTGAGGATCTTCGGGAAGGCACGGCATCGGCCGTCCGCCTCGTGGCGGCAGGCCACCGACCGGGCGTTCACCCTGATCGGCGACGGCCGGTACGAGGACGCGGGGGCGTTGCTGACGCGCGCGGCGGACCTGGAACCCTGGCTCTCGGAGTCCTGGTTCAACCTGGCGCTGCTGCACAAGTTCCGGCACGACTGGGAGCAGGCGCGGTCGGCGGGACTGCGGGCCGTCGCGCTGCTGGACCGGGAGTCCGGCGCTCCGGACTGGTGGAACGTGGGCATCGCCGCGACCGCGCTCCAGGACTGGCCGCTGGCCCGCAGGGCCTGGCAGGCGTACGGCCTGAAGGTGCCCGGCACCGGGGCGCAGGGGGCCGCCGCGACCACCGAGCCGACCGGCATGGAGCTGGGCAGCGCCGCGGTACGGCTGTCGCCGGAGGGCGAAGCCGAGGTGGTCTGGGGGCGCCGGCTCGACCCGGCCCGGATCGAGGTCCTGTCGATCCCGTTGCCGTCCTCCGGGCGCCGCTGGGGCGAGGTCGTGCTGCACGACGGGGTGCCCAACGGTGAGCGGGTGACCGCGGCGGGTCCCTCGTACCCGGTCTTCGACGAGATCGAGCTGTGGGCGCCCTCGCCGGTGCCGACCTGGGTGGTGCTGCTGGAGGCGGCCACCGAGGAGGACCGGGACGCGCTGGAGAAGCTCGCCTCGGACGCCGGGTTCGCCGCCGAGGACTGGTCCTCGTCGGTGCGGCTGCTCTGCCGGTCCTGTTCGGAGAGCCGGATGGAGAGCGACGAGGGCGACGGCGAGCACCTCGACCCGCACGACCACAGTGAGCCGGGTCACCCCGGTCCGCTGGGACATCGCACGGCGGGCGGCCTCTGGGCCCCCGAACGCGAATGCGGCCTCGCCGCCCCGGCAGGACTGGTGCGAGGGCTGCTGGACGGCTGGGTCGCCGACAGTCCGGACAGCCGTGAGTGGCGGGATCTCGAAGAAGTCTGCTGACCGTGCCCCCGGGCTCCGTCTCCCCGTAGGCTGTACGGGCACCGATTCCCAGGTGCTGATCTGCCCGGACTCCGGGTTTCACGGTTCACGGTTTGCAGGAAGGCGTACGGCGGACATGTCGCAGCAGGAGACGGACGAGCGGATCGGCGTGGACGACGAGGTTTTCGTCGTGGACACGGAGGACTGCGAGGAGCGTGAGGCGGCGTACCGCGGACGCGGCACCTCCCGTCCGATCACGGTCGTGGGCAACCCGGTCCTGCACAAGGAGTGCCAGGACGTCACCGAGTTCGGCGACGAGCTGGCGCGGCTGATCGACGACATGTTCGCCAGCCAGCGGACGGCCGAGGGCGTCGGCCTGGCCGCCAACCAGATCGGCGTGGACCAGAAGGTCTTCGTCTACGACTGCCCGGACGACGACGGGGTGCGGCACGTGGGTGTCGTCGTCAACCCGGTCCTGGAGGAACTGCCCCCCCAGGCCAGGGTGCTGGACGACTCCAACGAGGGCTGCCTGTCGGTCCCGACCGCCTACGCCGAGCTGGCCCGCCCGGACTACGCCGTGGTCAGCGGCCAGGACGCGCAGGGCAACCCGATCAAGGTGCGGGGCACCGGCTACTTCGCGCGCTGCCTCCAGCACGAGACGGACCACCTGTACGGCTACCTCTACATCGACCGGCTGTCGAAGCGGGACCGCAAGGACGCGCTGAAGCAGATGGCCGAGGGCACCCCGCGCTACGAGATCGTCGCCAACGACTGATTCCGTACCGCGCGTTGGCGGTGAGGGGGTCCGGTCGGGCAAGGAGACTTCGGCGGCCGGACCCCTTTCGTGTGTGCGTCACCTCAACCAGGCTCTTACCAGGGGGAGTTGACGCGCGTCGACCGCTGCGTCAGGCTCGCTCCCACACCGCACCGCGAGGCGCACCGCACCGCGAGGTACACCGCACCGCGAAGTACACCGCGAGGCGCGTCGCACCGCGAGTCACATTCCACCGCGAGAGGGAGCACCCCACATGCTCAGGCGCACCGCGCGTGTCCTGCTCGGATTTGTCATGACCATCTCACTGGCGTGGGGCGGGGCCGTGCTCACGGCCGGCACCGCCCACGCGGACGGCTGTTTCACCTTCACCCGCACCCTGTCCTCCGGTGCTACCGGCAACGACGTCACCCAGCTCCAGATCCGGGTCGCCGGATACCCCGGCTACAACACGGTGCTCGCCGTCGACGGCTCGTACGGCCCCGCCACCACCGCCGCCGTCAAGCGCTTCCAGGCGGCTTACGGCCTCACCGCCGACGGCATCGCCGGACCGGCCACCCAGGCCAAGATCTACGCGCTCCAGGACGACGACTGCACCCCGGTCCACTTCACGTACGCGGAGCTGAACACCTGCAACAGCACCTGGGCCGGCGGCGCGGTCGCCGCCGGAACGGCGAAGGCCAACGCCCTCACCAGCATGTGGAAGCTGGAGGCCCTGCGGCACGCGCTCGGCGACCAGCCGATCCGCGTCACCAGCGGCTTCCGGTCCACCTCCTGCAACGCGGCGGTGGGCGGCGCCTCGGGCAGCCGCCATCTCTACGGTGACGCGGTCGACCTCGGGGTCGGGGCCCACTCGCTCTGCACCATGGCGCTCCAGGCACGCAACCACGGCTTCAACGGAATCCTCGGCCCGGGCTACCCGGACCACGGTGACCACGTGCACGTCAACCAGGGCCCGAGCCACTTCTGGTCGGCCCCCAACTGCGGCATCTGACCGTCGCCCCCACGCGTGCGCACGGACCCGCGGCGGACTCCGCGGGTCCGTGGGCCGCTCTCAGGCCGCCCCCGGCACCTCGGCCGGGCCTCGGAAGGTCCGCCGGTAGGCGTTGGGGGTCGTCCCCAGCGAGCGTACGAACTGGTGCCGCAGCGCGGCCGCGTTGCCGAAGCCGGTCCGCCCGGCGATGGCCTCCATGGTCTCGTCCGAGGACTCCAGCAGATGCTGGGCCAGCAGCACCCGCTGCCGCAGCAGCCAGCGGTACGGGGTCGTGCCCGTCTCCTGCTGGAACCGGCGCGCGTAGGTGCGCGGCGACATGTGGGCGAGGCTCGCCAGCTGATCGACGGTCATCTCCTGGTCGAGATGGTTCTCCATCCACGCCAGGGTGTCCCCGACGGTGTCGCACCGGGTGCGCGGCAACGGGCGCTTGACGTACTGCGCCTGGCCGCCGTCCCGGTGCGGGGGGACCACCATCCGGCGGGCGATGACGTTGGCGACCTCCTGGCCGTACTCCTGGCGCACCAGATGCAGACAGGCGTCGATACCGGCCGCCGTCCCGGCCGAGGTGATCACCCGGCCCTCGTCGACGTAGAGCACGTCCGGCTCCACCCGCGCCAGCGGGAAGCGGCGGGCCAGTTCGTCGGAGTGCCGCCAGTGCGTGGTGCAGCGGCGGCCGTCCAGCAGCCCCGCAGCCCCGAGGACGAACGCGCCGGAGCAGACGGACAGCACCCGCGCACCGCGCGCCACGGCCCTCCGCAGCGCTTCCAGGACCTCCTCGGGGTAATCCCGGGCGAGGAAGCGGCTGCCCGCCGGCACGGCGACGAGGTCGGCCTCCTCCAGCCGTTCGAGGCCGTGCTCGGTGGAGATGGTGAAACCGGCATGGGTACGCAGTGCCGGCCCCTCCGCCGACACCACCGCGAAATCGTGCACCGGCAGCCCCTCCTCGCTGCGGTCGAGGCCGAACACCTCGCACAGGACGCCGAGTTCGAAGGGGTGGACCTCGTCCAGCAGGAGAGCGGCGACGTTTTTCAGCATGGTGGCAGTGTGGCAGCAATTCGATGGTCGATGACAGTCCTGCCACTGCTCGGATGTGTTCCCGACCGCCAGAGTGGAGCCATGAACACACTCCTGAGCCTCCTCGGTGTCACCGTCCTCGCCGCCCTCGTCCTGCTCCCGGCGCTCGTCGGGTCCGCCCGGGAGCGCCGCATCTCCCGTGAGCTGCGCGCGGCTCGGGACGCCCGCCGCGCCGACCCGCCCGCCCCCTCCGCCGACCCGCCGGCGGCCGCCCCGGCCCGGCACGCCGCAAGCCTCCCGCGCCTCCGGTCCTGGGCCCGTATCTGACGGAGGGCGCCGCGCGGGAGTCCCGCGTCGGGACCGCGTGCGCGCCCGGCCGGCACGCGATCATGGGACGACCTGTTCACCCGACGGACGAAGTGAGACATGGCAGTCATCCACCGCACCACCATGAACCCCGGCAAGCTCGACCTGGTCGCCGCCTGGCTGCCCGCCCAGCCCTGGTACGCGGGCGAGGAGCCCGAACTGGCGAAGGCGGGCGGCTTCCGGCTCGACGACCCGGAGGGCGAGGTGGGCATCGAGTTCATGGTGGTCACCGACGCCTCGGCGGGCCGCCCGGTCCCGTACCACGTGCCCGTCACCTACCGGGGCGCCCCGCTCGACGGCGCCGAGGCAGCCCTGATCGGCACCACCGAGCACGGGGTGCTCGGCACACGCTGGGTGTACGACGGCACCCGGGACGCCGTACTGACCGACCGGCTCCTGGCCCTGCTGCACGGCCGGGCCGTACCGCAGGCGCAGAGCGAGTCGGACACCGTCGACCCGACCGTGCACAGCCGGTTCATGGGGGACGACATCCCCGGGAGCGCGGTCGTCGAGACCGTGCGGAGCGGGATGTACGGCACCGACGTCCTGCTGACGGACCCTGCGGGGGGCGGAAGCTGGACCCTGCGGGTGGTCCGCGCGCTGAGGGGTGACGCCGAGGAGGCCAAGGGCGACGCGGGGCCGCTGCACGGCGAGGTCACCGCGCTCTGGGCACCGCCGGGAGCGGAGCCGGCCCGGGCCCGTTTCGCCGAGGTGCGCGCCTCGACCGGGGCCTGACGCAACGGCGGCGGGCACCCCCTCGTGGGAGTGCCCGCCGCCGTGCGAGCGGACCGGGAGGATCAGAAGTCGTCGTCGAAGCCGACCGTGCCCTCCACCGCGACCTGGTAGGCGGACGGGCGCCGCTCGAAGAAGTTCGTCAGCTCCTGCACGCCCTGGAGCTCCATGAACGAGAACGGGTTCTCGGAGCCGTACAGCGCCGGGAAGCCCAGCCGGACCAGGCGCTGGTCCGCGACGCACTCCAGGTACTGGCGCATCGACTCGGTGTTCATGCCCGGCAGGCCCTCGCCGCACAGGTCGCGGCCGAACTGGAGCTCCGCCTCCACGGCCTCCTTCAGCATGTCGGTGACCTGCTGCTGGAGTTCGTCGTCGAAGAGGTCCGGCTCCTCCTTGCGGACGGTGTCCACGACCTCGAAGGCGAAGTTCATGTGCATCGTCTCGTCGCGGAACACCCAGTTGGTGCCGGTGGCGAGGCCGTGCAGCAGGCCGCGCGAGCGGAACCAGTAGACGTACGCGAACGCGCCGTAGAAGAACAGACCCTCGATGCAGGCCGCGAAGCAGATCAGGTTCAGCAGGAACCGGCGCCGGTCGGCCTTGGTCTCCAGCCGGTCGATCTTCTCGACCGAGTCCATCCAGCGGAAGCAGAACTGCGCCTTCTCGCGGATCGACGGGATCTCCTCCACCGCGTCGAACGCGGCGGCACGGTCGTCCGGGTCGGGCAGGTAGGTGTCGAGCAGCGTCAGATAGAACTGGACGTGCACGGCCTCCTCGAACAGCTGCCGCGACAAGTACAGCCGTGCCTCGGGGGAGTTGATGTGCTTGTACAGCGTCAGCACGAGGTTGTTGGAGACGATCGAGTCGCCCGTGGCGAAGAACGCCACCAGCCGGCCGATCATGTGCTGCTCGCCCGGGGACAGTTTGGCGAGGTCGGCCACGTCGGAGTGGAGATCGACCTCCTCCACGGTCCAGGTGTTCTTGATCGCGTCCCGGTAGCGCTCGTAGAAGTCCGGATAGCGCATGGGGCGCAGGGTCAGCTCGAAGCCCGGGTCGAGCAGGTTCTTGTTCATGTCGGTGGTCATTACTGGCAGGCCTCGCAGGACTCGGGGTTTTCGAGGGAGCAGGCGAGGGCCTCCGCGTCGGAGTAGGCCTGCTGCACGGGGACGGTGGCGGGGGCGGGGGCGGCGGCCTTCGCGGTGCCGGAGGCGGCACGGGCGATCCGGGTCGCCGGACGCGAACGCAGGTAGTACGTCGTCTTCAGCCCCTGCTTCCAGGCGTACGCGTACATCGAGGAGAGCTTCCCGATGGTCGGCGTCTCCAGGAACAGGTTCAGCGACTGGCTCTGGTCGAGGTACGGCGTACGGGCGGCGGCCATGTCGATCAGGCCGCGCTGCGGGATCTCCCACGCGGTGCGGTACAGCGCGCGCACCTCCGCCGGAATCCAGCCGAAGCCCTGTACCGAGCCGCTCGCGTCGCGCAGCGCCTCACGGGTCCGCGCGTCCCACACGCCGAGCCGCTTCAGCTCGTCCACGAGGTACGCGTTGACCTGGAGGAACTCACCGCTGAGCGTCTCGCGCTTGAAGAGGTTGGAGACCTGCGGCTCGATGCACTCGTACACCCCGGCGATCGAGGCGATGGTCGCGGTCGGCGCGATGGCGAGCAGCAGCGAGTTGCGCATTCCGGTCTTCGCGATCCGGGCGCGCAGCGCCTCCCACCGCTCCGGCCAGGCCGGCGCCGTGTCGTAGTGGTCCGGGTGCAGCACCCCGCGCGCGGCGCGGGTCTCGCTCCACGCGGGCAGCGGGCCGGACTTCTCCGCGAGGTCGCAGGAGGCCTCGTACGCGGCGAGCATGATCCGCTCCGAGATACGGGTGGAGAGCTCGCGGGCCTCAGGGGAGTCGAACGGCAGCCGCAGCTGGAAGAAGACGTCCTGGAGGCCCATCGCGCCCAGACCCACCGGCCGCCAGCGGGCGTTGGACCGGCCGGACTGCCCGGTCGGGTAGAAGTTGATGTCGACGACCCGGTCCAGGAAGGTCACGGCCGTGCGCACGGTGGCGTCCAGCCGCTCCCAGTCGATCGCCCCGTCCGCCACGAAGGCGCCCAGGTTGACCGAGCCGAGGTTGCAGACGGCGGTCTCGCCGTCGTCGGTGACCTCCAGGATCTCCGTGCAGAGGTTCGAGGAGTGCACGACCCGGCCCGGCTCGGCGGTCTGGTTCGCGGTGCGGTTGGACGCGTCCTTGAACGTCATCCAGCCCTGGCCGGTCTGCGCCAGGGTGCGCATCATCCGGCCGTACAGCTCACGGGCGGGGATCGTGCGGCGGGCCAGGCCCTTCGCCTCGGCGGCCCGGTAGGCGGTGTCGAAGGCGTCGCCCCACAGGTCCACCAGCTCGGGCACGTCGGCGGGCGAGAACAGCGACCAGGCGGAGTCGGTCTCGACCCGGCGCATGAACTCGTCGGGGATCCAGTGCGCCAGGTTCAGGTTGTGCGTACGCCGCTGGTCCTCACCGGTGTTGTCGCGGAGCTCCAGGAACTCCTCGATGTCGGCGTGCCAGGTCTCCAGGTAGACCGCGGCCGCGCCCTTGCGCCGGCCGCCCTGGTTGACGGCCGCGACGGAGGCGTCCAGCGTCTTCATGAACGGCACGATGCCGTTGGAGAGCCCGTTGGTGCCCCGGATCAGGGAGCCGCGCGAGCGGATGCGGGAGAACGACAGACCGATGCCGCCCGCGTGCTTCGAGAGCCGCGCCACCTCGTGGTAGCGGCCGTAGATCGAGTCCAGTTCGTCCAGCGGGGAGTCCAGCAGATAGCAGGAGGACATCTGCGGGTGGCGGGTGCCCGAGTTGAAGAGCGTGGGGGAGGAGGGCAGGTAGTCGAGCCGGCTCATCAGTCCGTAGAGCGCCTCGACCTCGTCCACCGCGCCGGCGGAGTCGTTCTCGGCCAGCCCGGCGGCGACCCGCAGCATGAAGTGCTGCGGGATCTCCACGACCTGGCGGGTGATCGGGTGGCGCAGCAGGTAGCGGCTGTAGAGGGTGCGCAGGCCGAAGTAACCGAAGCGGTCGTCGGCGCCGCCCGCGAGGGCCTCCTCGACCAGGGCGTCCAGCCGCTCGGCGTGCAGTTCCACGAACGCCGCCGTACGGTCCGCGATCAGGCCCTCGCGGTGGCCGACGGCGACCGAGGCGGAGAAGGACACCGCGCCCTCACCGGCCGCCTCGGCGGCGATGGTCCGGGTCAGCAGCCGGGCGGCGAGCCGCGAGTAGGCGGGGTCCTCCGCGATCAGACCGGCGGCCGATTCGGTGGCCAGGGTCAGCAGCTCCGCCTCGTCGGCGTGCGCGCTGCGGCCCCGCAGCGCGGCGGCGGCGACCCTGCCCGGGTCGGTGTCCGGCAGGTCCGCGGTGAGGGCGGTCAGGGTGCGCAGCAGTGCGGCCCCGGGGCCGTCGGCGGGTTCGGTCGCTGCGGTGGCTGCGGGCACGGACGCCGGATCGGCGGGCGCGATGGTCACGGTGGTGCTCTCCCTCGCTCGGCTCTGGACCGGCGGGGGATGGGGAGGGCCGCGGGGCGCGCCACCTGGAGACGGGCGGCACCGCACACGGCGTCCACCGGCCCAACCGCGAGGCCCGGACGTACGGGCGTCCGGTTCGGGTGAGCCGGACGCGCTGTCGGCAGGTAGCCGGACTCGAAGGTGCGCGAAACGCGCGGTTCACACCGTTGCGGGACAGTTCCGGATTCGCACCGGATTCCCCTGCGACGACAGCGAGACGAGCATACATGTGGTGGCCGGGGAGCACCGACACCCCACATGTAGTGGCGGTGAGGGGCGGTGTTCCCGTACGGGGACGGGCGCGACGGGCCGTCCGGGGCCTCTGGCGGCGGGCTCTCAGCCCCTGCCGGCCAGGTCCAGCCGGTAGGTGAGCAGGGTCAGGCCCGGCACGGGAGACCAGTCGCGCTCCGGGGTGCGGGCGAAGCCGAGGCGGTGGTAGACCCGGTGCGCCCCGGCCATCGCGGGCTGGGTGGAGAGAGCGAGACCGGTGACCCCGGCGGTGGCCCGGGCACGTGCCGCGCACGCCCGTACGAGCGCCTCTCCGGCTCCCCGACCGCGCCCGGCTCTGCCCACGGCCAGCATGCGGAACTCCGCCTCGTCCGGCGGTGCGACGTCGCACATGGGGCTGCCGGGCGGCGCGTACGTCACCCCGCCGAGCACCGTGCCGTCGGCGTCGACCGCCACCAGCACCTCCGCCACGGCGGCCCGGCCGGACACGTCCCGCAGCCGGTCCAGATAGGGGTCGTCCTCGCCTCCGCCCAACAGGCCGTCACCGAGGTACGCCTGGGCCGTGATCTCGCCGAGGAGCGCGTACTCCTCGGGTTCGGCCCTTCTGATCGTCAGGTCCATGACCGCCATTCTGCGTGGTCCACGGGCCCGGGGGACAGGCCGGTGCGGGGCGGGGCTCAGCCGCTCGCGCCCACGTGGTTGTCCGGGGCGCCGTCGCCCTCCGGCGGGAGGTCGCCGCGCTCGATCGGCTGCGACCCGGGGGCCTGGCCGAGTGGCGGGAGGACGGTGTCGAGCTCCGCGTCGTCCGCCAGGTGGGCCGCGTCGGCCGCCGCACGCAGGGTGTCCCGGTCCGCGGCGGCGAGTTCGGCGCTCACCGTCACCACGAGATCCCCCTTGGTGCGGGCGTAGGCGCGGCCGAGGGCGGTCTCGCTGTACCAGCGCTCGCCCTCGCGCTCGCAGACGGTGTATCCGGCCGAGCCGTCGCTCACCGGCTTCTTGCCGCAGTCGGCGGGGGAGTAGTCGGCGCGCTCCACGCCGAGCTGGATCACGTGTCCGTGCTTGTCCGTGTAGGAGCTGCCGAAGCCGTCGTCGCCCAGCACGCCCACCGACTGCGTGGCCAGGGTGTAGCCGGGCACCTCGGTGACGTACACGCGGTCGGTCCGGGTCTGGAGCGCCGTCGCCCGCGCCTCCAGCTCGGCGTGGTCCGCTACGCCCTCCGGGGCTTCGGCCCCCGCCACGGCGTGCTCGGTGCCGCAGCCGACGAGGGTGAGGACCAGCAGGGCGGGCCACAAGCCGTGCAGTCGCGCGCGAGATGTCATGAGCACATCCTTCCGTACGGGTCTGGCGGTCCGGCCGCGGGGCGGGAACGCCGCCGGGCCGCCGCCCCTCCCGGTGAGGGAGGACGCGACGGCCCGGTGGTCGGTTTCGCCCCGGCGTTCCGGCCCGGCCCGCCGGAGCGCGTCAGTGGCCGCCCGGCGCACCCACGGTGGCCGGCGCCAGCTTCTCCTGCACGCCGGGGTCGCCGACGTCCGCCGTGTAGTCCTCCGGCGAGGTCTCGTCGATGCCCGCCGGCGCCTTGAGCGCGTTGAGTACGAGGGTCACCACGATCACCACCACGACGTTCAGCACGAACGCGGTGAGGCCGATGTAGCCGATCTCGCCGATGCCCGGGATCTCCTTGGACGAGCCGCCGAAGTGCTTCTGGGTCGGGGAGGCCACGCCGTACGCGGCGAGGGTGCCGTACAGCATGCCCGCCGCCCAGCCCGCGATGAGCGCCCAGCGGTGGAACCACCGGGTGAACAGCCCGCCGACCAGCGCCGGCATCGTCTGGAGGATCCAGATCCCGCCCAGCAGCTGGAAGTTGATGGCCACGGTCTTGTCCATGGTGAGGACGAAGACCAGGGCGCCGACCTTCACCAGGAGCGAGACCAGCTTGGAGACCTTCGTCTCCTGGGCGGGCGTCGCGTCCGGCTTCAGGAACTCCTTGTAGATGTTCCGGGTGAAGAGGTTCGCGGCGGCGATGGACATGATGGCCGCCGGTACCAGCGCGCCGATCCCGATCGCGGCGAAGGCGACCCCGGCGAACCAGTCGGGGAACATGTTCTCGAAGAGCTGCGGGATGGCCAGCTGTCCGTTGGCCACCTTGACCCCGGCCGCGATGGCCATGAAGCCGAGCAGGGCCAGCAGGCCGAGCATCAGCGAGTACAGCGGCAGGATCGTGGTGTTGCGGCGGATCACCTCACGGCTGCGGCTGGAGAGCGTCGCCGTGATCGAGTGCGGGTACATGAACAGCGCCAGAGCCGAGCCCAGCGCCAGGGTGGCGTAACCCCACTGGCCGGACACTCCGGGCACGATACCGGCGACCGTCTTGCCGGCCGCCTCGTTGGCGGCGGAGAACTTCGCGTTCGCCCCGGCGAAGACCTCGTCGAAGCCGCCCAGCTTGATCGGGATGTAGATGATCGCCACCGCGATGACCAGGTAGATCAGCCCGTCCTTGACGAACGCGATCAGCGCGGGCGCGCGCAGGCCCGAGGAGTAGGTGTACGCCGCGAGCACCGCGAAGGCGATCAGCAGCGGCAGGTCCTTGAGGAACCAGTTGGTGTTCTCGCCGCCGCCGACGCCCATCACGTCCAGCACCGCCTGGATGCCGACGAGTTGCAGGGCGATGTACGGCATCGTGGCGAGGATGCCGGTGAGCGCGACCGCGAGCGACAGTCCCCGGGAGCCGAAGCGGCCCCGGACGAAGTCGGAGGTGGTGACGTACCCGTGCTTGTGCGACACGGACCAGAGCCGCGGCAGGAAGGTGAAGATCAGCGGGTACACCAGGATCGTGTACGGAACCGCGAAGAAGCCCGCGGCCCCCGCCCCGTAGATCGCCGCCGGGACGGCGACGAAGGTGTACGCGGTGTACAGGTCGCCGCCCAGCAGGAACCAGGTCACCCAGGTCCCGAACGACCGCCCGCCCAGGCCCCATTCGTCCAGGCTCTGGGCGTTGTCCGCGCGCCGCCAGCGGGCGGCCATGAACCCGACGACGGTGACCGCCAGGAAGAAGAAGACGAAGACGCCGAGCGCGACGCCGTTCACACCGTCCTTCATGCGGAGACACCCCCCTTGCGGGAGCGCTGGTCGCGCTTCCAGAGCGTGTACGCGAGCATCGTCAGCCCGGTCGAGATGATCACCCAGAGCATCTGGTACCAGTAGAAGAACGGGATACCGATGAACGCCGGGTCGGCCTTGGCGTACGAGCCGACCCAGAGCAGCGCCACGAACGGAGCGGCGAGGCATATCGCGATGACCACCCGGACCGGCGTCACCGTCGGGGGTGGGGTGGGCAAGGGCACTTCTGACATGGTCTGACTCCGTTCCTCGCTGACCGCCGGTGGGTCCGGCCGGTGCCCCGGCCGGGTGCACCGGCCGTATGACTTCCCGGCGACGGGACTGTTTCCGTCAACGGCACGGAGAGGGAACGGATGTGGTTCATCGATGGCTGAAAGTGATCGCTACGGGTTCGATCCCTGGCACGCGCGGGTGAACGGAACCGGTCCGCTCAGTCCAGCGGACGCTTGAGCCGGGCCACGAACTTGTACCGGTCGCCCCGGTAGACCGAGCGCACCCACTCCACCGGTTCCCCCCGCCCGTCGAGGGAGTGCCGGGAGAGCATCAGCATGGGAAGACCCACGTCGGTGCCGAGCAGCCCCGCCTCGCGCGGAGTGGCGAGCGAGGTCTCGATCGTCTCCTCGGCTTCCGCGAGCCGGACGTCGTAGACCTCGGCCAGCGCCGTGTAGAGCGAGGTGTACTTCACCAGCGAACGGCGCAGCGCCGGAAAGCGTTTGGCCGAAAGGTGCGTGGTCTCGATGGCCATCGGCTCCCCGCTGGCGAGCCGCAGCCGCTCGATGCGCAGCACCCGGCCGCCGGCCGTGATGTCCAGCAGCCCGGCCAGGGCCTGGTCGGCGGTCACGTAGCCGATGTCCAGCAGTTGGGAGGTGGGTTCGAGGCCCTGTGCCCGCATGTCCTCGGTGTACGAGGTCAGTTGGAGCGCCTGGGCGACCTTCGGCTTGGCGACGAAGGTGCCCTTGCCCTGGATGCGTTCGAGCCGGCCCTCGACGACCAGCTCCTGGAGCGCCTGGCGCACCGTGGTGCGGGAGGTGTCGAACTCGGCCGCGAGGGTGCGTTCCGGCGGCACGGGCGTGCCGGGCGGCATGGTGTCCGTCATGTCGAGGAGGTGGCGCTTGAGCCGGTAGTACTTGGGCACGCGCGCGATGCGCGTACCCGCTCCCGTGCCGCCTCCGGGGCTGCCCTCACCGGCGCTCATGGTCCCTCTCCCCGATTGCTGTGCTGCCGTCACCGGCTCCTCCGTACTTCGCGGCTCACATGGTGGCACGGTCCGGCCGAGGGGGCGCCGTTCTCCCCTTCGGCTCGTGTCGTCGGCCCGCCGTCCCATGGCGATCCAGGTGTGGGCGCTTTCGATCAAAAGCCCCTAGGTGTCGGTCCTATAACGGACGCGAGTGCACTTCTTATACACCCTTGACACCCCTAAAGGTCTAGGCCAAGCTCCGGGTGCTGGTCTAAACCATTAAAGACCAGGTCCAGCCCCAGCAGTACTCGTCGAATGTCTTCGCGGTGGGCGGGGTTGCAGCATCCCTGAGGAGGGTTTGACGTGAAGCGCAAGCTCATCGCGGCCATTGGCGTCGCGGGCATGATGATCTCGATCGCGGCATGTGGCTCGGACGACACCGAGAAGGACACCGCCAAGCCGGCAGGTCCGGACAGCTACAAGGGCCAGACGCTGACGGTGTGGGCCATGGACGGCTCGACGCCCGACCAGTGGCAGAAGGACCTGAGCGCGGCGTTCGAGAAGAAGACCGGCGCCACGGTCAAGTTCGAGGTCCAGAAGTGGGACGGCATCCAGCAGAAGCTGACGACCGCCCTCTCGGAGGAGAACCCGCCGGACGTCTTCGAGATCGGCAACACCCAGACGGCCGCCTACGCGAAGTCGGGCGGCCTCGCCGACCTCGGCGACGTGAAGTCGGAGATCGGTACCGACTGGGCCGAGAGCCTCAACAAGGCGTCGGTCGTGGACGGCACCCAGTACGCCGCGCCGTGGTACTTCGCCAACCGCGTGGTCATCTACAACAAGTCCGTCTTCGCGGATGCCGGGATCACCGACACCCCGAAGACCCGCGACGAGTTCTTCGCGGACCTGGACAAGATCAAGGCGAAGGGCAAGGCGGAGCCCCTCTACCTGCCCGGCCAGAACTGGTACTTCTTCGACGGCCTCACCATCGGTCAGGGTGCCGACCTCGTGAAGAAGGACGGGGACAAGTGGGTCTCCAACCTCGCCGACCCGAAGATCGGCGCGGCGATGGACATCTACAAGAAGTACCAGGCCTACTCCAAGGCCCCCAAGGACAAGGACGAGGCCACCCCGCAGCAGGCCGACGTCTTCGCCAAGGGCAAGACCGGCGCCTTCATCGGCATGGGCTGGGAGGCCGGCACGGCCATCGCCGCCAACCCCGCCATCGAGAAGGAGATCGGCTACTTCACCATCCCGGGTGAGACCGCCGACAAGCCCGAGGGTGTCTTCCTCGGAGGCTCCAACCTCGCGGTCGCCGAGGGCAGCAAGAAGAAGGACCTCGCCAAGGAGTTCCTGAAGCTCGCGCTCTCCGACCAATTCGAGGGCCAGCTCGCCAAGCTGAACGGTGTCATCCCGAACAAGGAGTCGCTGAACAGCAACCTCACGGGCAACGTGGTCGCCGAGGCTGCCGCGCCGGCCGCCAAGGTCGGTGGCACCACGCCGCTGATCCCCGAGTGGGCCGCCGTCGAGAACGCGCCCAACCCGATCAAGACCTTCATGACCGCGGTCCTGAACGGCAAGTCGAACGAAGAGGCCGCCAAGCAGGTCGAGGCGGAGCTCAACAAGCGCCTCGCGCAGCAGCAGTAAGACCGAGCTGCCGGGTGCGGACTCCACCGAGGAGTCCGCACCCGGCAGCCGAGTTGTCCCATGGTGCCAAGAAAGAGATGGCGAGCATGACCGTGCAGACCGAACGGCCGCCCTCCGGTCCGGCGGAGGTCAAGAAGCGGGCCGACCGCACACCGGGCCCGTCCGGTATCGGCGGCAGAAAAACGCAGCTGGCCCCCTATCTGCTGCTGGCCCCTCCGGTGGCCGTGACCCTGGTGTTCCTCGGCTGGCCGCTGGTGAAGAACACCCTGCTGTCGTTCCAGAACCTCAACATGCGGCAGCTGATCCAGCACATTTCCGAGTGGAACGGCGTCGACAACTACAAGGAGATCCTCGGCAACGCGGACTTCTGGAACGTCACCGGCCGGTCGATCGTTTTCGCGGGCACCAACGTGGTCCTGATCATGATCTTCGGTACGCTCACCGGACTGCTGCTCGCCAAACTCGGCAAGCGCATGCGGGTCACGCTGCTCATCGGCCTCGTCCTCGCATGGGCGATGCCCGTCATCGCCGCGACCACCGTCTACCAGTGGCTCTTCGCCTCGCGGTTCGGTGTCGTCAACTGGGTGCTGGACAAGATCGGCTTCCACTCGATGGCCGACTACAACTGGACCGGCAGCCAGTTCTCCACCTTCTTCGTCATCACGGTGCTCATCGTGTGGCAGTCGATCCCCTTCGTGGCGATCAACCTGTACGCCGCCACCACGACGATCCCCAAGGAGCTCTACGAGGCCGCCTCGCTCGACGGCGCCGGCGCCTGGAAGAGCTTCACCTCGGTCACCATGCCGTTCCTGCGGCCCTTCCTCTTCGCGACCACCTTCCTCGAAGTCATCTGGGTCTTCAAGGCGTTCGCCCAGGTCTTCGCGATCAACGAGGGCGGCCCGGACCGGCTCACCGAGATCCTGCCCGTGTACGCCTACATCGAGGGCGTCGGCAACCAGCACTACGGCATGGGCTCGGCCATCGCGCTGCTGACCATCGTGATCCTGCTCCTGCTGACCTCCTCCTACCTCCGGATCGTTCTCAAGCAAGGGGAGGACGAGCTGTGAAGCGCTCGGCTTCGTCACGTTTCGGCCGTATCTGGCCCAACGCCACGGCGCTCGTCATGGTCGTCGGCTTCGTCTTCCCCGTGTACTGGATGTTCGCCACGGCCTTCAAGCCGACCCCGGACATCGTCTCGGACGACCCGGTGTGGATCCCGACCCACATCACGCTCGACCACTTCCGGACCGCGCTCGCCGCCGACAACTTCTGGACCATGGTCCGGAACTCCCTCACCGTCACCGTCGTCGCCGTGGCCCTCTCCCTCGCCCTCGCGCTGGCCGGCTCGTTCGCCCTGGCCCGGATGCGCTTCAAGGGACGCAAGGGGTTCATCATCGGCTTCATGGTGGCCCAGATGGCGCCGTGGGAAGTCATGGTCATCGCGATCTACTTCATCGTGCGTGACTCGGACATGCTCAACAGCCTGATACCGCTGACCCTGTTCTACATGGTCATGATCCTGCCCTTCACGCTCCTGACCCTGCGGGGCTTCGTCGCCTCCGTGCCCAGGGAGCTGGAGGAGTCCGCGATGGTGGACGGCTGCACCCGGCCGCAGGCGTTCGTCAAGGTGATCCTGCCGCTGCTCGCGCCCGGCCTGATGTCCACCTCGCTGTTCGGCTTCATCACCGCCTGGAACGAGTTCCCCCTCGTCCTGGTCCTGAACAAGCAGGCGGAGGCGCAGACCCTGCCGCTGTGGCTGTCGCAGTTCCAGACCCAGTTCGGCGACGACTGGGGTGCCACCATGGCGGCCTCCTCCGTCTTCGCGGTCCCGATCCTCGTCCTCTTCGTCTTCCTGCAGCGCAAGGCCGTGAGCGGTCTGACCGACGGCGCAGTGAAGGGATAGTGCGGCCCCATGACCACTCTTGCCTCCTCCACCGACACCGTCACCCGTGACGCGCTCGCGGTCCTCCAGCCGGGCTTCACCGGCACCACCGCGCCCGACTGGCTGCTGCGCCGCGTCGGCGAAGGCCTCACCTCCGTCGGCCTGTTCGGCCGCAACATCGTCTCGCCCGGCCAGCTCGCCGCGCTCACCGCCCAACTGCGGGCCGAGTGCGACGACGTACTCGTCGCCATCGACGAGGAGGGTGGCGACGTCACCCGCCTGGAGGTGCGCGACGGCTCGTCCTTCCCCGGCAACCACGCCCTCGGTTCCGTGGACGACCCCGCGCTGACCCGGGCCGTCGCCCACGAGTTGGGCCGCCGGCTCATCGAGTGCGGCGTCAACCTCAACTGGGCGCCGTCCGCGGACGTCAACTCCAACCCGGACAACCCCGTCATCGGCGTACGCTCCTTCGGTGCCGATCCCGCCCTGGTGGCCCGGCACACCGCCGCGTACGTCGAGGGCATCCAGGCCGCCGGGGTCGCCGCCTGCACGAAGCACTTCCCCGGCCACGGCGACACCGCGGTCGACTCGCACCACGCGCTGCCCCGGATCGACGTCGGTCTGGAGACCCTGCACGCCCGCGAACTGGTGCCCTTCAAGGCCGCCATCGCCGCGGGGTCGAAGTCGGTGATGAGCGCGCACATCCTGCTCCCCGCCCTCGACCCCGACCGCCCCGCGACGCTCAGCCCGCAGATCCTCACCGGTCTGCTCCGCGGTGAACTCGGTTACGAGGGACTCATCGTCACCGACGCGGTGGAGATGCAGGCCATCGCGGCGACGTACGGGATCGAGCGCGGCTCGGTCCTCGCGATAGCGGCCGGCGCCGACGCCCTGTGCGTCGGCGGCGGGCTGGAGGACGACGCCACGGTGGAGCGGCTGCGCGACGCGCTGGTCGCCGCCGTGCGCGGCGGGGAGCTGGCAGAGGAGCGGCTGGCCGACGCCGCCGCACGTGTACGGGCACTCGCGTCCTGGACGCGCGGTGCGAGGGGGGCGGTCCCGGAGCCGGGCGCGGCAGTGCAGGAGGGGACCGCGCCCGGCACCGCGACCGGACTGCCCGACGGGTACGACGCGAACATCGGTCTCGTCGCGGCCCGCCGCGCGGTACGGGTGAGCGGTGACGGCCCCCGGCTGGACGCTCCGGTCCACGTCGCCGCCTTCACCCCGGTGGCCAACGTCGCCGTCGGCGCCGAGACCCCGTGGGGCGTGGCCGCCGAGCTGACCCGCCTGCTGCCCGGCACCACCGGTGCGACCTACGGGATCGACAGCGGGGACCCGGTGGCGGACGCCCTCGCGGCCGCGGGGGAGCGTCGCGTCGTCGCGGTCGTCCGCGACGCCCACCGCCACCCGTGGATGGCGGCGGCGGTCGACGCCCTGCTCGCCCGGCGCCCCGACACGGTGGTCGTGGAGATGGGCCTGCCGTACTCCGCGCCGAGGGGGGCGCTGTACGTGGAGACCCACGGTGCCGCCCGCGTCTGCGGCCTCGCCGCGGCGGAGGCCCTCACCGGGGCGTGACGGCGCGCGCGACTGGCGGAGGGGCCGGTCACCACCTGGGACGCTGCAGGCGAATTCCGCGGCAGCCTCCCACCTGGTGACCGGCCCCTCCGCCTTCGGGGCCGCCGCCCGATCATGGCTGGTTCTACCGCATTGCCCGGGAACTCCGGGCCCTGGGAACCTGGTGTGATGGTCGATACCCATTCGCGTAGGTACCTGCTGGTGGTCCGCCGAATATTCTGGGCCGGCGTCCTGCTCTTCGGCCTCGGCCTGACCGCCGGTTGGTCCGCCAAGGGGCATCGGGCGACCGCGTGGGAGTGCGATCCGGTGTGCCGGCCCGCGACCAGCGCCACTTGGCGGGCCGTCTCGGACACGGCCATGGTGTCAGTCGTGCTCGGCACCGCCCTCGCTGTGGCCGCTTTCCTCATGATCATGCTCCGCCGCCCACGCGCCGAGCCGGACACCGGCAGTCAGCGGTCGGCAGTCACGCGCGACGACGGCGGCCCGTGAGCGGGCGTCCTGCAGAAAATGGGGACCAACCCGCTCGGGCCGCGCGGCCGGTGGAAGGAGGAGCCGGAGGACGTTCTGCCGGACGCCCCCGCGCAAGGAACCGGATGGACCAACGGCGTCCTGGGCGGTGACCGGCCCTTCCTTCACGCGGTGCGGACGCCGGGGCCGTGGCGACCGTGGCGCCCGTGGGGGGGCTTACAGGCCTTGCCAGGAGGGCTTGGAGGCGAAGGTGTGGCGGAAGTAGTCGGCCAGTTTCAGCTTGGAGGCCGCCGCCTCGTCCACCACGATCGTGGCGCGCGGGTGCAGTTGGAGCGCGGAGGCGGGTACCACGGAGGCGACCGGCCCCTCGACGGTCAGCGCGACCGCGTCGGCCTTGCCCTCGCCGGTGGCCAGCAGGATCGCGTGGCGCGACTCCAGGATGGTGCCGATGCCCTGGGTGATGACGTGGTGCGGCACCTGGTCGATGTCGTCGTCGAAGAAGCGGGCGTTGTCCACCCGGGTCTGCTCGGTGAGCGTCTTGATCCGGGTGCGCGAGGCGAGCGAGGAACAGGGCTCGTTGAAGCCGATGTGCCCGTCCGTGCCGATGCCGAGCAGCTGGAGGTCGACGCCGCCGGCCTCGGTCAGCGCCCTGTCGTAGGCCTCGCAGGCCGCCTGGACGTCCTCGGCGGAGCCGTCCGGGCCCATGAAGGAGGACTCGGTCAGGCCGAGCGGCTCCACGACCTCGCGCAGCACGACGGAGCGGTAGGACTCCGGGTGCCCGGCGGGGAGCCCGACGTACTCGTCGAGCTGACAGATCCGGGCCCGGGAAGCGTCCACCGCGCCCGAGCGCACCTTTTCGGCCAGGGACCGGTAGATGGGCAGCGGGGTCGAGCCGGTGGCGACGCCGAGCAGGGCGTAGGGCTTGCGGCTCAGCAGCGCGCCCATGGCCTCCGCGATGAGCTCGCCGCCTGCCGCTGCGTCCGGGACGATGACAACTTCCACGCTGTGCCTGCCGATCTGATCAATGACGACGTGTGTGGTATAGACCAATCTGGTCCAAATTTAACAGAGTTCCACGCCTGGGGAACAGGTGCCTTCCGCATTTGGGTCATCGTCCGGTGGCTGGTCGCGGGACGTCGTGCGGCGGGGGTCGACTTGAGTCAATTGTCCGCAGATGTGGAGGGTGCGCGACCCGGGCCCGAGCCCGCGCGGGCGGGGCAGGCCGGGGGTGGTGGGCCGGTGCGGGCGGGGCCGGAGCGGGACGCGAGGCGGAGTCGTCCGGGGGCCGTCGTGCGGGCACCGTCGTCCGGGCGTCGGAACATGACGCGCGCGAAGGGGTGCGAGGTGCCGTGCGGGGCGGCGTCGTGCCCGACCCGCGGGCCACGGCACCGGGAGGGACCCTCGGCCCGCCCGGTACCGCAGCCCGGAGCTGCTCGGCCGGCGGTGTGCGGTGCCTCCGGCCGTACGAGGCGCCGGCGCGATCAGGGCAGAGAGCGCGGGTGCCTCGGTCCGTCCTCCTGTGCGGGGAGGGCGGAGGTTCTTGTTTCTGTATTGTGGACTAGACCATTTGTCGGTGTCCATGCGTCTGCGGTATCGATTCTGCTGACGCGGTACCGATTCTGGTGGTGCGGTGCCGTTCTGTACACGGCGTCGCCGCTCCCGAGGGCGGGGACGGGCTCCCGCTCGGTTCGGAACCTCTCGGTATCCACGGGTACGCTCGCACATGTGCCCTCCATGAACGACCTCGTCCGCCAGCACACAGCCCTGAGCGACACCGATCTCGAATGGCTCCACCTGCTGGTCTCGGAGTGGCAGCTGCTCTCCGACCTGTCCTTCGCCGACCTCGTCCTCTGGGTTCCGACCCGGGACGGGACCCGGTACGTCTCCGTCGCGCAGATGCGCCCCAACACCGGCCCGACCTCCTACCAGGACGACATGGTCGGCCATCTGGTGCCGCGCGGCCGTCGCCCGCTGCTGGACGCCGCCCTGGACGAGGGGCGGATCGTGCGCGAGGGCGACCCGGAGTGGCGGGAGGAGGTGCCGGTACGCGTCGAGGCCATCCCGGTCCGCCGCGAGGGCCGCATCCTCGGCGTCATCGCGCGCAACACCAATCTGCTGACCGTGCGGACCCCTTCCAGGCTGGAACTCACCTACCTCCAGTCCGCCGCCGACCTCGCCCAGATGATCGCCGCGGGGGCCTTCCCGTTCCCCGGCCAGCAGGTCGACATGGACGCGTCCCCGCGCGTCGGCGACGGGCTCATCCGGCTCGACGCCGACGGGGTCGTGCAGTACGCCAGCCCCAACGGCCTCTCCGCCTACCACCGGCTCGGCCTCGCCTCCGACATCGTCGGTCTCCACCTCGGCCAGACCACCGCCGAACTCGCCCCGTCCCGGGGGCCGGTGGACGAAGCTTTGGCCAAGGTCGCGAGCGGCTACGCGCCCCGCGAGTTCGAAGTGGAGTGCGCCAGCGGCGTCATCCAGTTCCGGGCGATCCCGCTCAAGCCCAAGGGGGCCCGGATCGGATCGCTGGTGCTTCTCCGGGACGTCACGGAACTGCGCCGTCGTGAACGCGAGTTGATAACCAAGGACGCGACGATCCGGGAGATCCACCACCGGGTCAAGAACAACCTCCAGACGGTGGCCGCCCTGTTGCGTCTCCAGGCCCGCCGGATGGACTCCGTACAGGGGCGCGAGGCGCTCAACGAGGCGGTGCGGCGCGTCGGTTCGATCGCCATCGTCCATGAGACGTTGTCCCAGAATCTGGACGAGCGCGTCGAGTTCGACGAGATCGCCGACCGGGTCATCTCCATGGTCGCCGAGATCTCGCCCGGCAAGGTCACCTGCCGGCGCACCGGACGCTTCGGCGTCCTGGACGCGGACGTGGCCACCCCGCTCTCCATGGTGCTCACCGAAGTCCTGCAGAACGCCCTGGAACACGCGTTCAGCGAGGGCGACAGCGGCACGGTCGAGGTCTCCGCGGTGCGGGGCGGATCGTCCCGGGACGGCCGGCTGCTCATCACCGTGCAGGACGACGGATGCGGTCTCCCCGAGGGCTTCGACCCCCGTAAGGCCGGCAACCTGGGACTCCAGATCGTGCGCACGCTGGTCGAGGGCGAACTGGGCGGCAGCTTCGACATGGTGGCCGCCCCGGAACGCGGCACCCAGGTGCTGCTCGACCTCCCGGTCAGCGCCGACCGCTGAAACCCGCCCCAGGCGCGGCCCCCGTCAGCCGGGGGCCGCACGGCACACCGAAAGGCCCGGACCGTGGTGACGGTCCGGGCCTTTCGGTTCAAGCACGTTCTTCTGCGCTACGGGGTACTGCGCGCTGCGACTCGAAGGCGGGGCTGTGCGTACGCTGCGTACGCGCCGCCGGGCTGAGGCTTTGTCGCGGGGGCGTCGAATCAGGCGCTGGCGTTGCGCGCCCGGTTGCGAGCGGCGCGGCGCTTCATGGCGCGGCGCTCGTCCTCGCTGAGGCCACCCCAGACGCCGGAGTCCTGGCCGGACTCGAGCGCCCACTGCAGGCACTGCTCCATGACGGGGCAGCGACGGCAGACGGCCTTGGCTTCCTCGATCTGCAGCAGCGCAGGACCGGTGTTGCCGATGGGGAAGAACAGCTCGGGGTCTTCCTCACGACAAACGGCGTTGTGACGCCAGTCCATGGCTGCTACCTCTCCTTGGTATTACATGCTTGTTGCTTGTGAATGTGAACGCTTTCACGAATCCCCCCGCAGGTGAAGGGCCTACGCCCAGACGAACTGGTCGTGGTCTGCACAGTGGGGAGGGGTTCTGGCTCTCAGTGGAGGCCGATGCTGCGGGCCGTCCCGATCGCCATGTAGAGATTCGCAAACCTCGGCGACGGATACAACCCCTTCTGGAAAGTTTTTTTTGATTCCTCGGTGTCGGCTCCGTCACAGCCGTACTTCTTAGGGGTGGGAACCAGCCCAAACGTTCGAGTTAAAGGACTTTGGGTTCTTCCGCTCACACAATCACACGCAGTGCACGGCGTACGCCTGTGAACGTCACGCTCGTACGCAGTCCCAGGTGGTCGCCGTCCATCTGGAAGGGGAGCGGGACCTTTGAATGCAAGGTGAAGTCCGTGAGGTCATGCCGTGAAACCACGTGCTTGCCGCGCGGGCCCTTGTCAGGACTGGAAGTGAGCAGCTGGGTGCCGTAGCGGGCCACCTGCGCGGTGGAGAGGCGCTTCAGGCCGAGGATGTCCAGGGCGGTGTCGAAGGACGCCTTCGGAGAGGCGTACATCGGGCGATTGCCCAGGTAGGTCCAGGGGGCGGTGTTGCAGATTATCGACAGCGCCAGCTCGTGCACCGGCTCCTGGCCGGGCACCTCCAGCGTGATCACGCCCTGGCGGCGGTGCGGCTCGTCGACGAACTGGCGGAGCACCTGGCGTACGTAGAGGGCGTGGGTCGAACGCTTGCCGCCCTCGCGCTTCTGTTCGACCCGGCCGATCACGCCGGCGTCGAAGCCGAGGCCCGCGCAGAAAGTGAACCAGCGTTCGGGTACCGCTTCGTCGGCGGAGCCCGGCGTACCGAACGCCCGCCCCAGCCCCACCGTCCGCGAGCTCTCTTCGGCCAGGGCCTGAAGGATCGCGCCGGTCGCCTCCACCGGGTCGTTGGGCAGCCCCAGCGCCCGCGCGAAGACGTTGGTCGAGCCGCCGGGAACCACCGCGAGACTCGGCAGTCCGTCGTCGGGGCCCCGGTGCAGCAGTCCGTTGACGACCTCGTTCACGGTGCCGTCACCGCCGAGGGCGACCACCAGGTCGAAGGAGCCGGAGTCCGCCGCCCGGCGTCCCAGATCCCGGGCGTGGCCCCGGTACTCCGTGGTCACGGCCTCGATTTTCATCTCGCTCGCCAGAGCGTGGATGAGCACGTCGCGCGTCCGCGCACTGGTGGTGGTGGCGGCGGGATTGACCACGAGGAGAGCGCGCATGACTGCCAGCCTACCTACCAGGCGGTACCGGCCCGCAGTCCCTCCCCCCTGCACTCACGCTCCGTGATCGCCCGCACCCCGGTCACCCGGCGTGACCGGGCGTGTCGGGAGGGGCGCACCGGCCCCCGGCTTCGCTTTCCGGGCCGCGGGATGCCAACCTGGCTCGCGTGAGTACTCAAGCGAACACGCCCTCCCCGTCGTCCGCGCCGCTGCCCGCGTCCGGGGAGCGGACCGGGGAGCGGACCGGGAAGCCGGGGCGCATCGAGGCCCTCGCCGCGCTCACCGCCCTCGAAGGGGCGGCCCTCGTCGTCGGCGGGATCTACATGCTGGTGATGGGGATGCTCGGCCGCCCGCAGAGCCCCACGCAGGCGGTGACGGGCGGAGCCACCCTGATCGCGCTCGGCCTCATCCCGCTCGCGGGTGCCCGGGGCCTGCTGCTGCGCCGCAGCTGGGGCCGGGGCCCCACGGTCATCACGCAGATCATGGGGGCGCCCGTCGCCTACACGCTGCTGAAGTCCCACGGCGCGCTGATCCCCACCGGGATCGTGCTCGCCGCCGTCGTGGTCACCGCGCTGGTCCTGCTCTTCAACCCGGCGACCACGCGCGAGCTGGGCATGGACCGGCGTCCGGGTCCGGCCTCCGACGGCGACGAGTAGCGCCCACGCGACTCCGGGCGGCCGAAGGCCCCCGCCCCCGGTACACGCCGGGAAGCGGGGGCCTTCGGTCTCTCGTCAGGATCGCGCCGGCTCGTCCGCCCGACCCGGGCGAGCGGCCCCGGCGCCCTCACTCCTCCACGAGCAGCCGCTCGCGCAGCTGGGCCAGCGTGCGGGCCAGCAGCCGGGAGACGTGCATCTGCGAGATGCCCACCTCCTGGGCGATCTGCGACTGGGTCATGTTGCCGAAGAAGCGCAGCAGCAGAATCCGCTTCTCGCGCGGCGGCAGCCCCTCCAGCAGCGGCTTCAGGGACTCGCGGTACTCGACGCCCTCCAACGCCTCGTCCTCCGAGCCCAGCGTGTCCGCGACGGCCGGCGACTCGTCGTCGGTGTCCGGCACGTCCAGCGAGAGGGTGCTGTAGGCGTTGGCCGATTCCAGCCCTTCCAGCACCTCCTCCTCGGAGATGCCGAGCCGCTCCGCCAGCTCGTGCACGGTCGGCGAGCGGCCGTGCTGCTGGGAGAGCTCGGCGGTGGCCGTGGTCAGCGAGAGCCGCAGCTCCTGGAGGCGGCGCGGCACCCGGACCGCCCAGCCCTTGTCGCGGAAGTGCCGCTTGATCTCCCCGACGACGGTCGGTGTCGCGTACGTGGAGAACTCCACGCCCCGGTCCGGATCGAACCGGTCCACCGACTTGATCAGGCCGATCGTGGCGACCTGGGTGAGGTCGTCCAGCGGCTCGCCCCGGTTGCGGAACCTGCGGGCCAGATGCTCCACCAGTGGCAGATGCATCCGGACCAGCCGGTTGCGCAGCTCGGCCTTCTCCGGTGACCCGTCCGGCAGTTCCCGGAGGACTACGAAGAGCGCCCGCGCACCGCTGCGGTCGTTGGGATCGTGATGCCCGTGCTCGCTCATCTGGCCCGCCCGCTCCGCCTGCTCCGCCGCGACCGTGAGCCCCGAGGGCCCGTCCGTCCCGTCCGCCCCGTCCACGGGGTGCGGGCGGGCCTGTTGCTCGGGGACGGCGGTAGGGTGCGCCGCCCCCGATCGGATCGAATCGTCCCGCACAGCACCTTCCCCGTTCCCGTCGCTCACGCCGGCCCGGGTCCCGCGCCGCGTTGTTTGTGGAGGCTGATGCTGACCGTCCGGTCGTCGGCGACCGTGGACTCGACCTTGCCCGCCAGCGCGGCGAGCACCGTCCACGCGAAGGTGTCGCGTTCGGGTGCCCGGCCGTCCGTGGTCGGGGCCGACACGGTCACTTCGAGGGAGTCGTCCACGAGCCGGAACACGCAGCTGAGGACGGAGCCGGGCACGGCCTGCTGGAGCAGGATCGCGCAGGCCTCGTCGACCGCGATGCGAAGGTCCTCGATCTCGTCGAGAGTGAAGTCCAAGCGCGCCGCGAGGCCGGCCGTGGCCGTACGCAGCACCGACAGGTAGGCACCCGCGGCGGGCAGCCGGACCTCCACGAAGTCCTGGTTCCCGGGTTCGCCTGCGATCTGGGACACCCTCACCTCCAAGGTGGCACAAACTCGTTCGAGGTTCCGGAACATGTCCGCAACCGTTCGGTCGGTCGTCGGTTCTCGGTCGGGGCGACGCTATCGCGATACATGATGCCGTGTCGCCGCGAGCCCAACCGGTGGGGGTCACACATGGTAAGCATGGGGGTACTGACGGTGGCTAGGGGCGTGACCGGCATGGTTCGCGCCGGACGGGGACGGGCCTTGCCGGCAGAGGCCTTCGGGTTCGGTGGCGCACAATTGCGAAGAACCGGCGCCGGTTTGACGTACCCAGACGTCAGACGATCGAACCGTCCTCGTAGCACCAGCGCCAGCTCTCGCCCGGCTCGAAGCTGCGCATGACGCAGTGCCCGCTCTCCCGGGCGTGTCCCGTTCCGTGCCGGAGCGGTGACGAATCGCAGCAGCCGACGTGCCCGCAGGTCAGGCAGAGCCGCAGCTGCACGGGGTGCGTCCCGGCGTCCCGGCACTCCAGGCAGGTGGCACTGAGCGGGGTCGGTTCGGGGCGGGGCAATTCGGATACGTGCGGGCACTCACTCATGATGGCCAGGTTACGACGGATGTGAGGACCCGACCGATGGACGCATTGCCCCTGGTCGCACTGGTCGCGGCCAGTGCGGCGGTAGCCGGCGCGGCGCGGCGCACCCCTGTGCCCGCGCCGCTGCTGCTGGTTGCCGTAGGACTTCTGGCCGCCTACCTGCCGGGTGTGCCCCCGTACACGCTCGACGCGCACATCGTGCTGCCGCTGCTGCTGCCGCCCCTGCTGTACACCGCGGCCGTGGACAGCTCCTACCTGGACCTGCGGGCCAACGCCAGACCCGTCGCGCTGCTGTCGGTCGGGTACGTCCTCTTCGCCACGCTCGCGGTCGGCTGGCTCGCCTATCTCCTCGTCCCCGACCTGCCGTTGCCCGCCGCGCTGGTGCTCGGCGCGGTCGTCGCCCCGCCCGACGCCGTGACCGCCGCCGCCATCGCCCGCCGGGTCGGCCTCCCCGCCCGGGTCACCACCATCCTCCAGGGCGAGTCCCTGGTGAACGACGCCACCGCGATCACCGCCTACAAGGTGGCCCTGGCAGCCGCCGTGGGCGCGGGGATGAGCTGGGGCGAAGGGGTGCGGGAGTTCCTGCTCGCCTCGGTCGGCGGCGTCCTCGTCGGCCTGCTGCTGATGGTCCCGCTGCACTGGCTGCGCACCCACCTCAAGGAGGCGCTGCTCCAGAACACCCTCTCCCTGCTGATCCCGTTCGTGGCGTACGCGGCGGCCGAGCGGGTGCACGCCTCCGGAGTGCTCGCCGTGGTCGTCGTCGCCCTGTACCTCGGACACCGGTCCTGGCAGGTCGACTTCGCCACCCGCCTCCAGGAGGCCGCCGTCTGGAAGATGGTGGCCTTCGTGCTGGAGTCCGCCGTCTTCGCCCTCATCGGGCTCCAGATGCCCTTCGTGCTGAAGGGGCTGGGCACCTATGCGGTGTGGGACGCCCTGCGGTACTCCGTCGCCGTGTTCGTCGCGGTCGTGGTGGTCCGCTTCCTCTGGGTCTACCCCTCCACCTACCTGCCCCGCGCCCTCTCCGCCCGCATCCGCGCACGCGAACCCGAGACCAACTGGACCTCCCCGCTGATCGTCGGCTGGGCCGGGATGCGCGGAGTCGTCTCCCTCGCCATCGCCTTCTCCATCCCGATGACCATGCACGACGGCGAGCCCTTCCCCGCCCGCAACCTGGTGCTCTTCCTGACCTTCACCACCGTCATCGGCACCCTGGTCGTCCAGGGCCTCTCCCTGCCCCTGCTGGTGCGCCTGCTGAAGCTGCCAGGACCCGACCCGCAGGCGCAGACCCTCGCCGAGGCGCAAGCCCAGAGCGAGGCGTCCACGGCGGCCGAACAGCGGCTGGACGACCTGCTCTCGGACCAGCGCAACAGCCTCCCCGAACCCCTCGCCGACCGGCTGCGCACCGTCATGGAGCGCCGCCGCAACGCCGTCTGGGAACGCCTCGGCGCCGCCAACCCGCTCACCGGCGAGTCCGCCGACGACACCTACCGCCGACTGTCCCGCGACATGATCGAGGCCGAGCGCGAGGTCTTCGTACGCCTCCGGGACGACCGCCGCATCGACGACGAGATGCTGCGCACCCTGCTGCGCCGCCTCGACCTCGAAGAGGCCGCCGCCTACCGCGAGTCGGACGCCGGCTGAGTCCCGGCGGACGTCACGCCCCCGGTTCCGCCTCCGGGCGCCCGGTGATCACCGCGGTCACCCGGGTGCCCGGGGCGAACGCGCCCTCCCCGGCCAGCGCGGTCAGCGCGAACAGCAGCTTCGCCACGTAGATCCGCTCGACCGGCAGTTGGTGCCGGTCCTCGAAGTCGTCGGCGAACGCGTGGAGTTCCGGCGTCGTACGGGCGTACCCGCCGAAGGTGAACCGGTCCTCCACCGACCACCGCCCGGCCGGGCCGCCGAACGCGTCGCGCTGGAGGTCGCGCACGGCGTCGGACAGGAAGCCGCCGCGCAGCACCGCGACGCCGAGGGCGCGCCCGCCCGGGTCCAGACCGGCCGCCAGGCCCGCCAGGGTGCCCCCGGTGCCGCAGGCCACGGCGGCGACCTCGGTGCGCCCCCGCAGCTCGCGCCCGAGCTCCGTACAGCCCTGTGCGGCCCGCGCGTTGCTGCCGCCCTCCGGGATGACCCGCACGTCCCCGAAACGGTCCAGCAACGCCGCCAGCACCCGCGGCTCGTCCTTCGCGCGGTACGTCCCCCGGTCCACGAAGTGCAGCCGCATCCCGTCCGCCGCGCACCGGGCCAGCGAGGGGTTCAGCGGGCGGCCGGCCAGCTCGTCGCCGCGTACGACCCCGATGGTGGCGAAGCCCAGCAGCCGCCCGGCGGCGGCGGTCGCCCGCAGATGGTTCGAGTACGCCCCGCCGAAGGTCAGCACCGGGCGTCCGGCGCCCTCCGCGAGGTTGGGCGCCAGCTTGCGCCACTTGTTGCCCGGCAGGTCCGGGTGGATCAGGTCGTCCCGCTTGAGCAGCAGGGTCACCCCGTGCCGCCCGAACCGCTCGTCGGGCGCCGCCACCAGCGGGGAGGGCAGCCGGGGGCGGAGTACGGACGCGGGGTCCGCGGCGGTGGGGGCCGGGCCGGTGGGGGCGGCGGGGTCGGCGGGCGGGTCGGTCGGGCTCATCCCTCCAGTGTCGCCGCCCCCGCCGCGCGTCTCAGTCCTGGGCGAGCCAGAGGTCCGGGCCGAACACCTCGTAGTGGATGTCCGCCGCCGGTACCCCCTTGGCCAGCAGCTGCGTACGCACGGCGCGCATGAAGGGCAGCGGGCCGCAGAGGTAGGCGTGGGTGCCGGGGGCGACGGTCAGTCCGCCCAGATCGACCAGTCCGGTGCGCTCGGTGGGGTGACCGGCCTCGGGGTGCTCGTACCAGAAGTGCGCGGCGCCGGCCTTGAGTCCGGCGGTCAGCCGTGCGTGGTCGGCCCGCAGGGCGTGGTCGGCGGGGAAGCGGTCACCGTGCACCACCGTGACCGGGGCGTCGTGGCCGGTGGCCGCGAGGTGCTCCAGGAACGACAGCATCGGGGTGCAGCCGATCCCCGCCGAGGCGAGCAGCAGCGGGGCGGCCGGCTCCGCCCCGGCGGACGCGCCGAGCGTCAGGTCGCCGTACGGCAGCGAGACGCGCAGCCGGTCGCCGGGGCGGGCGTGCGCGTGCAGGTGCGCGGAGACCTCGCCGTCCGGCCCGTCGCCGCCGTGCACCCGCTTGACGGTGATCGAGCGCACCGGCGCGCCCGGGGCGCCGGAGAGGCTGTACTGGCGTATCTGGTGCGCGCCGTCCGGGAGTTCCACCTGTACGGAGACGTACTGGCCGGGCCGGAAGGCGGGGGCCGGGGTGCCGTCGGCGGGGCGGAGCGTGAAGGTGGTGACGTCGGCGGTCTCCTCCGTGCGCCCCGCCACCTCCCACTCCTGCCAGACCTGGCCGGCGGCGACGCCGCGTTCCGCGTAGAGACGGTCCTCGACGGCGATCAGGGCGTTGGCCATCAGCCAGTAGACCTCGTCCCAGGCGGCGGCGACCTCCGGGGTGACCGCGTCGCCCAGTACCTCCGCGACGGCGGCGAAGAGGTGCGTGTGGACCACCTCGTACTGCCCGGCCGTGACGCCGAGGGAGGCGTGCTTGTGGGCGATCCGGCTCAGCATCACGTCGGGTCGGGTGTCCGGGTGTTCGACCAGCATCGTCGCGAAGGCGGCGACCGAGCCCGCGAGGGCGCGCTGCTGGGTGGCGGCGGCCTGGTTGCCCCGGTTGAAGAAGTCCCGCAGCAGCTCGGGGTGGGCGGCGAAGAGCTTCTGGTAGAAGAGACCGGCGATGTCCCCGATGGCGGCCCCGACGGCGGGGAGGGCGGCGCGGACGGTGGCGGTCGACTGCTCGGAGAGCATCGGGACTCCTCGGACGTTGAATTGGTATGCGAGATGCGTATTTCTTGGTACGGGTGAATCCGGTGCGGCCCACGAGGGCGCGTACCCGGCCGGGGTGGTGCGGTCCGCGCCGTCCGTGCGCTCCGGGCGCCGTTCAGCCGGTGTCCGCGGGGCCGGCGCCGAGGCCGATGAGCAGCGGCCCGGTGGGCGAGGCGACGAGATCGGTGACGGTGAGGGGGTCGAGCTCCGTGAAGAACGCCTCCTGGGCCCGGCGCAGGGCGCCGCGCAGCCGGCAGGCGGCGAGCAGCGGGCAGGGGGTGTCCCCCTCGCACTCCACCACGTCGCCCGCGCCTTCGAGTTCGCGGACGAGCCCGCCGACCGAGGCGGTGCGGCCGGCTCCGGTGAGGGCGAGCCCGCCGCCGCGTCCCCGGCGCGCCTCGACCAGGCCGAGGTGCTGGAGCCGGGCGACCACCTTGGCGGTGTGGGTGTAGGGCACCCGCATGACCGACGCCACCTCGCGGGTGGTCGGCGCCTCGCCGTTCTTCGTGACGGCGAGGCGCATCAGCACCCGCAGCGCCACGTCGGTGAATCTCGTCAGCCGCATGGGAGCACCCTAGATAACTGGTATTTGAGATGCAAGTTATCGGCCTCGGCAGGCATCGCGGGACCGTGCTGCCCCGCCCGCACCCCTTTTAGTCGCACTCTTTTGTGTAATGGCGTAGCGACACTCCGTGCTGAAAGGCTTCTTCACGCAGCTCAGCCCATGATCGAGAGGACCCGTCAGATGTCCGTTGGTGAAGAGGTTCGCGACACGCAGGGCACGCCGCAGCAGAGTCTCGGCACTGCCGCTGCGAGGAACCTCGCGACGACCACCAAGTCCGCGCCGCAGATGCAGGAGATCACCTCCCGGTGGCTGCTGAAGATGCTGCCGTGGGTGCAGGTACAGGGCGGTACGTACCGGGTGAACCGTCGGCTCAGCTACTCGGTGGGAGACGGCCGGGTGACCTTCGTGCAGACCGGCGACCGGGTCGCGGTCATCCCCGCCGAGCTCGGCGAACTGCCCGCGCTCCGCGACTACGCGGACGAGGAGGCGCTCGCCGAACTGGCCCGGCGCTGCGAACAGCGCGACGTGGCCGCCGGGGAGGTCATCGCCGCCTCGGGGGACGCGGCGGACCGGGTCTACCTGCTGGCCCACGGCCGGGTGGAGAAGATCGGCACGGGCCCCTACGGGGACGAGACGGTGCTCGGAGTCCTCGCGGACGGTTCGTACTTCGGAGACCACTCCCTGGTGGAGGGCGACGCGCAGTGGGAGTACACCACCCGCGCGGCCACCGCCTGCACCCTGCTGACGCTGAGCCGCGCCGACGTACTCAACCTCGCCGAGCGGGTCGGTACCCTCCGCGACCACCTCGCCGGGCTGCTCGCCATCCCGCAGCAGCGGACGAACAAGTACGGCGAGGCGGCGATCGACCTCTCCGCCGGCCACGTCGGGGAAGCACTCGTCCCGCACACCTTCGTGGACTACGACGCGTCGCCACGCGAGTACGAACTCAGCGTCGCCCAGACCGTACTGAAGGTGCACAGCCGTGTAGCCGACCTGTACAACCAACCGATGAACCAGACCGAGCAGCAGTTGCGGCTCACGGTCGAGGCGCTCCGTGAGCGCCAGGAGCACGAACTCATCAACAGCCGGGAGTTCGGCCTCCTCAACAACTGCGACTACGGCCAGCGGCTCCAGCCGCACGCCGGTGTGCCCAGCCCCGACGACATGGACGAACTCCTCTCCCGGCGGCGCGGATCGAAGCTCTTCCTCGCCCACCCCCGCGCCATCGCCGCCTTCGGCCGCGAGTGCAACCGGCTCGGACTGGTCCCGGAGAGCGTGGACGTCGGCGGACAGCACGTACCGGCCTGGCGCGGGGTGCCGATCTTCCCGTCGAACAAGATCCCGATCACCGAGGCCCGCACCACCTCGATCATCTGCATGAGGACCGGCGAGTCCGAGCAGGGCGTCATCGGCCTCCAGCAGACCGGCATCCCGGACGAGATCGAGCCGAGCCTCTCCGTCCGTTTCATGGGCATCGACGAGCAGGCGATCATCTCGTACCTGGTCACGGCCTACTACTCCGCGGCCGTCCTGGTTCCCGACGCCCTCGGGATCCTGGAGAACGTCGAGGTCAGCCGCTGGCACTGAGGGCCGGCCCGCGGGGCGCGCAGCGACCTCACGGGGTGACCCACGGGCGGGCGACGGGTCCGGGGCGGGGGCACGGGGGCCGGGCACGGGAGCGGGCGCCGGCTGGGTGCCCGACCCCCGGCGCCCGCGCCCGCCCGACCCCCGGCGCCCGTGCCCGGCCTCCGGGCCCGTCGCCCGTCCGGCGCCCGTGCGCCCGCCGGTCGCCCGTGCGCGCCCGACGGGTGCCCCGTATCACCGCCGTACCACCGCACCGCCCGTACGACCCGTGCCCCCGGCCCGCGACGAACCGGACCGGGGGCTCACCGGCGACAGAGGGAGTGACCGTGACCATGACGAGTACGGACGCCGCGACCGAGGGCCACGAGGCCGCGGCGCTCCTGGAGCGGACCCGGGCTCTCGTCGACCCGCATCTGCGCGCCGCGGTGGCGTCGCTGCCCGGCGGGATGCGCCGGGTGGCGACGTACCACTTCGGCTGGGCGGACGCCGAGGGGAATCCCGCCCCGGGCCCGGCCGGCAAGGCCATCAGACCCGCCCTGGTGCTGGCGGCGGCCCGCGCGCTGGGCGGCGACCCGGAGAAAGCGCTGCGCGCCGCCGTGGCCGTCGAACTCGTGCACAACTTCACCCTGCTCCACGACGACGTCATCGACGAGGACGCCACCCGCCGCCACCGGCCCACCGCCTGGGCGGTCTTCGGCGTCCCGGACGCCGTCATCACCGGCGACGCCATGCTGGCGCTCGCCCTGCGGCTCCTCGCCGACGACGACCACCCCGCCTCGGCCCAAGCCTCGGCGAGGATCACCTCCTGCGTCATCGAGCTCTGCGCCGGCCAGCAGGCCGACTGCGCCTTCGAGGAACGCGGCCCCCGGGACGTCAGCCTCGACGAGTGCCTCACCATGGCCATGGCCAAGACCGGCGCGCTGCTCGGCTGTGCCTGCGCCGTGGGCGCCCTCTACGCCGGCGCCTCGGACCGGTCGGTGGGCGCGATGGACGGCTTCGGCCGGGAGGCCGGACTCTCCTTCCAGCTCATCGACGACCTGATCGGCATCTGGGGCGATCCGGCACGTACCGGAAAACCGGTCGGCGCCGACCTCACCGCACACAAGAAGTCCCTGCCCGTGGTGGCCGCGCTCACCTCGGGCACCCCGGCCGCCGCCGACCTCGCCGCGCTCTACGAAGGCCCGCTCGGCGCGCCGGACGACGTGCGCAGGGCCGCCGACGCCGTGGAGCGGGCCGGCGGACGCGACTGGGCCCAGGTCACGGCGGCCGACCGGATGGCCCGGGCGGTCCACCACCTCTCCCGCGCGGTGCCCGACCTCGCGGCGGCCGGGGACCTGCTCTCCCTGGCGGAGTTCGTCACCCGCCGCAGCCACTGAGTTCGGCCGTAGGCCGTGCCGGACCACGCCCGCCCGGAGGGAACTGCCGGACACGGCCTACGGCCCCGGACGCACGAACCCCGCTCCTGCGCATGGCGGGGAGCGGGGTTTCCGGCACCCGAGGGTGCCGGTGCGCGTGCGTTCTCCGTACCGGTGGGGGTGCCCGGCGCGGGCGTCAGCGCCGGGCGACGCCCTCGGCCCGTGCGGCGGCGGCGACCGCGGCCGTCACCGCCGGGGCGACCCTCTCGTCGAACGGCGACGGGATGACGTAGTCCGCGGCCAACTCGTCGCCGACCACGTCGGCCAGCGCGTTCGCCGCGGCGATCTTCATGCCCTCGGTGATCCGGGACGCCCGGACCTGGAGCGCGCCCGCGAAGATGCCGGGGAACGCCAGCACGTTGTTGATCTGGTTCGGGTAGTCGGAGCGCCCGGTGGCCACGACCGACGCGTACTTGTGCGCGATGTCGGGGTGCACCTCGGGGTTCGGGTTGGCCATGGCGAAGACGTACGCGCCCGGGGCCATCGAGGCGACGGCCGGCTCGGGGACCGTACCGCCGGAGACGCCGATGAAGAGGTCCGCGCCGGCCAGCGCGGCCTCCAACGGGCCGGAGACACCCGCCTTGTTGGTGATGCCGGCCAGCTCCCGCTTGACGTCGGTGAGGTCCTCGCGGTCCCGGCTGACGATGCCCTTGCGGTCGGCGACGGCGATGTCGCCGATGCCCGCCTCCAGCAGGAACTTCGCGATGGCGACACCGGCCGCGCCCGCACCCGAGATGACCCCGCGCAGGTCGCCCAGGGTCCGGCCGGACAGCTTCGCCGCGTTGCGCAGGGCCGCCAGCGTCACCACGGCGGTGCCGTGCTGGTCGTCGTGGAAGACCGGGATGTCCAGCCGCTCCTGGAGCTTGCGCTCGATTTCGAAGCAGCGGGGCGCCGAGATGTCCTCCAGGTTGATCCCGCCGAAGGAGGGCGCGAGCCGGACGACGGTCTCCACGATCTCGTCCGCGTCGGTGGTGGCGAGCGCGATCGGCACCGCGTCCACTCCGCCGAACTGCTTGAAGAGAATGGCCTTGCCCTCCATCACCGGGAGGGACGCCTCGGGGCCGATGTCCCCGAGGCCGAGGACGGCGGTGCCGTCCGTGACGACGGCCACGACCTGCGACTTCCAGGTGTAGTCGTGGACGAGCTCCGGGTTCTCCGCGATGGCGCTGCACACCTTGGCGACGCCCGGCGTGTAGGCGAGGGACAGGTCGTCCTTGTCGCGGATCGGAACGGTGGCCTGCACGGCCATCTTCCCGCCGCGGTGGAGCGCGAAGGCCGGATCGAAGGGCTCGTCGGCCACGTTCGATTCTGCGGCCCGGCTGCCGGTGGTGCTGTGATTGAGAGGATTGACGATCTCCGCTGCCATGCTGTCTGACCCCTTAAGTCTTCTTCGTCTGAGGGTTGCCGCTCCTGGTGAGGAGGGGTGGGTGGGCACCGCGTACGTCCCCGCGCCGGCGGTTGGACCGCCTCGGCGGGGAGGGTTCGCACGCGCGGACGCGCCGCACACGCGTCCTGGTCCCCGGATGAGGGGTGTAAAGGTCTTTCTTACCGGACCGAGCCCGCCACGGACGAGTCTCTTTCGACCGGGTGACACGACTCATGGGCGAATGGCGTGACAAGTCCGCCCGGCACAGGCCGGCGACGGCAATTCCGTTGTACGGCACACGAGTCGTCGGGTCGATCCGGCCGTCCCGGAGATTCTCCGGTCGAGAGGTGAAATTCCCACAGATGGTCCGGGCTCACTGTCCCGGCCTGTGGGGATTCGGGGGTCGCCCGTTACCCGATTTTGACATGGCTGGACCCCTGAATGGGCTATTCCGGATGGCAAGATGCCCTAATCGCTCGGGGTGTCGGGACTCGAAGACGCGTTCGTGCGCACCCCTTTTTTTGACGCTCCCTCACCGCCGGAGGACTCCGACCATGACCGCTCGCACCATCCGCTGTACGCCCGCCATGTCCCGTCTGGCAGCGGTGAGCTCCCTCGCGGTCGCCGGCGCGCTGATCCTGACCGGCTGCGGCGACCAGACCGACACCGCCAAGTCGGCGGAAGCGGAGACCTCCGCGTCCGCCACCACCGCGTCCGCCCCGCTCGCCGACCTCCTTCCCCAGGCGATCCGCGACAAGGGCGAGATCAAGGTCGGTTCCGACATCGCCTACCCGCCGGTCGAGTTCAAGGGCAAGGACGGCAAGACCATCGGCATCGACCCCGACCTGGGCGACGCCCTGGGCAAGCAGCTCGGGGTGAAGTTCGTCTTCGAGAACGGCACCTTCGACACCCTGCTCACGGGCCTGCGCTCGGACCGCTACGACCTGGCCATGTCGGCCATGACCGACACCAAGAACCGCCAGGACGGTGTCGACCCCGAGACGAAGAAGAAGGTCGGCGAAGGCGTCGACTTCATCGACTACTTCACCGCCGGCGTCTCCATCTACACCAAGAAGGGCGACGACAAGGGCATCGCCACCTGGGCCGACCTCTGCGGCAAGAAGATGGTCGTGCAGCGCGGCACGGTCTCCCACGACCTCGCCAAGGCCGAGAGCGCCAAGTGCGGCAGCAAGGGCAAGATCTCCATCGAGGCGTTCGACAACGACCTGGAGGCCCAGACCCGGCTGCGCGCCGGCGGCGCCGACGCCGGCTCCTCCGACTTCCCGGTCGCCGCCTACGCGGTCAAGACCTCCGGCGGCGGCAACGACTTCCAGCTCGTCGGCGAGCAGGTCGAGGCGGCCCCGTACGGCATCGCCGTCGCCAAGGGCAACGACGAGCTCACCAAGGCCATTCAGGCGGCGCTGGACGCGATCATCAAGAACGGCGAGTACCAGAAGGTCATCACCAAGTGGGGCGTGGACGCGGGCGCGGTCACCGAGGCCAAGATCAACGGCGGGGTCTGACGGGAACCCGGCGCTGAAAGGCATCACCAGTGACTGACATCGACACCCCCGGGCCGGCAAAGACCCCGCCGGCCCCGGCCGACGGGCCCGAGCCGATCAGGGCCGTCCCGGTACGCCACTACGGCCGGTACCTCGCCGCGATCGTGGTGCTCGGCCTGCTCGCCTCGCTGGTCTACGCGTTCTCCCAGGGCGACATCAACTGGGGCGCGATACCCGACTACTTCTTCAACGACCAGATCCTCGACGGGGTCAGGAACACCGTCGTCATCACCCTGCTGGCCATGACGATCGGCATCGTCCTCGGCGTGGTGCTCGCGGTGATGCGGCTCTCCAAGAACCCGGTGACCTCGTCCGTCGCCTGGGGCTACATCTGGTTCTTCCGCGGCACCCCGGTCTACGTACAGCTGCTCGTCTGGTTCAACCTCGGCCTCGTCTTCAAGTACATCGACCTCGGGCCGATCTACCGGGACGAGTGGTCGAACTTCATGACCCCGTTCCTCTGCGCCCTGCTCGGCCTCGGACTCAACGAGGCCGCCTACATGGCGGAGATCTGCCGGGCCGGCCTCCAGTCCGTCGACGAGGGCCAGACCGAGGCGGCGCACGCGCTCGGCATGACCCACGGCAGGACGCTGCGCCGGATCGTCGTCCCGCAGGCGATGCGCGTCATCGTGCCGCCCACGGGCAACGAGGTCATCAACATGCTCAAGACCTCCTCGCTCGCGGTCGCCGTCCAGTACGGCGAACTGCTGCGCTCCACCCAGAACGTCTCCCAGTCCTCCGGCGCCACCGTCGAGATGCTGTTCCTGGCGGCCGTCTGGTACATGGTGGCGACCTCGGTGCTGAGCGTCGGCCAGTACTACCTGGAGCGCCGCTTCGCGCGCGGGTCGAGCCGCAGTCTTCCGCCCACCCCGTTCCAGAAGATCAAGGCCAACATGCTGACGCTGAGCCGTCCCAAGGGAGGCGTCGCATGACCGCCATGGTGAAGGCCGAGGGCGTCCACAAGTCCTACGGCCCCGCGCACGTCCTCAAGGGCATCGACCTGGAGGTCGCCCCCGGAGAGGTCTTCTGCCTGATCGGACCCTCCGGTTCCGGCAAGTCGACCTTCCTGCGGTGCATCAACCACCTGGAGAAGATCAACGCCGGACGGCTCTCCGTCGACGGCGAACTCGTCGGCTACCGCGAGCACGGCGGCAAGCTGTACGAGCTCAAGGACCGCGAAGTCGCCCTGCGGCGCCGGGACATCGGCATGGTCTTCCAGCGCTTCAACCTGTTCCCGCACATGACGGCCGTCGAGAACGTCATGGAGGCCCCGGTCCAGGTGCTGCGCCTGCCCCGGGCCGAGGCCCGCGAACGCGCGGAGCGGCTGCTCGACCGGGTGGGCCTGGCGGACAAGGCCGGCAACTTCCCCTCGCAGCTCTCCGGCGGACAGCAGCAGCGCGTGGCCATCGCCCGCGCCCTGGCCATGGAGCCGAAGCTGATGCTCTTCGACGAGCCCACCTCGGCGCTCGACCCGGAGCTGGTCGGTGACGTCCTGGACGTCATGCGGGGACTGGCCGAGGACGGCATGACGATGATCGTCGTCACCCACGAGATGGGCTTCGCCCGCGAGGTCGGGGACGCGCTCGTCTTCATGGACGACGGCGTGGTCGTCGAGTCCGGCCACCCGAGGGACGTGCTGACGAACCCGCGGCACGAGCGGACGCAGGCGTTCCTCTCCAAGGTCCTGTAGCGGACGCGGATACGGGGCGGTGGAGACTCTCCGGTCTCCACCGCCCCGCGTCGTCCGCGTCACTTCGCCGGCAGCAGCTCCGGCCGGGTCAGCAGGTCACGAACCTGGGCGCTGTTCAGCGGCGGGGTCTTCAGCAGCGGCCCCTGCGCCCCCTTGGCCTCGAACCCCGTGCTGGAACGGAGCACCAGCACGCTGCCGTCCTCCAGGGTCAGCCGCCCGTCGATCTCCGGACCCCACTGGGGCGTCCCGTCCCCGTAGTCCATGGCGTCGCTCCAGGTGGTGAGGGTCCGTCCGTCCGGCAGCACCTCGCGCACACAGTCGACCCGCGGCGGCTCCTTGCCCTCGGCCTCGCACAGGTCCTGGTCCGCGACCGGCACCCGGTCGCCGCTCTTCGCCGCGACCTCCTTCGCGCTCCTGACCTCGAACGCCAGGTAACCGACCCCGCCGTCCCGGTGGACCGCGTACTCCCCGTCCAGCGGACCGAGGTGGTCCCGCTTTCCCTCGCCCGGCTTCACGTGCTTGATGAGCACCGCGAACGAGACCTCTTCCAGCCTGCCGACCCCCGCGGGCAGCAGGGCGGCGACCCGGCTCGCCTTGTCCGCCCCGGCGGTGCCGGTGGACGCCGCGACCGAGATCCGGTCCAGCGAGGGGTCCTGCTTCAGCCGGGGCACCGCGACCGCCCCCGCCGCCACGACCGCCAGCGCCGCGCACGCGACCGCGGCACGCCGCCGGAACCGCACCCGGGCCGCTCCCGCGTACACCGCCTCCGTCGACAGCACCGGCCGGCCGGCGTCCAGCGCGGCCCGTTCCAGCAACTTCCTCACGTCGTCGCTCACACCAATTCCTCCGTCATCCCGGCGCGCAGCGCCGCCAATCCCCGAGCCGTGTGGCTCTTGACCGTGTTCTGCCGCATTCCGAGCAGGTCCGCCGTGGCCTCGACGCTCAGGTCCTCCCAGTACCGCAGGACCAGAACCGCGCGCTGCTTGGCCGTGAGCCCGGCGAGCGCCGCCCGCACCTGGAGGCCGGTGTCGCTGTCCTCGTGGCCGGCCGCGCGGTCGGGCAGCTCGCCGAAGGGCTGCTCCCGCCGCCAGAACCTGCGTCGGGACGCGATGAAGGTGTTGACCAGCGTCTTGCGCGCGTACGCCTCGATGTCGTCGAGCCGCCCGTGCCGCCGGCCGCCGACCACCACCTTCACGAGCGCCGTCTGCACCAGGTCCTCGGCCTCGTGGCGGTCGCCGCACAGCAGGTAGGCGCTGCGGAACAGCGCGGTGCGCCGGCTCTCCACGAAGGCGTGCAGCGCGGCATCCTCGTCGGTCCGCATTCCCGCCCCTCTCCGGGCCCGCGGGCGCGGACCGTCTCACCCCTTCCAGTGCGCCGGACCGCGTCGGAGGTTGCGGCCGGACGCGAGGAATCGGAGGCGTGTTCCGTGCCGGGGCGCTTTCCGTGCTTTCGTCCGTGCCGGGACACGGCGGCGGGGGCGGGGGCGGTACGGAACCCTCTCCGTACCGCCCCCGCCGCCCGCCGGGCGTCACTTCGGCGCCGGCACCACCGCTTCGGAGGGCGAGGCCCAGACCGTCCGCGCCTCGCCGAAGCCGGACGCGCGCAGCGTACGGGCGTGCCAGTCCGCCGAGGGGGCCTCCCCGTCGGCGTGGTCGCCCTAGATCGCGAACCGCTCGGCGGTCGGCCCGGCGAGCACCGGGTCCTTCGCGGCCTCGCCCCACCACTCGGCCCGGTCCAGCGCGCCCGCCGCCTTGGCCCGGTCCATCCCGGCGTGCCGGTGGGCGCGTTCGGCCGCGTCGAGGCGGGGGGTGGACCCGTCGGTCATGTGGTCGGCGTTCATGAACGCCCCGCCGTCCCGCACCAGTTCGCCGACCTGCCCGTAGAGCGCGGCGAGCGGCTCACGAGGGAACCAGTGGAGTGCGGTGGCCGTGAGCACCGCGTCGTAGGGGGTACGGGGGAGCGCCTCGGTCCAGGCGGGGTCCTTGAGGCCGGCGGTGACGAGGGTGACCCGGTCGTCGCCGTCGAAGGTGCCGCGGGTGATGGCGAGCAGCGCGGGGTCGAGATCCACGCCGGTGCTGGTGGCCTTCGGGAACCGGCGAAGCAGCCGGTCCGTAATACTTCCCGTACCGCAGGCGAGATCGAGCACGCTCGGCTCGGGGCCGACCACGGCCTCGACCACGTCGAGCATGATCCGGAAGCGTTCCTCGCGGCCCGGCACGTACCACTCCTGCCGGCGGTCCCAGCTCTCCTGCCAGGAACGCCAGTCGGTGCCTGCCGCCGAGCCCGTCACCTCGGTGTCCGTCATGTCAACCCGCACCTCTGATGTAATACCCAAATTGCGCAATGGACCATTACACTGCTGGTTGCAGGGAACTTTAGACCCACGCTGTAAGGACGACAAGTGGAACTGGCCTATTACTCGGACTACGCCGTGCGTCTGGTCAACACCGAGGAGCCGGTCCGCAACAAGGACGTGCTCACCTCGGTCGACGCCGTCCGTGACCTCTTCGCGGGCAACTCCCAGGCGGCCCGGCGGGCGACCGAAGCCGACGTGACCCGCTTCCGTTCCGTACGGGGCCGGCTGCGCGCGGTCTTCGAGGCGGCGGACGGAGGCGACGAGACCCTCGCGGTCGACCTGCTGAACTCCCTGCTGCTGGAGTTCCCCGTCAGCCCGCAGATCTCCGGCCACGACACCCTGGACGGCACCGGGAAGCCGGACTGGCACATGCATCTGGCGGACCACCCGTCCAACGCCACGGCCGGGTACGCCGCCATCGCCGCGATGGGGCTCGCCTTCCACCTCACCACCCACGGCGTGGACCGGCTGGGCCTCTGCGAGGCGCCGCCGTGCCGCAACGCCTACCTCGACACCTCCACCAACCGGTCGCGGCGCTACTGCTCCGACCGCTGCGCGACCCGCGCCAACGTCGCCGCCTACCGGGCCCGCAAGCGCCTGGAGGCAGACCGCTCCGCCGACAACGGCCGCACCGCCGAGGCCGCCCAGCCGAGCACCCCCAGCGGCGAGCGCTGATCCTTCCTCAGTGGCCGGAACCGCAGGTGCGCCCGGGCCAGCACGAGATCCTCCGGGACGGTCCCGTACACCGTGCTGTCCCCGCCCGCGAACGTGTTGTCCGCCAGCACCCACCAGCCGCCCGGGCGGCGCTCGGTGGCCCGCTTCACCACCAGCAGGTCCTGCTGGAAGGGGTGGCGCAGGATCACCACGTCCCCCGGCCGCACGGGCGCCCCGTACCGCACCAGGAGCCGGTCACCGTGATACAGCGTCGGCACCATCGAAGGCCCCGTCACCTCCACCACCTGAAACCGCACCCCTGCCGCCCGCCCGTCCCCGGGCCCCTGCGCCGGCTCCGCCATCTCCGCTACCTCCCCGGTCCGTTCGTCCGCGTCCAGTACACCCCTTCGGGCGTCGCTCGTACATTCGGCCCGGAAGGCTCGTCCTCGCCCCGGACTTTTGACCTAAGCCCACGGGGGCACTCGCTGAAACAGGTGCTCCACGGAGTAATGTCCCACCTGAGAAGACGATCACGAGGAAGGACAGCTCCATGCTCTCCCGCCTGTTTGCCCCCAAGGTGAAGGTCAGCGCCCACTGCGACCTGCCCTGCGGCGTGTACGACCCGGCCCAGGCCCGCATCGAGGCGGAGTCCGTCAAGGCCGTCCAGGAGAAGTACCAGGCCAACGAGGACGCGGACTTCCGCACCCGCTCGGTCCTGATCAAGGAACAGCGTGCGGAGCTCGCGAAGCACCACGTCTCCGTGCTCTGGAGCGACTACTTCAAGGCCCCGCACTTCGAGAAGTACCCCCAGCTGCACCAGCTGGTCAACGACACCCTGAAGGCGCTCTCCGCCGCCAAGGCGTCGAACGACCCGGCCACGGGCCAGAAGGCCCTGGACCTGATCGCCGAGATCGACAAGATCTTCTGGGAGACCAAGAAGGCTTGATCTCTGGTTGGGCCGTCTGACCTGCGGTTTCGCTGGTCGGACTCCCTACCGGTCCGCACCCGGTCCGCAGGCCGCCGAGCACGGCGTCCATGGCGGGCCGGGTGCGGTCGTTTCCGCCCGGCAGCACAGGCCGACCCGCCCCCTGCGCGACACGTTCCGCGCGGGAACGCCGGGGAGTGGTCCTCTCGGGGGACGCGGAGGGCGAAGCGGATCAGTGGGACCGCTGAGCGGATGCCCGAAGGCGCTCGTGGAGGTACGGGTCGTCGAGACGTACGTCGACGACACGGTCGCGCACGTCCGAGAGGAGCCAGCCCAGCAGCTCGGCTGCGGCGTCGTACTCCTCGTAGAAGCCCATGCGCAGGTCGGTGATCTCGAACTCGAACATCACGTCGTCGACGAGGTCCGTCAAGTGCGCGTCGGCGGCCGGGGTGCGGGTCGCGGCCCATGTGTTCAGCCATGGGCGCAGGCTGTGGGTGGCCACGGTGATGACGCTGAGGGAGTTCCTGACGGGTACGGGGCTGGGGTGGGTGCGCAGCGTGCTCTGCCACCACGTTGACCAGACGTCCCGAAGCGCCTCGGTCAAGGGCGGGTCCCAGGTGGTCCATCCCGCCTGAACCAGGCGGGAGGCGATGAGTTCCTCGTCGACATGGAGCCGACCCGTGACGAGTGGGCGAATGACGCGTGGGACGAGACGACGGTAGAGGCGGGGGAAGTCCTCCCAATGATCAGGCGTCTTCGCTGCGACCGAGGAGACCAGGCGGTCGGCCATGAGGTGCAGCGGGCCGGAGAGTTGGGCGAAGTCCCGCTCGTCGTAGCAGTACGTGCACCCCGTGACGCGGAAGGGGGCCTCTGAGGCGAAGGCGTGGTCCAAGGCGTCGAGAGCGGCCGTGAGCTGCTCGGAGCTAGACATGAAGACCTGCCGGGGGGACTCCGTCCGGGTGACCGGAGAAGAGCGCAGGTTATCAGGCGGTCTCCTGTTCTCGGGCATGTCCCGATGGTCCGAGTGGCGGGGGCGGAATTCCGTGAAGGGCCCAACTCCGGTGCTCACGCCGCCGACTCGATCCGGTCGAGCCACGAGGGAGAACGTCGTGGCCGAACTGTTCGACGCCGAGTACCGACGTGTCCGGGACCGGATCTACGACGAGTGCACGTTCCGGCCGAGTCCGGTCCACGGGCACCGCTGTCCGCCCTGTCTCACGCCCCCCTGCTGAGGCGGCCGGAGCGGAGGGCGGCGACCACGCCACCGTCGACCAGCAGGTCGTTTCCGGTCACGAAACTCGCGTCGGGGCCCAGGAGGAACGCGGCCGCGGCCGCGATGTCGTCGGCGGTGCCGAGGCGCCCGGTGCCGGAGGCTTGCACCATCGCCCGCATGTGCCGGCCGCTCTCGCCGTCCAGCTCCTGACGCCCCATGGGCGTGGAGATGACGCCGGGGCTGATGGAGTTGACCCGTGCCCCGCGTCGGCCCCAGTCGGTGGCGGCGGCCTGGACCCGCAGCCGGTTGGCGTACTTGGACAGGGGATAGGTACGGCGGCCTGGCAGGCCCAGGGATGTGCAGACGGACCGGGCGATCCTGGACGCCGCGCAGGAGCTGCTGCTCCAGGACGGGTACGCGGGCCTCTCGATGGAGAAGGTCGCCGCGCGGGCGGGGGTCGGCAAGCCGACCGTGTACCGCCGCTGGCCGTCCAGGACGGCACTGGTCGGCGATGTCACCCGGCGCGCGTACCTCGCAGCCGCACCCGAGGGGCAGATTCCGGTACCGGAGGCCGGGCACGTGGCACATGCCGTCGTCGCGTGGTTCCGGACCCACGCCCACGCGGTCACCGATCCGGACAACTCCGCGCTGGTGCTGGCCCTCACGGCGGCCGCAGCGGAGAACCCCAGGGACGCGGACTCGCTCTACCGCGACCACACACGGGATCAGCACGAGGCGCTCGCCGCACTGTTGCGCGCGGGTGTGGAGGCGGGTGAGTTCCGCCCCGGCACCGACGTGGACGCGGTGGTGGACGCCCTCATCGGCTCCACCCTCTATCTGCTGCTCACCGGGCGGTCCGCCGAGGCGCCGGAGCGGGCCGATGGACTGGTCGCCGCGTTGCTGGACGGAATCCGCAGCTCCCCGGACGAGGGTGCCTGGTCAGCGTGAGGTCGTGCCCCCACCGGCCCCGGTCGCGGGACCCGGCCACGGCCGTACCTCGACCACCGCGTCCACCGGCAGCGGCCCGTACAGGTGCGGGAACTCCTCGCCGCCCTCGGTCATGGCCTCGTGGCGCAGGGGCGCGGTGAGGCGGGCCGGGTCGATGACCAGGACGACCAGCTCCACCTCCTCGGAGCCGTACAGCATGCGGGCCACGGCGGGGAGTTGGTGGGGGTGGGAGAGGTGGATGTAGCCCTCCTGCTGGAGGGTGCGGCCCCGGGTGGACCAGGTGTGGGCGCCGTCGTGCAGGGCCGCTGCCCAGAGACCCGGCTCGGTGAGGTGGAGGAGTTCCGTCATGGAGTCACGGTAGCGGGGCGGCGAGTTCCTCAGCCGACTGCCAGCAGGCGGGCTTCCACCTCCGGGGCGAGGCCGACGGGAGGCCGGTCGGGGCGTTGCGGGGCGACCCCGCCCATCGACTTCAGCCAGGTCCAGGTGTCGGCGACGGTCTCGGAGACGGGGCGGCAGCGCATCCCGGCGGCGAGAGCCTTGCCGACGTCGCCGCGGTGGAGGGCGTCGTGCAGCTCTCCCTCGGGCAGCCAGATCGGGAGCTCGGTCCAGGGCTCCACGCCTGCCGCGAGGATGGTCGCCGGGTCGGTCCAACGAAGCTCGGCGTCGGACCCGGTGACCCGGACGCAGGCGTCCAGCAGCTCACCCATGGTGGCGTGACCGGACGCGCTGACGGTGTTGTACGGGCCGTTGAGGCGCTGCTCCGCCGCGTCCAGCACCCACACCGCCAGGTCGCGGGCGTCGATGTACTGGAGCGGGCTGTCCCGGGGGCCCGGCGCCAGGACCGGGCCGCCCCGGGCCGTCCGGTTCAGCCACCACGGGAGCCGTCCGATGTTCTCGTACGGGCCGAGGATCAGGCCGGGACGTGCCAGCAGGGCGCGGTCGCCGAAGGCGCCGAGCGCGGCCAGCTCGCCGCCGAGCTTGGCCTGCGGGTACGGGACGTCCCCCTCCTCGTCCGGAGACGCACCGGACACCAGCGGGCCGTCCTCCGGCAGCCCGGCGGGTGTCGGGTACGCGTACACCGAGCGGGTGGAGACGTACGTGTAGTGGCCGGCCCGGTCCGCGAGCAGCCGGGCCGCGTCCCGCACCGCCGAGGGAGCGCCGGACCAGGTGTCGACCACCGCGTCCCACTCGCCGCTCTCCAGCGCCGCCAGACCGGCCTTCCCCGCCGTCCGGTCGCCCCTCAGCGCCGCCGCGCCGGGGGCGGGCCGCCCGCGGCCCCGGTTGAACACGGTGACGTCCCAGCCGCGCCCGAGCGCCGCCTCGGTGACGGACCGTCCGACGAACCCCGTGCCGCCCAGAATCAGGATCTTCATGGTTCGACTCTGCCCCTGTTCGCAGGGGAAGGGAACCTGGCCTCGCTGTCGGCAGATCGGGGAACGAATTCCGGCTTCGGGGAGTTCGGCGCCCGCGTTCGTGCCCGTGCGTGCGGCCCGCGGCCGGGCCCCCGCGCCCGAACCCCACGCCCAATCCCCCGCGCCCGGACCGGCAGGCCCGGTCAGAGAGCCGGAGCCCGCAGCCGGGTGTCCTGCGGCAGGACGCCGCGTATCGCGGCCAGGGCCGCGGCGAAGTCGCGTTCGGCGCGCGCCGATTCGTAGAGCGCGCCGTCCAAGTGAAGGGCGAGGTGCACGTCCGGGTCCGAGCGGCGCAGGGAGAAGAGGCAGCTCATCGTCGCGGGCCGTTCGGTCTCCCCGGTGACGATGACCACCGGCTGGTCCCACTCCAGGACGCAGTCGGTCAGGGCGCCGTCCGCCAGGGCGAACGTGGCGCCGTCCGGGAGCGGGTACACCACCGGGCGGAGGTCGTCGAGGCGCTTGCCCTCGAAGTCGACACCCCGGATGCGCAGCTTGATCACTCCGCCGTCAGCGAAGACGGTGGCCGCGTCGGAACCCAAGTGGTCCCGGTACCAGCCTGCACACGACTCGTTTGTCATGAGCAGGGACTGTAGCCCCTGCTCACGGTGCGATTCGTGCCGCCCTCCACTTTGCGGCGAGGACGGTCGGGAGAGGGTCAGGCGGGGGTCAGTACGATCTTGCCGAACTGGTCGCCCGTGAGCATGCGTTCGAAGCCCTCGCGGGCCCGGTCCAGCGGCAGGACCGCGTCGATCACGGGCCGTACGCCGGTCGCCGCGCAGAAGGCGAGCAGGTCCTCCAGCTCGTCCTTGGAACCCATCGTGGAGCCGACGATCTTGAGTTCGAGGAAGAAGACCCTGGTCAGCTCGGCGTGCGAGGGTCGATCGCCGCTGGTGGCACCGGAGATGACGAGAGTGCCGCCGGGGCGCAGGGACTTCACCGAGTGGGACCAGGTCGCGGCGCCGACCGTCTCGATGACCGCGTCCACGCGTTCGGGCAGGCGGGCGCCCGGCTCGAAGGCGTCGACGGCACCCAGTTCGATCGCGCGCCTCCGCTTCGCCTCGTCCCGGCTGGTCGCGTAGACCCGTAGGCCGGCCGCGCGGCCGAGGACGATGGCGGCGGTGGCGACCCCGCCCCCCGCGCCCTGGACGAGGACGCGATCGCCCGGGCGCACACCGGCGTTGGTGAAGAGCATCCGGTACGCGGTGAGCCAGGCGGTCGGCAGGCAGGCGGCCTGCTCGAAGCTCAACTCCTTCGGCTTGGGCAGTACGTTCCAGGAGGGCACGGTGACCCGCTCGGCGAAGGTGCCCTGGTAGCGCTCGGTCAAGATGGAACGCGGCTCCTTCGGTCCGACCCCGTGACCTGTCTGGCCGATCACCGAGTGCACCACGACCTCGTTGCCGTCCTCGTCGACGCCGGCCGCGTCGCAACCGAGGATCATCGGCAACCGGTCCTCCGTGATGCCCACTCCGCGCAGCGACCAGAGGTCGTGGTGGTTGAGCGAGGCGGCGCGGACCTCGACGGTGGTCCAGCCGGGGCGGGACCCGGGAGCGGGGCGTTCGCCCAGTTCCAGGCCGGACAGGGGGTTCTCGCGGTCGATGCGGGCTGCGTAGGCGGCGAACATGCCCCGACCCTAGGCCCGGCCGCCGCCCGATCCAACCGGCTGCCGGTGTGACACGCGCCGCGCCCCCGGCCTCGTGCGTGAACCGCCCGGCCGCCTCTCATGTCAACTGGGGTTGACGTGCCCCGCATGTCAACTTATGTTGACAGCATGACCGAAGCAACGGACCTGGCCGCACGCGCCGGGGATCGCGATCCGCGCGTCGGGCTGCGGGCCGTCGCCGCGCTGCGGCGGCTGCTGGAGCAGCTCGAAGCCGTACAAGTCAGAAGCGCCCGCGCCAAAGGCTGGTCGTGGCAGGAGGTCGCCGCCGAACTCGGCGTCAGCAGGCAAGCCGTGCACAAGAAGTACGGGAGGAACTGATGTTCGAGCGATTCACCAAGGAGGCCCGGGCCGCCGTCGCCGGAGCCGTCACCTTCTCCCAGGGTGCGGGGGAGGGTGGCATCACCGAGGAACACCTGCTGCTCTCTCTCCTGGACCAGGACTCGGGCCGGGCCGCGTTCGCCCTCGCCGCGCTCGGGGTGACCGACCGCCGGGCCTCCCTGCAAGCGGCGCTCGGCGAGGCCCGTCGGCTGGGCGGTCTGACGAAGGCCGACACGCAGGCGCTGGCCGGGCTCGGCATCGACGTCGGCGAGATCGTCGCCCGGATCGAGGAGGAGCACGGCGAGGGTGCGCTGGCGCAGGACGGCCGGGTGCGCCGAAGCCGGTCCGGACGCCGGCCGCTCACCGCCGGCGCCAAGGGCGTCCTGGAGGGTTCCCTGCGCATCGCGGTGGGCCGGGGGGACCGCTTCATCGGCGGGGAGCACCTGCTGCTGGCGCTCGTCGCGCGGCCCGGAGTGGTGGCGGACGTACTCGCGGAGCACGGCGCCTCGTACGCGACCGTGGAGCGCGCGCTGTACGGGGCGGGGCGCGAGGGCGGGGGAGGAGCGGCCGGGGCGGCGGCAGCCGGCTGACGGGCGTCCGACGGTACGGGCGGCCGCCGGGAGAGTGGTCGCGGTCGGGGCCCGGTGAGGCCGCCGGCCGTCAGGCCCGGAGCCGGTCCGCCCGACGCCACCCACCGGGCCCGGAGCCGGTGAGACCGCCGCCCCGACCCGGGCGGCGGTCTCACTGCGTGACGGCCCTTCAGGCCCTGCGGAGGTCCTTCGGGTCGTCCCCGTCGGGCGGGCCGGCGCTCCGCAGCAGCGCGTCGACGCGCGAGGCCGCCGTGGCGAGGTGGGCGCGGGCCTTTGCCACCTGCTCGTCCGTGACGCCCCGGTCGCGGGCGGCGTCGCGGATGTCGTCGCGAAAGCGGTCCAGCAGCCGGTCCAGGTCGCGTGCCGGATCGCCGGTGACCGGCACGTCCCCGGCCCAGTCGGGCGCGGGGCCGGCCTCCGTGCGGGAAGCGGCCGTCCCCGTGGACGCCCCGCCCGGACGCGAGGGCTCCTGATCCGACGACCGGGCCTCCGGGCCCTGCGCACGCGTGTGCTCGGTACGGTCGGCGGGCGGCCAGGTACCGGTCTTGGCGAGGCCGGCGAGGTGGCCGGTGATCTCGGCCAGACCGTCGCGCACCCCGGCGGGCCAGTCGCCCCGCGCGAAGTGCTCCTGCACCTGGCGGGCCGCGTTCCGCATCTGCTCGCGGGCGCGCTCGTCGGCCTCCTTCGCCTGGCGGCGGGCCTGTTGCGCGTCCTCGCGGGCACGCCGCGACTCGTCCTTCGCCCGGCGGGCCTGCTCCTTCCACTCCTGCTTGGCCTGGCGCAACTCCTCCTTGGCCTTGCGCCAGGCGTCCTTCTCCGTGAAGTCGCCCAGGTTCCCCACCTTGGCGAGGTCTCCCAGATCGCCGATGAGGGACTCCCAGTCGCTCCGGGCGCCGCCGGGTCCTGCGGAGCCGGGCCGGTGGCGGGAAGCGGACGCGGCGGCGCGCATGTCGCTGCGCAGCTTCCCGGCCGCGCCCCGGACGTCCTCACGGATCTCGGCGGCCAGCTCGGAGACGGACTCCCGGATCTCCAGCTCGAGATCGGCGAGTTCGCCGGTGCGGCCGGCGAGTTCGGTGCGGCCCGCTTCGGTGATCGAGTAGACCTTCCGGCCGCCCTCCGTCGCGTGGGTGACGAGCCCTTCCGCCTCCAGCTTGGCCAGCCGGGGGTAGACCGTGCCGGCGGACGGGGCGTACAGCCCCTGGAAGCGCTCCTCCAGCAGCCGGATCACCTCGTAACCGTGGCGCGGGGCCTCGTCGAGCAGTTTCAACAGGTAGAGGCGCAGGCGGCCGTGGGCGAATACGGGGGGCATGTCAGAGCGCCTTTCCGGTCGGCTCGGCAACGTACGGTTCGTCCTCGGACGGCGGGCGGCGCAGCAGAGCGATCGAGCCGGACACGGTCGTCGCCTTGAGCTTGCCCGTACCGGCGCCCAGCGTGCCGGTGATCTTCTTGGCGCCCCACTGGCCGCCCACCCGCAGGTCCTCGAAGGCGTTGGAGACGGCGCCGCTCGCGGTGTTCGCCTCGACCTCGGCGTCCGCCGGGTGGGGCAGCCGGATCGCGATGGCGCCGGAGACCGTGGCGAGCCGGATGTCGGTCGGCGCCCCCGAGGCGTCGAGGTCCAGCACCATGTCGCCGCTGACGGAATCGGCGCGCACCGAGGTGCCCGCGCCCTCCACGACGGTGAGATCGCCGGAGACCGACTTGAAGCGGAGGTCGCCGGTGACGGCCTGCGCCTCCAGGCCGCCGGAGACCGTCTCGCCGCGCACCTCCCCGGAGAGCGCGACGAGGGTGGTGTCGCCGGTGACACCGCGTACGTCGGTACGGCCCCGGATGCCCGAGACGAACGCCCCGGCGCCGACGACGCCGACCTCGACGGACGCGGAGGCGGGTACCGCGAGGGTGACCGTGGCGCTGCGGGAACGGCCGTTGCGGTCGAGCCACTTGAGGAAGCTCTTCCAGGGGAGGTCCTCGTAGGTCACCGACAGGACGCCGTCTTCGAGGGTGACGATCAGCGGCGGGCCGTCGATGGCGGAGACCTCCAGCCGGGCCTCGGGCTCCTCGGAGCCGACCACGTTGACGGTGCCGCTGACGACTCGCACCCTGAGCGCGGTCACCTGCTCGGCGAAGGCGAGTTTCAGTGGCTCGGCGACGGTCCACGTCGACACAGGCATGGGTGTGACCTCCAGAGAGCGTGGCACGACGCAACATATCGCGTCTCTGCAGAACACGATATATCGCGGATCGGCGGAGTCAAGGCCGTGAGGTCCTCCAGGTCCTCACCCACGCGACAAAAGGGCTCATACATGGATGAGGTGCCCTAGCGTGTAGGCATGGACGCGACACCCGTGGGGGCTCTGCTGCTGTGCCGGGCGGACCCCGAGACCGTGCGGCCCCTGGCCCACCTCCTGCGCGAGCGCATGCTCCTCATCCCTGCCGGTGAGGAGTGGAGCGTGCTGGTGCCGGAGGGCCGGGCCTGGCGGGACACGCCCGACGAGCCCGCCGAACCGGTCGACCGAGTGCTGACGGGCTGGGCGGCGGCCCTCGCGGTCGCCTCCACCTGGCCGGTCGTCGCGCTCTGGTGGGACGCCACCCGGGCCGGCTGCGTGCTCGCGTCGGGCTTCCGCCGCCCGGTCGGATACGTCTGGCTGGCGGACGGCACCCCCGCCGGCGAGGACGAGGCGATGACCACGTTCGCGGCACGGCTGGATCTCGACCCGGTGCTCGACGTACAGGCGCTGCAGACCCTGACCCGCCCCGACCCGCACGCGGACGGCTGTGCGCGGCTGCGGACGCTGCTCGGCCTGCTCACCCGTGCGGGAGTGGTGCTGCGGCCGGGACTGGAACCGGGCCGGAGCACCGAGGCGCTGCGGGAGGCGGCCCGGGCGCTGCCGGGCACCGGACGGATCGAGTGGGCGGGCTGGCGGGACGCCGTGCGCGTGGAACTCGACGCCGTGGAGAGCAGCGGACTCGGCCCCTGGATGCTCGGCCCCCGCGCGCGGGCGGCGGCCACCACGCAGGTGCTCGTCGGCGGCCCGCTGGTCCTCTGGGGGGCGTTCCGTCGCAGCGGCGGATGGACGGCGGCGGGCGTGCTGCTGCTCGCGCAGGGGGTGCTGGGACTCGCGTACAACGAGGTCAGGGCCCGGGCGACGGTACGCGATTCACCACCGCGCCGGTGAACGGGCAGCCCGGTACGGCTGACCCCGCCGCAGCCCCGTACGCCGGGTCGTCGGCGCGGTAGGGGCCCTCACAGCACTCGCCGGCGGGAGACGCCGGGGGCAGACCTGGACAGCACCCGCAGCGACCCGCGCGACGCGGGAAAACCCCGAGGGCGCCGCTGGGCAACGGCCATGCCGCGGGCACCGGGACGGAGCCCGCGGCATGGCCGGTCCGGCCTCACTTCCGCCAGAACAGGTGGTGCGTCACGCCGCTCGGGCTGGGCACGACGTCCCGGTGGAACCGGTCGAGCAGCTCATCAGGGGACTCCCACAGCCGGGCCCCGGAGCCGAGCTTCGTCGGCGCGACCGCCACGTGCAGGGTGTCGACGAGGCCGGCCTCGATGAACTCCCGGATGATCGTGGCCCCACCGCCGAGCCGGACGTCCTGACCCTGCGCCGCCTCCTTCGCCCGGGCGAGCACCGCAGCCGGGTCGCCGTCGACGAAGTGGAACGTGGTGTCGGTGAGCGTGAACGACGGCCGCTCGTGGTGCGTCATGACGAACACCGGTGTGTGGAAGGGGGGTTCGTCACCCCACCAGCCCTGCCACTCATGGTCCTGCCAGGGCCCGCGCTGCGGCCCGAACTTGTTGCGGCCCATGATCTCGGCGCCGATGTTGCGGGCGTAGTCCCGCGTGAAGTAGTCGTCCAGACCTCGCCCGCCGGGTTCGGAGCGGCTGATGGGCGGGTGGTCGGTGGCAAAGGCCCAGGCGAGCAAGTTCCCCGGATCGGCATGGCCGAACGGCTTCTCGAGGCTCTGGCCCTCGCCGGCGCCGAACCCGTCGCTCGAGACGGTGAAGTTCTGGACCCGCAGCAACTGGCTCATCAAGCTCCTCCTGCTTCACACTGTCCGATCACCTGACGAACGGTAGACCGGCGGGCCGCAAAACTCATCACCGTGCACTTCTCGTCGAACTCCCGCAGTCGCGCGCAGGGCCACGACTCCCCCGCGGCGGACACTGCCCGACCCGGTAGCGGACGTATCGGGGTGGCCCGACGGAGCGACGAGCGTGCGCGCCGGGCGTCGCCGGACAGAAGGGAGCTTCACCCCGCGTCCAGCCGCCACCGGGCCTCGACCGGCCGCGTCACTCGTCCTCTTCTTCGTCGTCGTCCAGACGCGCCAGCCAGGTCGCCAGCCGCTCGACCGGCACCTCGAAATCGGGGTTGAGGTCGACGAAGGTACGCAGCTGCTCGGCCAGCCACTCGAAGGTGACCTCCTCCTCGCCGCGCCGCTTCTCCAGTTCCTCGATGCCCCGGTCCGTGAAATACACAACGTGCTCCTGTTGCCTGCCTGCGGATGTTCTTCTCTCAGGGTAGGGCGCCCCCGGCCCCCGCCCCACAGCAGCACGGAACAGGGACCGGCCCCCACCGCGGTGCTGGTGGGGGCCGGTCCCTGTCGTCGAGCGGGTACCTCTGCCGGTCAGGCCTCGAAGACCTCGGCGACCAGCTGAGCCTGCTCCGCCTGGTGGCGCTTGGCCGAACCGACGGCCGGCGACGAGCCTGCCGGCCGCGAGATGCGGCGCAGACGCTCGTTGTGCGGGACGTCGGCACCCACGGCCAGGTCCAAGTGGTCGATCAGGTTGAGCGCGATGAACGGCCACGCACCCTGGTTCGCCGGCTCCTCCTGCGCCCAGAGGTACTTCTCGGCGTTCGGGTACTTGGCGATCTCGGCCTGGAGCTCCGCACCCGGCAGCGGGTACAGGCGCTCCAGCCTGATGATCGCGGTCTCCGTGTCGCCGCGCTTCTGGCGCTCGGCGTCGAGGTCGTAGTACAGCTTGCCGGCGCAGAAGACGACCTTGCGGACGTTCTCGGGGCTCACCGACGCGTCGCCGATCACCGGGCGGAAGCCGCCGGTGGTGAACTCCTCCACCTTCGACGACGCCGCCTTGAGGCGGAGCATCGACTTCGGGGTGAAGACGATCAGCGGCTTGTGGTGCGGGTTGTGCACCTGCCACCGCAGGAGGTGGAAGTAGTTCGACGGCAGGGTCGGCATGGCGACCGTCATGTTGTCCTGGCCGCACATCTGGAGGAAGCGCTCCGGGCGGGCGGACGAGTGGTCCGGGCCCTGGCCCTCGTAACCGTGCGGCAGCAGCAGGGTGACGCCGGACGTCTGGCCCCACTTCTGCTCGGCCGAGGAGATGAACTCGTCCACGACGGTCTGCGCGCCGTTGACGAAGTCACCGAACTGCGCCTCCCAGACGACCAGCGACTCCGGGCGGGCCAGCGAGTAGCCGTACTCGAAGCCCATCGCCGCGTACTCGCTGAGCAGCGAGTCGTAGACGTTGTAACGGGCCTGGTCCTCGGTGAGGTAGAGCAGCGGGGTGTAGTCCTCGCCGGTCACCTGGTCGACCAGCACCGCGTGGCGCTGGCCGAACGTGCCGCGGCGGGTGTCCTGGCCGGCGAGCCGGACCGGGGTGCCCTCCATCAGCAGCGAACCGATGGCGAGGGTCTCGCCCATGCCCCAGTCGATGGTGCCGTTCTCCACCGAGGCGGCACGGCGCTGCATCTGCGGCATCAGGCGCGGGTGCACCGTGATGTGCTCCGGGATGTTGACCTGGGACTCGGCGATCCGCTTGACGACCTCGGAGGAGACGGAGGTGTCCACGGCGACCGGGAAGGCCGCCTGCGGTTCGCGCACGTGCGGGGCCGCCGACTGCGAGGTGGCTTCGCGGACCTCCGCGAAGACCTTCTCCAGCTGGCCCTGGAAGTCCTGGAGCGCCTGCTCGGCCTCTTCCAGCGTGATGTCGCCGCGACCGATGAGCGACTCGGTGTAGAGCTTGCGCACCGAGCGCTTCTTGTCGATCAGGGTGTACATCTGCGGGTTGGTGAACTCCGGGTTGTCGCCCTCGTTGTGACCGCGGCGGCGGTAGCAGATGAGGTCGATCACGACGTCCTTGTTGAACGCCTGACGGAACTCGAAGGCGAGGCGCGCGACGCGGACCACGGCCTCCGGGTCGTCACCGTTGACGTGGATGATCGGCGCCTCGATCATGCGCGCCACGTCGGTGGCGTACATCGAGGAGCGCGAGGACTCCGGGGCGGCGGTGAAGCCGACCTGGTTGTTGATCACCACGTGCACGGTGCCACCGGTGCGGTAGCCGCGCAGCTGCGACATGTTGAGCGTCTCGGCGACGACACCCTGGCCGGCGAAGGCCGCGTCACCGTGCAGGGCGACGGGCAGGACCGTGAAGTCCGTGCCGCCCTTGTTGATGATGTCCTGCTTGGCGCGGGCGATGCCCTCCAGGACCGGGTCGACCGCCTCCAGGTGCGAGGGGTTCGCGGCGAGCGAGACCTTGATCTGCTCACCGTCCAGACCGGTGAAGGTGCCCTCGGCGCCCAGGTGGTACTTCACGTCGCCGGAGCCGTGCATCGAACGCGGGTCGAGGTTGCCCTCGAACTCGCGGAAGATCTGCGCGTACGACTTGCCGACGATGTTCGCCAGGACGTTCAGGCGGCCGCGGTGGGCCATGCCGATGACGACCTCGTCCAGGCGGGCCTCGGCGGCGGAGTCGATGACGGCGTCGAGCAGCGGGATGACGGACTCGCCGCCCTCCAGGGAGAACCGCTTCTGGCCGACGTACTTCGTCTGCAGGAAGGTCTCGAAGGCCTCGGCCGCGTTGAGGCGGCGGAGGATGCGCAGCTGCTCCTCGCGCTCGGGCTGCGAGCGCGGACGCTCGACCCGGTCCTGGAGCCACTTGCGCTGCTTCGGGTCCTGGATGTGCATGAACTCGATGCCGGTGGTGCGGCAGTACGACTCACGGAGCACACCGAGGATGTCGCGGAGCTTCATCATCGACTTGCCGGCGAAACCGCCGACCGCGAAGTCGCGCTCCAGGTCCCACAGGGTGAGGCCGTGCTCGGTGATGTCCAGGTCGGGGTGCTTGCGCTGGCGGTACTCCAGCGGGTCGGTGTCGGCCATGACGTGGCCGCGGACCCGGTAGGAATGGATCAGCTCGAAGACCCGCGCGGCCTTGGTGACGTCGTCGTCGTGCGAGGCGTCGATGTCCTTGAGCCAGCGGACCGGCTCGTAGGGGATGCGCAGGGCCTCGAAGATCTCGTCGTAGAAGCCGTTCTCGCCGAGCAGCAGCTGCGAGAGGACCCGCAGGAACTCGCCGGAGGCGGCGCCCTGGATGACCCGGTGGTCGTACGTCGAGGTCAGCGTCATGACCTTCGAGATACCGAGCTTGTTCAGGGTGTCCTGGGAGGTGCCCTGGAACTCCGCCGGGTAGTCCATCGCGCCGACGCCCATGATGAGGCCCTGTCCGGGCATCAGGCGGGGCACCGAGTGGACGGTGCCGATGCCGCCGGGGTTGGTCAGCGAGGCGGTGACTCCGGTGAAGTCGTCCATGCCCAGCTTGCCGATGCGGGCGCGGCGGACGATGTCCTCGTACGCCTGCCAGAACTCGAAGAAGTTGAGCGTCTCGGCCTTCTTGATGGCCGCGACCACGAGCTGGCGGTCACCGTTCGGCTTGACCAGGTCGATGGCCAGACCGAGGTTGACGTGCTCGGGCTTGACCAGGGTCGGCTTGCCGTCCTTCTCCGTGAAGGAGTGGTTCATCGACGGCATGGCCTTGAGGGCCTGCACCATCGCGTACCCGATGAGGTGCGTGAAGGAGATCTTCCCGCCGCGGGCGCGCTTGAGGTGGTTGTTGATGACGATGCGGTTGTCGAAGAGCAGCTTCACCGGGACGGCGCGGACGGACGTGGCCGTCGGCAGCTCCAGCGAGGCGTTCATGTTCTTCGCGACGGCGGCCGAGGGGCCGCGCAGCGTCACGTACTCGGGTCCGCCGGTCGACTCGGTCGCCGGAGCGGCCTTGGCGGGCGCCTTCGCGGCCGGCGCCTTCGGGGCGGGGGGAGCAGCCGGGGTCGCGGGGGCCGCGGGGGCCGCGGGAGCGACAGGTGCGGCCGGAGCTGCGGCTGCGGGCGTCGCGGGGGCTGCCGGGGCGGGCTGCGCGGGCGCGGCCTTCTCGGCGGCGGGCGCGGCGGCCGGGGTCACCGGTGCGGCGGGCGCCGCCGGGGCTGCGGCTCCGGGCTTGTCCGCCGCACCGGCGGAACCCGGCTTGTAGTCGGCGAAGAAGTCCCACCAGGCACGGTCGACGGAGTTCGGGTCCTGGAGGTACTGCTGGTAGATCTCGTCGACGAGCCATTCATTGGCACCGAAAGCAGCGGCCGGGTTGATTCCCGGGCCTGCTTGGTCGGTCGAGATGGTCGAGTTACTGGGGGACTGAGACGACACGGCGGCAACCGCCCTCTTCCGCTTCACAAGGTGATGGACAGCGGGAATCAAGGCTACGCCTCCCGCGCCGTTCCTTGCAGACCGGGCCGCTCATCGTCGTGCACATCACATCTGAAGGCGGGTTTCGGAGCTCGGAATGGCGGGAAACAAGCGGGGTTCCGCTGCGCTTCGGGTAGTCAGGGACACGGCTATGGCCCCTCCGGCCGTACCCCTGGTGACGAGGGACCAAGATCACGTCCCTTTCGTTCGAACCATATGTCAACTGCGGTCCGGTGACATCCCCGGAAGAGTGATCTGAATCCGGCAGCCCTGAGTGGATTCAGCCACTCTGATGCGGCCACCGTGCAGATCCACCGCCCAGTGGGCGATGGCCAGTCCCAGCCCCGTGCCGCCGTCGCTGCCGGGGCCGTGCGGGGACGGGGTCTGACCCCGGTTGAACCGCTCGAAGACGTGGTGGCGTTCGGCCTCCGGGATGCCGGGGCCCTCGTCGATCACTTCGAGTTCCAGAGACTCAGGATGCGGACCCCGTCGCGCGAGCACCGTCACCCGGCCGTGCGGCGGGCTGTGCTTGACGGCGTTGTCGATGAGATTCGCCACGACCTGGTGCAGGCGCTCGGTGTCCGCGTACGCCGTCATGTCCCCGGGGGACACGTCGAGGTGCAGATGCACGTCCGTACGGGAGTGGTTGCCCGAGCCCGAGGAGAGCCGGCGGCGCGAGGCCGCGAGGTTCGCCTCCTTCAGTACCCCGGCCAGATAGGGCCACACCTCGAAACGGCCCGCCTTGAGGGGGACGACACCGTTGTCCAGCCGCGACAGGTCCAGCAGCGTCTCCACCAGCCGGCCGAGCCGCTCCGTCTGCTGGAGCGCCGTCCGCATGGTCTCCGGATCGGCGGCCGACACCCCGTCCACCACGTTCTCCAGCACGGCACGGAGCGCGGCGATGGGGGTCCGCAGCTCGTGCGACACGTTGGCGACCAGCGCCTTGCGGTGCCGGTCGACCGCCTCCAGGTCGTCCGCCATGCGGTTGATCGTCTGCGCGAGGTCGCCCAGCTCGTCCCGGCGCCCGGCCCCGCTGACCCGCCCCGTGTAGTCGCCGTGCGAGATCGACCGGGCCACCGCCCGCATCTCGTCCAGCGGTGCCGTCAGGCCGTGCGCGACGAACTGGGTGATCAGCAACGTGGCGATGACCGAGAACACGGTGATGAACTGGAACTCGGTCCGGGTCCGCAGCGCCACCACGAGCAACCCCGTGGTGATGAAGACGGACACCACGACGAGCGTGCCCAGCTTGGCTTTGATCGAGAACGGGCGCAGGCCGGGCCCGGAGCGGGTCATGCTGCCGGGGTCTCCAGCGCGTAGCCGACACCGTGGACCGTACGGATGCGCTCGGCGCCGATCTTGCGACGGAGCGCCTTGATGTGGCTGTCGACCGTGCGGGTGCCCGAGGCGTCCGCCCAGTCCCAGACCTCCGCGAGCAGCTGCTCGCGGGAGAGCACCGCGCGCGGGGTGTTCGCCAGGCAGACCAGCAGGTCGAACTCGGTCGGCGTCAGGTGCACGTCGTCCGCACGCACCCGGACCCTGCGCTGCGCGTGGTCGATCTCCAGCTCACCCAGGCGCAGGATGCCGCTGCGCGGCGTCACCGCGGCCAGCGCGGCCCGCTCGACCCGGCGCAGCAGCACGTGCACCCGCGCCGCCAGCTCCCGCATCGAGAACGGCTTGGTCATGTAGTCGTCCGCGCCGACCCCGAGCCCGACCAGCATGTCGGTCTCGTCGTCCCGCGCGGTCAGCATCAGCACCGGCACCGGACGCTGCGCCTGTACCCGGCGGCAGACCTCCAGGCCGTCGAAGCCCGGGAGCATGATGTCGAGCACCATGAGATCGGGCTGCCACGCCTCGGCCGCGTCCACGGCGGCCGGGCCGTCCAGCGCGGTCTGCACCAGGAAGCCCTCCGCCCGCAGACGCGCGGCGATGGCGTCGATGATCGTGGCGTCGTCTTCGACCACCAGCACCCGGCGCTGCGCTCCGGGGGTGGCCGCGACGCCGTTGTGGTGGGTGTGTGTCTGTTCCATCGCCCCGCCCCTGCCCGCTCCCGCGGAGATCAGTCCTCCGGGGGTCGCGGTCTTCGCTCGTTTTTCTTGCGTGTGTGGTCCGTCTGCCGGGCAGCAGCGTAGAGGCTGGGGACACCTTTCGGCTACGCAGGGTGTTGCCCGGAGTGGAAGGGATACCCCGCCGGGGCAGGTGGAAAGCGTGTCTTGTCCGGGTATCCGCGCCTGGGCAGATACCCCGGCGGGGTGCTCAGGCGGTCCGAAGTGCGAGATGAACCACGTCGGGCACACCTCGGGCAACGGGCACCTCTTCGGTCCGTACCCCATCGAATCCGGCACTCCGTAAGGCCTGTTCGAACGATTCGGACGGCTGAGCGGACCACATGGCGAGAACACCGCCGGGGGTCAGGCGTTCCCGGCAGGTGGCGAGGCCGGAAGGGGAATAGAGGCTTCCGTTGTCGTCGGTCACGGTCCAGTCCGGACCGTTGTCGATGTCCAGACACAATGCGTCATAACGCTCCGTAGTCGTACGCAGATGCGTGACCAGGTCCGCGCGCAGGACCGCGGTCCTGGGGTCGGTCAGGGCGCCACCGGAAATCCGGTCCAGTGGGCCGCGCAGATGCCACTCCACGATCGCCGGTTCCCGCTCCACCACGACGATCCGGCCCCAGCGCTCCTGCGTGGCGGCCCGGACCAGGGAGAACCCCACCCCGAGCCCGCCGATGAGCACCGAGGGGGCAGGGCGTGCGGGCGGCAGAGCCGCGAGGGCCGCGTCGATCAGCAGCCGCTCGGACCTGCCGTCCGAGGTGTCCATGAGGAAGCAGCCGTTGGCGATGATCTCGAAGTGCTCGCCCCGCTCGCGCAACACCACCTCGCCGAAGGGGCCGTCGCGGCGGTCGAGGGTGACGGGGGCCGAGTCGGTGGTGCGGCTGGGGCTGGCGGTCATGCTGGTTGCTCTCCGGTCTCCGTGGTGGCGAACGGGTTCGAGGCCGCCCATCCTGGCCCGCGGGGTCCCGGTGGCGCCAACCGGTATCGGTGGGCGGGTGGTTGGGCGGGCGCGGGGCCGTGGCCGCCTCGCGTCTCCTCGCCGGGTGCGGCCGTCGCCGGCCTCGCGGAGGGCCGAGGGGCCGCGATCCCGTCTCGCGGGTCCCCTCCGGTAACGACGGGGGCCGTCAGGGGGACACCGCCTGGCCGGGCCCCGCCCGGGCGGGGAGTCGGGCCCGGTGCGAGGTCACCGAGGCGGGTGCCGGGCACCGTTGCTCCGGTCGTCGGGCCCTGCTAACGTACCTCAACTCCTCAGAGGACCTGAGGAGTGGGATGCGTACGAGCGAGGAACGGAACCGGCGATGACGATGACGGCGGGCCGCGGCGAACCGCGGCGGCAGAAGTGGGGCGGCGGTGCACCGCGACCGGAGGCGGCAGGGAGCGCCGCGAGCGCGAGCGGCGTACGGAAGGGGCAGTTGGGGTTCCTGACCGGCACCCACGTCGTCAACGACCTCTACCAGGGGGCCCTGCCCGCGCTCCTGCCGTTCCTGGTCTCCGAACGGCACTACAGCTATGCGGCGCTGTCGGGCATCTCGCTCGCCGCCACCGGGCTCTCCAGCGTGGTGCAGCCGCTCTTCGGCGCGCTGGCCGACCGGGCACCGCGCCCCTGGCTGGTGCCCGCCGGATTCCTGGTGGCCGCGGCGGGCGTGGCCGGTACGGGGCTGTTCTCCGGCTATCTGCTCACCTGGATCTGCGCGGCCGTCGCCGGCGTCGGTATCGCCGCCTACCACCCGCCCGCCACCAACCAGGCGCGCGCGGCCGGCGGAAGCTCCCAGAAGGCGATGAGCGTCTTCTCGGTCGGCGGCACCCTGGGCGGTTCGCTGGCCCCCGGGTTCGTCACGCTGGTGGTCGGAGCGGCAGGCCTGCGGGGCACCTGGCTGCTGGCCGTGCCCGCCCTGGTGATGGCGGCGCTCTGGCTGGCCAAGGGGCCCTGGATGCGGGCCCGTGGCATCCAGGAGGCCACGGTGGTGGTTCCCGCCGCCGGTGCCCGCTCGGGCGGCGCCGGAGTTCCGGACGACTGGCGCGCGTTCGGCCGGCTGGTCGTGGTCGCCGCCTGCTGGTCCGTCCCCTACGTGACGACGGTGTCCCTGGTCTCCCTCTTCATGATCCGTGAGCTGGGCAGCTCGCGCGGGGCGGCGGCCGCCGTCCTGACCTCGTTCACGCTCGCCGGGGCGGCCGGAACCCTGGCCGGCGGGTGGGCCGCCGACCGCTTCGGGCGGCTGACCGCGATCCGCTGGGGTTACGTCGCCGCGGTGCCCGCGATGGCCGCGCTGGTCTTCGCCCCCGGGGTGGCGGTCGGCGCGTCCGGCGTCGCCGTGCTGGGCTTCGCCCTGTTCGTACCGTTCTCCTCGCAGGTGACCCTGGCCCAGGACTACCTGCCCAACCGGCCCGGCACGGCCGGCGGCGTCACGCTGGGGCTGACCATGTCGGTCGGCGGGCTCGGCTCCCCGCTCTTCGGCCGGCTCGCCGACGCCCACGGGCTGCGCGTCACCTTCGGCCTGGTGCTCGCGTTCCTCGTGGTCAGCCTGCTCGCCGCACTGCGGTTGCGGGAGCGGGCGCCGCAGGCACCGGCTCCGGAGGCGGCAGGGGAGAAGGAGGGCTCCGAAGCTGTGGGCTAGGTTGTCTGAGTACCTGAGGGGTGGCGGGGCCGGTGGCGGTGCCGCCATCCCCGTTCTCCGTCCGAGTCCACCCTTCCCACCCCATTCCAGGGAGCGTCCGTCATGGCGGTACGGCCGGTGCAGCGCACCTCGCTCGTCGAAGGCGCGGTGGCCGAACTGCGCCGCCTGCTCGCGGCGGAACACTGGCCGGTGGGCGCCCGGTTGCCCGGCGAGGTCGAGCTGAGCCGACTGCTCGGTGTCGGCCGCTCCACCGGCCGGGAGGCGGTCCGGGCGCTGATCGCGTCCGGACAGCTCCGCTCCCAGCAGGGGTCCGGCACCTACGTGGTCTCCACCGCGCCCGTCGAGGAGTTCGACCGCGGGCTGCGCCGGGCCGCCGTCGCCGACGTGTACGAGGTACGGATCGCGCTGGAGGTCGAGGCGGGGCGGCTCGCCGCGAACCGGCGCACCGACGAGGACGTCGCGGTCCTCGGGGAACTGCTGGCCGAGCGGGGCGCCGCCGGTTCGGACGCCGAGCTGGTGGAGGCCGATCTGCTGCTCCACCGTGCGGTGGTCACGGCCGCGCACAATCCGGTCCTGGCCCAGGTGTTCGACTCCTTCCTCGGTGCGCTCCGGGTCGCCGCCCGGGACGCCGTGGCCGACGGGGGCGTGCACGGCGGCCCGGGCGGCGACGACGCCCGGGCCCACGAGGAGCTCGTCGCCGCCGTCGTCGCGGCGGACCCGGAGGCGGCGGAGGCGGCGACCCGCCGCAACCTCGGACGCGCCCTGGAGCGACTGCGCGGCGAGTGACGGAGCCCGTCGGTCTCCGTGATCCGTTTCGAGTGGTTTTCCAGGTCGTTCCGCCTCCAGAAGTGGACCGCGCAGTCCATTAGGCGTTAACTTTGAACCGTACGGTCCAATCTGGAGTTCCGAGAGGGAGTGCGGCAGCCATGACGGCACGACTGGACAAGAGGACGGCGCTGGTCACCGGCGCGACCAGCAACATCGGACGGGCCATCGCGCTGGCCCTCGGCGCGGAGGGCGCCCACGTCGTGGTGTCCGGCCGCGACAGCGGGCGCGGTGAGCGGGTGGTCGCCGAGATCAGGGCCGCCGGGGGCCGGGCGGACTTCGTCGCCGCCGACCTGGACGGCAGCGCCGCGGCTTCCCGGGAACTCGCGGAGCGGAGCACCGGGATGCTCGGAGGCCGGATCGACATCCTGGTGAACAACGCGGGCATCTACCCGCCCTCCACCACGACCACCGCCGACGAGGCCACCTTCGACCAGGTCTACGGGGTGAACGTGAAAGCCCCGTTCTTCCTCACCGCGGCCGTGGCTCCGGCCATGGTGGAGTCCGGCGGTGGCGTCATCGTGAACCTCGGCTCCTGGATCACCCGCCTCGGAGTCGCCTCCAACGCGCTCTACAGCTCCACCAAGGGGGCCGTCGAGACCCTCACCCGAGCCTGGGCCGCCGAATTCGGACCGTCCGGGGTGCGGGTGAACGCGGTCTCGCCCGGTGTGGTCCACGAGCCCTCGGACGAGCCGCTGCCCGGCGACGTGATGATGAAGGGCACCCCGGCCGGTACGCACGGCAGGCCCGAGGACATCGCCCGCGCCGTCGTGTACCTGGCGAGCGACGACTCCTCCTTCGTGCAGGGCATCGTCCTGGACGTGGACGGCGGCCGGACCTCGACCGCGGTGATCGCGGCCTGAGGCGGGGGCCGCGGCGGGCGGCCCGAGGCGGGCCGGTCGCCGCTCCGGCGGGGGCCGGGGGCGTACCCCGGTGGCCCGTGCCACCACGGTCCGTAACCTCGTGGCCCGTACGCCCGAGGTCCGTGCCGCCGTGGCCCGTACGCCCCGGTTATACGATGGGCCGACCAGGCGAAATCCGGTACGCGCGCCGCCTCCCGGGCGCACGCCGGGCGCCCCCGCACTCCCAGGAAGCGGACCCGTGGCACAAGGCCTGACCAGCAAGGGCGCCGCGACGCGGCAGCGCATCGTCGACGGCGCCGCCCAGCTGATGCGCGAGCGCGGGCCGGAGGTCTCCCTCGACGAGATCCGTGCGGCGACCGGCACCAGCAAGAGTCAGCTCTTCCACTACTTCCCCGAAGGCCGGTCCGCCCTCCTCGTCGCCGTCGCCCGGCACGAGGCCGAGGCGATCCTCGCCGACCAGCAGCCCCACCTCGGCCGGCTCACCAGCTGGGCCGCCTGGGACGCCTGGCGGGACGCGGTGCTCCAGCACTACCGGATCCAGGGTCGCCACTGCCCGCTCAACGTCCTCACCGGCCAGCTCGCCGGGGACGACCCCGAGGTGCGTGCCGTCGCCGAGGACCTGATGGACCGCTGGCAGGCCCAGCTGGCCGCCGGGGTACGGGACATGCAGGACCAAGGGCTGATGTCGGCCGCACCGGACGCCGAGCGCGCGGGGGAGTCGATCCTCGCCGCCGTGCAGGGAGGCGCCTTCACTCTGATCGCCACCGGCCGCCTCGGTCCGCTGGAGTCCGCCCTCGACCTGGCCCTGGACCACCTCCGGGTGGGGGACGCCGCCTGAGGACGGTGGGCCCGGCCCCTTTCGGGGTACCGTCTCGCCATGTCCTCATCAGCCGAGACCGGCTCCGTCCGGCCGCCCGTCACCGCGGACGACCTCGACCTCGCCGTCCGCCTCGCCGTGGAGGCCCTTCGAGAGGCGCCGGTGGCCGCGTGGGAGGGAAGGGCCGGTTCGCTGGAGTGGACCTGCTGGGAGACCGTCGAGCACCTCAGTGACGACCTCTTCGCGTACGCCGTGCAACTGGGCCCCGGAGAACCGCCCTTGGCGGGGGACGTGCCCTTCCTGTGGGAGAGTCGGCGGCCCGGAGGTCCCGCGAACGCGATTCACGCCGACCGCGCCGCCGGTCCCGCCGGTCTGCTGCAGGTGCTGGAGGCCAGTGGCGCGCTGCTGGTCGCCATGGTGCGTACGAAACCCCCGCGGACCCGCGCCCACCACGGCTTCGGGGCGTCCGACCCCGAGGGCTTCGCCGCGATGGGGATCGTGGAGACCCTGGTGCACACCCACGACCTGGCCCAAGGGCTCGGGTTCGCCTGGAACCCGCCCGCGGATCTCTGCTCACGGGTGCTCGCCCGGCTGTTCCCGGACGCTCCGGAATCGACGGACCCCTGGCCCGCTCTGCTGTGGGCGACCGGACGCGACGAACTGCCCGGACGCCCCCGCCTGACCACGTGGCGCTGGGACGGCACACCCCGGGGGTAGGACGTGCGTCGAAAGTGGGGAGAACGAGGCCCGTCGGAGGAGGGGGCGCGTCCGCGTGATGACGGCGGAAGAGGTGTTGTCGGTCCTGGCCCTGCTGCGGCGGGCAGGGGCCGACGTATGGATCGGCGGCGGCTGGGGGATCGACGCGCTGATCGGCGAGCAGACCCGGGACCACCGCGACCTGGACCTGATGCACCGCCAGGACCAGGAGCCCGCCGTGGTGGCCGCGCTGGCCGTTGCCGGTTACGCGGAGACCCTGGACCAGCGACCCGTACGGTTCGTCCTCACGTCCCCGTCCGGCCGCGAGCTGGACCTGCATCCGCTGGTCTTCGCCGCCGACGGCTCGGCCGTACAGGCGTCCTTCGAGCCGGACCGCCCCTTCCCGTACCCCGCCTCCGGGTTCGTGACGGGACACGTCGCGGGGGTGCGGGTCCCGTGCCTGTCGGCCGCGCAGCAGGTGTACTTCCACCAGGGGTACACGCCCTCGCCGCGCGACCTGCACGACATGGCCCAGCTGCGCCGCGCCTTCAAGATCGCGACGCACTTCTGATCCGGGTCGAGGTGTCCGGTGCCCGGCCGCTTCCGTCTCGCCGGCCGGGGATCGGATCCGGCTTCGCTCAGGCGGCGGCGGGAGCGGGAGCGCCGAGCATCGCGGACGCGTGTGCGAGCGTGTGGTCCTCGTGTGCGGGCGGGGCGGTAGGCGCGGGGGTGGGGCAGGTGAAGCCGAGCTGGGCCATGGCCCGGAGGACCTCACCGGCGCTGAAGTCCCGGCGGTCCTGCCGGGTGATGACCTGCCCGACCTGCTTGACCGGGTAGGTACGCCGGCCGATGATCACGCACTCGCCGACGGCCGGCTCAGGCTTGATTCCCTTCATGGCTTCCAGGACCCCGTTCTTGGTGAGCTCGAACGGGAAACGGGCGATGACGCAGCGCATGATGCCTCACAAAGAAGAGAGGAGGATGGGTTCTTTCGCGGTGAGCGAGTCGGTTCAGTGAACCAGGGCGAGAGGGCTGGAGGTGCCGTCCCGGTCGTCGACGAGGATGTCGCGCAACTGGATCCGGTCCGTGTACGCGGCCCCGTCCCGGACGGCGGCGAGCCCGGCCATCGTAACCATCCCCGTGCGCGATCCGTCGTTGTCGCAGACGAGCAGGTGCTCCACGCGGGCGCTGGCCATGACCGAGAGAGCCACCTCGACGGTCATGTCGTCACCGACCTGAGGTCCGGCCGTCTCCGGGGCTGCGGACTCCGCCCGTCGGGAAGAACGAATGGCGCCGGTACGACTGTTTGAGAAGCGTTTGTCCGTACGTGTGGAGTCCAAGGAGAACCTTTCCTCGATACGGTGCTGATCAAGGAATTCTCGCGGTGGTGAAAAGCTGCCGAGAGCGCTGAGAATTCCAAGAATGCGCCGGACGGAATGCGGGATCAGAACCCGCATTCGTGAATCGTGTGGCTGTGGAACGGTGGTGCCCCGCGTCGGTGAAAACGGATGCGCGGGTGGGGGAAATGCTCGTGGCCGGGGCCGTGCCCGAGGGGCAGCGGGGCTCCGGCCACGTCTCGCGTGCCGCCGTCAGGCGGGAACGATGTTCTCGGCCGTCGGACCCTTCTGGGTCGGTGCGATGTCGAAGGTGACCTTCTGGCCTTCGAGCAGCTCACGGAAGCCTTCGGCGGCGATGTTCGAGAAATGGGCGAACACGTCCGGGCCGCCGCCCTCCTGCTCGATGAAGCCGAAACCCTTGGCCGCGTTGAACCACTTCACGGTGCCGGACGCCATGTCATATCTCCTTGGGGCATTACGCCGGAAACCGCAGTGCGTGGATGCCGGGTCGCCGCGGTGATGCCCCGTCCGATGGACCGGAAACGCGAAAGGCGTCCTACTGTCGGAAATGTCGACGAGGGTGCTCAAAATTTAGGACCGCGGCAACTGGAGTCGACGATAGCATGCGGTAGCGGTGGGTGGGCGATGCGTATATTCTGCTCCATCGGCCCGGATAAAACACTTGGTGCGCGGTGTCCTTAAAACTCGCCTCGCGAACACAGATATTGCTCCGCCGGGGACGCAGCTCTTCCGGAGGGTATCCGCCGCTCGTGAGGGCGCCCCGAAAAGGGGCGATGATCGCCGCGGTCGACGGCTCAGGGTTGTCCCGCAATTCCTGGCGGGTGCGCGACGACAGCTACGGCACCTCGCCGCGTTGTCGGAACGTCCCGCTGCATCCCGTACGCGGACGCCCCTCCGCCTTGCGATGCACCGCATCCGACGCCGCGCACCGATCCACCACGAATCGCGGGACAACCCTTCGGAAGGGCGCCGCGGCGCCCGGCGTCCGCGGTCGGCGGAGGACGGGCGGACGCCTCAGTTCCGCGGCGGCTTCGGTGACGCGGTGACGTCGCGGTATTCGGCGTTGATCCGCTGGGCTTCTTCGAGCTGGTCTTCGAGGATGACGATGCGACAGGCGGCCTCGACGGGGGTGCCTTGGTCGACGAGTTCCCGCGCCCGTGAGGCAACGCGCAACTGGTAGCGGGAGTAACGCCGGTGCCCGCCCTCGGAACGGAGGGGGGTGATGAGGCGGGCTTCGCCGATGGAGCGGAGGAAACCCTGGGTGGTGCCGAGCAGCGCGGCGGCCCGGCCCATGGTGAAGGCGGGGTAATCGTCGTCGTCAAGACGGCCGTTCGAGTCCTGTGCTGTCATGTGCGCCTCTCCGTGGAACGCGTGGAGGGGCCCTGGTGCCGTACGCGCCAGGGCTCCGAAGGAACTGCTGCACCATCGGCCGGCTCGGGTACGGCGCCGGCCCTCGACTGCCGGCAACGCGGCAACGGCCTCCACTACGCAGTCCGAGCCGTCGCCGCACTCCACGATCACGCCCGCACACCATGATCCACGAAGGCGCAGAACCCGGCCCCGCGTGCCCGCCCACCGACTTCTGCAGCACGCTTTGGTCCTGGCTCCGGGACTCCACCAACGCGCCGACCTGCGTACTGCCGTCCTGCGCGTACCGCTGCCCGGCGGTTCATCTCTGCCGGGCCCTGCGCTCTCTCTGAGCTACGAGAGAGAGCCTAGCCACACCGTCAATGTCTACAGTCATTGCTGTAGATTTCTTGGCTGTGTCCGTAGAGATATTCGTCCTGGGGTGTCGTGGGCAGATCCGACGGCCTGGACCGGAGGATCGCGACCGGTCCGCGGGCCTTGCTCGCTGCCGGACCCGGGTGTGGGGTGGGGGCATGACCGGACTCGGACCCATCACCTGGCCGCCTGCTCCGATCAGGACGGAGAGACTCGTACTCCGCGAGCCCGAGGGCCGGGACCGTGCGATGTTCGTCGAACTGCTGTCGTCGCCGGAGGTGCACACCTACCTCGGCGGTCCCCGCCCGCGCGACGAACTGGAACGTGAGCTCGCGGCGGTGCCCGAAGGGTGGCCCGGGAGTCTCGTCGTCGATCTCGACGGGGCGATGATCGGCCAGATCCTGCTCAGAAGAGCCGTGGAGCATCGTCGCCCGGCTGCCGTGGGAAAGGTCGATCTCGGCTACCTGTTCCTGCCGAGGGCGTGGGGGTCCGGATACGCCACCGAGGCGTGCGCGGCGGTGCTCGACTGGTTCGGCGACGCCCTTCCCGGCGAACCGGTGGTGCTCGCCACCCAGACCGCCAACACCGGCTCGATGCGCCTCGCGGCGAAGCTGGGGTTCGAAGAAGTGGAGCGGTTCCGCGCCTGGGGCGCCGAACAGTGGCTCGGCCTGCGACCGCCGGCGGGCTGACGTCAGGGTGCGCCGGTGCGGTACGGGCGCCCTCCGCCGGTTCGGCCGGACGTGCACGGCATGACCGAAGCCTTCGCGGGTGCGCGCACGGGGGTGCGGTGTGGGGGACTGGCGGACCGATGCGGCGTTCGCGATGTGCGCGGCGCTGGTGGACGGGGCGGACCTCGCGTCGTTCGCGGGGGCGCGTACGACGTGCGGGCGGTGTGGTGGCCGGCATCCGGCCCCGGGCCCCACGCGGGTTGCTCCTCGACGCCGTGCACGCACGACCCCGTCCCCGAGACCTTCGTCGGCCCATCCGTGATCTCCGTGCCACGTCGACCCTCACCGGACCACGACTCCCTGATCGCTCACAGCGAACATCCCTTGGGGAACATTCCCCGGCTCACAAGCATTGAGCGTGCATAGCTCAACTTGACTGCCGAAGGGAAGATCATGGCTACGGAGACCAAGGCGTCCACCCCGTTCGACCTGCCTGTGCTGCCGCTCGACGACGAAGTCGTGCTGCCGGGCATGGTGGTTCCTCTCGATCTTTCCGACAGCGAGGCCCGCGCCGCCGTGGAGGCCGCGCAGGCTGCCGCCGGTGAGGGCAGCAAGCCCGAGGTGCTCCTTGTTCCGCGCATCGACGGCAGATACACGGGGGCCGGTGTCCTCGGTACGGTCGAGCAGATCGGGCGGCTCTCCGACGGGGACCCCGGGGCCATCGTGCGGGCCCGTTCGCGGGTGCGGATCGGCGCCGGTACGAGCGGTCCGGGGCGGGCCCTCTGGGTGGAGGCGACCCGGATCGACGAGAACGTGCCCGACCCGCTGCCGGGCGCCGTCGCCGAGCTGGTCAAGGAGTACAAGGCGCTCGCCACCACCTGGCTGAAGAAGCGGGGGGCCTGGCAGGTCGTCGACCGGGTGCAGCAGATCGAGGGCGTCTCCGCGCTCGCCGACAACTCCGGTTACTCGCCTTTCCTGACCACCGCGCAGAAGGTGGAGCTGCTGGAGACCACGGACGCCGTCGCCCGGCTGAAGCTCGCCGTGCGGTGGCTCGGCGAGCACCTCGCCGAGCAGGACGTGGCCGAGTCCATCGCGAAGGACGTCCAGGAGGGCGTCGACAAGCAGCAGCGCGAGTTCCTGCTGCGGCGCCAGCTCGACGCCGTGCGCAAGGAACTGTCGGAGCTCAACGGCGACCCGGGTGACGAGTCCGACGACTACCGCACCCGGGTCGAGGCCGCCGACCTGCCCGAGCACGTCCGTGAGGCGGCGCTCAAGGAGGTCGAGAAGCTGGAGCGCTCCTCCGACCAGAGCCCCGAGGGGTCCTGGATCAGGACCTGGCTGGACACCGTGCTGGAGCTGCCCTGGAACGAGCGGACCGAGGACGCGTACGACATCCCGGGCGCGCAGGCGACCCTGGACGCCGAACACGCCGGGCTCAGGGACGTGAAGGAACGCATCACCGAGTACCTCGCGGTCCGCAAGCGCCGGGCCGACCGGGGCCTCGGCGTGGTCGGCGGGCGGCGCGGGGGCGCGGTGCTGGCTCTCGTCGGGCCTCCTGGAGTCGGAAAGACCTCGCTCGGGGAGTCCGTCGCGCACGCCATGGGGCGCAAGTTCGTCCGGGTCGCGCTCGGCGGCGTCCGGGACGAGGCGGAGATCCGGGGCCACCGGCGTACGTACGTCGGGGCGCTGCCGGGACGTATCGTCCGGGCGATCAAGGAGGCCGGCTCGATGAACCCGGTCGTGCTGCTCGACGAGATCGACAAGGTCGGCTCGGACTTCCGGGGCGACCCGGCCGCCGCCCTGCTCGAGGTGCTTGACCCGGCGCAGAACCACACCTTCCGCGACCACTACCTGGAGGTCGAACTCGACCTCAGCGACGTGGTCTTCCTCGCCACCGCCAACGTCCTGGAGGCCATCCCGGAGGCACTGCTCGACCGCATGGAGCTGGTCCGCCTCGACGGGTACACCGAGGACGAGAAGGTCGTCATCGCCCGCGACCACCTGCTCCCGCGCCAGCTGGAGCGGGCCGGTCTGGAGAAGGACGAGGTCGTGCTGGAGGACGCGGCGCTGCGCAAGCTGGCGGGCGAGTACACCCGTGAGGCAGGCGTCCGGAACCTGGAGCGGGCCGTCGCCCGGCTGCTGCGGAAGGTCGCGGCCCAGCACGAACTGGGCGACCGGGAGCTGCCGTTCACGGTCACCGACGCCGAACTGCGGGGACTGATCGGACGGCCGCACCACGTGCCCGAGTCCGCGCAGGACCCGGCCGAGCGGCGTACGGCCGTGCCGGGTGTGGCCACCGGCCTCGCGGTGACGGGTGCGGGCGGTGACGTCCTCTTCGTGGAGGCCTCGCTGGCAGACCCGGAGACCGGGGCGTCCGGACTGACCCTCACCGGTCAGCTCGGCGACGTGATGAAGGAGTCCGCGCAGATCGCGCTGAGCTTCCTGCGGTCGCACGGCGCGGAGCTGGAGCTGCCGGTCGCCGATCTCAAGGACCGGGGCACCCACATCCACTTCCCGGCGGGCGCGGTTCCGAAGGACGGTCCGAGCGCCGGCATCACCATGACGACGGCGCTGGCCTCGCTGCTCTCCGGGCGGCTGGTCCGCACGGACGTGGCGATGACCGGTGAGGTCTCGCTGACCGGGCGGGTGCTGCCGATCGGTGGCCTGAAGCAGAAGCTGCTGGCGGCGCACCGGGCGGGCATCACCACCGTGGTGATCCCCAAGCGGAACGAAGCCGATCTGGACGACGTCCCGGCCGAGGTCCTGGAGAAGCTGGAGGTGCACCCGGTGACCGACGTCCGCCAGGTGCTGGAGATCGCCCTCGCCCCGGTCGGCGCCGGCGCGGAGGAAGGTGCCGAGGAAGGTGCGGAGGAGAAGGTTCCGGCCGCGGCGTGACCGGCACGGCGTGACGGACGTGCCGCCGCGCGCGTGACCGGTACGGACGGCCCGTCGCCCCGGAGAACCGGGGTGGCGGGCCGTTCCCGCGCGGCGGGGTGCGCGCGGCGGCGCACCGGATCAGGGGCGGTAGATCGTGCCCGGCTCGGGCTCGGCGGGGGCCATCAGCTCGGGGACGGTGACGAAGGTGTAGCCGCGTTCCCGCAGGGCGTCGATGATGCCCGGCACGGCGGGCACGGACCCCTTGTATATGTCGTGGAGGAGGATGATGCCGTCCCGGCTCGCCTGGTCCAGGATGCGCTTCTCGATCAGTGCGGAGTCGGTGGTGGAGTAGTCCTTGGCGGTCGCGCTCCACAGGATCTGGGAGAGCCCCAGCTCCTTGCTGATCTCCGAGACGGTGTCGTCGGTACGGCCCTGGGGCGGACGCATCAGCCGGGGCTTCTTCCCGGTGATCTTCGCTATGGCGTCCTGCGTCTTCTCCAGCTCGGCCCGTATCTCGTCCGGCTTCTTGTCGGTGAGGATCTCGTGCGACCAGGTGTGGTTGGCCACCTCATGGCCCTCGTCCGCGATGCGCCGCACGGTGTCGGGGTGCTTGAGGACGTGGTTCTTGCCCAGCAGGAAGAAGGTCGCGTGGACCTTCTTCTCCTTGAGCACGTCCAGCAGGTGCGGGGTGTCCGCGCCGGGTCCGGCGTCGAAGGTCAGGGCGATGCACTTCGCGACACGGCAGTCCACCGGGCCGGGTTCGCCCTTCCCGTCGGACGCCGCCTCCTCCCGGGCCGAGGCGGGCGCGGTGGTGGCCATGGAGCAGCCGCCCAGGGCGAGAGCGAGCGCGGCCACCAGGGCGGGGGGCAACCAGGTGCGGGGCTTCGACGTCCTTCTGGGCACGGTGGATCCATCCATCGGTCGGCACGGTGCGGTACTGCCGCACGTCCGGTACGGCAGCCCGGACTATACATACTGCGTATACAGCGAGTGCATAGTGGGGGTCGCGGGCCCGGCGGAACACCGCGGCCCCGGCGACGACGGGCGTCACCGGGGCCACGGGCGTTCAGCGGTGCCGGATGTGGCGTCCTGTCAGCCGTTCGCCAGGGCCTGCACGCGGTCCAGAGCGCCGTTGAACTTGTCGTGGTCCCCGACCGTCGGTCCCGTCGAGGTGTACTGCCAGATCGTGTAGTAGTCCCAGCCGGCGGGCAGCGTGCCCACCGTGGTGTTGTAGCGGGCCACCCACAGCGGGTTGGTCGCGCCGAAGCCCGCGTTGTTGCCGGTGCACGTCGTCCACCAGCTGGTCGCCGTGTAGATGACCGCGTCCCGCCCGGTGCGCGCCTTGTAGGTGTTCACGAAGTCGCGTATCCAGGCGACCATCGCGGCCTGCGTCTTGCCGTAGCACTGGTCCCCGTACGGGTTCCATTCGATGTCCAGCACGCCCGGGAGGGTCCGGCCGTCCCGGGACCAGCCGCCGCCGTTGTCCGCGAAGTAGTTGGCCTGGACGGCGCCGGAGGTCGTGTCGGGGGTGGCGAAGTGGTACGACCCCCGGATCATCCCGACGCCGTACGAGCCCGTGTACTGCTGCGAGAACGAGGTGTTCTTGTAGTACGTCCCCTCGGTCGCCTTCACGTACGCCCACCGCACACCGCTGCTCCACAGCGTCGACCAGGCGACGTTGCCCTGGTGGCCGCTGACGTCGACCCCTTCGGTCTGGGTCGCGGTCGTGCCGGTGGGCAGGGAGCCCCGGCCGTCGTGGGCCACGACGCCCATGCCGAGCGAGGCCGTGCCCCGGGCCGGGACGTCGGCGGCCGAGGCGGCGCCGGGCAGGGAGAGGAGCAGGGAGAGAGCGGCGAGCAGGGCGCCGGCGGGAGCGAGCAGCCGGGCCGTTCGGGAACCGGATCCGTGCGCGGACATGGGCGTGCCTCCGTGGTTCGGTGGGGGACGGTGGGAGGAACCGCGAACCGGGGTGCGTGCGGGGCCGGGCCCCGGCGGACGCGCCCCGTCACGGACGCGCCGAGCAACGACGCTACGCGCGTTGAACCGCCCTGTGGAAGAGGGCCCGGGAGCCGCCTGTGGTCTACTCCTGCGAAATACTGGCCCAGCTGCGGAAAAGGCCGCCGGCGGGGAGAAGTTTCAGAGGTGGAAAACGCATGAGGGGTGCCGTGGTGGAGGAGAACGACAGCGGGACCGGTCCCGGCACCGCCGCCGGGGCTCCGGTGGATCAGGAATTCCTCGCCCTGGAACACGAACTGGCCGTGATCCTGCGACGTGCGCGCGCCACCTCCGGCGAAATGGCGCGAGAGGTCCACCCCGAACTGGAGTCCGCCGCCTACGGCCTGCTCGTACGCCTGGAATCCGCCGGGCAGCAGCGCGCCACCGAGCTGGCGGCCTGGTTCGGGGTCGGCAAGGCCACGATGAGCCGTCAACTGCGGGCCCTGGAGGATCTCGGTCTGGTGAACCGTGAGCCGGACCCCGAGGACGGCCGGGCCTCACTCGTCCACCTCACCGAGGAAGGGCTCGCCCGCTTCCGCCACGTCCGCGACGCCCGGCGGGCCCGCTACGTCCGCAAGCTCGCCGACTGGGACCGCGCCGAGGTCGCCGAACTCGCGCGACTGCTGCACCAGTTCAACGAGCGGGCCGAGGGCTGACGGTGCCGGGGCGTGTTTTCGGGGGTTCCGCCTGCGGCCTGCCCGCCTGCGGCCTGCCTGCCTGCGGGCGGAAGAAACGCTCTTCGAAGCGCGCCCTCCGTCCGCCACCTGCCCGTCAGAGCTCCACCAGGACCACCGTGGCGTCGTCGTGGCGCTTGCCCCGGCCCAGGTGGACCCGTTCGGTGTCGGCCCGCTCCCGTTCCCGAACGCGGTCGATGAGGTGCTGGGGGCCCGCCGAGCGCAGCAGCCCCAACGCGGCGTGCCAGTCGCCCTCCTGGAACACCTCGGTCCATCGGCTCGCCCCGTCCGTCAGGGCGGCCAGCGCCCGCACCTCCGCGAGCGGCAGCCCGCCCGTCACCGCGCGTGAGGCGACGGCCGGATCGGCGGCGGCGGTGAAGAATCCGCCCTCCTTGTTCCGGGCCAGCGTGTCCGTCAATTCCACGGACGAGAGGGTCCCCGGCGCGAGCCGGTCGAGCCGGTCGTCCACCACCGCGCGTACGCTCCCGTCCGGGGACTCCAGCAGCAGCACCGAATCGGACAGCACGAGGTACTCGACCGCCGCCCCGCCCCAGCGCGCCAGGACGACGGTTGCCTGAGGCGTCCTTACGTGAGAAAGGTCACAGGAGATGCGATGGGCGTCCGCAGTGCGCCGGATGGACTTCGCCAGCACCTCCTCCAGGGTCAGATCCGGGCGTGAAGCGGACAGTTCGGCCAGCGCTCCGCCCAACCGCGAGGTGAACCAGGGCACCGAGTGCACACAACCGTCGTCGCCCGGAGGGGGAGTCACCCCGTCCAGCAGGACCAGGCACCCACCCTGGCCGGACGCGGGGAGGGCCGCCATGACCCAGTCTTCGTTGGGGCGTTCGGGGCTGCCGGGCGTGCCGGCGAGTTCGATGCGCATGGCAATCAGTCTGCACGACGCCTTCACAGCGTCTGCATGCTGCGAATGTTGCCGCGTACCAGCAGGTCAGAACGGCCCGCGGGGCGGGCGCGGCGACCAGGGCGAGGTGCGGGCGGGCATCCTGCCAAAGCCCGCGCGGAAGGTCCACCCGGCGTGCGACGCATGGGGCATGGCCGCGCTGGGGAGACTTGTTCGCCCACTCACGAGTGATGTTCACTCGTTCGAGTGGCGGAGCGGTCGTTGTGCGCCCCCCTCCCAAAAGGGCTGGAATGGTCAGAAGCCGGACCAGATGTGGGAGGAGCGCGCGCATGTGACGGTGCGTCACCTCTGCTTCATGGGTGGACGAGTCAAGAATGCGAGCACCGGTGCAGAAGAAGCGGCCGCGGAGCAAGGTCAGCACTAGGGACGTTTCCGGGGCGACCGCTCCGGTGGCGGGCGGCGACAAGCGCAAGGTGCGCGTGCGCAGCCGACTCGTGGCGGGCGTCGCCGTCGTCGGGATCACCGTCATAGCGGCGGGCGCCCCGGCGGCCCTCGGCGCTTCCAGCGACCTCAACGAGTCGCAGAACCTGGTGACCCTGGCCGAGCTCGACCAGCAGGCCATCACGCTCGCCCACTCCCTCGCCGACGAACGGGACGCGGTCACGGCGTACATCGCGGGCGGCCGTAAGGCCGACTCCGGCGACGGCGGCGGCAAGCCGGGCGCCGACGGCCTCAGCGCCCGGGTCGACCAGCAGATCGACGAGATCCGCGAGGCCGCACCCGCCGGGCTCCTGCGGGACCTCTCCACCGTCCCGTCGCTGCGCCGCGACGCGGTCAGCGGCAAGGGCTCGGCCCTCGCCGCCCACCAGGCGTACTCCGAGGTCATCGCGAAGCTCCACGACATCGCCGCCGAACTGGCCGAGACGGCCCCGCCGCGCGCCGCCGCGGCCACCCGGGCGCCGCTCGCCCTCTCCACCGCCGTCGAGCGGGCCTCCGCCACCCGGGGACTGCTGCTCGCGGCCCTCGCCGTGCCCAGCCCGGAGCCGGTCCAGGAGTACGACCCCTACACCGGGCTCCCGGTGGAGAGCGACGACGACGAGAAGTCGGCCGACGACCGTGCCCGGGACGAGCTGAGCGCCGCCGCCCAGCAGGCCCGGGTCCGCGAACTCGCCGCCCTCGCCGACTTCGACCAGGCGGCCGGCGCGAGCGCCCGCGACAAGCTCTCCTCCACCGTCACCGGCCCCGAGGTCAACAGCGCCGAGAAGTACCTCGCCGCACTGACCGACAGCCCCGAACTCTCCGACTCCGAGCAGGAGACCAGCTCCAAGAAGCTCTCCGCGGCCCTCTCCGCGCGCATCGACCGGATGCGCGGCGTCGAGTCGGCGCTCGGCACCGCGCAGGTGCGGCGGCTGGAGAAGCTCCGCGACGACGACGTCACCGGCCTCGAACTCTCGCTCGCCCTGCTCGGCGGCTGCTTCCTGATCGCGGTCGGCGTCTCCACCGCCGTCGCCCGCACCCTCACCCAGCCGCTCGCCGTCCTGCGTATCGGGTCCGCCCGGCTGGCCGCCGAACCGGAGACCGCGGAAGGCGTCGCGTACCGGGGCCGCAATGACGAGTTCGCCCAGGTGGTCCGCTCGATCAACGCCCTGCACGAGCGACTGCTCGCCCTGCACGGCGAGTTCGCCGGGCAGTCCGGCGGGGTGCGGGACGAGCACGCCGAAGTGATCGCCGGACGCGAGGCGCTCACCCTCCAGCGCGCCGAACTCCAGGTCCAGGTCGCCGACCTCACCGCCGAACTCCAGCGGCTGCGCAACACCGTGCACCACACCTTCGTCAACCTCTCGCTGCGCAGCCTCGGGCTCGTCGAGCGCCAGTTGGGCGTGATCGAGAACCTGGAGGAGCGCGAGCAGGACCCGGAGCGGCTGGCCACCCTCTTCAAGCTCGACCACCTCGCCACCGTGATGCGCCGTCACGGCGAGAACATGCTGGTCCTCGCGGGCGCCGATCACGGCCAGGGGCACGCCGGACCGATTCCGCTGGTCGACGTGGCCCGTGCCGCCGTCAGCGAGATCGAGCGGTACGAACGCGTCACGATCCAGTCCCTGCCGCCGCACGCCCAGGTCGCGGGCTTCGCCGCCGACGACCTGAGCCATCTGGTCGCCGAACTCCTGGAGAACGCGACCGCGTTCTCCCCGCCCGACTCGCGTGTCGAGCTCTCCGGCTGGCTGCTGGAGACCGGCGAGGTGATGCTCTCCGTGCAGGACGAGGGCATCGGGATGTCGGCGGCCCGGATGGAGGAGGTCAACCTCCGCCTCGCCGACCCGTCCTCCTTCCGGTTGGGGGACCCGGGCGACGACAGTGCCGGGCTCGGCCTCCAGGTCTCCTCGCTGCTGGCCGCGCGCCTCGGCGTTCAGGTGCGCCTGCAGACGCAGAAGACCGGCAGCGGCGTGACGGCGGTCGTCGTGCTGCCGCAGGCCCTGCTTCCGAAGGCCCCGCCGGCCTCCTCGCCGCCGCCGGTGAACGTGTCGGGCGGGGCGCCGACGCTGAACCTCCCGGGTTCGGTCGCCGAGGCGAACTCCAACACCCTGCAGGGCCGTCTCCTCGCACTCCCCGCCGACGACCCGCTGATCACCGCAGCCGAGCGGACCATCCTGGACGCGGGCCCCGAGGCTGCCCCGGCCGCCGTTCCCCCTGCGCCCGAGGAACCGGCACGTGCCGAGTCCCCGGCCGAGACCACCATGCAGTTCCGCCTCCCGGCCGCTGCCGACACGGGTCCCGCGACCGCCCCCGGAGCGACCCCCGAACCCCCCGCGCAGGCTTCCGGGACGGCCGGGAACCCGTACGCCATCGGCCCCGACCGGCACGAGCGGCCCGCCGGCACCGCCGGTACGCACGACCCGGCCGCCCACGACCCGTACGGGGCGCCCGAGCCCCGCCCCTTCCCGCTGCCCGGGAACGCGCGGCACGCGCACTCCCAGGAGCCGCCGGTCCCGGAGCCCGAGGCGCTTCCCACCAGGGAGACCGAGTCCGTGCCGGGTCCTCGGCAGCCCGAGCGGATCACCGACAAGGGACTGCCCAAGCGCACCCCGCGGGTGGTCAAGCCCGCCGAGGCATCCTCCGGGGAGCGCGCGGGCAGCCTGGACAAGGAAGCGCTCCGGCGCCGGCTCGGCGGATTCCAGCGAGGAGCGCGTGAGGGCCGCCGGGACGTGGAGGCGGAGATCGCGGAAGGCGCCGAGCCGGAAGCGCCGGCCGCACGCACCGACCTGGCCGGCCGCCCGGACGGCCAGGAGACGGGGGACACTGTCGAGGAGGCACGCAGTTGACTGCGCCCAGCACGCTCGGGCTGAGCACCGAAGCCCGGAACCTGCACTGGTTGCTGAGCAACCTGGTGGAGGAGGTACCAGGGGTCCACTCCGTCACGGTCGTCTCGTCCGACGGGCTGATGCTCCTCTCCTCCGACCCCGGTCACCAGGCCGCTCCGGCCGCGGGGAACCAGCAGAGCCCCAGGGGTTCCAGCGCCGACCTCGCCACCATCGTCTCCGGCATCGGGTCCCTCACCATGGGGGCCGCGAAGCTGATGGACAGCGGCGGCGTCAAGCAGACGATGGTCGCGATGGAGGAAGGCAGCGTCTTCGTCATGTCGATCAGTGACGGCTCGCTCCTCGGCGTCCACGCCACCCCCGACTGCGACATGGGCGTCATCGCGTACCACATGGCGCTCTTCGTCGGCCGGGCCGGACACGTCCTCACCCCCGAACTCCGCAATGAGCTGCGCCAATCGATGGAGAGCGCCCAGTGACGTCTGCTGCCGAACCCGCCCGCAGGCTCCCCGTGCGGGGGTCCGACCGGAAGCCCGCACGCGTCCGTCCGTACTCCCTCACCGGAGGGCGCACCCGCTTCGGACACGTGCTGCTCGTCGAAACCTTCGTCGCCGCGCTGGAAGCCCCCGAGGAGCGTCGCGAACTCACCAACGGCAACCTCAACACCCGGGTCATGCCGGAGCTCCTGGCGATCGTCGAACTCTGCCGCCGGATGCGTACGGTCGCCGAGATCTCGGCCCTGCTGAAGATGCCGCTCGGTGTGGTCCGGGTGCTGCTCAGCGACCTGGCCGACCAGGGAAAGATCCGCGTGTACGGAACCGGCCACGGCGCCGGTCAGCCCGACCGCGCACTGCTCGAAAGGGTGCTCAATGGACTCCGTCGTCTCTGAGCCGAAGCTCTCCTCGCCCGGACTCACGGCGCCCGCGCCGGCCGACCCGGCGCCGACGCTGTTCACCCCGCGTCAGCCGGGGCCCGGCGACCGGACGGAGGAGTCGGTCCAGGCGTGGCAGCTGGACCACACCCGGGCGCCCACCGCCACCAAGATCGTGGTGGCGGGCGGCTTCGGCGTGGGCAAGACGACCTTCGTGAGCGCGGTCTCCGAGATCACCCCGCTGAAGACCGAGGCGGTCATGACCCGGGCCAGTGAGGAGACCGACGACCTCTCCGCCACCCCGGACAAGGCCACCACCACCGTGGCCATGGACTTCGGACGTCTCACGCTCGACGACGACCTCGTGCTGTACGTCTTCGGCACGCCCGGCCAGCAGCGGTTCTGGTTCATGTGGGACGACCTGGTGCGCGGCGCCATCGGCGCGATCGTCATGGCCGACACCCGCCGCCTCGCCGACTGCTTCCCGGCGCTCGACTACTTCGAGAGCTGCGGGCTGCCGTACATCGTGGCCGTCAACCACTTCGAGGGGTCCGACTCCTACGAAGCGGTCGACGTCCGGGAGGCCCTGAGTGTCCCTCAGCACGTGCCTGTGGTGATCATGGACGCGCGTAACAGGATCACCGTCGTCGAGTCACTGCTCACCCTGGTGGGCCACGCTCTCGACGCCACCCCTGTCTGAGAAGCGCCCCCCGATCGTCGTACCACGTAAACGGAGAACCGTCCCATGCGGAAGATACTCATAGTCGGAGCCGGTCAGTCCGGTCTTCAGCTCGCTCTCGGCCTGCAGTCGCGCGGGTACGAAGTCACCCTGATGTCGAACCGGACCGCCGACGAGATCCGGACCGGCCGGGTCATGTCGACGCAGTGCATGTTCGACACCGCCCTCCAGTACGAGCGTGACTACCAGCTCAACTTCTGGGAGTCCCAGGCTCCGAAGATCGAGGGCCTCGGCGTCTCGGTCGCCGGTCCCGACTCCTCGCGGGTCATCGACTGGGTCGGCAAGCTGGACGGCTATGCCCAGTCGGTGGACCAGCGGGTGAAGATGGCCGGCTGGATGGAGACCTTCGCCCAGCGCGGCGGCCAGCTCGTCATCCACGGTGCGGCCGTCTCGGACCTGGACTTCTTCTCCCGCACGTACGACCTGGTGATGGTCTCGGCCGGCAAGGGCGAGCTGGTCTCCATGTTCGGCCGGGACGCCTCGCGTTCGCCGTTCGACGCCCCGCAGCGGGCGCTGGCCGTCGCGTACGTGCACGGCATGGGCCCGCGCCCGGAGCACCCGGAGTTCGACGCGGTCCGCTGCAACCTGGTGCCGGGCGTCGGCGAGCTGTTCGTGATGCCGACCCTGACGACCTCGGGACGCGCCGACATCCTCTTCTGGGAGGGCGTGCCGGGCGGCCCGCTCGACGTCTTCCAGGGCATCAAGGACCCCTCGGAGCACCTGGCGAAGACGCTGGAGCTCATGGAGCGGTTCACGCCGTGGGAGTACGCCCGCGCCACCAAGGTCGAGCTGACCGACGCCAACGGCACGCTCTCCGGCCGTTACGCGCCGACGGTCCGCAACCCGGTCGGCCGCCTTCCCGGCGGCGGGCTGGTACTCGGCGTGGCCGACGTGGTCGTGGCCAACGACCCCATTACCGGCCAGGGCTCCAACTCGGCCTCCAAGTGCGCCAACGCCTACCTGGAGTCGATCATCGAGCACGGTGACCGCGCGTTCGACGCCGACTGGATGCAGGCCACCTTCGACCGCTACTGGGACACCGCCCAGCACGTGGTGAAGTGGACGAACGCCATGCTCGGCGTCCCGCCGGAGCACGTGCTGAACCTGATCGGCGCCGCCGGCCAGATGCAGCCGGTCGCCGACCGCTTCGCCAACGGCTTCAACGACCCGGCCGACTTCGACAACTTCTTCTTCGAGCCGGAGAAGACGAACGCGTACCTGGCCTCGGTCGCGGGCGCCTGACCCGCACCGCCTCGGCCTCTGGCACCGCCCACCGGTAACTCGCCGCTGGGCGGTGCCTTTTGCGTGGGCGGTGGCCGTCGGTGACGGGCGGGCGGCATGTGTTGAACGTGTTCAATTTTTCATGACAGGATGGGTGTCGCCGCAGTTGCCCGCCGGGTGTGCCGCGCTGCTCCGGCGTGCCGCTCGCCGTGCTGTCCGGCGTGCCGTCCGCCCTGTCGTGAGGGGGCTCTCCCGTGGAGAGAGAACGGTCGTTCGGCCGCATGGTGTGGATCTCGATGCTCGTGCTGTTCCTGGAGGCGGTGACCGTCGTCATCCTCGTCGCGTTCCACGGGCAGACGCAGGAGTCTCCGAGCGCGGGCGTCAACTCCCTGGGGGTGGCCCTGCAGCTCTTCCTCGCGATCCCGGGCGCTCTGGCCGGAGCCGTGGTGTCGCTGCTCCTGGTGCTCCCCGCCGTGCGGCTGAGCGAGGCGCTGGGGCGCAGGGTCACCGGCCGTGAGGCCTGGTGGTGGGTGCCGGTGGTCGTGGCGGCCGGATGCGCGCCGCTGGGGGTGCTCGCCGCCCTGACCGGCGTTCTCGGACCGTTCGAGGCGGTGGGGACCTGGTGCGCGGCGACGGTCCTGCTCTCCGTGGCCGCCCTCTTCACCCGCGTCGCACGCAAAGGGCTCTTCGGCCGCATCCTGCTCCGGGGCTCCCTGGCGGTGCTGAGCACGGGGGCCCTCGGACTCATGGCGCTCGGCTTCGGCCTCGTCGACCCGTACGCCCCGCCCGTCGTCAGCCACGCCTCGATGGTGGGCGACTGGACCGACGGGAACGGCGGGACCCTGACCCTGTCGGAGGACGGCGGCGCGGTGGCCTCGGCCGTCGGGGACCCGGCCTACGACGCCGAGGACACCGAGGGGATGGAGCGGTGCACCGGCCGGGGCGCCTGGAGCTACGACCGCGGCGAGGGACCCTGGGGGCAGACGGTCGAGGTCACCGTCCCCGAGTGCGGCTGGCAGCCGTGGGAGGTCCTCGGCAGTGAAAGCCGGGTCACCCTGTACCACTACGTCGGGGACCCGGACTCCTGGGTTCTGTACACCCTGACGAAGGCCCACGGGTGAGGTCGGCCGGACTGTCGCCGGAGGAGTGGAAGCGGCACTACCGGCGGATGACCCGGGTGTCCCTGCTCGTGCTCTTCCTGGAGGCGCCGGTCCCGATCGCCCTGAACGCGCTGCGCGGTCCGGTGGAGGAGTCGCTGGTCCTCTCCTTCGCCGTCGTCGTGCTCCTCGGAGCCCTCCCGGGCGCGCTGCTCACCTACTTCGTGGTGCTCCCGGTGGTGGGGCTGAGCGAGGTGCTGGGACGCAGGTTCGGTGGTCGTGAGGCGTGGTGGTGGGTTGCGGTGGCGTTGGCGGCGGGGCTCGCCCCGTTCGGTCTGCTCGCGGCCCTGACCGGGGTCGTGGCGCCGCTCGCGGCCCTCGCGGGCTGGGGCGTCTGGGTGGTGCTCCTCACCGTGCCCGCGCTCTTCGCCCGGATCGCACGCGAGGGGCTCTTCGTCGACGTCGCCCTGTGGGGCACGCTGGTGTGGCTGAGCGTCGGCACGCTCGGGCTGGTGGCCCTCCACTTCGGGGGCTGAGCCGAGGTCGGGGGCCGAGCCGAGGTCGGGGGCCGAGCCGACGTCCTACTCGTCCGGGTCCCAGGCACTCAGCTTGTCGAAGACGCCTCGGTCGCCGTCGAGCCTGAGGGAGTCGAACGGGATGCGGTCGTGCAGGATGAGGACCAACTCGTCGGCCGTGCCCCGGACGGAGAGGTCGGCGGCGCCCGCCGTGGTGCCGGGCCCGGGGAGACGGCCGGTCCGTGCGCCGTCGGCGGAGAGGGAGAGGCGCCAGGAACGGCCCTCAAAGGCGTGGAAGTCGACGACGGCGGGCTCGTGCGGCCAGGCACTCGCCGTGGCCACGCAGGTGGACAGGAACTCGTCGACCCCGTCGAGAGCCACCTCGACCGGCAGCGGCTGCGGCGCACCCACGGTGATCTGGGCGTCGTACGTGTGCACCGCCATCTGCTGGAGCTGGTGCCGGGCCACGGCACCGGAGGTGTGCGGCGACTGCAACGTCTCCCACCACGACCAGCAGCCGCGATCCGGGCCGGCCTTCCGCAGCGCGTCCAGCAGTTGCTCCGTGGAACGGGCCAACCAGGCCAGCAGGGCCTCGCGTTCCCGAGGCGCGGCCGGGGCCCCCTCCGCCGTGGACTTGGCCGGAGCGGGCCCGGCGGCGACGGTGACGGCCCAGTCGCGGCGCCCCTCGCCGATGTGCCGCGCCAGGTCGAACAACGTCCACTCGGGGCAGGTCGGCACCTGTACGTCGAGGCTGGGCGCGGAGGCGACCGCGGCACGGAAGGCTGTCGACCGTTCGTCGATCAGGCGCAGCAGGACGGGGAACTCGAGTGTCGTCGTCACCCGGAATCTCTACCACTGCGGTCAGACGATCGGACAGTGATTTTCCCTGCCTCCCTCGTGGGCGCGGACCCTCGCCGTCGCGGAGACAGGATGGAGGAAGGAGGCTACGGACGGCCGGCGGGGCGCCGGCTTCGATCCGGGTGGAGCCCCGGTCGCACGAGTCGGGCCGGCCCGCCGGCCATGTGATGGCGCGTCGGCCGGGTGACGGCAGCTCTACTCCGCGCCTTCGACCGGTGCGTCGTACCCGGTGTCCGAGCCATCCGACGCCCCCTCCGGCAGCTCCGGCCGGGTGTACACGTCCAGGGGGACGCCCTCCGGGTCGGGGCGTACGGCGCCCAGCAGCGGGTTCGACGCCAGCGGGGACACCTTCACCACCGCCCCCGGTCTCGGCGCCTGCACCACCAGGCCGTCGCCGATGTACAGCGCCACGTGCGTGGCCTCCGGGTAGTACACGACGAGGTCGCCCGGCCGCAGCGAGGAGACCGGCACCCGGGGCAACTCGGCCCACTGCTCCTGCGAGGTACGGGGTACGGTCAGCCCGGCGTGCTCCCAGGCCCGCATGGTGAGCCCGGAGCAGTCGAAGGTGTCCGGCCCCTCGGCCCCCCACTCGTACTCCTTGCCGATCTGCCCGATCGCGTACGCCACGGCCTCGGCGCCCTGCCGGGTCGGCGGGCGCGTCGAGCCGAGGGCGCCGGAGGCGACGAGGTCCTGCTGCGCCGCGTCCACCTGCTCGTCCTCCAGGGCGGAGACCGCGCCGAGTTGGGCGGGCGTGAGCCCCGCCAGGCGCGCCTCGACGGCGTCCAGCGCCGTGCGTACGGTGTCGCGCTGCCGTCGTTGCTCCGCCGCGAGTGCCCGCTGCTCGGCGAGCGCCTCGCGGGCGGCGGCCGCGAGGACCCCGGCCCGCTTCTCGGCCTTCGTCAGGCGGTCCACGGCGGCCGCGCGCCCGGCCGCCGCCCGGGCGATCACATGGCTCTGGTCGAACAGGCCGGAGGGCTCGTCCGCAAGCAGCAGCCTGAGGTACGCGGAGAAGTCGGACCGGCCCCGGTACTGCTCCCGGGCCAGCCTCCCGGCGTCCGCGCGCCCGGTTCCGAGCGTGCGCCGGGCCCGCGTCAGCGCGTCGTTCGCCTTGCGGGTGGCGGCCGTCCGGCTCGCCAGCTTCTCGTCCGTCGCGTTGTACTTCTCGGTGGCCTGTTCCATCCGCCGGTAGAGGGTCCGGAGTTCGGTGAGCAGGGCCGGCGCGGCGTTCGGGGCGGCGGCTTCGGGGGTGCCGGGGGTGGCGGTCGCGGACGGCGTGCGGCCGGCGAGGGCCTCGGAGGCGTCCACGGTGAGGCCTGGGGTCGGGGTGACGGACGGGGCGGTAACCGGGTCCTCGGCCGCGTCGGGAGTCGTCCTGGCGGTCGTACCGGGAGTCGCGCCGGCGGTCGCGTCGGGAGTCGCGTCGGGAGTCGCGTCGGGAGTCGCGCGGGGAGTCGTACCGGGACTCGCGCCGGTGGTCGCGTCGGGAGTCGTACGCGGGAGCGCCTTCGCGGACGCCTCGGAGGGCTCGGGCGCCGGTCGTGGGTCGGGGCCGGTGGCGGCCGGGGCGCGGGCGGCGACGGCGGCCAGGACCGCCGTCGCGCAGACCGCTCGCAGAAGTCTGCCTGACACGTCATCACCTCCGGTGAGGGTGCGGGGCTCGTCCATGCGTCGAACCGGTCCGGACCCCTTAAAAGTGTGCGAATCATATTTATCCGCTCACTTGGTGTCCGCCGGTGCAAGCACCGCACGGCGTGGCGCCCCGCGTCACCCCGTACGGCGGGGTCCGGGTCCGGGCGCCGCCGGACGTCAGGTGACGGGGAACGCGTAGACCGCCCGCCCCCGCAGGACGACGGCGCTCTGTCCGGTCGTCAGGGTCCGGTACGGGCCGGTGACGGCGGCGCCCTTGGGCTCGGCCACGCCGATGTCCTGGAACTTCCACAGACGCCGCCCGTCCCGCGCGTCGAACGCCGTCACCTGCGTGGTGTCCGAGGCGAGGACCGTCTTGCCGGACGCGGTGACCGTGAGGGCGGGCGCGGAGCCACCGGCCGGCACCTCGGTGGCACGCAGCCAGAGGAGCTTGCCGGTCTCGCGCTCGACCATGCCGACCTCCTGGCTCCGGTTGGTGGTGACGATCAGGTCGCCCGACTCCACCGGTGCGCCGAACTCGGAGGACGCGGCCGTTCCGTCGAGCCGCCACAACGACTTCCCGGACTCCGTGTCCCACGCCTCCAGGTTCTTGCCGACCGCTCCGAAGAGCCGCCCCTCCTCGTCGCCGCCCGCCGCGCCCCAGGCGGTGACCGTGCCGAACCGCCTGGTCCAGAGCAGCTTTCCGGTCGCCCGGTCGAAGCAGCGGAAGGTGCCCTTCCCCTTGGCCGCGTGCACATCGGCCGGGGTGAGGGTGGCGGCGTCCTGGCGCACCACGATGTCGTTGAGCCGGGCCGCCGTCAGCCGGTACTCCGGGCCCGCCGCGTCCCGGCCCGCCGGTACCTGGACCCGCCACATCTCCTGGCGGCTCACCAGGTCGTACGCGAAGAAGTACGCCTGGACGACCTGCTTGTCCTTGCCCGGCTTCTTGCCCTTGGCCGGTTTCGGGGCCTTCACCGTCACGGTCCGCGCGCCGGAGAACCAGACGACGGAGCCGGACCGGCCGGTGAGCGTGCCGACCCGGAGCCCGGGCAGACCGGCGAACCCGTCGGCGTACCGCACCCGGTGCTTCACCTCGCCGGTCTCCGGCGACAGCCACAGGAACGCGGTCGGGCCGGCGACGAAGACGAGGTCGTCCCCGGCGGCGAGCGCGGCCTGCCCCTCGGCGGCGTCCGCGCGCTGCCAGCGCTTCTTGCCCGTACGGAGGTCGACCGCCGTCGCCTGGGCCTTGCTCGTCAGCACCAGCAGCCGGTCCTGCCAGAGCGCGGCGGTGAGGGGTTCCGCCTCGGACGCCGGGTGCGCGTACACCCAGGTGGGAGCGGGCGGCCGGCCGGGGAGCGCGGGCCCCTCGCTGGGCTCGGGCTCGGCGTCCGTCGCGGGCGCGGGAGCGCCGTCGTCGACGAGGGCGCCGACCGCGACGCCGCCGACGAGGAGGCCGAGCGTTCCGGCGGCGACCGTGGCCAGCAGCGACCTGCGGGTGGGGAACAGCGCGGTGCCGTCCGGTCCGGAGGGGGCCCGTCGCACCGGCGGGGTACCCGGACCGGCGGGCAGGGAACCGCCGCCGGGCAGGGAGGTGCCGGCGTACGGCACCGGGTACGCCGGAGCGGACGGCATCTGGGCAGAGAGCGAGCCGCCGGCCGGCGACTCCAGGGCCCGGCGCGCGGGGAGCAGCGAACCGGGGGAGGGGGCGGCGGCCGGCACCGCCGGGGCGGGGGGCCGGGTCGCCAGGGCGCCGCCGGGGGAGTGCTCACGGGACACGGCGAGCCGCGTGGTGGGGTGGTCCGGCTCCCCGGCGCGGGAACGGGTGTCGAGGAACCGGGTGGGCGTCTCCCTGTCGGTGGCCCTCTCCCCGTCGGTGGCCCTCTCCCCGTCGGTGGCCCTCTCCCCGTCGGTGGCAGTCTGGCCGTCGGTGGCCGTCTCCCCGTCAGCGGGTGAGGGCTCCAGCGGCACCTCCAGCGCCCGCGCCCGTGCCTCCTGGTCCGCCACCGCCGCCGACAGCCGTTCGGGCAGCCAGCCGTTCCGGGCGAGTGCCGCCGCGCCCTCCAGCGCGAGCGACGCCGCGACGGACGCGGCGGTCGGGCGGCCACGCGGGTCCTTCGCCAGGCACCCGGCCACCAGGCCCCTCAACTCGGCCGGTACGCCGTCGAGTCCGGGCTCCCCGCGGGCGATCCGGTCCGCCGTCCGCTCGGCGGGGCCCTCGGCGAACGGGGTGGCGCCGGTCGCCGCGTACGCCAGCAGCAGCCCGAGCACGAAGAGATCGGACGCGGCGCCCACCTCGTGGCCGGCGAGCTGTTCCGGGGTGAGGTAGCCGAGCCGTACGGAGAGCTGCCCGCCCGGCAGCGCCTCGGCCGCGGCCGCGCCGCCCAGCGGGCCGAAGGCGGTCAGCCGGGGGCCGTCGGCCGCCAGCAGCACCGTGTCCGGCGAGAGGCCCTGGAGGGCGGAACCGGTGGCGTGCACCCGGGCCAGCACCTCCGCGACGCCCGCGCCCAGTATCCGTACCGCGCGCTCGGGCAGCGGACCCGCGACGGCGATGGCCTCGGCGAGCGTCAACGCGGGGATGAAGGGGGCGGCGGTCCAGAGCCGTTCCGGGCCGGAGGCCGGACCGTCACCGTCGCCGGGGACGTCGAGGGGCGGCTGCACCCAGCCGCCGGCCAGCCGTTCGGCGGTGCGGACCTCGGCCTGGAAGCGGCGCCGGAAGGCGGGCAGTGCCGCGAGCTCCGGCCGGGCGGCGGTGATCAGCACCAGGTCCCCGGCGTCCGCGCCGCGCGCCAGGTAACTCACCGCGCTCGCCGTCCCGCGGTGGCGGGCCAGCGCGGTGTACGGGCCGAAGCGGCGTGGATCGTCCTGACGCAGCGCCTCCATGGCGCACCCCCCTCGTGACCGTCCCTCGGCACCTGACCGCCGATCCTAGGCCGTCCGGAACCGGAGAGGGCGGGCCGCCCCGCGCAGTCAGCCGTCGCTGTTCGGCTTCGTCCAGGGCCACTTGGGGCGGAAGCGCTCCCGGCCCTCGGGGGCGTACTCGTACAGCCAGCCGCGCTGGATGTGCAGCCGGGGGGTGTGTCCGGCGGGGACGCGGCGGTACGCGTGGACGGTCGGCGGACCGCCGTCCTCGGCCGGTACCGGCACCACGTACCACTTGGGCGGGTGGCCGGTGGGGCCGGTGAGGACGGGCAGGACCCGGCCGTCCAGGGGGCCGCCCTCGAAGGGGGTGTTCTCGCTTCTCACCCGGACAGTCTCGCCCACCGGACACCGACGGCCACCCGGGCCGGACCGCAGGGCGCACCCGGCGCCCCGGCCCCGCCCCGGGCTCAGGCCAGCAGGCCGGACTTCCGCCACAGCTTGCGGCTCACCCCGTTCATCACACCGATGTCGTCGAAGAAGTCGGTGAGCCGCTTGGCGCCCGACTGCATGACCTCCTTGCGGTGTCCGCTCGCCTTGACCTGGGCCAGCGCCTCGCGGCGGTCGAGGCCCACGTTCTCGTAGACCTGCGGGTTGATGAAGCAGACCGAGAACACCCGGGCCGCCTCGCCCGAGGTCAGCCGGGTCAGCTCCCGCTCCCAGCGCGGGGCCGTCACCATCTGGCGGCGGAGCTCCTCGCGGGCGTAGCGGACGTGCCGGGCCTCCTCGACGACGTGGATGCGGGTCACCCCGCGCACCAGCGTCTGGACGCGCTCGTCCGGGAAGGTCAGCCGCTGCATCCAGTCGAGGATCTCCTCGCCGAGCAGGGTCGCGGCGAACGAACCCGGCGTGGTGGACACGCTCTTCAGGACCCGGGCCACGTTGTGGTAGCCGCGCGGAACCGGGTACGTGGGGGCCTGGCCCCACTGGATCATCTTGCCGAACATCATCGAGTGGCGGCACTCGTCGGCTATCTCGGTGAGCGCGTACCGCACGTGGTTGCTGGTCACCGGTTTGTCGTAGATGTGCCGGACCAGCAGCTGCATCAGGATGATCTCGAACCAGACGCCCAGTGAGGCGAGCGACGCCGCCTCGTGCCGGGCGAGGTCCATCCGCTGCTCCTCGGACATCTTCCGCCAGAGCGGGGTGTCGTAGAGGGAGACCAGCTCGGGCGGCCAGAACCACTTGCCTTCCTCGATCGCGGAGTTCCAGTCGATCTCGGTCTCCGGGTCGAAGGAGTGCTTGGCCGAGGATTCGAGCAGGCGCTCGGCGATCTGCTCACGGTCCCGGAGGGGGCCGAGCGCGTCGCGGAGGACCTGGACGTCGTGTTCGCTCACTGTCGTCATGACTGGGGTACCTCGCACGTGGGTTACCTGGGGTCACCTCTTATTGGACTGCTTGTCAGCAAGGCAGTCAATCCCCCGGGTCCCACTCGTCGTCCGGGCGCCCCATGGCGTGCGTCACGTCAACTGCCCTGCCGAAGGGTTCTGTTGCGGGCGGGGCGTCGAGGCTCCCATGATGCTGACCGCGGACCCGCAGACGGGCGTGGGCAGGGGAGGGCGGCGGTATGACGAACTCCTCGCGGAACATCCCGGCGGACGTCTCCGGGGCCGGTGCCGACGCGGCCCGCCGCAGTGGCAGAGCAGGATGAGACAGTCCCGATGGGACGCGTCTCATGCCCGGCTGTCGCGCGTACGCGAGCCGGACCTCCATGGAACCGGTCCGCCACCGGAGCGTGACTCGGCGAGCCGGGCGTCGTGGTTCGTGGAGCCGGCCCGCGAGTACGGCCCGCTGTCAGCGCTCCGCGGACCCACCCGGCTGCCCGAGCGGCCATTTCTCCCTGCCCTCACGTACCTGGCGCGGCCGGAAGGGCGGCCTGTATTGACGAAGGGACACCCTCGTCCCTCCTGGAAGGTCCCGATGCGCCCGCTTGAGCCAACCCCTGTGCAGGACAGATCCGGTGCTGGTCGGGCGCCCGCGCGCATCCCCGGGAAGACGCCGGAGGTGAGCCGCCGCTCGGGCCGGCCGCAGTCGTTCCTCGCCCTCCAGGCCACCGCGGGCAACGCCGCCGTGGTCCAGCTGCTCCGCACGGCGGGCGACCCCCGGGCGCAGGCACAGGACGAGCACCAGCACGGCGCCGGCTGCGGCCACCAGTCCGTAGTGCAGCGCTCCGCCGTCCACGACGTGCTGCGCGGAGGCGGCCGGCCGCTCGACGACGCCACCCGCACCGACATGGAAGCCCGCCTCGGCAGCGACTTCTCCGGCGTCCGCATCCACGACGACAGCGCGGCCAGGGCCTCGGCGGCCGAGCTCGGTGCCCGCGCCTACACCTCCGGCGACCACGTCGTCATCGGCGACGGCGGTGCCGACAAGCACACCCTCGCCCACGAGCTGACCCACGTCGTCCAGCAGCGCCAGGGCCCCGTCGCGGGCACCGCCAACGGCTCAGGACTCAAGGTCTCCGACCCCTCCGACCGCTTCGAACGCGAGGCCGAGGCCAACGCCACCCGGGTGATGTCCGGCGCGGTCCAGCGTGCGGTGCCGGCGGTCGACACGGCCCGGCAGACCGGAGGTACCCCCTCGCCCGTGGTTCAGCGCGTGACGGAGGAGGCGGCCGACGTGTCCGTGGACCAGGCGGTCGCGGCTGCCGTGACCGCCTTTCTGGGGGAGGGCAAAGCGCCGCGCAAGATCTTCAAGAGGGACGATTCCGCCATCGCCCAAGCGGTCGAGGGCCATTACCTCCCCGCCCACGGCGACAAGGCGGAGTTCGAACGCCGGGTGCGGCGTGCTGCCGCTCCGGCGCCTCCGGACCCCATGGCCGCGTACAAGAAGGGCCTCAACGAGGACGACCAGGCAGACCTGATGAGAGAAATGGGCAGCATCCAGGCCCAGTTGAATGCCTGGAAGAACGTCAAGAAAACGGACGACAGGTGGCCCGCCGGGTGCAATCAGGACGGCACCTGGGGCACCAGCGCAGGTGGCGCCGGAGCCGATTACCGGGAGTCCAGCGTCAGCCGTCGGGTCGGAGCGAATCTGCAGAACTGGTGGACGGAGAAGAAGGGGGGATACATCGCGTCAAGCCGGACAACGGGCGTCAGCCTCAAGAAGGATCTCGCCGGAGACGGAAGCGGCGCACGGAGCCCGAAGTTCATCTACCACATCAAATTCGTCAGCTGAACGACCGACTCTCCCACGGAACGACAGGCGGCCCGGCCCCGGCCGACGGCGCAGGCGCCCGAGCGGCGTGGAGGAGCGGCACAACGGCTCGCGCACCGGCGTCACTCCTGCCCCAGCGCCGCCTCCATCACCGCCCGCGCGATCGGCGCCGCGCTGCCGCCGCCGCTGATGTCCGCGCGGTCCGCCGCCGCGTCCTCCACCACCACGGCGACCGCCACCTCGGGCGTCGCCGAACCGGCCGACTGCGCCCACGAGATGAACCACGCGTACGGCGCACCCGTGTTGTCCACCCCGTGCTGCGCGGTACCCGTCTTGCCGCCGACCGTGACACCGTCGATCGCCGCGTTGGTGCCGGTGCCGTTCTCCACGACGTCGACCATCATCCGCCGCAGCTGGACGGCGGCCGACGGGCTCATCGCCCGCCGGTAGGAGCGGGTGGACGTCTGCGACACGGTGTCGCCGTCGTGCTTGACCGTACGGTCCACCAGGTGCGGGTGGGCGATCTCGCCGTCGTTCGCCACGGCGGCGGCGACCATCGCCATCTGGAGGGGGGTCGCCGTCGTGTCGAACTGCCCGATCGAGGACTGCGCCAGCTGGTCGTCGCTCATCTCCGTGTCGAAGTTGCTCTTCGCCACCCCCGAGGGGATCCGCAGCCCGTCGTCGTTGAAGCCGAACCTCTCCGCCGCCTCCACCATCCCGTGCAGCCCCACCTCCACCCCCAGATGCGCCATCACGGTGTTGCAGGAGACCCGGATCGCCTCCGCCAGCGATGCCTTCTCGCACCCGCTCGACTCGTTGGGCAGCACCGTGGACGTGCCCGGCAGGACGTACGGGGACGGGGTGTCGGTCTCCTCGTCGGGGTCGTCCACCACCCCGGCGTCCAGCGCCGCCGCCGCCGTCACGATCTTGAAGGCGGAACCGGGCGGGTAGGTCTGCCGGATGGCCCGGTTGAGCATCGGCCGGCTGTCCGAGGCGTTGAGCCGCGCCCAGGCGTCGGTCACCGCCGAGCCGGTGCCGGAGAGCTGCTCGGGGTCGTACGAGGGCGAGGAGACCAGGGCCAGGATCTTCCCGGTCGACGGCTCCAGCGCGGCCACCGCGCCCTTGCGCCCGGCGAGACCCTGGTAGGCGGCCCGCTGCATCGCGCTTCTGACGGTGGTGACCACGTTCCCGCCCGGCTGCCGGCCGCGTGTGAGGTCGTTCCAGAGCGGCAGCGGGGCGAGCAGGGAGTCGGTCCCGGAGAGGATGCCGTCCTCGGCGTTCTCGATCAGGGTGGTGCCGTACGTCTGTGAGGCGTAGCCGGTGACCGGGGCGTACAACGGGCCGTGGAGGTAGGTGCGCTCCCAGGCGAGCTGCTCGCCGGTGTCCTTGGAGCCGGTGACGGTGGCCGTCGCGTCGCCGCCGCCCGTACGCACCAGGATGTTGCCGCGCGGCTGGTCGTAACGGGCGATCGTGTTGCGGCGGTTGGCGGAGTTGCCGGTCAGCTCGTCGGCCTCGAAGACCTGGACGCGCGCCGCGTTCACCAGCAGCGCCGCGAGGAGCAGCAGACAGAACGCGGCGGCCCGCCGGATGTACCGGATCACTGCTCGTCCTCCGCGATCGGGGCGATGACGCCGGTCTCCGGCCCGCCGGGGCGGGGAGCGCGGGCCTGGTCGCTGAGCCGGATGAGCAGCGCCACGATGATCCAGTTGGTGACCACCGAGGAACCACCCTGTGCCAGGAACGGCATCGCCATGCCCGTCAGCGGGATCAGCCCCATCACCCCACCGGCGATCACGAACACCTGGAGCGCCAGGATCGAGGCGAGCCCGACGGCGAGCAACTGCCCGAACGGATCGCGCAGCGCGAGCCCCGCGCGGTAGCCACGCGCCACCATCAGCGCGTACAGCATGAAGACGGCGGTCAGCCCGGCCAGCCCCAGCTCCTCGCCGGCCGTCGCCAGGATGAAGTCGGACTTCGCCGCGAAGCCGATCAGGATGGAGTGCCCGAGCCCGAGGCCCGTACCGAGCATCCCGCCCTCGGCGAACGCGAAGAGCGACTGCGCCAGCTGGCTCGGCCCCTGTCCGGCGTCGATCGTGGCGAAGGGGTCCAGCCAGTCCTCGACCCGGCTGTGCACGTGCGGTTCGACCGAACCGACGACGAACGCCCCGACCGCGGCGAGCAGCAGACCCACCGCGATCCAGCCGAGGCGCCCGGTCGCCACGTACAGCAGGATCACGAAGAGGCCGAAGAAGAGGAGTGAGGTGCCCAGGTCCCGTTCGAGGACGAGGACACCGACGCTCAGCAGCCAGATCGCCACGATCGGACCGAGCACCCGGCCGGTGGGCAGCTGGAGCTTCCAGACCGTGCGGCCGGAGTACGCGAGGGCGTTGCGGTTGGCCGCGAGGTACGCGGCGAAGAACACCGCCAGCAGGATCTTCGCGAACTCGCCCGGCTGGAAGGAGAACCCGCCGGCCCTGATCCAGATGCGGGCGCCGTTCACCGCCGGGAAGAAGATCGGCACGATCATCAGCACCAGCGCCGCCGCCACCGACAGGTAGGCGTACCGCTGGAGCACCCGGTGGTCGCGGAGCAGGAGCACCACCACGATGAAGAACGCCACCCCGAGGGTCGACCAGATCAGCTGGGTGGGCGCGGCCGTGTCCGAGGGCGTCTCCAGGTCGAGCCGGTAGATCAGCACCAGACCCAGCCCGTTGAGCAGTACCGCGATGGGGAGCAGCAGCGGGTCGGCGTACGGGGCGCGGAAGCGGACCGCGAGATGGGCGACGAGGGCCAGCAGCCCGAGCCCCCCGCCGTAGCGGGCGACGTCCGGCGGTACCGCGTCGTCGTGGGCGAGGCCGACCGCCGCGTACCCGTAGACGGAGATGAGGACGGCGCCGACGAGGAGGGAGAGCTCCACGCCGCGCCGTTTGGGCAGCCGGAGCGGGGGCGGGGGAGAGTCCACCGTCGGTGCGGTCATGCCAGGAACGTAGCAAGTAAGGGAGGTTATTTCCCTTATGTCATAGTGCGGCGGTCGCGCGGATGTTCCTCCCTCGCGACGGCTTCCGGGCGTCCCGGGTGGAGACGCGCCGCCGCCCGGGCTCTCGCGAGGCGAGGAACCCGGGCGGCGGAGGTGTGGTGTCGAGGCGTCAGCACCACTCGGGGGCGGCGCCGATGTTCTCGATGTAGCGCGCCGAGCCCCAGGCCCAGGTGCCATTGGTCAGCAGGTACCAGCGGTCGTTGCCGTCCACGCTGTCGCCCCGGGTCTTGCAGAAGATGTCGACGATCGTGCCGTACGGCAGCTCGCCCACGACCCGGCTGCTGCGGGTCGGGCGGTCGCGGAGCAGCAGGCTCGGCCGCGCGATGACCCGCCCCCGGTACGTGACCCTGGTCGCGGCGGGCTCCGCCTGCGGCTGGGCGGGCTTCACCTGGGGCTCGACGGACGGCCTGCCGTGGGTGGCGGGCCCCCCGTGGTCGTGGCCGTGGCCGGGCGCCGGGTCGGCGGCGGAGATGACGTGGTGGTGCGGGAGGTCCACCGGCTGCGGCAGAGGGCCTGCGGCGAAGGCGGGTGCGGCGGCCGTCAGCGCGGCGAGCACACCGGCGGCGACACCGAGGCCGATGCGGCGGAGGGACGGAGAGGACATGCTGCCTCCAGAAGGCGTGGGCGAGGTGCGGGGCCGCGACCGGGGGCCGCTCCGCCACGCTAGGTTCGCCACGCTACGCACGCATAGAGTCGCTCTCGGTGATGTACGCGGACGGGGGACGCCCGATGGGCCGTCCGGGTGTATCCGCCACCCGCCCGCTCCCGTCGGCCGTCCGGCCAGGCCGGCCCGCGATCCGGGGTGCCCCAAGGGCGGTGCGGGGGCTGTGCCGGGGCACCGCGCCGGAGTGTGCGGGCGCCCCGGTGGCGTGTGCGCCTCAGCTGTTGTAGGGGTTCTGGCCCGGGGCGTTGCCGTGCTGCGGGGCCTGGGCGGGCTGACCTGCCTGGCCGGCCTGGCCGAACGGGTTGGCACCGTCGGGGCCCGCCGCGTGCTGGGCCAGCAGGGCTTCCGCCTGCTCCTTGGCTATCTTCTGCTCTCCGCCGCAGAAGGTGCACTGCGTCGCGTACTTGACGGAGATCGGGAAGAGCGGGACGAAGAACAGGGTGAACTTGGTGACCCGCTTGCGGAGGGTGTGCGCGGCGGGGTTCCCGCACCAGCCGCACACCATCGTCAGGACGGCCAGCTGGTAGAGGTAGCCCCGCGTACCGAAAATGATCATGTTGTGCCTCTCTTCGTTGCCTTCTGTGCGGTTCTGCCGCGGGCCTGGCGGCCCCGGCTTCCCGCGACGCGGCGTACCGGCCGTTCCGGCACCCCGGTGTCCGCCCGGTCCGGAACCGGGCGCGCCCGACTCACCCCCGGCCGCCTCCGCCGAGCAGCGCCTGCCGGCACAGCGTCAGCAGGCGTTCGTCCGCGGCGATGTCGGAGGTGCCGAATCCGAATGCGCCGTCCCGGGCGTTGTGACGGCGCACGGAGGACAACTCGGCACGCAGGGTGCGGGCTGCTCCGGACCCTGCCGCAGCCACTCCCGTCCGCGTCAGAGCGTCCGCCACCCGGACGCGGACGTACGGCTGCCGCGTCCATCCGTCCAGCAGCACTTGCCACGTCCGCGCGGACAGTCCCGAAATTTCGCACAGTGCGAGCGCCGCGTCCACCCGTACCCAGATTTCGTCGTGGTCCAGCAGCGCCCGCAGCCGGGGCACGGCCACCGCGGCACGGGCGCCGAGCCGCCCCAGTACCCGCGACGCCGCGCGCACGGCCAGGGCCTCCTCTTCCATGAGGGCGTCGATCAGCACCGGCAGGACGGTGTCGACATCGCCGGAGACCGAGTAGAGCGCGTCCGCCGCGTCGACCGCCTCGCGCGCCGGTGACCGGCGCATCAACGCCTCCACCTCCTCGACCGCGCCCCGGGCCCCGGGTCCGAACGAGCCGAGTGCCCCCAGTGCCGACGACCGCAGGTGCGACGCGAAGGGCTCCCGCAGGACGCGCAGGACCTCGGGCGTCGCCTCGTCCGCCCGCAGCGAGGCGAGGGCCGCCAGCAGCGGCGCCGCTCCGCCGTCCTCGGAAGAGTCCGCCGCGCTCACCCCCGCCAGCTTGCGGCGCAACGCCCCGGCCAGCGGGAGGGCGGCCGGCCCGAGGCCGGCGACGGCGTGCCCGAGATCCCGCGGCACACCGGGCCTCTCCAGTACCGAGCCCAGCGCCGGCAGCGCCCGGGGGTCGCCGATGTTGGCCAGCGCCCGCAACGCCGGGTCGAGGCTGCGCTGCCCGTACTGCCACTCCCGGACCCAGGAATTGTGGGTGACCGCCACCCGTGCGGCCAGCGCGTCCGCGGCCGGTGCGGCCAGTCGCTGGACCTCCGACAGCAGCCCTCCGGCGGCGTCGCGGAGCCGGAGATCGGGCTCGCCCAGGAGTTCCCCCAGCAGCCGCACCACCTCGTCGTACGACCCCCGCCACGCGCGGATCAGGCCGCCGCTCATCCGGACGGCGTCCAGCCGCTGGGCTTCGTCCGGGCTGCACAACTGGTCGGCGAGGAGCGCCACCCGGTCCTCCACCCGGTCGCCGAGCGCCCCGTGCAGGGTGCGCAGCAGATCGGCGGCCCACGGAGCGCTCCGCCCGGCCTCCTCCGCCGCCTGCAGGGCTCGCAACTGGCCGATCAGCGTCGGCGCGTGGGCGCCCTCCCGGGGAGCGGCCTCCGCGGCGGCTCTCGCGGCTGCCCGGGTGGCCGGGTCGGACGGCGGGTACGCCGTGCGCAGCGCCCGCAGCAGGTCCGCGACCCTGGGCACGATGTCGACGGGCAGCGCGCCGGGCGCGCACCGTGCCAACTGCGCCAGCGCCGCGAGCCTGAGACCCGGCGCGTACTCCTGCATCGCGAGCCGGCTCAGCCAGTGCGCCGCCGCCTCGGCCACCGTGTCGTGGCGCAGCGCGAGGCGGCCGGCCGCCTCCACGAGGGCGAGCCGCACCTCCTCGTCCGGCTCCGCGGGCAGCCGCTTGCGCAGCAGTGCCAGAACGCGCGGCGGATCGGCGTGCAGGGTGGCGAGCGCCAGCGGGGCCGCGAGCCGCACACCGCGGTCGGCGTCGGCGAGCAGTCCGACGAAGACCTCGGCTCCGGCGCAGACGGCCGCGGCGGCCATGGCGTAGTTGGCGGCACCCTCGATCTCGTCCTCGTCGAGTTCCTCCTCGTCGTCCTCGTCCAGTTCGATGCCGCCGATGCTGGTCAGCAGTTCGACGATGCTGCCGCGCTCCGCCACCGAAGGGTCGGCGACCAGCTCGAAGAGGAAGGGGATGCACGCGAGCGTGCAGGCGTAGACGTCGCCCTGGTGGTGGACGGCGCCGTACATCCCGTCCAGCGCGCGCTCCCGTTGCACCGGGTCCGCCGAGGCCAGACCCGCCAGCAGCGCGGGTACGTCGTCGGCCGGCCCGTAGGCATGCTCCATCGAGGCCCAGTCCACCTCGTCGATCCCCGCGAACACTCCGGCCATCCCCTCCCCGCTCACCACGCTCAACCGCTGCGACGGCACGTGGCCGGAGTTGGTTCCCGGAACTCCCACGCCCGTCCCGCAGCCGAGTCTGCCCCAGTTCCGCGGTGGTCCGCCCGGCGGACGGGGCTTTCCCGCCGCCGCACCGCCAGGCTGTGGGAGACCTGTGGGGCGGGTGGTTCCCCGGACGGCCCGTGGGGGCGGTCGGACGGTGGCGGTGAGCGCGCGGTGCGACAGGGGCGGGCGCGGTCGCGTGCCGTCATGCGCCGGGGCGGCGCCCCCGGCGGGCGGCGGGCAGTGGACGGGCCCGGTTCGGGTTGATGAGCGGCCCGAGCAGATCGCCGTACCGCTCCAGCCGTGCGGCCATGTCGCCCGCGAGGAAGACCATGTCGTCGGGGGTGCCGCACTCCTCGATCTCCTCCCAGGTGACGGGGGCGGAGACGGCGGGCGCGGGGCGGGCACGGAGCGTGTAGGGGGTGGCGGTGGTCTTCGCGGCGGCGTTCTGGCTGAAATCGACGAACACCTTCCCCGGGCGCAGATCCCGCTTCATCCGGTGGACGACCAGGTCCGGCAGCGCCGCCTCCGCCTCGACCGCGAGCTTCTTCGCGTACGCCGTCACCTCGTCGGAGGGGGTCGGCTCCAGCGGGACGAGCAGGTGCAGGCCCTTGGAACCGGAGGTCTTCCCGTACGCGAGCAGGCCGTCCGCCGCCAGCCGCTCGCGCAGCCACCCGGCGACCGCGCAGCACTCGACCACGCTCGCCGGGGCACCCGGGTCCAGGTCGAAGACCATCCGGTCGGCGACGGCGGGGGCGTCCGCCCGCCACTGCGGGGTGTGGAACTCGACCATGAGATTGGCCGCCCACATCAGCGAGGCCAGGTCCTGGACCATGACCTGTGCCGCGTCCCGCTCCCCCCGGTGCGGGACGCGCGCCGTACGCACCCAGGCGGGCGTACCGGGCGGCGGGTTCTTGGAGAAGAAGTGCTGGCCCTCCGCGCCGTCCGGATACCGCAGGAAGGAGACCGGGCGGTCGTACAGATGGGCGAGCAGGGCGCCCGCGACCGTGGCGGCGTAGTAGTGCAGCACCTCGCCCTTGGTCGTACCGGTGGCCGGGTACACCACCTTGTCCAGATTGCTGAGCGCCAGGCGCCGCCCCTCCACCTGTGTGATCGGCGTCATACGATAAGAATCACACGAATCGGATGAAGTGTGCGAAACGGCCGTAAAGGTGGCCGCCGGGCCGCGCGGCTTCGGCGGTCCGCAAGGCACCTCGGCATGGTCCCGGAAGGAGCCGGAGAGTGAGTTCCATGAGGTCCATCTGGAACGGCGCGATCTCGTTCGGGCTGGTCAGCATCCCGGTCAAACTGATGAACGCCACCGAGAACCACTCCGTCTCCTTCCGTCAGGTCCACCTCACCGACGGGGGCCGCATCCGCTACCGCAAGGTCTGCGAGGTCGACGAGGAGGAGGTGACCTCCGCCGAGACCGGCAAGGCGTACGAGGACGCGGACGGCACCCTCATCCCGATCACCGACGAGGACCTCGCCTCGCTCCCGCTCCCGACGAACAAGACGATCGAGATCCTCGGCTTCGTCCCGTCCTCGCGGATCGACCCGCTCCAGATGGAGAGCGCCTACTACCTCGCCGCGAACGGGATCCCCGCCGGGAAGCCGTACACCCTGCTGCGCGAGGCGCTGAAGCGCAGCGAGAAGGTCGCGGTCGCCAAGTTCGCGCTGCGGGGGCGCGAGCGGCTCGGGATGCTGCGGGTGACCGAGGACGTCATCGTGATGCACGGGCTCCTCTGGCCGGACGAGCTCAGATCGCCGGAGGACGTCGTGCCGGACGCCGGGACCAAGGTGCGCGACGCCGAACTCGACCTGGCAGACGCGCTGATGGACACCCTCGGCGGGGTGGACCTGGACACCCTCCACGACGACTACCGCGAGGCGGTGGAGGAGCTGGTCGCGGCGAAGGCGGCGGGCGAGCCGCTGGAACCCGCTGAGGAGACGGACACCGGGGGCAAGGTCATCGACCTGGTCGCGGCTCTGGAGAAGAGCGTCCGCGCGGCGAAGGAATCGCGGGAGGACACGGAGGGCGCGGGCGGCCGCGAAGAGGCCGGGGGAGACGGCCAGGTGGCGGACGTCCACCCCATCGGGCGGTCCACGCGCCGCACGCCGACCGGCAAGACGGTGTCCCGCTCGGCCGGCCAGGACTCCGGGAAGTCACGGCCCAAGGAGACCGGGGCGAAGAAGTCCACCGGCGGGAGGTCCACCGGCGGGGCGGGGGCGAAGGACGGGCAGAAGCCGGCGGCGCACAAGTCGACCGCGAAGAAGGCGACCGGGAAGAAGAGCCCCGCGAAGAAGACGACCGGGACGAAGACCGCGACGGGAACCACCGGGAAGGGGGCCGCCGCGAAGAAGAGCCCCGCGAAGAAGGCCACCGCGAAGAAGACCGCGGCGCCCCGGAGCGCTTCGGGCGGGCGGGGTTCACGCTCGTCCGCCTGAAGGCCTGCCCGCCACCCGCCCGCGCTGGGCGCCGGGCCCGCCCCGCCGTACGGGCACGTACGGCGGGGCGGGGAGGGTCAGGCGATGTCGTCCGGGTCGATCGAGGGCAGGTCCAGCGAGGGCAGATCCAGTCCGTAGGGGTCGTCCTGCTCGACGACGTAGGTGCACGAGGTGTAGGTGTACCCGGGCTCGATCGTCGAACCGTCCGCGTAGTTGTCCACGCTCGAACCGGTCTCGTGCTTGTACAGGAAGTGGTAGTCACCGGCGGGCAGCCGCAACCGGGCCTTCGGGTAACTCTTCCCGCTCGCCTTGCAGGCGTTCCGGTTCCCGGCGGTCGTGCTGTCGTACCGCCCGCAGCTCCCGCACGCCTTCAGCGTGACGCTGCCGGTGACCGGGCCGGTGTAGAGCACCTCCACCCCGTTGGGGGCGTCGTTGCTGATGACCAGCTCCATCGTGGCACCGCCCGGACGCTTCGCGGGCGGCAGCTTGTTCCCGGCTTCGGGCCGGTCCTCCGCGATCTCGGCGGCTATCGCGATGTTCCGCGCCTGCCCGCGCCGGTCGTCGTCCTTGTACGTGTCGGAGAACCCGGTCAGCGTGGTGCGCGCCTCGCTGAACTCCTTCTCGCGGAACTGGTCCACCCCGCAGGCGTACACCCCGTCCTGGACGCCCTGGTCCGCGCGGGCGGCCGAGGCGTCGAGGTCGTCCCCGGTCAGTGCGCCGACGGTCCCGCTCATGCCGCGCAGGGTCTCCGTCACCGTGCACGGCTCCCCTCCGGCCAGCTTCGCGGTCTCCTCGGCGATCCGCGCGTCGACGGCCGGGGCCACCTTCCGCGCGGCGGCCGATTCGGGGAACGTCCGCAGCAGCTCGCCCAGTTCGGCCCCGCCGGACGCGGACGTGATGTCTGCGCCCACGGTGCCGAACGCCGAGATCCCGCACGCGTAGAGGGACTCGGCGAGCGGTTCGTCGGGCCACTTCGCGAGCTCGCCCAGCAGCTCGGCGCCGGCGGCCTTCGGAAGGGTGCGCAGGTAGCGCAACGGCTCCAGCGCCATGCAGTAGTCCTTCTCGGCGTACGGGGCGGCGACCGCCTCGTAGTAGGACTTCAGCCGGTCCGGAACCTGCTTGCCCGCGCGGGAATCCGCGTGCTTCTCGCCCAGGTCGCGGTAGGCGGCGAAAGCCTTGCCGTATCCCGCCTTCGCCGTGGTGAAGGACTGGCCGTCCGCCGCGGCGACCGCCCGGTCGGCCTTCTCCAGCCGGTCGAGCAGCATCTTCTGGACCGCCTCGTCGCGCGCGGAGCCGTAGAGCGCGACCCCGCCCACCGGAACGGCCAGCAGCACCAGTCCGAGCACGGCGGCGACCACCGGCCGCCAGGAGCCGGCGACCGCGGTGCGCCGGGCGATCCTGGCCGCGTCGAGCGCGGCCAGGACGAGCACCACGAGGTACGCGACGAGCAGCCCGCCGGAGACCCCGTCGGGCTCGGCGGGCAGGACCGCGAGCAGCAGCAGCCCCGTCGCCGTCAGGCAGAGGGCGGCGCGGAACCAGCGGCGGACGAGCAGATGACCGAGCCCGAGGCCGCTGAGGCTGAGCAGCCCCGCCGCGGCGGCGCGCAGCCCGGCACCCGGCGGCGGCGGGCCGACGGGGCCGGCCGGAGAGGGCGGCGCGGCGAACGGCGGCAGAGGAGGCGCGGGGGGAAGCGGGGGTGGCGGCACGACCGGCGGCCCGGGTGGAGGCGGCGGCGCGTCCGTGGGCCCATCCGGGCCTGTCGGTCCGCCCGACCCTGCCGGGCCGGTGTCCCGGGCGGCGGCCGGACCGGGACCCGGTCCGGCCGCTCCTGGACCCGGCCCCGGCCCCGACCCCGCTCCGGGCGCCGGAGCGCCGTCGTACGGGTGTGCGCGTCCCTCTTCGGACTCCATACGGTCCCCCCACCGTCGAGCCGTCTCGGTCACCCCCCATCTTTCCCGTTTCCACCCCCGTCCACGCGCGAACCGGACGGTTCATCACGGTGCGGGCGGTACCCGGGGATTCACGGCGAAATGATCTTCGCGGGCCGTGACGTGGTGTGCGGGAACCGGGCGAGGCCGTGGGGGGCGGGGGCGGGGGTGGGGCGCCTCACTCGCGCGCCGCTGCCTCGGCCCGCCGCGCCAGTGCCTCGTTCATCGCACGGAACTGCGGCAGCGTGTCCGACCTCAACTGCCCTTCCACGAACGGCACCGCGACCCCGGTGAACGCCTCGCTCTGCGTGAGGCGGACCCGACCGCCCCCGATCTCGTCGATGACGAACCGGTGCTCCCCGTCCGCGATCCAGCCGGGCCCCGTCTTCCCCAGCCAGCGCAGCTCCCGGCCCGGTTCGACGGTCAGGAGCTCCGGCGTGAAGACGGTGTCCCCGGTCCTGTCGTGCATCACGGTGCGCAGGGTCGCGCCCTCTTCGAGGAGGCCGCCCTGCGAGGTCACCTCCGTCGAGGTCATGAACGGGTTCCACTGCGGATAGGCGGAGAAACCGGTCAGCACGTGCCAGACCTCGCTGGACGACGCCTCGATCTCGATGGAAGCGGTCAGCCGCACGGGGTGGGTATTGCTCCACGCCGTGTATCCGCCGAGCAGGGCGACGAGCGCCGCCCCGGCCCCGAGGAGTACGCGACGCCTGCGGCGCCGGGCGGCAGCGGGAACCGGGGGAGTGCGGGTGGGCGTGGACGGTAAGGCGGTGGCCATCGTCGGACTTCCTCTCGTCAGTGGTTACTGGGTGGGTCCCGCGGGGTGCGGCCTCAGGAGGCCGCACCCCGCAGCACGCCGGCCACGAGTCGGCCGACATACGCGGTGTCGAGGGGGCGACCGGTGATGAGCAGCCGGTAGTACAGCGCACCGGCCAACTGGTCGAAGAGCACCTCGGGCTCCACGTCCTCGCGCAACTCCCCGGCATCCCGGGCCTCTTCGATGAGCTGGAGCACCAAGGCGTTGCGCCGGACGAACATGGCCCGCACCGCGGAGCCGATGTCCGCGTGGCGCGCGGCGGCGGCGGCGACCTCCGCGACGAGCCCGGCGGAGGTGTCCCCGGACGTCGCGGGACGCCCGGCGAGCCGCATCCGGTCGAGGCCCTCGACGATCGCGTCGAGGTAGCGCGTGAGATCGGCACGCACGTCACCCCGGTACCCGACGGGGACCTCGTCCTGCATCCGCGCCACGACGGCGACGACGAGGTGGTCCTTGGTGGGCCATCGCCGGTACAGCGTGGTCTTGGCGACCCCGGCCTTCACCGCTACCTCTTCGACCGACAAGGCGTCGTAACCGCGTTCGAGCAGCAGCTCCATGGCTGCGCCGGTGATGCGGGCGTCCGCCGCTTCACTGCGCGGCCGACCGCGCCGGACTGCCGGTTCCATGGCCTCTCCCTTTTCGCTACGACCGTTTCGTAAAATGAAAGTAGCGCCGCGCGCGGCATTACGCAACGCTCGTAGTGAAAGTCCGGCCGGACCGTCGCGGTACGGAAGGGTGCACGCCGGCGCCCTTCCATGGAAGTCACGGGCGCGCACCGCGCCGAGCGGGTACCGTCGTACGTGCCGCGACTGGCGTGCGCCCCCGGGGCGTTGCGTGGAACCGACCACGAGGGAGCGGCACGCTCCGGCCCAGGTCATGGCCGACACCGCCCGCCCGGCGGGAACCGTCGGACACGGCCCAGCCGGAGGACCACCGCCGGAGGGCCGTCCGCCTGGGCATCCGGGTCCATGCCGCACGACGCGGCCGACCCGGGAGAGTCTCGTGACCGCACCCGCACCCGTTCTGGAAACCGCCACCCGACCGGCGCTCGCCGCCTCCGATCCCGAACTCGCCGGGCTGATCGACGCGGAGGAGCGGCTGCAGGCCGACACCCTGCGGATGATCGCCAGCGAGAACTACGTCTCCGCCGCCGTGCTGGAGGCTTCCGGCACCGTTCTCCAGAACAAGTACTCCGAGGGCTATCCCGGCCGCCGCTACTACGAGGGCCAGCAGGTCGTCGACCAGGTCGAGACACTGGCCGTGGAGCGCGCCAAGGCCGTCTTCGGCATGGCGCACGCCAACGTGCAGCCGTACTCGGGTTCCCCCGCCAACCTCGCCGTCTACCTGGCGTTCTGCGCACCCGGCGACACCGTCCTCGGCATGGGCCTGCCGATGGGCGGCCACCTCACCCACGGCTGGGACGTCTCCGCCACCGGCACCTGGTTCCGCGGGGTGCGTTACGGCGTGCGGCGCGACACCGGGCGGATCGATCTGGACGAGGTCCGCGACCTGGCCCTCGCCGAACGCCCCAAGGTGATCTTCTGCGGCGGTACGGCCGTGCCCCGCACCATCGACTTCGCGGGCTTCGCCGAGATCGCCCGCGAGACCGGGGCCGTGCTGGTCGCCGACATCGCCCACATCGCCGGGCTGGTCGCCGGCGGAGCGCACCCTTCGCCCGCCCCGTACGCGGACGTCGTCTCCACCACCACGCACAAGACGTTGCGCGGGCCGCGCGGCGCGATGCTGCTCAGCACCGCCGAGCACGCGCGCGCCCTCGACCGGGCGGTCTTCCCGGGCCTGCAGGGCGGTCCGCACAACCAGACCACCGCCGCCATCGCGGTCGCGCTCGGTGAGGCCGCCCGCCCGGAATTCTCCGGCTACGCCCACCAGGTGGTCGCGAACGCCCGCCTCCTCGGCGAGGAACTGGCCGGCCGGGGCTTCGACCTGGTCTCCGGCGGCACCGACAACCACCTCCTCCTGATCGACCTCACCAACAAGGACGTGCCGGGCAAGACCGCCGCCAAGGCGCTGGACCGGGCGGGGATCGTGGTGAACCACAACTCCGTGCCGTACGACACCCGCAAGCCCTTCGACCCGTCCGGCATCCGCATCGGCACCCCCGCCCTCACCACGCGCGGCATCCCGGCCTCCGCGATGGCGGACGTGGCGGCCTGGATCGACACCGTGGTCGCCGCGGCGCGCACCGGCGACGAGGCCGTCGTCGCCCGGGTCCGGGCCGAGGTCAAGGAGTTGACGGACGCCCACCCGGCGCCGGGCCTGCCGCTCGCCTGACAGCCGGGCACGGAGGCGGTACGGGCCCGGGGGCATGCCCGTACCGCCTCCGGGGCGTGTCCGTACCGCTTCGGGGGCATGCCCGTACCGCCTCCGGGGCGTGTCCGTACCGCTTCGGGGGCATGCCCGTACCGCCTCCGGGGCGTGTCCGTACCGCCTCGGGGGCATGCCCGTACCGCCTCCGGGGCGACGGCCGGAAAATCGATACCTTCCTCCGCTTGCCGAAGAACCGTCTCTGCGGCCAATGTCCAGACAGGCACGAGCCGTCCAGGAAAGAGACACACGATGCACACGAACCACGGCGACGTCGTCGCCGCCGCCCCCGCCACCCCCTCCGAGCCCGCCGCCGGCCCCGCCGCGCGCTGCCCGTTCCGGCTCGACCCGGCAGGTACCGACATCCAGGGCGAGGCCGCCCGCATCCGCGCGGGCGGCTCGGCCACCCGGATCGAACTGCCGGAGGGCGTCCCTGCCTGGGCCGTCGCCGACCCGGCGGTCATCACCCGGCTGCTCACCTCCCCGGCCGTCTCCAAGGACGCCGCCCAGCACTGGCCCGCCTGGATCGACGGCGAGGTCGGGCCCGACTGGTCACTGGCCCTGTGGGTCTCCATACGCAGCATGTTCACGGCGTACGGCCCCGCCCACACCCGGCTGCGCAAGCTCGTCTCCGGCGCCTTCACCGCCCACCGCACCAAGGCCCTCGCACCCGTCGTCTCCCGGATCGCGGAGGAACTGCTCGACGAGATCGAGGCGTTGCCCGAGGGCGAACCGGTGGACCTGCGCGCCCGGTACGCCGGACCGCTGCCCGCGCGCCTGATCTGCGAACTGTTCGGCGTGACCCTGGCCAGCCGCGACCGGCTCTGCACCCTGTTCGACGCCCTGTTCAGCACGGCGACCCCGGCCGAGGAGGTCCGCGTCCACGCCGGGGAGCTGTACGGCATCCTCCACGAACTCGTCGCCGTCAAGCGGGAGACCCCCGGCGACGACCTCACCAGCGCCCTGGTCGCCATCCAGCGCGAGCAACTCGCCACCGGCGCACCGGACCCCCTGGAGGACCAGGAACTCCTCGACACCCTCGTCCACTTCCTGTCGGCCGGGTACGAGACCACCATCAACCTGATCGACCACGCCGTCCACGCGCTGCTCACCCACCCCGAGCAGCTCGACCTGATCCGCACCGGCAAGGCCGAGTGGGCCGACGCGGTCGAGGAGACCCTGCGCTGGGAGCCGGCCGCCGCGAACCTCATGCTCCGGTACGCCGTCGAGGACCTCGACCTCGGCGACGTGGTCGTGCCGAAGGGCGACGCCCTCGTGATGGCCGTCGCCGGGGCGGGCCGCGACGAGGGCGTGCACGGACCGGACGCCGGCCTGTTCGACCTGACCCGGGCCACCCGCCGCGACCACCTGGCCTTCGGGTACGGCGTCCACCACTGCATCGGGGCGCCCCTCGCCAGGATGGAGGGCGCGACGGCCCTCTCCGCGCTCTTCGCCCGGTTCCCCGGACTCCACCTCGCCGTACCGTCGTCGTCCCTGCGCCCCGTGAGGTCCTTCATCTCCAACGGCCACCAGGAACTCCCCGTCCTGCGGCACGGGCCCGCGGCCGAGTAGCCGGACACCACCCGCCGCGGGGGGAGGCCGGTGGCGGACGGACCACGAGATCCGCCCGCCGCCGGCCCCCGGGCGTCACGCGCCCCTCACTCCGGGACGACGACGGGCCCGGCCACTCCCCCCACCACGCTGCGGAACGCGACCTCCCCGCGCTGGGTTCCGGTCACCTCCACCGCGATCCCGCCCGGAACTCCCCCCAAGGGCGTCCCGGCCGTGGAGACTTCGCGTGCGTCGATCCAGCACGGTGCGTCGAACTCGACGTACCGGGACGTGACCATGTCCGTGGTGAGCGGGCGCCACGACCGGGCGCCCGCGCCCGCGACGACGGCGTGCGCGGCCTGCTGGCTCGCCTCCATGATCACGAGCCCGGGCACGTGGTCGACCGGGTGGTCCATCAGCGCCGGATTCCCGGTGTCGGCGATCAGTACCCAGCGGTCCGGGTGGTCCGAAGCGCCGAGCACGACCTCGTCCGCCGCGCTCCGACCGGCCACCGCCGCCGCGACCGGCGACGGCATGACCCCGGGCCGTGCGGAGAGGAACGAACCACGCAGCCGCTGGTAGACCCGCTCCGACACCCAGGAGAATCCGGACTCGCTCGTGACGAAGACGGTTCCGTGCTGCTCCAGGGTGATCGCTATCCGGATGGCGTTGCGCCCCGTCCAGGTGCAGACCGCCTCGGCGCGGACCGGCGACCGGTCCGTCGCGCGACGGGGATCGGCCGCGTAGGACATGCCGCTCATCAGGAACTGGTGCGCGGAACTGATCCCGAACTCCGTGTGCGCGAGTCCGAGTCCGATCTGCCGCAGTGTCTGCGCGATCAGCATGTGGTGGTGCACACTGCCGAGTGCGGGTCCGAAGAAGACGTGCCGCCCGGCCCAGTCGATGTCGAGCGCGTAGGCGTTCTCGGCCAGTCGGTGACGGCCGCGGATCAGCACGTCGTCCGGCTGGACGCGGTGGGCGTCCGCAGGGCGGACCGCGGGCGCGGTGCCGGGTACTCCCCTTCCGGGCACCGGGACGGACGGGGTGTGGTGGTGTTTCACGATGTGGTGCATGTGCTCCCCCCAGGGATGAATGCGCACGTGTTCGGTGGTGTTCTGGTGCGAATACGGAGCGATGAGCCGGGTCCTCAAAGAGGAGGACCGCACGGGCCGTTGAGGGCGGGGAGCGCGGCCGGGCGCACGGCCGCCGGCGCCGCCTCAACTGGAGGCCGCCGCGAACGGTGCCATAGAATACGGACCAGCCGGTTTCTTGAGGGGAACGTGCCGGAGACACTGAGCCCCGTCAGGCGCATCGTCAGGAGATCCCGAATGGCACGGCAGGAGCGCGCGATCAGGACGCGCAACGCAGTACTGACGGCCGCCGCCGCGGTCTTCGCCGAGCGCGGCTACGAGGCCGCGACGATCCAGGAGATCCTGGAACGGGCCGCGGTGACCAAGGGCGCGCTGTACTTCCACTTCCCCTCCAAGGAAGATTTGGCGCGAGGCGTTCTGGACCACGCCGTGACCGAACCACCCCCCGAACAACCACTGAAGATGCAGTCCTTCGTGGACATGGGGCTGATCCTCGCGCACCGACTGCCGAGAGAGCCACTGTTGCGGGGCGCCGCGCGCATCGCCGCCGACCAGAGCAACCAGCGCTTCTTCGGCAAGCCGTGGCACGACTGGGTGCAACTGACGAGTCAGCAAATCGTCGCAGCTCAGGGGCAGGGCGAGGTGCTGCCGCACGTCGATCCGGAACGGACCGCCCAGACGATGGTCGGCTCCTTCACCGGAATCCAGCTGATGTCCCAGGCCGCCACCGAGATGGCCGACTTCGAGGAGCGCATCTCCCTCCTCTACGACCTGGTGCTGCCCAGCATCGCGGTGCCCGGCGTCCTCGGCCGGCTCGACACCCGGCCCGAGCGCGGTGCCCGTGCCTTCGCGGAGGCCCGCGCCGCCGCCGAGGGGCAGGAGCCCGCGGAGTCCGCAGAGCCCGGCGTCTTCGGTACCGCCCGGCCGACGGCCCGCACGGCCTGACCCCGGACACCCGCTACCCTCCCCGCCGCGGACTCCTCTCGGCTCTCCGGCTACCCGTCCCCGCCGCGGACTCCTCTCAGCTCTCGGGGCCGCGGTCCGAGCGCGGCCAGACGTACGGCAGATCCTCCGGGGCCTCCGGGAAGAGCGGACGGTACCGCTCCGGGTCCTTGCGCACGAGCGCGGAGCGATGGCTCAGGTGGAACGCCTCGTCGCCGAGCCAGGGCGGCAGCTCGCCCGCCGCCGCCAGATCCTCCTCGCTCCGGACCAGGACCCGGTCGCGCCCCCGGAACGCGGCGAGGTCCGTCGACAGGGTCGCCGCGCAGGTGTCCGCCCGGCCCGTCCCGGTCCACACTCCGCAGACGTCGAGTCCGTACCGCACCAGCGCCTCCTCGTACCCGGCCCACATCCGGACGGCGGGATGCCGCCGCCAGCCGTAGCCGGGCACCGTGAGCCCGCGCAGCACCTGAATCGCCTCCACCCGTTGCTTCCCGAGGCGGCGGTCGTCGAGTGCGCGCGCACTGCGGCGGAAGTCCGGGTACGGCAGGAACGTCTGCATGGAGAGCATGTACCGCGCCCGCGGCCACCGGCATCCGTGGCGGCGCCGATTCATCCGACCGCGGGGCGGGGCGCGCGGACGGATTCGTCCGAGGCGCCCCGGGTACCCGAAGTGGCGGCGCATCCGCGCTCCGGCAACCATGGGCACGTCGAACGGAGACTTCAGATGACCGACCGCAGGCCGGAAGGCCCCGCATACACCGGCGCCTCGGGAAGCCCGCCGCCGGTACCCGCCGACATGCCCGACCAGCAGGTGCAGGACGGCGAGGACGCGCTGGACGTCCCGCCGCCGCCCTGGATGGAGCAGCAGGACGACAGCTCCGGGAAGGCCGACCCCGACGAGGCCGGCGCGGGCGCGCACACGGCCCGCAACGCGGGCGTCCACCCGGAACACCCGACCCCGGACGAGTCCACGGGCTGAGCCGCTGCCGCCCGGCGGGTAAAGCGGTTGAGCCGCGGGAGATCCCGTGGCAGGCTCGCCCGCCGGTGCCGGGATCGCCGCGTGCGCGACAGCGTCCGGGGCCCCGGCCGCGGCGAGCGTCCTGGAGGACCGGTTGGCATCGATCAGGAAGTTCCAAGTCACCTTCGACTGCGCGGAACCCGAGCGCGTCGCCCGGTTCTGGTGCGAGGTGCTGGGGTACGTCGTACCGCCGCCGGAGGGGTTCGCCGGCTGGGACGACCACGACCGGTCGCTGCCGCCGGAACGCCGGGGCGCCGCGTTCGCCTGCGTGGATCCCACGGGGGTGGGCCCGCGTCTGTTCTTCCAGCGGGTTCCCGAGGGCAGGGTCGTCAAGAACAGGGTCCACCTCGACGTACGGGCCGGTACCGGGCTCGTGGGTGACGAGCGCCTGGCCGCGCTCGAAGCGGAGTGTGCCCGGCTGGTCGCGCTCGGCGCGGTGTGCGTACAGGTCATGCGCGCCGACGGCTTCGACGAGTCCTGCATCGCGATGCAGGACATCGAGGGCAACGAGTTCTGCCTCGACTGAGGGGCCGGGCCCGGCGAGGCGGCGCCCGCCGGGGACCGCGCCGCCACCCGCGCGTCCGTCCGTGCCCGAGCCGGTCCACGCCCCGGTCTCGGCGCCGGTCTCCAGGACGTCTCCGCGGCGGCCGGGCCGGGGGCGGGCACGGACGGGGGCCGGGGGGCGGCTACGGCGGATTCCAGCGATACCGGCGATTCGGGCGGCTTCCGCGGTTCCGGCGCACGAGAAAGGGCCCGACCAGCATTTCTGCTGGTCAGACCCTCTGTCCGGAAGTGCCCCCGGCAGGATTCGAACCTGCGCACCCGGCTCCGGAGGCCGATGCTCTATCCCCTGAGCTACGGGGGCGTATCGCGGTGTTGCTCTGCGACGGGTGAAACAGTACCAGCTCGCGGAGGGTGTCCGTGAACGGGTTTGTCCGCGGCGCCGGACGACGGGCGTTCGCGGGGGAGCGGGGCGGCCCGGCCCCGGGGCGGAAGTGGGCAAAACCCGGACGCGGCCCCGGGAGCGCACCTACTCTCGAAAGGTGTCAGGGGCGTACGGCCGCGTGCTTGTTGTGGACGACAACAAGGTCATCCGGCATCTGATCAGGGTCAACCTGGAGCTTGAGGGCTTCGAGGTCGTGACCGCGGCCGACGGTGTCGAGTGTCTGGACGTCGTGCACCGCGTGCGGCCCGACGTGATCACCCTCGACGTCGTGATGCCCCGGCTCGACGGCCCCCGGACCGCCGCACGGCTGCGCGAGGACCCCCGTACCAGCGCCATTCCGGTCGCGATCATCAGCGCCTGCACCCCGTACGAGGCGGACCGGGGCGTCGCCGCCGGGGTGGAGGCGTTCCTGGCGAAGCCGTTCGAGCCCAGCGAGCTGGTGCGGCTGGTGCGCCGCCTCGCGCTGCCTCCGGAGCCCTCCGCGGTGGACGGCGGCTGCGGCGCCGGACGGGCCGCCGGCGCCGCCCGCTGAGCGCACCCCGCCCCGGCGGGCGCCGGGCCGGTGCCCGCATGGCGAAACGCGGTCGCGGAGGGCCCCCCTTCCTCCCCTAGGCTGGTCCCGTGACCCCCGCCGACCTCTCCAGGACCGTGCTGCACGCCGTGCGCCGTGCGGTCGACGAGGATGCCCTGCGCGTGGCGGTGCCCGCGCGCGTACGGGTGGAGCGGACCCGGCCCGGCGGCAGCGGGGACTACGCCTGCGCCGTCGCGCTCCAGCTGGCCCGTCCGGCCGCACTGCCCGCGCACGAGGTCGCCCGCATCCTCAAGGACCGCATCGCGGCCGAGCCCGGGATCGGCCGGGTCGAGATCACCGGACCCGGCTTTCTCAACCTCACGCTCGACGCCTCCGCCGACGGAGCCGCCCGCGTCGCCCTGGTGCGCGAGGTAGCGTCGCGCGGCACGGAGTACGGCCACGGGACGGCCCTGCGCGGCGAGGCGCCCCTGCTGACGTACGCGCCCGAGGTCCGGGCCGCCGTCACCGCCGACGCCGTGGCCGCGCTGCTGCGGTCGCAGGGCGCCACCCCGCGCACCGCCCCGGCCGGCCCCGCCGACCCCGGGTGGGGCGGCCTCGGGGTCACCCCCGGCGCGGTCTCCGGGCCGACCGGGGAAGGCCCGTCCGCGGAAGCCGGCGAGGCGACCGTGATCCGGCCCGTGCCCGCCGGGGTGCCTGTCGCCGACCTGCTCGTACGCCTCGGCCCGGACGCCGCCCGCTGGGGGCTGCTGCGGGCCGCGGGGCACGACCGGGCCGCGCTCGACGGCGGGCTCCTGGTCCAGAGCGCCGCCAACCCTCTCTTCCTGGTCCGCTACGCCCGTGCCCGCGCCCACGCCGTCACCCGGGCCGCCCGCGAGCTCGGCGTCCGGGTCGCACCCGAGGCGTACGACGTACCGGAGGCGTCCGTAGTCGTACCGGAGGCGTCCGTCGTACCCGCGGCGTCCGTCGTACCGGAGGCGCAGGTCGCGCCCGGCGCGTACGGGGACGGCGCCCGGGACCGTACCGCCCAGGGCGACGGTGCCCCGTTCGGCGAGCCGGCCGCCCTCGCGCTGACCGCCCTGCTCGCCGACCATCCGGCGGTCCTGCTCGCCGCCGCACGGCACCGCGCGCCCGACCGGCTCGCCCGCCACCTCGAAGCCGTCGCGCACGCCTTCTTCGACTTCCACGACGCCTGCCCTCCGCTCCCCGCCGGCGACGAGAAACCCTCGGCCGCCCACCGCTCCCGGCCGGCCCTCGCCGAGGCCGCCGGTGCGGTGCTGGCCGGCGGCCTGTCCCTGCTCGGTATCAGTGCGCCCCTACATCTTTGAGACCCGAGAGACCTGAGAGAACCGAACGATGAGCCGATCCGCCCACCCCGCCGGACCCCGTCACGCCGATGTGGTCCCCGAGGGGCACTACGCCGCCCCGCCCGCCGACCTGAACGTCCTCGACGAGAAGGTCTGGTCGCGCACCGTCACCCGTGACGCCGACGGCGCCCTCACCGTCGGCGGCATCGAAGTCGCCCGGCTCGCGGAGGAGTTCGGTACCCCCGCCTACTTCCTCGACGAGGCCGACTTCCGGGCCCGCTGCCGCGCCTGGGCCGACGCCTTCGGTGCCGACGCCGACGTCTACTACGCGGGCAAGGCGTTCCTCTCCCGCGCGATCGTGCGCTGGCTCCGCGAGGAGGGGCTCAACCTCGACGTCTGTTCCGGCGGTGAGCTGACCACCGCGCTGGACGCCGGGATGCCCGCCGAGCGCATCGCCTTCCACGGCAACAACAAGACGGTCGACGAGATCGAGCGGGCCGTGGAGGCCGGTGTCGGCCGGATCGTCCTCGACTCCTTCCAGGAGATCGTCCGCGTCGCGCACACCGCCCAGCGGCTCGGCAAGCGCCAGCGGGTACAGATCCGGGTCACCGTCGGCGTGGAGGCGCACACCCACGAGTTCATCGCCACCGCGCACGAGGACCAGAAGTTCGGGATCGCGCTGGCCGGTGGCCAGGCGGCCGAGGCGGTACGCCGCGCCCTCACGCTGGACGGTCTGGAGCTCACCGGCATCCACTCCCACATCGGTTCGCAGATCTTCGACATGGCCGGTTTCGAGGTCTCCGCCCGCCGTGTGGTCCAGCTCCTCGCCGAGGTGCGCGACGAGCACGGCGTCGAGCTGTCCGAGATCGACCTCGGCGGCGGCCTGGGCATCGCCTACACCTCCGACGACGACCCGCGCGAGCCGCACGAGATCGCCAAGGCGCTCGGCGACATCGTCACCCGCGAGTGCGAGGCCTCGGGTCTCGCCACCCCCCGGATCTCCGTCGAACCGGGGCGCGCCATCGTGGGCCCCACCGCCTTCACCCTCTACGAGGTCGGCACGATCAAGCCGCTCGAAGGGCTCCGCACGTACGTCAGCGTCGACGGCGGGATGTCCGACAACATCCGGACCGCGCTCTACGACGCCGAGTACAGCGTCGCGCTCGTCTCACGCAGCTCCGACGCCGAACCGATGCTGGTCCGGGTCGTCGGCAAGCACTGTGAGAGCGGTGACATCGTGGTGAAGGACGCGTTCCTGCCGGCCGACCTGGCACCCGGCGACCTGATCGCCGTACCGGCCACCGGCGCCTACTGCCGGTCCATGGCGAGCAATTACAACCACGCACTCCGCCCGCCCGTCGTCGCCGTGCGCGACGGAGAGGCGCGCGTCATCGTCCGACGCGAGACGGAGGAAGATCTCCTGCGTCTCGATGTCGGCTGATGAAATAGTCGTCTCAGAATCCGGACGGGTGACAGAATCGCCCGTCCGGTGAGTGAGACTGGTCCACATATCAAACGCAGGAGAAACGAGGTCGGATGATGCGTACGCGTCCGCTGAAGGTGGCGCTGCTGGGCTGTGGTGTGGTCGGCTCAGAGGTGGCGCGCATCATGACGACGCACGCCGACGACCTCGCCGCGCGCATCGGCGCGCCGGTCGAGCTCGCCGGCGTCGCCGTCCGCCGGCCCTCGAAGGTGCGCGAGGGGATCGATCCCGCGCTCATCACCACCGACGCCACGGCCCTGGTCGAACGCGGCGACATCGACGTCGTGATCGAGGTCATCGGCGGCATCGAGCCGGCCCGCACCCTCATCACCTCCGCCTTCGAGCACGGCGCGAGCGTCGTCTCCGCCAACAAGGCGCTCCTCGCCGAGGACGGCACGGCCCTGCACGCCGCCGCCGAGAAGCACGGCCGCGACCTGTACTACGAGGCAGCCGTCGCCGGGGCCATCCCGCTGGTACGTCCGCTGCGCGAGTCCCTCGCCGGCGACAAGGTCAACCGGGTGCTCGGCATCGTCAACGGCACCACCAACTTCATCCTCGACAAGATGGACACCAGCGGCGCCGGCTACTCCGAGGCGCTCGACGAGGCCACCGCCCTCGGGTACGCCGAAGCCGACCCGACCGCCGACGTCGAGGGCTTCGACGCCGCCGCGAAGGCCGCCATCCTCGCCGGAATCGCCTTCCACACCCGGGTGAAGATCGGCGAGGTGCACCGCGAGGGCATCACCGAGGTCACCGCCGCCGACATCGCCTCCGCCCGCCGCATGGGCTGCACCGTCAAGCTCCTCGCCATCTGCGAGCGGGCGGCGGACGGGCAGTCGGTCACCGCGCGCGTCCACCCCGCGATGATCCCGCTCAGCCACCCGCTGGCCTCCGTCCGCGAGGCGTACAACGCCGTCTTCGTCGAAGCCGAAGCGGCCGGGCAGCTGATGTTCTACGGCCCCGGCGCCGGCGGTTCGCCGACCGCCTCGGCGGTCCTCGGCGACCTCGTCGCCGTCTGCCGGAACAAGCTCAACGGGGCCACCGGCCCCGGTGAGTCCGCCTACACGCGCCTCCCCGTCAGCCCGATGGGTGAGGTCGTGACGCGCTACCACATCAGCCTCGACGTCGCCGACAAACCGGGTGTTCTCGCCCAGGTCGCCACCGTCTTCGCCGAGCAGGGCGTGTCGATCGATACCGTTCGTCAGCAGAGCCGTAATTCAGGCAGCGGCGACGAGGTCGCCGTCGAGCAGGGGGGCGGCGGGCGCCGGGTGGACACGAGTGGCGAGGCTTCTCTCGTCGTCGTCACCCACCGCGCGCCCGACGCCGCCCTCTCGGCGACCGTCGAAGCGCTGCGCAAGCTCGACACCGTCCGCGGTGTCGCCAGCATCATGCGTGTTGAAGGGGAGTAAGGACCCATGACCAGCAAGGGCACCCACCAGTGGCGGGGCATCATCGAGGAGTACCGGGACCGCCTTCCGGTCACGAGCACGACGCCGGTCGTCTCCCTCGGTGAGGGTGGTACGCCGCTCGTTTCGGCGCAGGTTCTCTCCGAGCGCACGGGCTGCGAGGTGTACCTCAAGGTCGAGGGCGCCAACCCCACCGGTTCGTTCAAGGACCGCGGCATGACCATGGCCATCACCCGGGCCAAGGAGGAGGGCGCGCAGGCCGTCATCTGCGCCTCCACCGGCAACACCTCCGCCTCCGCCGCCGCGTACGCGGTGCGCGCCGGAATGGTCTGCGCCGTCCTCGTACCGCGCGGCAAGATCGCGCTCGGCAAGATGGGGCAGGCGCTCGTGCACGGCGCCAAGATCCTCCAGGTCGACGGCAACTTCGACGACTGCCTGACACTGGCCCGCTCGCTGTCGGACAACTACCCGGTGGCGCTCGTCAATTCGGTCAACCCGGTCCGCATCGAGGGCCAGAAGACCGCCGCGTTCGAGATCGTCGACGCGCTCGGCGACGCCCCGGACATCCACGTCCTGCCGGTCGGCAACGCGGGCAACATCACGGCCTACTGGAAGGGCTACACCGAGTACGCCGGTGACGGCCTGGCCACCCACCGGCCGCGCATGTGGGGCTTCCAGGCCTCCGGTTCCGCGCCCATCGTGCGCGGCGAGATCGTGAAGGACCCGGCGACGATCGCCACCGCGATCCGGATCGGCAACCCGGCGTCCTGGAACTACGCGCTGGCCGCCCGGGACGAGTCCGGCGGCTTCATCGACGAAGTGACGGACCGTCAAATCCTCTCCGCGTACCGGCTGTTGGCCGCGCAGGAGGGCGTCTTCGTGGAACCCGCCTCGGCTGCCTCCGTCGCCGGCCTGCTCAAGGCCGCCGAAGAGGGCAAGGTCGACCGCGGCCAGCGGATCGTCTGCACCGTCACCGGCAACGGCCTCAAGGACCCCGACTGGGCCGTCGCGGGCGCACCGCAGCCCGTCACCGTCCCGGTCGACGCCGCCACCGCCGCGCAGAAGCTCGGCCTCGTCTGAGCCCCGTCCGCACGCGGTACCCCGGTTCCGGGGCCACGCACCGACACCGCGCCGCCCGGCAGGCGAAACGCCTCCGGGCGGTGCGGCGCACCCCGGCCGGCCGGGCCCAACCCCCCTGTCCGGGGCGGAGAGCGCAAGGGACGGGTGCGACACGCATCGTGCGCCTCCCATGCGCCCTATGTCGCCACAGAACCTTCCTTCGATAAGCTGTACGTGACCGGCAGCGCCGTAAGGGCCTGTCCTTGTCGTCGTGCGGTGGTCGTGGGGTCCACCGCCGGAGCACCGCCGCCCGGAAGTCGCTTTCCGGCCGACCGGACTCCCGCGTCACCCCGCCGCCGCAGAGTCACCCGCACGCACCGCATCCCCGCCCCAAGGAGTCCACCAGCCGATGGCCGGTCCCGCGTTCCGAGCCGCCGCCGTCAGGGTGCGCGTCCCCGCCACCAGCGCCAATCTGGGCCCGGGCTTCGACGCCCTCGGCCTGTCGCTGGGCCTCTACGACGACGTCGTCGTCCGGGTCGCCGACTCCGGTCTGCACATCGACATCGCCGGCGAGGGCGCCGACACCCTGCCCCGCGACGAGTCGCACCTGCTCGTACGCGCCATGCGCACCGCCTTCGACCTGCTCGGCGGACAGCCGCGCGGACTGGAAATCGTCTGCGCCAACCGCATTCCGCACGGCCGCGGCCTCGGCTCCTCCTCCGCCGCCATCTGCGCCGGCATCGTCGCCGCCCGCGCGGTGACGACCGGCGGAGAGGCCCGCCTCGACGACGCCGCGCTGCTGGAACTGGCCACCGAGATCGAGGGCCACCCGGACAACGTCGCGGCCTGCCTCCTCGGCGGATTCACCCTCGCCTGGATGGACGGCGGGGCGGCCCGCGCCATCCGGATGGACCCGGCCGCCGCGGTCGTGCCGGTGGTCTTCGTACCGGGCAGGCCGGTGCTCACCGAGACCGCCCGCGGACTGCTGCCGCGCCAGGTCCCGCACGTGGACGCCGCCGCCAACGCCGGCCGCGCCGCGCTGCTCGTGGAGGCGCTGACCCGGCGCCCCGAGCTGCTGCTGGCCGCCACCGAGGACCGGCTCCACCAGGAGTACCGGGAGCCGGCGATGCCGGAGAGCCTCGAACTGGTGCACCGGCTGCGCGCGGACGGGGTGCCCGCCGTCATCTCCGGTGCGGGGCCCACGGTTTTGGCCCTCACGGAAGAGGGCGCCGCCGACAAGGTGGCCCGCCTCGCGGGTGAGGGGTGGGCCGCGAACAAGCTCGCCCTCGACGGCCCCGGCGCGTGCGTGCTGCCGCTCGCCCCGTAAGCAGAGGGATTGCCGGTGACAGAGAGGGGGAATATTTGTTGGAGCCGGTAGTGTTAATCTCAAGTCGGCAATCGACGTCCCAGCGACGCGTTGCTTCGTGTCCCCTTCAGGGACCACCTTTCTTCCGGGAGCCTCCCCAACTGCCTGATCAGCCTGTCTGAGCAGTTTCGAGCACGCTCCGGAACCGGCACGACACCCCTCGTTCGTCCATGAGTGGGCCGAGCAGGGGGAGCTCGAGTCGGACCCCGCACGTACCTCTCTCCGCCGCACCGGCGGACCACCGCCCCGGCACGGTCCGCGATCGAAAAGATCACCAACCGAATGCCGGACAGCACAACCGGTCGCCGAGCCAGAAGGCCGACGTCCGCTCCAGGGAAGGACCCTTCGTGAGCGACACCACCGATCTGATGGGCGTGACTGCCGACAAGAGTGTCGACAGCGCCGCGCCCGCCGAAGGTGCTGCCTCTGGCACCACCGCACGGCGCCGCCGCTCCGGCACCGGCCTTGACGGCATGGTCCTGGCCGAGCTGCAGCAGGTCGCGTCCGGCCTCGGCATCAGGGGCACCGCGCGCATGCGCAAGAGCCAGCTGATCGAGGTCATCAAGGAGGCGCAGGCCGGCAAGGCCCCCGCCGCCAAGGCCGCCGCCAAGGCGCCCGCCGCCGGTACGGACGCGGAGAGCAAGCCCAAGCGCCGCGCCACCTCCAAGGCGCGCACGGGCGACGAGGCCGCGGCCCCGGCCGAGAAGCCGGCCGCGCAGCAGCAGATCGACATCCCCGGCCAGCCCGCCAGCGACGACCAGCCCGCGGGCGAGCGCCGCCGTCGGCGTGCCACCGCGCAGGCCGGTGCTCCCGAGGTGAAGGCCGAGCCGAAGCAGGACGAGCGCGCCGCCGAGAAGCAGGACGACCGCGGCGAGGCCAAGGCCGACGCCCGTGCCGAGTCGGCCGCCGACACCGCCGAGGGCCGTCGCGGCGACCGTCAGGACCGTCAGCGCGGTGATCGCCGGGACCGTCAGCGCGACCGCCGCGGCAAGGGCGACGACCAGGGCCAGCAGCGCCAGGGTCAGGGCCAGTCGCAGCGCCAGGGACAGGGCCAGAGCCAGAGCCAGGGACAGGGTGGCGGCCAGGGCCAGCAGCAGCACCGTGACAACGGGCCGCAGGACGACTTCGACGACGAGGGCGGCCGTCGTGGCCGTCGCGGCCGCTACCGCGACCGTCGTGGCCGTCGTGGCCGCGAGGACTTCGTCAGCGACGTGCCGGTCGCCGACGACGACGTCCTGATCCCCGTCGCGGGCATCCTGGACATCCTCGACAACTACGCGTTCATCCGGACCTCCGGCTACCTCCCGGGTCCGAACGACGTGTACGTCTCGCTCGCCCAGGTCCGCAAGAACGGCCTGCGCAAGGGCGACCACGTCACCGGTGCCGTGCGCCAGCCCAAGGACGGCGAGCGCCGCGAGAAGTTCAACGCCCTCGTGCGCCTCGACACCGTCAACGGCATGGCGCCCGAATCCGGCCGCGGACGCCCGGAGTTCCAGAAGCTGACGCCGCTGTACCCGCAGGACCGGCTCCGCCTGGAGACCGACTCCAACGTCCTGACGACGCGGATCATCGACTTGGTCGCGCCGATCGGCAAGGGCCAGCGAGGTCTGATCGTGGCCCCGCCGAAGACCGGTAAGACCATGATCCTCCAGGCCATCGCCAACGCGATCACGGTCAACAGCCCGGAGTGCCACCTGATGGTCGTCCTCGTGGACGAGCGTCCGGAAGAGGTCACCGACATGCAGCGGTCGGTGAAGGGCGAGGTCATCTCCTCGACCTTCGACCGCCCCGCCGAGGACCACACCACCGTCGCCGAACTGGCCATCGAGCGGGCCAAGCGCCTGGTCGAGCTGGGGCACGACGTGGTCGTGCTGCTCGACTCGATCACCCGCCTGGGCCGCGCGTACAACCTCGCGGCGCCCGCTTCCGGCCGCATCCTGTCCGGTGGTGTCGACTCGACCGCGCTGTACCCGCCGAAGCGCTTCTTCGGTGCCGCGCGCAACATCGAGGACGGCGGCTCGCTGACCATCCTGGCCACCGCGCTCGTGGAGACCGGCTCGCGCATGGACGAGGTGATCTTCGAGGAGTTCAAGGGCACCGGCAACATGGAGCTCAAGCTCGACCGGAAGCTCTCGGACAAGCGCATCTTCCCGGCCGTCGACGTCGACGCGTCCAGCACCCGTAAGGAAGAGATCCTGCTGGGCAGCGACGAGCTGGCCATCACCTGGAAGCTGCGCCGGGTCCTGCACGCGCTCGACCAGCAGCAGGCGATCGAGCTCCTGCTGGACCGGATGAAGAAGACCTCGTCCAACGCGGAGTTCCTGCTCCAGATCCAGAAGACGACGCCGTCGCCGGGTAACAACAACGACTGACGTCCGCAAGGAAGTTGCACGAACCGCCCCCGTCGCACCCGCGGCGGGGGCGGTTTCGTCGCGTCCGAGACGTTCACCACACTCAGGGTGACCGTCCCGGGGGCGCGGAAGAGCGTGCAGGGAGAACGAAACCGCAGGTGAGTGCGGTGTCACCGGCAGTTCTCCAGGTCCGCCTCCCACCCGTTCGGCCGTACGGTGGTCACAGGGCGTCGTGGCACCCTTCTTGGTGCTTCGGCGTCCATCCGAGAGACGACCCGACCGTGCCGGGACCACTCCGGCAGGGGGGAGCAGGGAGCAGCGGGGAACCGGGAACGAGGAACATCCATGAGCGAGCAGGGCAGCAGAGGTACGGGCCGCATACGCGGCACCGGCGGGCGGCGCAGAAAGCCCTCCCGCCGGCGCCGGGCGAAGACCGTGGTGGCCTGGACCGCGGCCGGGGTCGTGGTCCTCGGCGGTTCGGGACTCGCTTACGCGTACTTCGCGCTCGACGGCAACCTCAAGGGCGTCGACATCAACGCCGCCCTCGGCACCGACCGCCCCGACGACGTCGACAACGGCTCCGAGGACATCCTGGTGCTCGGCTCGGACTCCCGCTCCGGCGCCAACTCCGAGTACGGCGAGGACCAGGGCACCGCCCGTTCGGACACGGCGATGGTCGTGCACGTCAACAAGGGCCACAAGTCCGCCGACGTCGTCTCGATCCCGCGCGACACCATCGTCGACCGGCCCGCCTGCACCGACCCCGGCACCGGGGCGCAGACCCCGGCGGCCACCGGCCAGATGTTCAACTCGGCCTACCAGGTGGGCGGTCCGGCCTGCGCGGTGAAGACCGTCGAGGCGATGTCCGGTATCCGCATGGACCACTACGTCGAGGTCGACTTCACCGGCTTCAAGAAGCTCGTCGACCAGCTGGGCGGTGTCGAGATCACCACCAGTGAGGCGATCGACGACCCCGGCAGCCATCTCGACCTCGCCCCCGGCACGCACACCCTCGACGGCGAACAGGCCCTCGGCCTGGTGCGTACGCGCAAGAGCGTCGGCGACGGCAGCGACCTCGGGCGCATCCAGCTCCAGCAGGCGTTCGTCAAGGCGCTGATGGAACAGGTCAAGTCGGTGGGGGTGTTCACCAACCCCGCCAAGCTGTTCGGAATGGCGAACACCGCCACCAAGGCCATCACCACCGACTCCGACCTCGCCTCGGTGACCAAGCTCACCGGCTTCGCGAACGGGCTCAAGAACCTCGGTGCCGACGACGTCGACATGGTCACCCTGCCCGTCCGGTACGACCCGGCGGACCCCAACCGTGTGGTCCCGCTGGAGAAGGACGCCCAAGCGGTCTGGAAGGCCCTGCGCGCGGACGTGGCGATCCCGGCCGCCGCCACCGCGAACTCCGCGGGCGACAAGGGCTCCGCGGCGACCGTGGTCGGCTGAGCACGGTCCGACGAGGCGCCAGTCGCCGGCCGGGCACCCCGCGGCGCGGACGGCTCGGCGCGCTCCCGCCCGGTCCCGCCGGGAATAGACCGGCTCGTACCCCGGTTTTGGGAGATACGGCCGGTCCTGGCAGACTGGTACGTCGGCCCCGGTTCACGGACGCGCAATCCGCGCGGACGACCCGGAGCCCTCCCGAAACTAGGAGACACCTTGAAGCGCGACATTCACCCCACGTACGTCGACACGCAGGTCAGCTGCACCTGTGGCGCGTCGTTCACCACCCGGAGCACCATCGACAACGGCACCATCCGTGCCGACGTCTGCTCCGAGTGCCACCCGTTCTACACGGGCAAGCAGAAGATCCTCGACACCGGCGGCCGGGTGGCCCGCTTCGAGGCCCGCTTCGGCAAGGGTGCAGGCTCCGCCGCCAAGTAGCGAGCCACAGCGCCGGTTCTCGGGCGCCCTCTCGGGGGCGGTCGGAACCGGCGTTTTTTCCGGTCGGGTCCTGGGGAGACCCGCGGACCCGACCGGCACCTTCCTCCAGCAGGCCCGTAGGGCGTGTGTCGAAAGTGGCGCCTGTCCGGCGACGCCCGGCACGCACGCTCGCGGCGTTGTCGGGATCACCCCGATACATCCAGTATCGGGGCGACCCTCCGCCTTGCGATCGCACGCACCGGACGCCGCCGGACCCGCCCTCCGGGCGGGCGGCGCCACTATTCGACACACGCCCCAGTCACCCCCACCCAGGAGCCCGAAGATGTTCGAGGCGGTCGAGGAACTGATCGGCGAGCACGCCGATCTCGAGAAGAAGCTCGCCGACCCGTCGGTCCACGCGGATCAGGCCAACGCGCGCAAGCTCAACAAGCGCTACGCGGAGCTGACCCCGATCGTCGCCACGTACCGGTCCTGGAAGGGCACGGGTGACGACATCGTCACCGCCCGCGAGTTCGCCGCCGACGACCCCGACTTCGCCGCCGAGGTCAAGGAACTGGAGAAGCAGCGCGAGGAGCTCACCGAGCGCCTGCGCCTCCTTCTCGTTCCGCGCGACCCGAGCGACGACAAGGACGTGCTCCTGGAGATCAAGGCGGGCGCGGGCGGCGACGAGTCGGCCCTGTTCGCCGGTGACCTGCTGCGCATGTACCTCCGCTACGCCGAGCGCATCGGATGGAAGACCGAGATCATCGACTCCACCGAGTCCGAGCTCGGCGGCTACAAGGACGTCCAGGTCTCCGTGAAGACCAAGGGCGGCAACGGCGCCACCGAGCCCGGCCAGGGCGTCTGGGCCCGGATGAAGTACGAGGGCGGCGTGCACCGCGTGCAGCGCGTGCCCTCCACCGAGTCCCAGGGCCGCATCCACACCTCCGCCGCCGGCATCCTCGTGACCCCCGAGGCCGAGGAGGTCGAGGTCGAGATCCACGCGAACGACCTGCGCATCGACGTGTACCGGTCCTCCGGCCCCGGCGGCCAGTCCGTCAACACCACCGACTCCGCCGTCCGCATCACGCACCTGCCCACCGGTGTCGTCGCCTCCTGCCAGAACGAGAAGAGCCAGCTCCAGAACAAGGAGCAGGCCATGCGCATCCTGCGGTCCCGGCTGCTCGCCGCCGCCCAGGAGGCCGCCGAGCAGGAAGCTTCCGACGTGCGCCGCAGCCAGGTGCGCACCGTCGACCGGTCCGAGAAGATCCGCACGTACAACTTCCCGGAAAACCGGATCTCGGACCACCGCGTCGGCTTCAAGGCGTACAACTTGGACCAGGTCCTCGACGGGGACCTCGACGCGGTGATCCAGGCATGCGTCGACGCCGACTCCGCCGCCAAGCTCGCCAACGCCTGATCCCGCCCGCCCCGCCCGTGAACCCGTACGGAGATCCGCGATGAACCTGCTGCTCGCCGAGGTGGCCCAGGCCACCCAGCGGCTGGCCGACGCCGGTGTCCCCTCGCCGCGATTCGATGCCGAGGAGCTCGCGGCCTTCGTCCACGGAGTCAAGCGGGGCGAACTGCACAGGGTGCCGGACGCGGACTTCGACGCGCGCTACTGGGAGACCATCGCGCGCCGCGAGAACCGCGAGCCGCTCCAGCACATCACCGGCCGCGCCTTCTTCCGCTACCTGGAGCTCCAGGTCGGCCCCGGGGTGTTCGTACCCCGCCCGGAGACCGAGTCGGTCGTCGGCTGGGCCATAGACGCGGTCCGCGCGATGGACGTCGTCGAGCCGCTGATCGTCGACCTCTGCACCGGCTCCGGCGCCATCGCCCTCGCCATGGCCCAGGAGGTGCCGCGCTCCCGCGTGCACGCCGTGGAGCTCTCCGAGGACGCCCTCACGTGGACCAGGAAGAACGCCGAGGGGTCCAGGGTCACCGTGCACCGCGGAGACGCCCTGAGCGCCCTTCCCGAGCTCGACGGCCAGGTCGACCTGGTGATCTCCAACCCGCCGTACATCCCGCTCACCGAGTGGGAGTACGTGGCGCCCGAGGCCCGCGACCACGACCCGCAGATGGCGCTCTTCTCCGGCGAGGACGGTCTCGACACCATCCGCGGCATCGAGCGCACCGCGCACCGCCTGCTCCGCCCCGGCGGCCTCGTCGTCATCGAGCACGCCGACACCCAGGGCGGCCAGGTCCCCTGGATCTTCACCGAGGAACGCGGCTGGGCCGACGCGGCCGACCACCCGGACCTCAACAACCGGCCGCGGTTCGCCACCGCCCGCAAGGCCATGCCGTGACCGGGGCGACGGCCCCCCGCCCGCACTGCCCGCATCACCTTTACCCGTACCCGCTTGAGGAGGCCGGCTGATGGCACGGCGATACGACTGCAACGACGCGACCGACCGTACGACCGGGCTGCGTGAAGCGGCCTCGGCGGTACGTCGCGGCGAACTGGTCGTGCTCCCCACCGACACCGTCTACGGGATCGGTGCGGACGCCTTCTCCTCGGAGGCCGTCGCGGACCTGCTCGACGCCAAGGGCCGCGGGCGCAACATGCCCACCCCGGTCCTCATCGGCTCCCCGAACACGCTGCACGGCCTGGTCACCGACTTCTCCGAGCAGGCGTGGGAGCTCGTCGACGCCTTCTGGCCCGGCGCCCTCACCCTCGTCGCCAAGCACCAGCCGTCGCTCCAGTGGGACCTCGGCGACACCCGTGGCACCGTCGCCGTCCGGATGCCGCTGCACCCGGTCGCCATCGAGCTGCTCACCGAGGTCGGCCCGATGGCCGTCTCCAGTGCCAACCTCACCGGCCACCCGTCCCCGGAGACCTGCGACGCCGCCCAGGAGATGCTCGGGGACTCCGTCTCCGTCTACCTCGACGGCGGCCCCACCCCGGGCAACGTCCCGTCCTCCATCGTCGACGTCACCGGCAAGGTCCCGGTCCTGCTGCGCGCCGGCGCTCTGTCCGTCGAGGAACTGCGCAAGGTGGTACCCGACCTCGAGGTGGCCAATTGACCGCCCCTGAGGGGCGTGGCATAGCGGGGCAGAGGGACCACTTCCGCATTCTCCACGTCAGCACCGGCAACGTCTGCCGCTCGCCCATCACCGAGCGGCTGACCCGCCATGCCCTGGTGGACCGCCTCGGCGATCCCCTCCAGGGCGGCCTCATCGTGGAGAGCGCGGGCACCTGGGGGCACGAAGGCGCCCCCATGGAGGCGAACGCCGAGATCGTCCTCGCCGACTTCGGCGCGGACGCCACCGGCTTCGTCGGCCGCGAGCTCCTCGACGAGCACGTGATCCGTGCCGACCTGGTGCTCACCGCGACCCGGGACCACCGTGCGCAGGTCATCTCGATGGGCCACTCCGCCGGCCTGCGCACCTTCACCCTCAAGGAGTTCACCCGGCTCGTGCGGGCCATAGACCCCGCCACCCTGCCGGACGCCCACGACGAGGGCGTGGTCGAGCGTGCCCGCGCCCTGGTGCGCGCCGCCGCCGCGCTCCGCGGCTGGCTGCTGGCCCCGACCGCGGACGCCGACGAGGTGTACGACCCGTACGGCGCCCCGATCACCTTCTTCCGCTCGATCGGGGACGAGATCAACCAGGCGCTCGACCCGGTCGTCACCGCGCTCACCGGCGTACCCGCGCACCACTGAACCGCGCCCCGGCCGGCGCCCCGCGCGAGCGGTGAACGCCCCTGCGCCGACCGGCCCCGACCGCCCTCCGCGGCGGGCGTACGGGCTCGTACCGGCTCGACGCCCCTGCCGGCAAGCTCCGCCCCGTCGCGGTGTCCGGCACGCACGGTCGCGGCGTCGGCCGGAAGCCCTGGTGGCTCCGCCACGAGAGCTCCCGGCCGCCTGGTGATCGCACGCACCGGACACCGCTCCTCATCGGGCGGAGACGGCCGGTCGCGGCCTACATGGGATGCGACGCCACCCCACCGCAGCACCCTCAGGCCCGGAGCCGTCAGATGCCGGTCAGCACCCCCACAGCACCCCCGCCGCCCCGGCCGAGGATTTCGACCCGCTGTTCCGGACCGACCCGGAGATCGCCGGCCTGTCTGCGGGAGGAGTCCCGCAGACAGGCCGGCTCGCTCCAGCTCATCGCCGCCGAGAACTTCCAGTCGCCCGCCGTGCTCGCCGCGCTCTCCTCGCCGCTGGCCGACAAGCCCCGACTACCCGCTCTTCCGCGAGATCGCCGACGAGGTGGGCGCCCGCCTGATCGTCGACGCGGCGCACCCGATGGGGCTGATCGCCGGGGGAGCGGCGCCGAACCCGGTCCCGTACGCCGACGTGGTCTGCGCCACCACGCACAAGGTGCTGCGCGGTCCGCGCGGCGGAATGCTGCTCTGCCGGGAGGAACTGGCCGGACGGATCGACCGCGCGGTCTTCCCGTTCACCCAGGGCGGGGCACAGATGCACACGATCGCCGCGAAGGCCGCGCGTTCGGCGAGGCCGCGACTGTCGGGTACGCGACGTACGCGCACCGGGTCGTCGCCAACGCCCGGGTGCTCGCCGCAGCCCTTCAGGCGGAGGGGTTCGACGTGGCGACCGGAGGCACCGACACCCACACGGTGCTGGCCGACCCGTCGCCGCTGGGCGTCGACGGACGTACCGCCCGTGACCGCCTCGCCGCCGCGGGGATGGTGCTGGACGTATGCGCCCTGCCGCACGCGGGAGCCGCCGCGCTCAGGGACGGTCACGGCAGGGGTATCCGGCTCGGCACGGCGGCGGTCACCACGCAGGGCATGGACGAGGCGGACGTGGCACGGATCGCCGTCCTGCTCGCCGACGCGGTCCGGGACGGAGCCGATCATGATCGCATCCGTGCCGAAGTGCGGGGATTCGCCGAGCGGTATCAGCCCTTTCACGGGTAGACGGAACCTGTGGAACCGTCACCCGTTCCCCGATGTCTTCGCTCGTGGGGCTAGGGTGTGGGGCTGAGATGGCCGGCGAAATCTGTGGGGCAGCCCGTGCGTGATTACCTGCTGACGCTGTGTGTCGCGGCCGCAGTGACCTATCTGCTGACCGGACCGGTGCGGAAGTTCGCCATCGCGATCGGGGCCATGCCCGCGATCCGCGCGCGGGACGTGCACCGGGAACCGACACCGCGGCTCGGTGGCATCGCCATGTTCGGCGGACTGTGCGCCGGACTGATCGTCGCCTCGCACCTGTTCAACCTCGGCGGGGTCTTCGAACTCTCCAACGAGCCGAGGGCGCTGCTCTCCGGTGCGGCGCTGATCTGGCTGATCGGCGTCCTCGACGACAAGTTCGAGATCGACGCGCTGATCAAGCTCGGCGGCCAGATGATCGCCGCCGCCGTCATGGTCATCCAGGGTCTGACGATCCTCTGGCTGCCCATCCCCGGTATCGGGACGGTGGCGCTCACCCCCTGGCAGGGCACTCTGCTCACGGTCGCGCTGGTCGTCGTGACGATCAACGCGGTGAACTTCGTCGACGGCCTGGACGGCCTCGCCGCCGGCATGGTCTGCATCGCCGCCGCCGCGTTCTTCCTGTACACCTACCGCCTCTGGTACGGGTACGGCATCGAGGCAGCGGCCCCCGCCACCCTCTTCGCCGCGATCCTCATGGGCATGTGCCTGGGCTTCCTGCCGCACAACATGCACCCGGCGCGGATCTTCATGGGCGACTCCGGTTCGATGCTGATCGGCCTGGTCCTCGCCGCCGGCGCGATCTCGGTGACCGGGCAGGTCGACCCGGACGCGATGAAGCTCTTCGAGGGGAGCGAGCGGCAGGCCACCCACGCGATGCTGCCGGTCTTCATCCCGCTGCTGCTGCCGCTGACGATCATCGCGATCCCCGCCGCCGACCTGGTGCTCGCGATCGTGCGGCGTACCTGGAACGGCCAGTCGCCGTTCGCCGCCGACCGCGGCCACCTGCACCACCGGCTGCTGGAGATCGGCCACTCGCACAGCCGGTCCGTGCTGATCATGTACTTCTGGTCGGCGCTGATCGCGTTCGGCGCGGTCGGGTACTCGGTGCACTCGGCGTCGATGTGGATCGTGCTGGTCATCGTGTTCCTCAGCGCCGTCGGGCTGGTGCTGCTCCTGCTGCCGCGCTTCACCCCGCGTGCCCCGCGCTGGGCCAACTCCATGGTGCCGCCCCGCTACCGGCGCCGACGACGCCCCGCGGAGCTCCCGGCGGACCCCGCGCCCGCGCCGGAGGAGACGGCGGCTCCGGAGGCACACGGTTCGCACCTCGCGGACGAGGACGCCGACCGCCCACGGGTCGCCGTGGGAGTCTCCGGCGTCAACGGAGCGACCGCCATCGGCACTCGTTCGCGGTTCTCCGATCGACGTAAGGCCAATTCCCCGCGCTGACCTTTCGGACGCTGTCGCCCTTACCAGACAAGTCGTCAGACTGTCGCGTCGCCACGCGGGCAACTAGTCCTCGCGTGTGACAGTTGGCACACGTTTGAGGTAAAGACCTCATCAAATAGTTTGTGATACCGTTCACGAGACCCGGTGACAGAGCCGAAGGACCCCAGTACGTCGGTCCATTGGCCTCAGGCATCGACTCGGACCGGGCCTACGCTCGTCCATGACGACACCATTTGCCCACCCCAAGCAAGCGGAGCTGCCGCCATGCCGACCAACGACGCCCGGACCCTCCTCCACACCGCCCTGCCCACCGCTGCCGCCGGCGCGATCGCCGTAGCCATCGGTGCCGGCGTGGCCGGTGGCAAGGGGGCCCTCGGTGCGCTCGTCGGGACGCTGGTCGTGATTCTCTTCATGGGGATCGGACTCGTCGTCCTGCAGCGGACCGCCCGGTCTCTCCCGCACCTGTTCCAGGCCATGGGGTTGATGCTGTACACCGCGCAGCTTCTGCTGGTGTTCATCTTCGTCGCCGCGTTCAAGAACACGACCGCGTTCAACCCGAAGGCGTTCGCGATCACGCTGGTCGCGCTCACCCTCGTATGGATCGGTGCTCAGGCACGGGCGCACATGACCGCCAAGATCCTCTACGTCGAACCCGAGTCCAGCAAGGCTGAGAAGCCCGAAAAGACCGGCTCCCCGACGTGAAGGGTAGGGGCGGAATAAACGCCCGTTCCGGACCCTGCTATCGTCCGGTTCCAACTGCGGCACTGCGGGCGCGGGCATGTGAGCTGACGCCTGCCCGATCGCGAGGCTCACATGCCTGACTGCCGCTCTCACATCCGAAACACCAGTCCAGTGCCGAACCGCGGCTGCGCGCCGCGCCGACACAACGAGGTTGCCGTACCTATGCGCCACGCTGAAGGAGCCCGCGGTGAGTGCTGACCCGACACAGGTGCTCGCCTTCGAGACCGATTGCCACATCTTCGACGGTTGTGGTTTCCCGGCACCCGGCCTGCACTCGTTCCTGTTCGAACCCCTCTGGGGCGACGCGGACAGCAACCTGTACTTCAACAAGCCGATGCTGCTGGCCCTGCTGGGCTCGGTCATCATCGTCGGTTTCTTCTGGGCCGCGTTCGCCAAGCCCAAGATCGTCCCCGGCAAGCTGCAGTCCGTCGCCGAGATGGGCTACGACTTCATCCGCCGCGGTGTCGTGCACGAGACCATCGGTAAGCGCGAGGGCGAGAAGTACGTCCCGCTCATCGTCTCGCTGTTCTTCTTCGTCTGGATGATGAACCTCTGGTCGATCATTCCGGTCGCCCAGTTCCCGGTGACGTCGATCATCGCCTACCCGATCGCGCTCGCTCTGATCGTCTACGTGCTCTGGGTGAGCCTGACGTTCAAGAAGCACGGCTTCGTCGGGGCCTTCAAGAACTTCACCGGCTACGACAAGTCGCTCGGCCCGGTGCTGCCGCTGGCCATGCTGATCGAGTTCTTCTCGAATCTGCTGGTCCGCCCGTTCACGCACGCGGTGCGTCTGTTCGCGAACATGTTCGCGGGTCACACGCTGCTGCTGCTGTTCACGATCGCCAGCTGGTACCTGCTCAACGGCATCGGTATCGCCTACGCCGGCGTCTCGTTCGTGATGGTCATCGTGATGACCGCGTTCGAGCTCTTCATCCAGGCGCTGCAGGCGTACGTCTTCGTACTCCTGACCTGCACCTTCATCCAGGGCGCGCTCGCCAAGCACCACTGAGCACCGTCCCGATCCTCAGTCGTCCGGTGGCCAACCCCCACCGGTCCGTGAAAGAGAAGGAAGAACTGGCATGTCCCAGACCCTTGCTGCCGTCAGCGGCTCCCTCGGCTCCATCGGTTACGGCCTCGCCGCCATCGGCCCCGGCGTCGGCGTCGGCATCATCTTCGGTAACGGCACCCAGGCTCTCGCCCGTCAGCCCGAAGCCGCGGGCCTGATCCGCGCCAACCAGATCCTCGGCTTCGCCTTCTGTGAGGCGCTCGCCCTCATCGGTCTGGTCATGCCGTTCGTCTACGGCAAGTGATCCTCGGATCCACGACCAGCAACCGAGACGAAAGGCACTGATGTGAACCCTCTGGTTCAGCTCGCGGCCGAAGAGGCGGAAAACCCCCTCATCCCGCCGATTCCCGAGCTCGTCATCGGCTTCATCGCCTTCATCATCGTCTTCGGTTTCCTCGCCAAGAAGCTCCTCCCGAACATCAACAAGGTTCTGGACGAGCGCCGCGAGGCCATCGAAGGCGGTATCGAAAAGGCCGATGCGGCCCAGACCGAGGCGCAGAGCGTTCTTGAGCAGTACAAGGCTCAGCTCGCCGAGGCGCGTCACGAAGCCGCTCGACTGCGCCAGGAGGCGCAGGAGCAGGGCGCCGTCATCATCCAGGAGATGAAGGCGGAAGGCCAGCGGCAGCGTGAGGAGATCATCGCTGCCGGTCACGCCCAGATCGAGGCCGACCGCAAGTCCGCGGCCGCCGCGCTGCGTCAGGACGTGGGCAAGCTCGCCACCGACCTGGCCGGCAAGCTCGTCGGCGAGTCCCTCCAGGACCACGCCCGGCAGAGCGGCACCGTCGACCGGTTCCTCGACGAGCTCGAGGCGAAGGCCGAGGCCGTCCGATGAACCACGCGAGCCGCGAGGCACTGGCTGCCGCGCGCGAGCGACTCGACGCTCTGACCGACAACACGTCGGTCGACGCCGAGAAGCTCGCAGAAGAGCTGGCATCCGTCACCGCGCTGCTCGACCGTGAGGTCTCGCTGCGTCGGGTCCTCACCGACCCGGCGCAGAGCGGCGAGGCCAAGGCCGAGCTCGCGGGCCGGCTGCTCGGCGGTCAGGTGAGCGGCGAAGCCGTCGACCTGATCTCGGGCATGGTCCGCTCGCGCTGGTCCTTCTCGCGCGACCTGGTGGACGCGGTCGAGGAGCTGGCGGCCACCGCCGACCTCACCGCGGCCCAGCGTGCGGGAGCGCTCGACGACGTCGAGGACGAGGTGTTCCGGTTCGGCCGGATCGTCTCCTCCGACACGGCGCTGCGCTCCGCGCTCACCAGCCGTACGGCCACTCCGGCCGCCAAGGGCACGCTGCTGCGCAGCCTGCTCGGCGGGAAGAGCCGCCCGGCGACCGAGCGTCTCGTCACGCGCCTGGTCACGCACCCCCGCGGACGTAGCCTGGAGGCGGGACTCGACTCCCTGTCCAAGCTCGCCGCCGCACGTCGCGAACGCACGGTGGCCGTGGTCACCTCTGCGGTACCGCTGACCGACGTGCAGAAGCAGCGCCTCGGCGCGGCGCTGGCGAAGATCTACGGCCGGCAGATGCACCTGAACCTGGACGTGGACCCCGAGGTCCTCGGCGGAGTTTCGGTGCGCGTCGGTGACGAGGTCATCAACGGCACCATCGCGGACCGCCTCGACGAGGCGACCCGCCGCATGGCCGGCTGACGCCAGCCTTCGCACCAACTGAACGAGCAACACCTGCGGCCCGGTTGGGCCGTGCAGAAACTGCAGAAGATTCCTGGGGGTCGGCCCCCAGACCCCCTTAAGAAACTTCGGGCCCAACAAGGAGAGCAGGGAACCCAGATGGCGGAGCTCACGATCCGGCCGGAGGAGATCCGGGACGCACTGGAGAACTTTGTCCAGTCGTACCAGCCGGACGCGGCCTCGCGCGAGGAGGTCGGTACGGTCAGCGTTGCCGGCGACGGCATCGCGAAGGTGGAGGGCCTGCCCTCCGCCATGGCGAACGAGCTGCTGAAGTTCGAAGACGGCACCCTCGGTCTCGCCCTCAACCTCGAAGAGCGCGAGATCGGTGCGATCGTCCTCGGCGAGTTCAGCGGTATCGAGGAGGGCCAGCCGGTGCAGCGCACCGGTGAGGTGCTCTCCGTCGGCGTCGGCGAGGGTTACCTCGGCCGCGTCGTCGACCCGCTCGGCAACCCGATCGACGGTCTCGGCGAGATCGCGACCGACGGCCGACGCGCCCTCGAGCTGCAGGCCCCGGGCGTCATGGTCCGCAAGTCGGTCCACGAGCCCATGCAGACCGGCTACAAGGCCGTCGACGCGATGGTGCCGATCGGCCGCGGCCAGCGTCAGCTGATCATCGGCGACCGTCAGACGGGTAAGACCGCTCTGGCCGTCGACACGATCATCAACCAGCGCGACAACTGGCGCTCGGGCGACGTGAACAAGCAGGTGCGCTGCATCTACGTCGCCATCGGTCAGAAGGGCTCCACCATCGCCTCGGTGCGCGGTGCCCTCGAAGAGGCCGGCGCGCTGGAGTACACGACCATCGTCGCCGCCCCGGCGTCCGACCCGGCCGGGTTCAAGTACCTGGCGCCGTACACCGGTTCGGCCATCGGTCAGCACTGGATGTACCAGGGCAAGCACGTCCTGATCGTCTTCGACGACCTTTCGAAGCAGGCCGACGCCTACCGCGCCGTGTCGCTGCTGCTGCGCCGTCCGCCGGGCCGCGAGGCCTACCCGGGCGACGTCTTCTACTTGCACTCGCGTCTGCTGGAGCGCTGCGCCAAGCTCTCCGACGAGATGGGTTCCGGTTCGATGACCGGTCTGCCGATCGTCGAGACCAAGGCGAACGACGTGTCGGCGTTCATCCCGACCAACGTCATCTCCATCACCGACGGCCAGTGCTTCCTGGAGTCCGACCTGTTCAACGCGGGTCAGCGTCCGGCGCTCAACGTCGGTATCTCGGTCTCCCGAGTCGGTGGCTCCGCCCAGCACAAGGCCATGAAGCAGGTCTCCGGCCGACTGCGCGTGGACCTCGCCCAGTACCGCGAGCTGGAGGCGTTCGCCGCCTTCGGTTCCGACCTGGACGCGGCCTCCAAGTCGTCGCTGGAGCGCGGTAAGCGCATGGTCGAGCTGCTGAAGCAGCCGCAGTACGCCCCGTACCCCGTCGAGGAGCAGGTCGTCTCCGTCTGGGCCGGCACCACCGGCAAGATGGACGACGTCCCGGTCGAGGACATCCGTCGTTTCGAGAGCGAGCTGCTGGACTACCTGCGCCGCGAGCGCAAGGACCTCCTCACCAGCATCGTCGAGGGCGGCAAGATGTCGGACGACACGCTGCAGTCGATCGCTGACGCCATTGCCGCGTTCAAGCAGCAGTTCGAGACCTCGGACGGCAAGCTTCTGGGCGAGGGCTGATCGATGGGCGCTCAGCTTCGCGTTTACAAGCGCCGCATCCAAGCCGTCACCGCGACCAAGAAGATCACCAAGGCGATGGAGATGATCGCCGCCTCGCGCATCGTCAAGGCGCAGCGCAAGGTGGCGGCGTCGCTGCCGTACGCCACCGAGCTCACCCGCGCGGTGACCGCGGTGGCGACCGGCTCCACCACCAAGCACCCGCTCACCACCGAGGTCGAGGCTCCGGCCCGGGTCGCGGTCCTGCTCCTCACGAGCGACCGCGGTCTGGCCGGCGGCTACTCCTCCAACGCCATCAAGGCGGCGGAGCGCCTCCGGGAGCGTCTTGGCGCGGAGGGCAAGGAGGTCGACACGTACATCGTCGGCCGCAAGGGTGTCGCGTACTACGGCTTCCGTGAGCGCACGGTCGCGGAGTCCTGGACGGGCTTCACCGACAACCCGTCGTACGCGGACGCCAAGGCGATCGCCGCCCCCCTCATCGAGGCCATCACCAAGGACTCGGCCGAGGGCGGTGTCGACGAACTGCACATCGTCTTCACGGAATTCGTGTCGATGATGACGCAGAACGCCATCGAAGGCCGGATGCTGCCGCTCTCTCTCGACAAGGTCGCGGACGAGAACGGCACGAAGGGGGAGATCCTTCCCCTGTTCGACTTCGAGCCGTCGGCTGAGGACGTCCTCGACGCCCTTCTGCCGCGCTACGTCGAAAGCCGCATCTACAACGCGCTGTTGCAGGCCGCTGCTTCCGAGCACGCTGCCCGCCGCCGCGCGATGAAGTCGGCGACCGACAACGCCGGGGATCTCATCAAGAGCCTCTCCCGGCTTGCCAACGCGGCCCGCCAGGCCGAAATCACCCAGGAAATCAGCGAGATCGTCGGTGGTGCCAGTGCGCTGGCCGACGCGAACGCGGGGAGTGACAAGTAATGACGACCACAGTTGAGACGGCCGTTGCCACGGGCCGCGTCGCCCGGGTGATCGGCCCGGTCGTCGACGTGGAGTTCCCCGTCGACGCGATGCCGGAGATCTACAACGCGCTGCACGTCCAGGTCGACGACCCGGCCGAGGCCGGCGCCCGTAAGACGCTGACCCTCGAAGTCGCCCAGCACCTGGGTGACGGCGTGGTCCGCGCGATCTCGATGCAGCCGACCGACGGCCTGGTCCGCCAGGCCCCGGTGACCGACACGGGCACGGGTATCACCGTCCCCGTCGGTGACGTGACCAAGGGCAAGGTCTTCAACACCCTCGGTCAGATCCTGAACGAGCCGGAGGCCGAGGCGCAGATCACCGAGCGCTGGCCGATCCACCGCAAGGCCCCGGCCTTCGACCAGCTCGAGTCGAAGACCGAGATGTTCGAGACCGGCCTGAAGGTCGTCGACCTGCTGACCCCGTACGTCAAGGGCGGCAAGATCGGTCTGTTCGGTGGTGCGGGCGTCGGCAAGACGGTCCTCATCCAGGAAATGATCATGCGTGTGGCGAAGCTGCACGACGGTGTGTCGGTGTTCGCCGGTGTCGGCGAGCGCACCCGTGAGGGCAACGACCTCATCGACGAGATGACCGACTCGGGCGTCCTGGACAAGACCGCGCTGGTCTTCGGCCAGATGGACGAGCCGCCGGGCACCCGTCTGCGGGTCGCGCTGTCCGCCCTGACCATGGCGGAGTACTTCCGCGATGTGCAGAAGCAGGACGTGCTGCTCTTCATCGACAACATCTTCCGCTTCACGCAGGCCGGTTCCGAGGTCTCCACGCTGCTCGGCCGCATGCCGTCCGCAGTGGGTTACCAGCCGACCCTGGCCGACGAGATGGGTGTGCTCCAGGAGCGCATCACCTCGACGCGTGGTCACTCGATCACCTCGATGCAGGCGATCTACGTCCCCGCGGACGACCTGACCGACCCGGCCCCGGCCACCACGTTCGCCCACCTCGACGCGACGACGGTTCTCTCCCGTCCGATCTCGGAGAAGGGCATCTACCCGGCCGTGGACCCGCTGGACTCCACGTCCCGCATCCTGGACCCGCGTTACATCGCGCAGGACCACTACGACACGGCCAGCCGTGTCAAGGGAATCCTGCAGAAGTACAAGGACCTCCAGGACATCATCGCGATCCTCGGTATCGACGAGCTGGGCGAAGAGGACAAGCTCGTCGTCCACCGTGCCCGTCGCGTCGAGCGCTTCCTGTCGCAGAACACCCACGCCGCCAAGCAGTTCACCGGCCTGGACGGTTCGGACGTTCCGCTCGACGAGTCGATCGCCGCGTTCAACTCGATCTGCGACGGCGAGTACGACCACTTCCCCGAGCAGGCGTTCTTCATGTGCGGTGGCATTGAGGACCTCAAGGCCAACGCCAAGGAGCTCGGCGTTTCCTGAGCCTCCGGCTCACCGAGGGGGGTGGGTGTGTCCCACCCCCCTCACCACGCCCCGTAGAATTGACCCAACACCCGGCATCTGCTGCCGGGTGGTGACCCGAGGAGCCACCCTTGGCTGCTGAGCTGCATGTCGAGCTGGTCGCCGCGGACCGCAGTGTCTGGTCCGGCGAGGCCACCCTGGTCGTCGCGCGCACCACGTCCGGCGACATCGGCGTCATGCCCGGTCACCAGCCGCTTCTGGGTGTGCTGGAATCGGGCCCGGTGACCATCCGTACGAGCGAGGGCAACACCGTCGTCGCCGCCGTGCACGGAGGTTTCATCTCGTTCGCGGACGACAAGCTGTCGCTGCTGGCCGAGATCGCCGAGCTTGCCGACGAGATCGACGTCCAGCGTGCCGAGCGCGCGCTGGAGCGAGCGAAGTCGGACACGGACGCCGCCGCCGAGCGGCGCGCGGACGTACGACTGCGCGCGGTGTCGGCGCACTAGTGCCGTGACCGGCAGTGTGACCCGGAAGGGGCGTCAGCGCTCCTGACGGCAGAAGTTTTTACTCAGCCGCGGCCCGAGCTGGAATCATCCAGACCGTGTCGCGGCTGAGGCGATGCGGGTGCGGTTCGTTTTCTGGTTACTCGACGATGCGAGGAGGTCGGTGGAGATGGTCCTCGCGTTGTGGGTGGGCGGAGTCGTCCTCGTACTGATCCTGGTGGGACTCTTCGTCTTCGGTCTGCGCCGGCGGCTCATCCAGCGTTCGGGCGGGACCTTCGACTGCAGTCTGCGCTGGGACGTGTCCATGGAACCCGACCCCACCGGCAAGGGCTGGGTCTACGGAGTCGCCCGCTACAGCGGCGACCGGGTCGACTGGTTCCGGGTGTTCTCCTACTCCCCGCGTCCGCGCCGGGCCCTGGAGCGCGGTGCCATCGAGGTGGTCGACCGTCGGCTCCCGGAGGGCGAGGAGGAGTTGGCGCTGCTCTCCGACTCCGTGGTGCTCGGCTGCCTCCTGCGGGGGATCCGCCTGGAGCTCGCGATGAGCGAGGACGCGCTGACGGGGTTCCTGGCCTGGCTGGAGGCGGCGCCGCCCGGCCAGCGGGTGAACGTGGCGTAGGGGCTCTCCCCGTAGTCCGCGGCCTGAGCCGTGGCGCATCGTGGGGTGTTCCGTGTGGCACGGTCCGCAGGGTGATCGTGGTGGTTCCGTACGGGCCGGGTGATTCTTCCCCGGCCTTCTCCTGTTTGCGGGGCGTTCCTCCTCCCCGGCCGCCCTCCCGTTCCCATTCCTTCCCGGCCGCTTTCCCGGGCCCGCTCTTTCCCGGCCGCTCCCTCGGCCTGGTCCTTTCCGGCTGTTCTCCCGGGCCTGTCTTCCCGGCCCTTGAGGGCTCTTACCCGCGGCGTGGCTTTCGCCGGGGCCCCCGCCCGCCCGGAAACGACGAAAGACCGGGGAGACAGGGGGCGGACCTGTCTCCCCGGCGCTTTCGGGGGTGGTGCTGGTGGTGCTCTCAGGGCCGGGGCCCCGGGGGAGGGCTACTTGAGGTTGGTGCCCATCGCCTTCACGAGCTCACCGTTGCTGGTGTCACCGCTGAACTCCCAGAAGAACGCGCCGCCCAGGCCCTGGTTCTTCGCCCACGCCATCTTCGAGGCGATGGTGGCCGGGGTGTCGTAGCTCCACCAGTTGGTGCCGCAGTGGGCGTAGGCCGTACCGGCGACCGTGCCGGTGGCCGGGCAACTGGTCTTCAGGACCTTGTAGTCCTCGATGCCCGCCTCGTAGGTGCCGGCCGCCGCGCCGGTGGCGGTGCCGCCGGGCGCGTCCTGGGTGACGCCGGTCCAGCCGCGGCCGTAGAAGCCGATGCCGAGGAGCAGCTTGGCCGCCGGGACGCCCTGGGCCTTGAGCTTGGCGATCGCGTCGGCGCTGGTGAAGCCGGCCGTCGGGATGCCGGAGTACGAGGTCAGCGGCGAGTGCGGGGCCGTCGGTCCGGTGTTCGCCCAGGCGCCGAAGAAGTCGTACGTCATGACGTTGTACCAGTTGAGGTTCGCCGAAGCACCCGCGTAGTCGGCCGCGTCGATCTTGCCGCCGGTGGAGCCGTCCGCCGTGATGGCGGCGGTGACCAGGGCGGAGGAGCCGAACTTGCTGCGCAGCGCGGTGGTGAGGTTCTTCAGGGCCGCCGGGCCGCTGGTGTCACAGGTCAGGCCACAGGCGTTCGGGTACTCCCAGTCGATGTCGATGCCGTCGAAGACATCGGCCCAACGCGGGTCCTCGACCAGGTTGTAGCAGGACTGGGCGAAGGCGGTCGGGTTCTGGGCCGCCTGGGCGAAGCCGCCGGACCAGGTCCAGCCACCGAAGGACCAGAGGACCTTGATGTTCGGGTACTTGGCCTTCAGCTTGCGGAGCTGGTTGAAGTTGCCACGCAGCGGCTGGTCCCAGGTGTCGGCGACGCCGTCGACGGCCTGGTCGGCGGTGTAGGCCTTGTCGTAGTCGGCGTAGGAGTCACCGATGGCGCACTGGCCGTTGGTGACGTTGCCGAAGGCGTAGTTGATGTGCGTGATCTGCTCGGCGGAACCCGAGGTGACCAGGTTCTTCACGTGGTAGTTGCGGCCGTAGACGCCCCACTCGGTGAAGTAGCCGAGGTTGATCTTGCTGCCCGTGCCGGGGGTGCCGGGATCGGTCGTGCCGCCGCCGGTGGTCTTGACGCTCACGGCGCCGGAGACCGGGCCCGTCACGTCGGAGGTGTCGCGCGCCTGCACGGTGTACGAGTAGCTGGTACCGGCGGTCAGGGCGCTGTCGGTGTACGTCGTGGTGGTGACGGTGGCGACCTTCGCCCCGTCGCGCAGCACGTCGTAGTTCTTGATGCCCGAGTCGTCGGTCGCGGCGGTCCAGCTGAGCTTCGCCGAGGTGTTGGTGATGGCGCTCGCGGTGGGGGTGCCGGGAGCGGAGGGGGCGCTGTTGCCGGGCACGGTGGTGCCGCCGTCACAGGAGGCGCCGTTCAGCTTGCAGCTGCTGGGGGAGCCGGTGCCCGCGCCGTTGAAGCCGAAGCTGATGCTCGCACCGGCGGCGAGGGAGCCGTTCCAGCCGAGGTTCTTGGCGGTCCAGTGGGTGCCGGAGCTGGTGACGGTCGCGTCCCAGGCGGAGGTGACCGAGGTGCCGGAGGGGAAGTCCCACTCGATGGTCCACGAGGAGAGCGCCGTGGTACCGGTGTTCTTCACCGTCCACTGGCCCTCGAAGCCGGTGCCCCAGTCGGTCTTCTTGACGTAGGTCGCGGTGGCCGAGGTGGCCGCCGACGCGGGAGAGGCGAGGCCGACCATCGCGGCGATCGGCAGCAGCAGTGCGGAGAGGCCGGCTATCGCCTTGGTCCTGCCGCTCTTTCTGAGCGTCCAGCCGAATCTGGTCCGGCGTTCGGGGGTCTCGGTGCTCAACGGTGCTCCTCGGGTGAGGTCCGACAAACGGGGGGTGGTTCGTGGACTGCAGACCCTGCGCCGCCCTGAGCGCGCCTTGTCATGCGCGCGCTCATCGCAGTGTGTTGCGGTGAGACTAGGAAGGTCTGGACCAATCGTCAAGAGGTCTGGACCAGGGGAACCCGGCGACGCCGTGGGCCTGATCACAGGCCCAACTCCCGCGCCCGTACCGCCGCCTGAGCGCGACTGCGCAGCCCGAGCTTGGCCAGCACCCTGCTGACGTGCGTCTTTGCCGTCGCTTCCGCCATCGAGAGCCGCCCGGCGATCTCCGCGTTGGACAGCCCGGCGGAGAGGCATCCCAGAACCTCCCGCCCGCGGCGGGTGAGCGCCGCCGCCTCGGCGCCGCCGGACGCGGAGTCCGGCGGCGCCGAGGCGGCCGACACCGCCGCGAACTCCGCGATCAGCCGACGCGTCACGGCCGGAGCGATGAGCCCTTCGCCCCGGGCACCGCGCGGACCGCGTCCAGCAGACCGAGCGCCCCGGTGCTCTTGAGCAGGAAGCCGGAGGCCCCGGCGCGCAGCGCCCCGAAGACGTGACTGTCCAGGTCGAACGTGGTCAGCACCAGCACGTCGGCGCTCCCCTCGGCCACCACCCGCTCGGTGGCCGACACCCCGTCCAGGCGCGGCATCTGAAGGCCCATCACCACCACGTCGGGGCGCAGTCCGCGCGCCAGCCGTACGGCCTCCTCGCCGTCCGCCGCCTCGCCCACCACCTCGATGTCCGGCGCGCTCCGCAGGATCAGCACCAGACCCGCCCGCACGGATGACTGGTCCTCGGCCACCAGGACCCGGATCGTCATGAGCTCATCGTCCCTTCTCCCTTGCCGATGGACACCGGCAGTTCGGCCCGCACCCGCCAGAGCGCGGTGCCGTCCGCCGCGCGCTCCTCGCCCGCCCGGATCGTCCCGCCCAGCAGCTCCGCCCGCTCCCGCATACCGATCAGCCCGGTACCGGAACCCGGGGCACGGGGGCCCTTGCGCGCCCCGGACACGCTGGTCACCTCCACCGTCAGCAGCCCGCCCGGCCGGGCGAGCCGGACCCGCACCGCACCCGCGGCGGCGTGCTTGAGTGCGTTCGTCAGTGACTCCTGGACGATGCGGTACGCGGCGAGTTCCGCCGGAGCGGGCAGCACTCCGCCACCCCGCGCGTCGTCCAGCACGCAGGTCAGCCCGCTGGAGGCGGCGTGGGCGCGGGACTGTTCGATCAGCGCGTCCAGCGCCGAGAGCCGCGGCGCCGCACCGGGCATGTCCGGCGCCCCGCCCCGGCGCAACAGACCGATCAGCCTCCGCATCTCCGCGAGTCCGGCGACCGCCAGGGCGAGGGCCGCGCCGGGCCGGGTGCGGCGCATCAGCTCCGCCGCGGCCATCGGTACCAGGAAGAGGAGCCCCGCCCAAGGAGCTTCGAAGGGGCGGCCGTTCTGCATCCGCAGATCCAGCAGCCAGAGCAGCACGCCCCCCAGCAGGCCGGCGGCGGCGATCAGGAGGTCATGGCGGTGCGGGCGGCGGATGACGGGTTCCACCTCGTCATCCACCAGGGAACGGGCGCGGGACGCACGGCTGTTCACGGGGGCGGGGCGTTCAGTACATCGAAGGATGCAGTCGCGATTCGTCATCGGGGACGACGAAGTGGCGCCCCGTGGGCGGGAGTCGGGGGGAGACAGGAGGAGAGGCCGTGATCGTCACACTGATCGTTCTCAGCGAGGCCGGCTTCTGGGTGCTGCTCGCCGCCGGGCTCACCCTGAGGTACGCGGCGCGGCGGCCCCGGGCCGGAACGGCGGTTCTGCTGTGCGAGCCGCTGCTGGAGGTGGTCCTGCTCGTCGTGACGGCGATCGACCTGCGCGACGGCGCCGAGCCCGACTGGAAGCACGAACTGGCCGCCGTCTGCATCGGCTTCACCGTCGGGCTCGGCCCCGGCCCCGCCACCATCAGGTGGGTGGACGCGCGGGTGGCCCACCGGTTCGCCGGGGGGCCGAAGCCGGTGATGCCGCCGAAGTACGGGCGGGCCCGCGCGGTCCGCGAGTGGCGCACCGCCGGTCGCTGGACCCTGGCGGCGGTGATCGCGATCGCCCTGCTCCAGGCCGCCGCGTGGTACGTCGGCCAGGACGGAGACACCGGTTCGCTGCGGATGTGGCAGCAGAGGATGCTCTGGGTGATCGGCGTCAACCTGATCGTCGCCGGGTCCTACACCCTGTTCCCGAAGACCGCGCCGGCCCCCACGCGGGAGCAGGCACGGGAGCAGGAGAGCACGCGAGAACACGAGGTCTGAGGGTACGTCGCACATCCACCAGGGAGTGAGGGACGGCCCTCAGGCCGGTCCGACGATCCCGCCGGCCCGTGCGGGGCGTCGGAAGCGGCCCGGTCCGTGTCCGGCCACGCGCGCCGACTCCCCGACGGGAACGGCCGGAGGCGGCCCGGCCCTCAGCGCTCCCCGCCCGGCACCCACAGCACGTCCCCGACCTCCTTGTTCGCCACCCTCGCCAGGATGAACAGCAGGTCGGAGAGGCGGTTGAGGTACGTCGCCGTCAGCGGGTTCATCACCTCGCGGTGCACCTCCAGCGCCGCCCACGTCGAGCGCTCGGCGCGTCGGACCACCGTGCACGCCTGGTGGAGCAGTGCCGCGCCCGGCGTACCACCCGGAAGGATGAAGCTCCTCAGCTTCTCCAGGTCCTCCAGGAAGTGGTCGCAGTCGGCCTCCAGCTTGTCGACGTAGGACTGCTCCACCCGCAGCGGCGGGTACTTCGGGTCCTCCACCACCGGCGTCGACAGGTCTGCGCCGACGTCGAAGAGGTCGTTCTGCACCCGGACGAGGACCTTCACCACGTCCGCGGAGAGCTGCCCGAGCGCCACCGCCGTACCGATGACCGCGTTGGCCTCATTGGCGTCGGCGTACGCCGAGATCCGCAGATCGGTCTTGGCGGTACGGCTCATGTCACCGAGGGCGGTCGTGCCGGTGTCGCCGGTACGGGTGTAGATGCGCGTCAGATTGACCATGCGACCAGGCTATGCGGAGCGTGGTGGCGCCGGGCGCCCTTCCTCGCGTGGCCGTGGTCACGCGGCAACTGCCGTCCGGACGCCGCCGCCTGACGCCTGCCGGTGTGATGTCCGTCATGTGAGACGTGACGCGCATCTCTAAGCGGTCACACCGCCCCTCACGGGTACTAATCTCCGCCGGAGAGCACATGAAGGACAGTCGGAGAGAGTGCGTCAGAACTGCCGCACGGTGACAAGACCAAAGGGGTGTGACGTGGCCGGGAAGCTCGCCGTCATCGGAGCCGGACTCATGGGGTCCGGTATCGCGCAGGTCGCAGCCCAGGCCGGCTGGGACGTCGTGCTGAGGGACGTCACCGACCAGGCCCTCTCCCGCGGACTGGACTCCGTGAAGGCGTCGTACGAGAAGTTCGTCGCCAAGGGCAAGCTGACGGCGGACGACGCCGGGGCCGCGCTCGGCCGCATCACCACGACCACCGATCTGGACGCCGTCGCCGGCGTGGATGTCGTGGTCGAGGCCGTCTTCGAGAAGCTGGAGGTCAAGCACGAGATCTTCCGCGCCCTCGACGAGGTCGTACGTGAGGACACCGTCCTCGCCTCCAACACCTCCGCCATCCCGATCACCAAGATCGCGGCGGTGACGAAGCACCCGGAGCGCGTCGTCGGCGTGCACTTCTTCTCACCGGTCCCGATGATGCAGCTCTGCGAACTCGTCCGGGGCTACAAGACGAGCGACGAAACCCTGGCCACCGCGCGGGAGTTCGCCGAATCGGTCGGCAAGACCTGCATCGTCGTCAACCGGGACGTGGCGGGCTTCGTCACCACCCGGCTGATCTCCGCGCTGGTGGTCGAGGCGGCGAAGCTCTACGAGTCGGGCGTCGCCACCGCGGAGGACATCGACACCGCCTGCAAGCTCGGCTTCGGCCACGCCATGGGCCCGCTCGCGACCGCCGACCTGACCGGCGTCGACATCCTCCTGCACGCGACCTCCAACATCTACACGGAGTCGCAGGACGAGAAGTTCGCCGCCCCGGAACTGATGCGCCGGATGGTCGACGCGGGTGACATCGGCCGCAAGAGCGGGCAGGGCTTCTACACCTACTGAGCACCACCCCGGCTCCCCGGGGGCCCCGCGCCGCGCCGTCGGCCGGGCCCCGGGCGCCCGGGGGTACCAGGGGCCGCACCCGGCTCCCGGGGAAGCCGGACCGGAAACGGTGCCGGACCGGCGGACCGGCATCACCCCACAGGGTGAATTCGGTACCGGTTCGCTCACAGGCGGCAACTTCCCCGCTCCTGCCACAGTCACTGGTGGCAGGAGCGGGCAGCCACACCGACTCTTGTACGAAGCGATACGGGGAGCGCATATGCACATCAGGGGCGACCACGCCGAGCTGGTCGTCGGGGGCCGCCTCGACGTCCGAAGCGCGGCGGACGCCCGTACGGCTCTGCACGCCGCCGTCGACGACGGCGTCGGTGACCTCGTGCTCGATCTGACCGAGCTGGACTCCTGGGACGCCACCGGTCTCGGCGTGATCATGGGCGTGCACCGCAGGGCGGGCCGTGCCGGACGCCGACTGGTGCTGCGCGGCGTCCCTCCGCAGATGCAGCGCCTGCTGGTGGCGACCCGGCTGCACCGCATCCTGGCCATCGAGGGCGGGATCGCCGCCGAATCCCTGCCGCGGGTCTGAGGTCGCACGGAAGAACGGCGTGCGCACGGAAGACAGGGCGCACGGGAGGACAGGGTGCGCACGGAGAGACAGGGTGCGCACGGAAGACAGGGCGACCGCGGCGTGGACTTCCGCGTCCGCCCCGACCTCGTCCGCGCCCCGACCGCCCACACGTCGTTCGGTCCCCGGGCGGCGGGGTCCGTGAAGGCGCCGTAGTGCGAGCTCGGTTCGGGAGTGGGAACGATCGCCCAGGCCACGCCGTCGTAGTGCGGCGTGAGCGGACGGACGCGGCCTTCCGGCGTGCCGATGCTGCCGGTGGCCCAAGCGTCGTCGGGGCCGGTGGCGACCACGTCGTCGAGCGTCCAGTAGTCGCTGTCCACAGCCGGTGCAGGCACCCGCTGCCACCGGGTGCCGTCCCCCGTGCTCGATGAGTCCGAGGAAGGTCAGGTAATCGGTGGGCCGACTCCAGCCCACCGCCCACCCGTCGTCGGCGGGGCGAGCCCGTCGAATCCGCCGCTCAGGGACCCCTCGGGCAGGGGGCCTTCCTCGATCCGCCGTCCGGTGGCGTCGTGGCGGGCGGTCACCACACCCCGCCGGACACCGGGGCGGTGTCGGTCACCCACGTGGTCCCGGTGGGGCTTCCGGTCACCGAGCACGGCCGGTGCGATGCACCACCGCGTCACTTTCGCTGTCGATGTCACTGGTCCGCCTCCATCGTCCGCGGATGCCCGAAACGAGTCCGGCCGCATTCGTCCTGTCACCGACTACTGATGCGGGAGACGCGCGAAAGGTTGAAGTGCCGGAAGGGTATGGGGACGCGGACTCACCCAGGTGGAGGGCGGACCGCCGGGGCCGTTCATCCGACCCGCTTCCCGGGCGCGCCGACGCCGTCCCGGTGGCCGCCGGCCGGCCTCACGGGCGCCCGCCCGCAGCCCGAGCCACCGACGCCGGGTCCGGGCGCTCCGGCATGAGAGGCGGTCGAACCGGGCAATACACCTGAGAACGTGATGTCCCGGGCGGGATCCACCCCCGCCGACGAGACGGGACGGACGAAGGTTTAGGGTTCGGCCGTCCGCCGATCGACCGAACCCGCAGGCGGACACCACGAGCAACAGCGGCACGTGCGCGCCGGACGGGCAGCAGCGCGACGCGTCTGGGGGACTTGGACGATGAACCCGACAGCACGGGACCCGGAACACCACAGCGGTCACGACACCCACGGGAGCGGCGAGGCACCTGCCCGGCGCAGGCCGTCCCGTGACGCCCTGTCGACCGAACTCGTACCCCAGGCGGGGGCCAAGGCCCGCGTCGTGCGACTCATATCCGGCGACCTGCTGATCACGGTCAACCCCGTGGACGGCAGCGAGGCCGAGCCCTGCCCGCCCGGTGTGCGGCCCGAGGCCCCGCTCCGGCGCACCGCCGAGGAGCGTGCCGGCCGCGAGCGTGCGGCGGAACCCCCCGTACCGCCGGGCCCGCCCGCCCCGCAGCTGCCGCTGCTGGAGCGTCAGGAGGAGCTTGGGCGGCTCGTACGCCTGCTCACCAGGGGCCGTTCGGCCCGCCTCAGCGGCCCGGCCGGTTCCGGCCGTACCGCCCTGCTGGACGCCGTAGCCGCCGACTGCGCCGAACTCGCGCCCGACGGTGTCGTCCGGCTCTCCGGCCATCGGCGCACCGCCCCCGACCTGCTGTACGCGCTCTACGAGACCGTGTACGACGCACCGCTGCGCCGTCCTGAGCGCGAGGAACTGCTGGGCGCGCTCTCCGGGATCGGCGCGGTCGTCGTCGTGGACGATCTGGAGTTCGGCGGCCCGGCCCTGGCGGAACTCCTCGACGCCACGCCCGAGTGCGCCTTCCTCTTCGGTACGACCCCCGACGTGGCCACGGACGCCGGACTCGACGAGGTCTCCCTCGCCGGGCTGAGCCGCGCCGCGGCGACCGACCTGCTGGGCCGGGTGGCCGGACGGCCGCTCACCGACGAGGAGTCGAACTGGGCGGGCGACCTCTGGTTCGAGTCCGAGGGGCTCCCGCTGCGGTTCGTCCAGGCGGGCGCCCTGCTCCGCCAGCGCGACCAGCTCCGGGAGATCCCGGAGGACTTCGACGAGTACGGCGCGTTCGAGGAGCGGCCCGCGGGCGCCCCGCCCGTGCCCCTCGTCCCGGTCCTCGACGACGAGGTGCCGCTGCCCAGCATCGGCGAGGCCGCCGCGCCCGCCCCGCTGCTCGCCTCCCGCCTCAGCGAGGCCGCCCGGGAAGCCCTGCGGTTCGCCGTCGCGCTCGGCGGCGAGGTGCCGCACCAGGCGCACCTTCCGGCGTTGATCGGACACACCCACGCGGACGCCGCGCTCGGCGAACTCGCCGGTGCCGGGCTCCTCTCGCCGGCCGGCTCCCGTTACCGGCTGGCCGCCGGCGTCCAGGTCCAGCTGGAACTCGGCGGCTACGCCGAGGGCGCCGAGCACCGCGCCCTCACCGTCGCCGAGCACTACGCCTGGTGGGTCAAGCACCCCTCGGTCACTCCCGCGCGCGCGGTCGCCGAAGCCGACGCCGTACTCGCGGCGATGGCGGTCCTGCTCCCCAGCGGAAACCCGGAGGCGGCACCGGTCGTCGTCCGGCTCGCCCGGAGCGCCGGCCCCGCCTTTGCCGCCGCCTTGCAGTGGGGCGCCTGGGAGAAGGCCCTGCGGGTCGGCCAGGAGGCATCGCGGCTGGCCGGAGACGTCGCCGAAGAAGCCTATTTCCACCACGAGTTGGGCGTCCTCGCGCTCTGTGCCGGACACCTGGACCGGGCGCGGGCGGAGCTGGAGGCGTCGATCGGGCTCCGGGGCGCGCTCGCCGACCGGTCCGGTGCCGTCGCCGGACGCCGCGCGCTCGCCCTGGTCACCGACCGCTCCGGCAAGCTGCCGCTCGGGGCGAGGCCGGAGGCGCCCGCGGTGCACACCGCCACGGGCGCCCGGGGTGACGGTGCCGCGACGGAAGTCCTGCCGGTCCTGCCGCCGCTGCCCGCCCTGCCGCGTCAGACGCTGGTGGTGGAGGAGCAGGCCGCGACCTACCCGGTACCGGCCGGGGCACCGGGCAAGGGCGGGCGTCCCGCCGGAGTGAAGGCCCTGGGCCGGACCGTCGTCGCCGGAGCCCGGCGCAACCTGGTGGCCGTCGGCGCGGGCGCGCTGCTGGTCGCGGTGCTCGGTACCGTCGTGACGCTCGGCGCCACCGCGGGCAGCGAGGACGCGGGCAACCAGAGCGTCACCCCGGGGCACTCCGCCGAGGAGGGCGACGAGGAGAGCAGCGTGCCGGCCGAGGACACCCCCGCCGACGACAACGGCTCGGGCGGCGGCTCCGGCTCCGTACCGACCGGCAGCAGCTCCGTCCGGCCCGGCACGTCCGGTACGCCCACTCCGGGCACCACCGGCACGCCCACACCCGGCAGCAGCGGTACGGCGCAGAGCCCGGACCCGGACACCACCTCGCCCACCGCGGTCGACACGGGCAGCGCGGTGCCGAAGCCACCGGCCGGAGGTTCCTCCTCGACCCCGCCCAAGGGTTCCACCGGTTCCACCGGCTCCACCCCGACCCCCTCGGCGACGAGCACCGCCCCGTCGGCCACCCCGACGACGGAGACCCCGTCCACCGGCGAGACCCCCGGTGACGACGGGGGCGGGAGCGGTGACGACGGCGGCGGTGCGGCCACGGCCACCGCGTCCGGCACCGCCGAAGCGAGCCCTTGGGGCAGCCCCGGGACCGCGACGGCCACGCCCGACGAGGCCTGAGCAGTCGGATTCCGGACGAGGTGACGTTTTTCCAGGACGTACCGCGCCCCACGAAACATCGAAAACCGGACGGCTTGTCGATCAAGCCGTCCGGTCGGCCGTACCCCGCGCGGGCCGGCGGGGAATCAGAACAGTCGCAGCTTGTCGTCCTCGATACCGCGCATCGCGTCGTAGTCCAGGACCACGCAGCCGATCTTGCGGTCCGTGGCGAGCACCCGCGCCTGCGGCTTGATCTCCTGCGCCGCGAAGACACCGCGTACCGGCGCCAGGTGGGGGTCGCGGTTGAGCAGTTCCAGATAACGGGTGAGCTGCTCGACACCGTCGATGTCACCCCGCCGCTTGAGTTCCACGGCCACGGTCGCACCCTCGGCGTCCCGGCAGAGGATGTCCACGGGGCCGATGGCGGTGGGGTATTCGCGGCGGATCAGGGTGTAGCCCTCGCCCAGGATCTCGATCCGGTCGGCGAGCAGCTCCTGGAGGTGCGCCTCCACACCGTCCTTGATCAGGCCGGGATCGACGCCGAGTTCGTGCGAGGAGTCGTGGAGGATCTCCTCCATCGTGATGATCAGTTTCTCGCCCGCCTTGTTCACCACCGTCCAGACGCCCGCGTCGTCGCCGGAGCCCTCCTTCAGGGTGCACGGCGGGGACATCCAGTTGAGCGGTTTGTACGCCCGGTCGTCGGCGTGGATCGAGACGCTGCCGTCCGCCTTCACCAGGATCAGACGGGGAGCGGAGGGCAGGTGGGCGGTGAGCCGGCCCGCGTAGTCGACGGAGCAACGGGCGATGACGAGACGCATGGTCGGCAACGCTACTCGACAACGGGCGGTCGGCGCGATTCGTACCTCCTGAGCCACTTCCGCCCCTGCCGGAGCACACGGAGTCTTGCCCCTCTTTGCTCAGGTTCGTTGTTGGCCGGTTGTGTTCCCAATCTCCTGGTGCGACCCGGACCGCGCCCTTACCGTGGAAGCAGGAGGTCGCCGGGCGTGCACGCTGCGTCGCCGCCGTCCTCCTGCCGTGCCCGTAAGGCCCCGGCCTCCCGCCGGGGTCGCGAGAGGAGAACCCATGTCGCTCGACGTCTCACCGGCCCTCTTGGAACAGGCCGAGCGAGGCGAGGTCGACGAAGCCGACTTCGTCGACTGCGTCCGGACCTCCCTGCCCTACGCATGGGAGATGATCAGCTCCCTGGTGGCCCAGCTGAAGGTGGACGGCGGGCAGTTCGCCGACAACCAGACGCCGCCGCCGAACGAGCAGGCACGTGGCCAGCTGCTGCGCGCGCTCGCGAGCGACGCGATACGCGGCGCCCTGCAGCGGCACTTCGGAGTGCGACTGGCATTCCAGAACTGCCACCGTGTCGCGGTCTTCCCGCTCGACCCTTCGGTCGACGAACGGCTGGCCAAGTTCACTTCGGTGAGAGGCCAGTTGCTCAACCAGTCGCCCGAACTCCGGGACTGCTGAACGTCTCCGCCGCCGCTCCGGGCCGGGGCCGGCGCCCCCGGGAGACGGTTCCGCCCCGGAGCGGCGGTGTCCCGTGCCACCGACGGACCGGTACGCACGCGCCGGTGGCACCGTGTCCCTCAGACCAGCAGGGGCAGCACCTCGGTGCCCAGCCGACGTACGTTCTCCTCAGTCGCCCCGAGGTCGCCGGACCCCTCGGAGAGGAGCGCGAAGCGGGTGATGCCCGTGCGCTCGGCCGTGGCCGCGAGCCGGTCGGCGGCGAACCGCGGCGGCCCCACCGGGTGCAGCCCGCAGAGCAGTTGGGTGTACGCCACGGGGTCGCGCATCACGCGGAACCGGCCGTCGACGGTCACGTGCTTGCCCAGGCCGTCCCGCAGCCACTCCGGCATCGCCTTCACCAGTGTCTGCACGGCGTCCTCCTGGCAGTCCCCGATCTGGGCCACACCGGCCGAGACGTGCGAGGCTGCCGCGACGGTCTCCGGCGGATGACCGGCCTCCCGGGCGCTTCGGCGCCACAGCGCGACCATCTCCGCCTTCTCCTCGTCCCCGCAGTGCATCCCGAGCAGCATCGGCAGGGCCTTCTCGGCGGCGAGGCGCACCGTCTTCGGCGAAGTGCACGCCACGATCACCTCCGGGCCAGGCAACGGCGCCCCGTCCGCGTCGAGCAACTCGTCCGCGCGCGGCACCACCGCCACCTCGCGGAAGGGGTAGCGGCTTCCGCGTCCGGCCACCCGGGGCTCGCGCAGCCAGTCGAGCAGCAGGTCCAGGGACTCCGGGAAGCCGCTGTCGTACGCCTCCAGGCCCGCGCCGAAGACCTCCAGGTCCACCCAGGGCCCGCCCCGGCCCACACCGAGGCTGAACCGGCCGCCGGCCGTCAGGTGGAGCAGCGCCGCCTGTTCGCCGAGCGCCACGGGGTGCTGAGTCGGCAGCACGCTGACCGCCGTGCCGACCCGGATTCTGCGGGTGCGGCCGAGCAGCAGCGCGGCCAGCGTCACGGCCGAGGGGCAGACCCCGTACGGCACGAAATGGTGCTCCGCCAGCCACACGGAGTCGAGCCCCGACTCCTCCGCCACCTCGGCGGTCCGGATCGCCCGGTGCAGGGCCTCGCCCTGTCCCTGACCCGGAAACTGTGCTGCCAGTACGAACGTTCCCACGCGCATCGCCTTCTGCCTCCTTGCGGCCGACGCGGTTTTCCCCTACCGGCATCAACGCCTGACACGTGCCAAAGGCACGGGCCGGGGAGAAAATGTTGCGATTTTCCGGTAACTACCTCCGTTGCCCGCCTCCGCGCCCGTCACGCGCACGCGGCCGGTGGAGGCGTACCGGCGTCCCCCCTCGGTCCCCCCACCCCCTTAGGCTGGAAGTCCCTGTCCCGCCGCAGCCCCGTGAGGTGTCCCGTGTCTCCGCGCCGCAACCGCCCCAAGAGCGGCGAAAGCCCGTCCGCCGACGCGAGCCTCACGGGGGACCGGTACGGCGGCGGCCAGGCCACCGAGAGCTGGCAGGGCGAGGAGTGGTCGGTGCGCCCGGTGGCCGGCGCGAGTGCGCAGGGCAAGCGCTACCGCTGCCCCGGCTGCGACCAGGAGATCCCGTCCGGCGTGCCGCACCTGGTGGCGTGGCCGGAGTACGGCGGCATCGACGACCGGCGGCACTGGCACAAGGCGTGCTGGAACGCGAAGGACCGCCGCACCACACGGGTGCAGCGGTCCCGGAACGCCCCGCGCCACTGACCCGCGCGCGGGCGTGGCGGCGGTGCGTCAGACGTCGCGCCGGTTCAGCGCCAGGTTGGCGACGAGCAGGACGGCGGCGGTCAGCAGGAACATGATCGCCACCGGGTCCCAGCCGGACGGTCCGGAGTCGGTGATCGAGGAGTCGTAGAGTGCGGCGATCTGGCTGGGGACGGAGTACTCGAAGAGCAGCTCCCGGAGCCTGTTCAGCTGGTCCACGGCCATGAACAGGGCCAGCACGAGCGGCAGCAGCACCACCCCGATCATGATGGTGATCGCCCCGGCCGAGTGCCGGACGATCGTGCCGATACCGAGTGAGAGCAGCCCCAGCAGCGCGGTGTAGAGCCCGACCCCGACCGTGGCCCGCATCCAGTCGGCCCCCGAGGCGGAGGAACCGCCGCCGAGAATGGCCGTCTGGAGCATGGCCACGACGGCCGCCGTCACCGTGGTGAGGACGAAGACCAGCAGGAAGAAGACGGACGCCTTCGCCATGAGCACCCGGCTCCGGCTCGGGCACGCCGTCAGCGTCGTGCGGATCATGCCGGTGCCGAACTCCGAGGCGATGGTCAGCACGCCGAGCGTGATCACGCAGATCGAGCCGAGCAGCACCCCGAAGAAGCCGAGGCTCAGCACCTCTCCGCCCGCCTCCCCGGCGCCCGAATCGCTCGCCGCGTTCACCCCGAAGGCGACGAGCAGACCGATGCCCAGCAGCAGCGCGACCATGGTGCCGAGCGTCCACATCGTGGAGCGCACCGAGCGGATCTTCGTCCACTCGGAGGCCAGCGCGTCGCCGAAGGTGGCCGGGCGGACCGGGATCGGCGAGACGTAGTCGCTCAGTCGCGGAATTCCGCCGGGAACGGCCGGTCTGTGGAAGGCGGGACCCGGACCGGGGTGCGGTTCGGCCGGGGGCAGCGGTGGTGTGGCCGGCGTCGTCATCGGGAGTCCTCGCTGGTCTTCTGCTCGGCGGGGGCGGGGGCGGGGGCGGGGTTAGTCGGCGCGGGCGCGACCGGGGCGGGCACGCCCTGCGCCGGGGCGACCGGGGCGGCCGTCCCGTCGGTGGCGTACGGATTCTGGCCGGGCGGCGCGGGCGCGTACCACTGCTGCGTCACCGGCGACTGCCCGTACCCGGGGGGACTCGGGGCGGGCTGCGGGACGGTGTACGAAGGCGTGGGCGGCCGGAGCCCCGCCTTCGCGTCGTCCGTGGAACGGTAGTCCACGACGTGCTGCGTCATCCGCATGTACGCCTCCTCCAGGGAGGCCTGGTGCGGCGACAGTTCCCACAGCCGCACGTCGGCCCCGTGCGCGAGGTCGCTGATCCGCGGCAGCGGCAGCCCGGTCACCCGCAGTGCTCCGTCCGGCTCGGACAGCACCCGTCCGCCCGCCCCCGTCAGGGCGCCGGTCAGCTTCTCGCGGGACTCCGGCGCGTCCTCGGCCACCCTGATCCGTGCGAAGTCGGCGGAGTTGACCGAGATGAACTCCTTGATGCTCATGTCGGAGAGCAGCCTGCCGCGACCGATCACGATCAGATGGTCCGCCGTCAGGGCCATCTCGCTCATCAGGTGGCTGGAGACGAAGACCGTACGGCCCTCGGCCGCCAGCGCCTTCATCAGGTTGCGGACCCAGAGGATTCCCTCCGGGTCGAGACCGTTGACCGGTTCGTCGAAGAGCAGAACCTGCGGATCGCCCAGCAGCGCCGCCGCGATGCCGAGCCGCTGTCCCATCCCGAGCGAGTAGCCCCGGGAACGCCGGTGGGCCACCTCGCGCAGGCCCACCACGCCGAGCACCTCGTCGACCCGGGCGGCCGGGATACCGGCCAGCTGGGCCAGCGACAACAGGTGGTTGCGGGCGCTGCGCCCGCCGTGCACCGCCTTCGCGTCCAGCAGCGCGCCCACCTGGCGCGGCGCGTTCGGCAGGCTCGGGTAGGAGTGACCGCCGATCGTCACATGGCCGGAGGTCGGCCGGTCGAGCCCGAGCATCATCCGCATGGTGGTGGACTTGCCCGAGCCGTTCGGGCCGAGGAAGCCCGTGACCACTCCCGGCCTGATCCGGAAGGAGAGGTTGTCCACGGCCGTCTGTGCGCCGTAACGCTTGGTCAGGCCGACTGCCTCGATCATTCCCTGCCCCATCGACTCATCCGTCGTCGGGGCCCGGCCCGCTCGGCCGCATACCCCCGTGTGAGTGAGGAGGATAACCAGGCCCGGACGGTTCCGGCGAAGCCACCACCGATCTGTCGAGCGGCGCGTGGCAAGGCCGCACGGGCGTGCGTGTCCCGTGCCGGCCCGCCGTGCACGGCTTCCCGCCCTCTTCCGCGCCCGCCCGCTCGCGCCGGGCGACCGGGGCGACGGCGGGCACATAAGGGCTGTCTCCCGGAGGGCCGAAGCTCCAGGGCCGTGGGCCTCGGTGTCCGCGAGTCTCGGTGTCCGCGAGTCTCCGTGTCCGCGAGTGTCCGCGTCCGCGAGTCTCCGCTCCTCTTCCGCCCTTACGCGTCCCGCTTCCGGAGCACGAGGTAGCCACCCACCAGCGCCGCGACCACCCAGATCAGCATGATGCCCAGTCCGGCCCACGGCCCGTACGGCGCCTTGTCGCTGCCCATCGCGTCCGGGACCACCTGCATGATCTTGGAGCCGGCCTGGTCGGGGAAGTAGCGGGCCACCGTCTTGGCGCCCGGGACCGAGGACAGGATCTGCGAGACGAGGAAGAAGAACGGCATCAGGATGCCCAGCGAGAGCATCGAGCTCCGCAGCATCGCGGCCACGCCCATCGAGAAGACCGCGATGAGGCCCATGTAGAGGCCACCGCCGACCACCGCGCGCAGCACGTTGTCCGCGCCGAGGTCCGTGCCGTGATCACCGAGCAGCGCCTGCCCGAGAAGGAAGGCGATGAAGCTGGTGATCAGCCCGACGACCAGGGCGAGCGCCCCGGCCACCGCGATCTTGCTGAAGAGGAGCGTGCCGCGCCGGGGCACGGCCGCCAGCGAGGTACGGATCATCCCGGAGCTGTACTCCGTACCGACCACCAGTACGCCGAAGACGACCATCGCGAGCTGGCCGAGGATCATTCCCGAGAAGCTGACGAAGGTGGGGTCGAAGGTTGCCCGTTCCGTGGCGTCGAGGTCGTCGAACCGCGACCTGAACAGCGCGCTCAGGGCGGCTCCCATGGCCACCGTGACGACGAAGGCCGAAATGAGCGTCCACGTGGTGGACGAGACCGTGCGGATCTTCGTCCACTCGGAGGTCAGGACCGCGGGTACCGATGCCATCGGTCACACCCCCTTGCCGTCGTTGCGGGCACCGGCTCCGCCGCCGGTGTCGTTCCAGCCGGCACCCCAGCGCCCGCCGGGCTGTCCGGGACCGGGCTGTCCGGGACCGCTGCCCTGCCCGGGACCGCCGGCCGCCCCCGGGAGGACCGCGCCCGCACCGGTCGCGCCGCCGGGGACCTCGGCGTCGCCGTGCGCGTGGTACTCCACCGAACCCGCCGTCATCTGCATGAACGCCTCCTCCAACGAGGCCCGTTGCGGGCTCAGTTCGTGGAGGACGAGCTGATGTCGGGCGGCCAGCTCACCGAGCTGCTCGCTCGTCGCGCCGTCGACCTCCAGGGTGCCGTCCCCCGCCTCGACCGGGGTGAAGCCGCCGGCGGCGAGCGCGTCGCGCAACCGCTCCTGATCCGGGGAGCGCAGCCGCACGTAACTCCGTGAGTTCTGGTGGATGAAGTCCGCCATCGACGTGTCGGCGAGCAGCCGACCCTGACCGATCACGATCAGGTGGTCCGCCGTCAGCGCCATCTCGCTCATCAGGTGCGAGGAGACGAAGATCGTCCGGCCCTCGGCGGCGAGCGCGCGCATCAGGTTCCGGATCCAGTGGATGCCCTCGGGGTCGAGGCCGTTGACCGGCTCGTCGAACATCAGGATCTGCGGATCGCCCAGCAGCGCCGAGGCGATGCCGAGCCGCTGCCCCATGCCCAGCGAGAAGCCCTTCGACTTCTTCTTCGCCACCGCGCTCAGCCCGACCGTGTCCAGTACCTCGGCGACCCGCGAGGCGGGGATGCGGTTGCTCTGGGCCAGGCAGAGCAGGTTGTTGTACGCGCTCCGACCGCCGTGCATCGACTTGGCGTCGAGCAGCGCCCCGATGTACTTCAGCGGCTCGTCCAGCTCGCGGTACCGCTTGCCGTCGATGCGCACCGAACCACTGGTCGGGTTGTCCAGATCGAGCATCATCCGCATCGTGGTGGACTTGCCCGCGCCGTTCGGGCCGAGGAAGCCGGTGACCATTCCGGGTCTGATCCGGCAGGACAAGGCGTCGACGGCGACCTTCTGGCCGTAGCGCTTGGTCAGTCCTTCGAGCTCGATCATGCGTTCACGCTAGAACGGCCGCGCGCCCGGCGCCACCACAAAGGCGGAACCGGGCGCACGAAGGTGGGCCGAGGGTGTGAGGCGGCGTCAGCGGGTCTGCTGGGCCGGGACACCACGGGTGGCGGGCTCGTCCTCCACCGGGGAGGAGGCGGCGGCCACGGCCGCGCCGGTCAGCGTCGCCAGCATCTCGCGGACGTTGGTCAGCTGGGCGTTGATCGAGTCGCGGCGGTTGGTGAGCGCCGCCAGCTCGCGCTCCGACTCGCTGCGGATGCGGTCGGCCTTGGCGTTCGCGTCGGCCACGATGTCCTCGGACTGGCGCTGCGCGGTCTCCACCGTCTGGCGGGCCCGGCGCTCGGCGTCCGTACGGAGCTTCTCGGCCTCCAGGCGGAGCTGCTCCGCGCGGTGCTCGATCTCCGCGAGCCGCTTCTCGGCCTTGGCCTGACGGGACGCGAGGTCGCGCTCCGACTGGTCGCGGCGCTTGGCCAGGTTGGTCTCGAAGTCCGCGGCGGCCTGGGCGGCCTTGGCGCGGGTCTCCTCGAAGAGGGCGTCCGCCTCCTCGCGCTTCTGCTGCGCGTCCTTCTGCGCCTCGGTGCGCAGCGTGGTCGCCTCGCCCTTGGCCTTGTCGACGATGCGGATCCCGTCGTCCTCGGCCTTCGCCTTGCGCTCGGCGGCGAAGTTCTCCGCGTCGTTGCGCACCTGCTGGGCGGCCGACTCGGCCAGCTCGCGGTGCTGCTCGGCGGCACGGCGGGCCTCTTCGCGCAGGTCCTTGGCCTCCTCCTCGGCGAGGCGGAGGATCTTCTCGACGCGGGCACCGAGGCCGGCGTAGGAGGGCTCGGCGTCGCTCACCTGGGCCTGGGCGTTCTGCGTTTCGAGGTGGAGCTCCTCGATGCGCTTCTCCAGGGAGGTGATGCGCGCGAGCGCACTATCACGGTCGGCGACGAGCTTGGTGATGCGGTCGTCCACCTGACCGCGGTCGTAACCACGTCGCACGAGCTCGAAGCCGAAGGGGGAAGAGGGGTCGCTCATGGGTTTCCTGTCGAATGAGACCGGTGAGGTGATAGAGGGAATCCTAGGGGCCAAAGCGGCGTGTCAGCGTGGAGATACCAGTTTGATCTGGAGAATGACACCTCTTTCGGGTGGCGGACCCATGGGACGCTGATCACTCTCCAGGGTGGCCGGGAACGCCGGTCGCGCACCCCGGCACCCGTCCCCGACAGCCCCTCAGCCCTCCGTCTGCTTGCCGCCCGCCCGGGTGCCCGCGCCGGCGGCGGCCTTGATGCCGCCCCCGAGAGTTCCCCCGCCGGCGGCCTTCCCGCCTCCTGCCGGAACCTCGAAAGACTCCAACGCCTCCAGCACGTCCTGGACACGGGAGATCTCCGTATTGATGTCCGCGCGCCTGCGCACGAGGACGTCGAGTTCCCGCTGTCCCTCGTCCACCGTACGCTTCGCCTCGGCCTCGGCCTCGGCCCGCAGCTTCTCGGCCTCGCGGATGAGCTCCGCCTTCTTGGCCTCCGCCTCCTTGAGCAGGGACTCCGCGCGCTTGACCGCCGCGATCCGGACCTTGCCGGCCTCCGAATTCGCGTCCGACAGCAGCTCCTTGGCCCTCTTCTCCGCCTCGTCGCGCTGCTCGGTGGCCACCTTCATCAGATGGTCGACACGCTCGCCGGCGGTCTTCATCTGCTCGGACGTCTCCCGGCGGGCCCGCTCGTGCAACTCCTCGACCTCGGCCTCCGTCCGGGTGCGGTGTTCCTCCGCGCGCTCCCGGGTGGCGGTGGCGTCCCGCCGCGCGCCGACCAGCAGCTCGTCGGCGTCGGTGCGCGCCCGCTCCACCAGGGTGTTGCCCTCGACGGTGGCCTCCGAGGTGATCCGGACGGCCTCCTTGCGGGCGGCGTCGACCATGGTGTCGGCCTGGGCCTCCGACTCGGTGGCGGTGCGCAGAGCCTCCTCGCGCGCCTTGTTGATCAGCTGGTCCGCCTGCTCGGCCGCGTCCGCCCGGCGCTTGGCCGCCGCCTGCCGCGCCTCGTCCAGGACCCGCTCGGCCTCCTCGCGGGCGTCGTTGCCGAGCTTCTCCGCCGCCTCCTCCGCGTCGGTCCGCAGCTTCGCGGACTCCTCGCGGGTGCGGGCCGCGTGCTCCTGCGCCGAGGCCACGGTCTTCGCCGCCTCCGAACGCCGCCGCTCGGCCTCCTTCGTCGCCTCGCCGACGAGCTGGTTCGACGAGTCGGTCGCCTCCTGACGGATGCGCTCGCCCTCGCTCGTCGCCTCCGCGACCAGCCGGTCGGCCTGCACCGCCGCATCCGACCGCATGCGGTTGGCGTCCTCGCGGGCCTCCGCACGGGACCGGGAGGCGTCCTGCTCGGCGGACGTGAGGGCGTCGGACGCCTCGGTACGTACCCGCTGGCTGTACTCCGCGGCCTCCGCGCGCAGCCGCTCGGACTCCGCGATGGCGTCCGTGACGGTCCGCTCGGCGAGCGCCTTCGCCGCGTCCGACTCCTCGGCCGCGACCTGACGGATGCGGTTGGCGTCCTCGCCGGCCCGCTCCCGCTCCGCGGCGGCGTCGGCGCGCAGCCGGTCCGCCTCCTCCCGCGCCTCGGTCCGCGTCCGCGTGGCCTCCTGCTCGGCGGCCGTGCGCTGCGCGGCGATCTCCGTCTCGGCCTGCTCGTGCAGTCCGGCGACCGATTCGCGTACCTGCTGGGCTGACTGCTCGGCGGCGGTGACCATCTCGGCCGACCGGCTCTCCGCCTCGCCGACGAGGCGCTGCGCCTCGGTCTGCGCATCCTCGACCCGGGTCCGGGCGGACGCGAGGAGCTCCTCGCTCTGCTCGCGGGCCCGCTCGCGCTCCTGCCCGGCCTCGGCCCGGGCCGCCTCCAGGGTCTCCTCGGCCGTGCGGCGACGCCGGTTGGCCTCCTCCTGCGCGGCCTCCAGCGCCTCGGCCGCCTCGGCCGCGACCCGCTCGGCGGCGGCAGCCGCCTCGGCCCGCACCCGGTCGGCGGTCTCCTGCGCCTCGGACTTGAGGCGCTCCGCCTCGGTGGACGCCTCGGTACGCAGCCGTACGGCGACGGTCTCGCCCTCCGCACGCGACTGCGCCGCGTCGGCCGCGGCTTCGTCGCGCAGCCGCTGCGCCTCCGCCTCGGCCTGCTCCTGGAGCGTACGCAGCCGCTCGGCGGCCTCGGCGCGCAGCCGCTCGGACTCCTCGGCCGTCTCGCGGCGGAGGCGCTCCGCCTCCGCGCGGGCCGTACCGAGGGCCTCCTCGGCGGAGGCGACCCGGGTCTCGGCGTCGGTGCGCAGCCGGTCCAGCTCCGCCGCGGCCTCCTCGGCGCGGGCCGCCACCTGACGTTCGGTCTCGGCGCGCAGCTCGCCGGCGGCCTCCTCGGCCGCCGCCTTCGTGGACTCCGCCTGCTCCTCGGCCTCCGCGCGCAGGGCCTCGGCCTCGGCGCGGGCGCGCTCCAGGGACTCCTCGGCCTGCTTGCGCAGGGTCGTCGAGCGCTCGCCGGCCTCGGTGCGGACCCGCTCGCTCTCGGCCGAGGCGGAGGCACGCTGCTCCTCGGCGTCCGTCCTGGCCTTGGTCAGCAGCTCCTCGGCGGTGCGGGCACCCTCCTCGATCTGCTGGACGGCCTCGCGGCGGGCCTCGCCCCGGATGCGCTCGCCCTCGGCGACCGCCTCGGAGCGCAGCTGCTCGGCCTCGCCGCGCAGCCGGCGGGCCTCTTCCTGGAGCTCGACCGTCTTGGCCCGGTACTCCTTGGTGCCTTCCTCGGCCGCGCCCTTGAGCTGGTCCGCCTGCTCGGCGGCCTCGCCGCGCAGCCGGTCCGCCTCGGCCTCGGCCTCGCGGCGGATGCGCTCGGCCTCCTCCGCCGCGGCCCGGGTGGTGGAGGACGCGTCCTCGGATGCCTTGGTCAGCACCTCCTCGGCGCTGCGGGCGGCCTTGGCGAGCTGGGCGGCGGTGTCCTCGGCAGCCGCCGTACGCGCCTTCTCGGCGGCCTCGGCGAGGAGCCGCTCCGCCTCGGCGCGGGCGTCGGCGAGGGCCCGCTCGGCCTCTTCCTTCAGGGTCTCGGCGTTCTTGGTGGCTTCGCCGACCAGGCGGGCGATCTCCGACTTCGCGGTGCGGGTGCGCTGTTCGTTCTGCGATTCGGCCCCGGCCAGCGTCTTCGACGCGGCGTCCTTGGCCTCGGAGAGGAGTTTCTCCGCCTCCAGCCGCGCTTCGCGCAGCCGGGTCTCGGCCTCCTGGGCGTGCTGTTCGGCGGAGCGCTGGAGGTCGGTGGCCTGCCGGCGGGCCCGGTCGGCCTCGGCGGTGGTCGTGGACCGCAGTTCCTCGGCGTGCTGGGTGGCCTCCTGCGCCTGGCCGGCGGCGGTGGACAGCATCCGTTCGGCGTCCCGGCGGGCGCGCAGCAGGATCGCCTCGGCCTCGGCGCGGGAGGTCTCGGCCTCGGAGCCGAGCCGCTGGCGGGTCTCCTCGGCGATCCGGGCGGCCTCGCCGCGTGCGGCGTTCACGGACTGCTCGGCCTCGGACCGGGACTCCTCCATGAGCCGGCGGGCCTGGGACTCCGTACGGGCGCGCAACTGCTCGGCCCAGGCAACGTTCTCGTTGACGTGGGCCTCGACGGTCTGCCGGCGTTCCGCCAGCTCCTGGTCGAGGCGCTGGCGGCGCTGGACCGCCTCGTTGTGGAGTTCGGCCTGGAGCCGGGCCTGGTGCTCCGCGTGCTCCTGGAGGATGCGCTGGGTCTGCGCCCGGGCGTCGCGCAGCTCGCGCTCGGCGTCGGCCCGCACCTGCTCGGCCTGAACCTGGGCGTCACGGAGCATCTGCTCGGCCTGGTATCCCAGGTCCGCGCCGCCGTAGGCGGGACGGGTCGCGAGATTGCGCCGAGCTTCGTGCAGCTTGGCTCGCAAGACCTCGACCTGGTAACCGAGGTCCTCGGCGTGCTGGACGGCCTTCTCCCGGTCGGTTTTCAGCCGGTCCATCTCGGCTTCGAACCGCGAGAGGTGGTCGTCTTCAGCTCGGTGGCTCTCCTGGCGTTCGTAGCCCCGCACTGCGCGGTCCCATCCGTCCCCTGGTCGCAACTCTCCACACAGGGCCGCCCGCCGGCGAGCGGCCCCCCGGGGAATGGTGACAGACAAACGACAGGGACGTTTTCACGGCCCCGGCCCCGGCCCCGGCCCGGAACGGCCCACTCTACCGGGCCGGGTATCCGGCGGTCAGTGCTCCGTCCGGGACGTGACCAGTTCGGTGAGGACCCCGTGGCAGTCCTTCGGGTGGAGGAAGGTGATCCGGGAGCCCATGGAGCCGGTGCGGGGCTCGTCGTAGAGGACCCGTACCCCCTTCTCGCGGATGTCCGAGGAGTCCTGGTCCACGTCCTCGGTACCGAAGGCGATGTGGTGGACGCCCTCGCCGTTCTTCTCCAGCCACTTGCCGACGGCCGAGTCGGGCCGGGTCGGCTCCAGCAGCTGGAGGTAGGAGGCTCCGCCGTCGGAGGTGCCGTTGATCCTCAGCATGGCCTCGCGCACGCCCTGCTCTTCGTTGATCTCCGAGTGGTGGACCTCGAAGCCGTACGTGGAGCGGTAGAACTCCACCGTCTTGTCGAGGTCGAAGCAAGCGATTCCGATGTGGTCGATTCGCGTCAGCATGGGACCAGTGCAGCGTCCGGGAGGAGGATTGGCAAGGTGCGCGCGATCACACACGCTGCCGGATGACGGACGGTGGGCGCCTCAGTACATTTTCAAGTCAACCCTCGTTAACCACCCTCACCTCCTTAGGGGCCGTGCCCATGTCAGGAACGACAGGTACCACCACCTCAGTGATCGTCGCGGGCGCCCGTACGCCCATGGGCCGGCTGCTCGGCTCCCTGAAGAGCTTCTCCGGCGCGGACCTCGGCGGCTTCGCCATCAAGGCGGCGCTGGACCGGGCCGGCATCGGCGGCGACCAGGTCGAGTACGTGATCATGGGCCAGGTGCTCCAGGCCGGCGCGGGGCAGATCCCGGCCCGGCAGGCGGCCGTCAAGGCGGGCATCCCGATGAACGTCCCCGCGCTCACCGTCAACAAGGTGTGCCTCTCCGGGCTCGACGCCATCGCGCTGGCGGACCAGCTGATCCGCGCCGGTGAGTTCGACGTGGTCGTGGCCGGCGGCCAGGAGTCCATGACCAACGCCCCGCACCTGCTGCCGAAGTCCCGCGAGGGATACAAGTACGGCGCGATCGAGATGCTCGACGCGATGGCGTACGACGGTCTGACCGACGCCTTCGAGAACATCGCGATGGGCGAGTCGACCGAGAAGCACAACACCCGTCTTGGCCTGGAGCGCGCCGAGCAGGACGAGATCGCCGCCCTCTCCCACCAGCGCGCCGCCGCCGCCCGGAAGAACGGAACCTTCGAGGCCGAGATCACCCCGGTCGAGATCCCGCAGCGCAAGGGCGATCCGGTGCTCTTCGCCGAGGACGAGGGCATCCGGCCCGAGACGACCGCCGAGTCGCTCGGCAGGCTCCGTCCCGCCTTCGCCAAGAACGGAACGATCACCGCCGGTTCCTCCTCGCAGATCTCGGACGGTGCCGCCGCGGTCGTCGTGATGAGCAAGGCGAAGGCCCAGGAGCTGGGGCTCGACTGGATCGCCGAGATCGGCGCCCACGGCAACGTGGCCGGTCCGGACAACTCGCTCCAGTCCCAGCCGTCCAACGCCATCCGGCACGCCCTGAAGAAGGAAGGGCTGACCGTCGACGACCTGGACCTCGTGGAGATCAACGAGGCGTTCGCGGCCGTCGCCGTGCAGTCCATGAAGGACCTCGGCATCACCTCGGAGAAGGTCAACGTCAACGGCGGGGCCATCGCGCTCGGCCACCCGATCGGGATGTCCGGCGCCCGCGTGGTGCTGCACCTGGCCTTGGAGCTGAAGCGGCGCGGCGGCGGCACCGGTGCGGCGGCGCTCTGCGGCGGCGGCGGTCAGGGCGACGCGCTGATCATCCGCGTACCGGGCAAGTAGTGCCGCTGACGCGGCAGCAGTACGGGTGGCCCACGGGCCCGGCGGTGCGGCACGGTACTCGGTGACAGGAACGGAGCGGTGATGGTGGACGTCCCCACCCTGGTGGAACAGGCACGGCGGGGCGGGCCGCGTGCCGTCGCCCGGCTGATCTCGCTGGTGGAGGGGGGCTCGCCGCAGCTGCGCGAGGTGATGGCGGCGTTGGCCCCGCTGGCCGGGCACGCGTACGTCGTCGGGCTGACCGGCTCGCCCGGGGTCGGCAAGTCCACCTCCACCTCGGCGCTGGTCACCGCGTACCGGAAGGCCGGCAAGCGGGTCGGGGTGCTCGCGGTCGACCCGTCCTCGCCGTTCTCCGGCGGGGCACTGCTGGGCGACCGGGTGCGGATGTCGGACCACGCCTCGGACCCCGGGGTCTACATCCGGTCCATGGCGACCCGGGGCCACCTGGGCGGCCTCGCCCGGTCGGCGCCGCAGGCCGTCCGGGTGCTGGACGCGGCGGGGTGCGACGTGGTGCTGGTGGAGACGGTCGGGGTGGGCCAGTCCGAGGTGGAGATCGCCTCACAGGCCGACACCTCGGTGGTGATGCTCGCGCCGGGGATGGGCGACGGCATCCAGGCGGCGAAGGCCGGAATCCTGGAGATCGGCGACGTGTACGTGGTCAACAAAGCGGACCGGGACGGCGCGGACGCCACCGTCCGGGAGCTGAACCACATGCTCGGCCTCGGGGAGTCCCGGGGCCCTGGTGACTGGCGGCCCCCGATCGTGAAGACGGTGGCCGCCCGGGGCGAGGGCGTCGACGAGCTGGTCGAGGCGCTGGAGAAGCACCGGGCGTGGATGGAGGAGCACGGGGTGCTCCTCGCCCGGCGCACCGCGCGGGCGGCCCGGGAGGTGGAGACGATCGCCGTCACCGCCCTGCGCGAGCGGATCGCCGACCTGCACGGCGACCGTCGGCTCGAAGCGCTGGCGGAACGCATCGTGGCGGGCCGGCTCGACCCGTACGGCGCGGCCGACGAACTGGTCGCGGGGGTCACCTCGGCAGCGCCCTGAACGGGCCGCGCGTACCGGGGGTGCCGTGCGGGCCACCCCCGGTACGGACCGCGGTCACGGCCGGCCGCGCCGTCCGCGCAGATGGTCCGCGATCGGGGTGAGGGCCGCGTGCAGTTCGGCCAGGGCCTCGGGGGTCAGCAGGTCCATGAAGTGCTTGCGGACGGAGGCGACGTGGTACGGCGCCACCTTCCGCATCGTCTCCCCGCCTAGGTCGGTGAGGACCGCGAAGAGTCCGCGCCGGTCCGACTCGCAGTTCTCGCGCTGGACCAGCCCGGCGGTCTCCATCCGGGTGATCTGGTGCGAGAGCCTGCTCTTGGACTGGAGGGTGAGCGACGCGAGGTCGCTCATCCGCAGCCGCTGGTCCTCGGCCTCGGACAGGTTGACGAGGATCTCGTAGTCGTTCATGGTCAGGCCGAACGGCTGGAGGTCTTTCTCCAGCTGGTGCGTCAGCAGCCTGCTGACGTCCAGGTGGGTGCGCCAGGCACGCTGTTCCGCGTCGCTCAGCCAGCGTGTGGCCGTCTCGGTCTCCATATATGGATTCTACCTAAGAAGTTGAAAGCCGGACGAAGTGGGGGGCGTGACTCCCGGCACTCACCCCGGCATCCGCCGCCGGCCGCCGGGTCGCACGCGGCACGCGCCGCACTACGGGCACGGGAAAGGCCGGGCCCCGGGGCGTACCCCTGGGAATCACGCTCCGCAGAGTACCGCTCACAGGCCGAACCGACGCTGGAGATCCCCCAGCTGGCCGGGGAGACGGGGTGCGGACCCAGGTTGACCCCCGCCGGGGACGCCGGGGCGGCCCCCGCCCGGGACCCCCGCCTCCACCGGAACCGCGCCCACCGACTGCTCGGCCATCAGCACCTCGGTCGACTGCAGCAGCACCGTCCCCGCACCCACGAACTCGAACTGGTGCTCCTCGCCGGACGTCCCGCCGATCCCCGTCAGAGACCGCAGCCCGCCCATCACGCCCCGCATGTACCCGTGGTCGTAGTGGTGGCACGGGGACGGGCAGTCCGCCCAGCCCACCAGGGCCTGCGGGTCCACCCGCAGCGGCGGCTCCATGAAGACCACCGGCCCGTTCGAGGCCGCCACGAACTTCCCCGTACCGATCAGCGTGAGGAACCCCGGCACGATCGACTGCTTCAGCGCCAGGGATGGCTGGAAGGCCAGCAGGTTGCCGGAGCGGATCGTGAGGTTGCCGTTGTCGAGGTCGTAGGAGTTGACGTCGAAGGCACGGTCCGCGAGCAGCATCTTGCCGCTGCCCTCGGCCACCACCCAGTCGCTCGCGTGCATCGGCGAGTGGAAACTCGTCCGCAGCAGCCGGTCGAAGCGGCCGTTGCCCACCCCGTCGAAGTCGATGCGCCCGTAGTAGGCGATCATCTTCCCCTTCTGGAGGAACCACTGACTGCCCTTCAGCTCCACGCAGAAGGTGTACGCGTTGACGTTGTCGTCCGACGGCAGCGTCGTCGGATCGAAGATCACGGGCGTGCTCACAGCTTCTCCTCCGACGCCTGGACGTACACCGCACCACTGCCGCTGAGCTCCAGCTGGAACGCCTCGCCCGAGCCGCGCCCCACCATGTCGCGCCAGCCGAGCGCGGTGGAGAGCTTGTTGCGTACGTCCCCGTGGTGGGCGACGTACGCCTGCGGGTCCACGTGCACCTCGCGGCCGGGCGTGATCGGCAGCTCGATCACGCCGCCGTGGGCCATCACCGCGACCGCGCCGTGCCCCTTGAGGGTGGTGGTGAACAGGCCCTGGCCGGTCACCTGGCCGCGCACCATCCCCATCACCCCGCCCTGCGAGCCCATGAACATCGTGCCCTGCTGGAGCGTGCCGTCGAACGCCAGCAGCCGGTCGGCCTCGACGTGGAGGGTGTCGCCCGCGAGGTTGATCACCTGGATGTGGTGGCCGCCGTGGCCGAACATCACCGTGCCGCTGCCCTCCACCGTCATCAGCGGGGTCGCCTCGTTCGCCACCCGCCGGCCGATCATCGACATCAGCCCGCCCTGGCCGCCCTGCACGTTCGGGGTGAAGGAGACCTCGCCCCGGTAGGCGAGCATCGCGCCGCGCTGGCTGTACATCTTCTGACCGGGGACGACCGTCGCCTCGATCATCTTCGAGTTGATCTCACGGAACGGCATCAGACGTCGCCCCCGATCGTGTTCCGCTCGCTGGGCTGCACGTACACGAGCCCCTCGCCCTCGAAGCGGATCTGGAAGGACTCCCCGGAACCCTCGCCCATGAACGTGCGGAAGCTCACCCCGGACTGGAAGTGCTGCTGCAGGTCGCCCTGGTGGGCGATGTAGGCGCCGGGGTCGACGTTCAGCGGGTACTGCCGGGTCACCCGGAGCACCACCGCCGAACCGTCCGACATGATCGCCGCCTGCCCGGTGCCCTCCACCGTCGTGGTGAACAGGCCGTTTCCGGTCGCGCCCCCGCGCAGCCCGGTGAAGCTGGTGCCGGTGCGCAGACCGGCGTCCGTGCAGAGCAGATTGCTCGCCTCCACCCACAGCTTCTCGCCGCGCAGCGACACGAGATTGATCTCGCTCGCCCGGTCGGCGAAGTAGCAGGTGCCCTGCCCCTGCACCTCCATCACCGTCATCTGTTCGCCGGTCAGCCTGCGGGTCACCATGCCGCGCAGGCCCTCACCGCCGCCGGACAGTTTCTTGAACGCCATCCGGCCGTCGTACGCGACCATCGAGCCGTTCTTCGCCTTCACGGCATCGCCCGTCAGATCGACGGCGAGCGTCTTGCTGCCTTGGAGTCGGAACATCGCCACGGACCGACGGTAGCCGCCCGCACGGCGCCCGGGCCAGTGTCCGGGAAAGGATCACGGACCACGCCCCGTCCCGCGCGCACCACCCTCCCCGTACGCCCCCGGGGCAGGAGGGTCCGGCGGACGGTGCACAATGGGGGCGGCTTGTGCATGCGTTCACAAGCCGTGACGACCCTCCCACCGAAGGTGCCCCCGTGGACATCAAGACCGCTACCGCCCTGCACCGGCTGCGCCTCATCTCGATTCCCGAGGCGCTCTCCTTCCCGGCGCTGATCATCTTCGGATCGATCCTCAGCCGCGTCTCCGACATCGACTTCCTGATGATGCCGCTGGGCGCCCTGCACGGTCTCCTTTTCGTGATCTACGTCCTCTTCCTGCTCGACGTGTGGATCAAGGCGAAGTGGCCCGTCAAGCGGGTCGCCCTCTTCTTCCTGCTCTGCCTCCTGCCGTTCGGCGGGCTCTACGGCGACAAGCTCCTCAAGCGGTACGAGACGGACGGCGTCATCGCCGCCCGCGCCCGCCGCGAAGGCACGGTGAACGCGTGATCGTCGCCTTCTCGGTCTCTCCGCTCGGTGTCGGAGAGGACGTCGGCGAGTACGTCGCCGACGCCGTGCGCGTCGTCCGCGAGTCCGGACTGCCCAACCGCACCGACGCCATGTTCACCTCGATCGAGGGTGAATGGGACGAGGTGATGGACGTCGTCAAACGTGCCGTCGCCGCCGTCGAGGCCCGTGCCGGACGTGTCTCCCTCGTGCTGAAGGCCGACATCCGACCCGGCGTCACCGACGGACTCACCTCCAAGGTCGAAACCGTGGAACGGTACTTGGCCACCTGACGCCCCGTCCGTTCCCGCATCGCGCCGTCCCCCCGAGGAGCCCCCCGCCGCAACACGGCGGGGGGCTCCTCCCGTTCCGGGTGCGACCCGCCCGGGACACGCCGCGCCGCGCGCTCTCGAACCCCTCACTCGGCCCTGTCGAGTCGCCCCGTTGCGAAAGATCCACTTATGTGGTGAGACAAACCGGTTCGACATAGGAGGCACGGTGCGGTCGGAGGTCTACGACTACGACTCCCACTCCCGGCTCGCGGGTCCGCTCACGGAACCGGAAGGACCGGCGTACCGGGTCCGGTACCGGAGCCTCCTCGCGGCGGAGAAGCGGCGCGTCCGCGCCGTGCTCCTCATGACCCTCGCCCCGGTGCTCACGGGGCTGCTCCTGCTCTATCTGGTCTGGCCGACGCACTGGACCCGGCGCGAGAACGGCGAGCACTGGCTCGTCGCCGCCGACACCGCGATGCTCGTCTCCATCGCGCTGATCGAACTCTTCGTGCTCGTCAACGTCGTCTCGGTCGCGCACGCCACGATGGTCGCCAGGGACCCGGTGCCCGTCGTCCCCGAATCCGGCACCAAGGTCGCCTTCGTCACCACGTACGTACCGGGCAAGGAACCCCTCTCCATGCTCCGCGCCACCCTCCGGGCCGCCGTACGGCTCCGGCACGACGGACCGCTGGACGTCTGGCTGCTCGACGAGGGCGACGATCCGGCGGCCAGGGCGCTCTGCGCGGAACTCGGCGTCCACCACTTCACCCGGCGCGGCGTCCCCGAGTGGAACCGCCCCGAGGGGACCCACCGGGCGAAGACGAAACACGGCAACTACAACGCCTGGCTCGACGCGCACGGCGACGCCTACGAGTTCTTCGCCTCGGTCGACACCGACCACGTGCCGCTGCCCGACTTCCTGGAGCGCATGCTGGGCTGGTTCCGCGATCCCGACACCGCCTTCGTCGTCGGCCCGCAGGTCTACGGCAACTACGACGCGGCCGTCACCAGGGCCGCCGAGTCGCAGCAGTTCCTCTTCCACGCCCTGATCCAGCGCGCCGGCAACCGCTACGGGGCGCCCATGTTCGTCGGCACCAACAACGTCGTCCGGATCGCCGCACTGCGCCAGGCCGGCGGGCTGTACGACTCGATCACCGAGGACATGGCGACGGGCTTCGAGATCCACCGCCGCCGCAACCCGCTCACCGGCCGCCACTGGCGGTCCGTGTACACGCCGGACGTGCTGGCCGTCGGTGAGGGCCCGTCCTCCTGGACCGACTTCTTCACCCAGCAGCTGCGCTGGTCGCGCGGGACGTACGAGACGCTGCTGCGGCAGTACGTCAGGGGGCTGTTCCGGCTGCCGCCGGGCCGGCTCCTCAACTACACCCTGATGCTCGTCTACTACCCGATGACCGCCGTCAACTGGCTGCTCGGGGTGTTCAGCTGCGTGCTCTTCCTCTGGCTCGGCGCCTCCGGCACCGAGGTGTCCGCCTCCCTCTGGCTGATGCTCCACAGCGACGCGGCGGCCCTCCAGATCGGGCTCTACCTCTGGAACCGGCGGCACAACGTCTCGCCGCACGAGCCGGAGGGCTCCGGCGGCATCGCCGGCATGGCGATGTCCGCCCTCTGCGCGCCGATCTACCTGAAGTCCCTCGGCGCCGCCGTGCTGCGGACCAGCGGGCGCTTCGTCGTCACGCCCAAGGGCGGCGCCACCAGCCCGGACCGGCTCCTCACCTTCCGCGTCCACCTCTTCTGGGCCGCCGTGCTGCTGGTCTCGCTCGCCGCGTCCGTACCCCTGCACCACACGCACGCGGCGATGCGTACCTGGGCCGTGCTGGCCGTGGCCGTCGCGCTCTCCCCGGTCGCGGTGTGGGCGTACACCGACCGGCGGGCGGCACACCCGGCACGGCCCCGCCGGAGTGCCCGGCGGACGGTCCCGCGCCCGGCCCCGCACCCGCTGACCGCCGAGGCGACCTTCATCACCACCACGACGACCACGCCGCCGAGCGCGCCGACGACCGGTGCCGCCCTCGCCGAACCCGTACGCAGCACCGCAGGAGGGAACTGACCCATGCCCCACCGGCCCACCAGACGGATCAGGAGGGCGGTCCTCGGCAGCGGGGCCGTCGTCGTGCTCGCGGGGCTCAACGCGCCCGCGGCGCTCTCGTTCGCCCAGGACCAGTACCACGCCTACAAGATCGCCCAGCCCGGCTACCAGGCGCGGTACGGCTCCTGGCAGCGGGTGGACATCCCCAAGAGGTACCGGACCAACGCCGTCCACGCCGCGCTGCTCCACACCGGCAAGGTGCTGATCGTCGCGGGCTCCGGCAACAACCAGCGGCACTTCGACGCGGGAACCTTCGACACGGTCCTGTGGGACCCGGTGGCCAACACCTTCAAGAAGGTCGACACCCCGGTGGACTTCTTCTGCGGCGGCCACGCGGCGCTCCCCGACGGCCGGCTGCTGGTGGCCGGTGGCACCGCCCGCTACGAGGTGCTCGACGGCGAGGTCTCCCGGGCCGGGGGCGGGATGCGGGTGAAGAACGAGAACCCGGACAAGGCGCTGTTCCTGAAGAAGGGGACGGTCTTCCGCTCACCCTCGGGCATCGAGTACCGCTCCCTCTTCGACGTGACCGTGCCCCGGGCCGCCAAGCGCGGCTTCGCCGTCAGTTACTACGCCGACGGCGGGATGAAGCCGTGGAAGAGCAAGGTGACCGCCGGCGAGGAGCGGGTCTTCGTCGAGGCGGTGGAGAGGGGCCCGGACTCGGCGACCACCGACTCCGCCCAGTACGAGATCGAGGGGCTCACCGGCACGGACGCCGACAACTCCTACGGCCTGGCCGAGAAGATCACCACGCAGAAGCAGGACTTCCAGGGCATCCGCGCGGCCTACGAGTTCGACGCGCTCGCCGAGAAGTACATCAAGGTCGACCCGATGAAGGAGGCCCGCTGGTACCCGACGCTCGTCGGGCTCGGCGACGGACGGGTGCTCGCGGTCTCGGGGCTCGACGACGTCGGCGAGATCATCTCCGGCGACACCGAGATCTACGACCGGGCGACGAAGAAGTGGTCCAAGGGGCCGTTCCGCTACTTCCCGACCTACCCCGCCCTCTTCCTCACCAAGGGCGGCAGGCTCTTCTACCCGGGCGCCAACGCCGGTTACGGCCCGGCGGACAAGGGGCGCGCCGCCGGGCTCTGGGACCTGCGCAAGAACACCTTCAAGGCGGTCGGCGGGCTGAGGGACCTCGACGCCACGGAGACGGCCTCCTCCCTGATGCTGCCCCCGGTCCAGGACCAGAAGGTGATGATCCTGGGCGGCGGCGGTGTGGGGGAGTCGAAGGTGTCGACCGCCCGCACCGCGATCGTGGACCTCAAGGCGAAGAACCCCGTCTTCCGGGCGGGCCCCGACCTGCCGCAGGGCACGCGCTACCTCAACAGCGTGATCATGCCGGACGACACCGTCTTCACCACCGGCGGATCGAGCGACTACCGGGGGCGCGGCGACAGCAACATCCTCAGGGCGCAGACCTACGACCCGAAGACCGGCGAGTTCATCGAGACGGCGGCCCCCACCATCGGCCGGAACTACCACTCGGAGGCACTGCTGCTGCCCGACGGGCGGGTGGCGACCTTCGGTTCGGACTCGCTCTACGGCGACAAGGCCAACACCAAACTGGGCACGTTCGAGCAGCGGATGGAGGTCTTCACCCCGGCCGTGCTCCACCGTGCGGGCGGCGACCGGCCGGTGATCGGCGCCGGGCCCGGGGAAGTCGAGCGCGGTGACACCGTCACGTACGCGGTGACCGGCGGCGGACGCATCGCGACGGCCCGGCTGATGCGGCCGAGCGCCGTCACCCACACCACCGACGTGGAGCAGCGTTCGATCGCGCTGGAGCCCCGCAGGAGCGAGGGCAGGATCACCGTCACGGTGCCCGGGGACAGCACCCTGGTGCCGCCCGGCTGGTACATGCTCTTCGTCACGGACACCGACGGCATCTCGTCGGTGGCGAAGTGGGTCAAGGTCGGCTGAAGCCGCCCGGATGCGGGAGGCCCCGGTCACCGCCGTATCCGGCGGCCACCGGGGCCTCCCGCACACCCGCTCAGGACCCCGCGGCCCGGGCCAGGCCGAGCGCGTAACCCGGCCACCAGGCCCCGGCCGCCGGGCCGCCCCGGCAGGGGCCGTCGGAGTCGCCCGGACGCTTGATCCAGAGGTACGCGTCCAGCCGCTCGTCCCCGGTGGCGGTGGTCGGGGGAGTGCCCAGGGCCCGCCCCGGCGGGTTGCACCAGGCTTCCGACCGGCCACCGGAGAGCGGGCCGCGGCCGTTGCGGCTGCTGTCGATCACGTAGTGCGCGCCGTCGAGGAGGGCGGAGAGCCGCGCCCCGTACGCCTTCACCGTGTCGTTCGTCTGGAAGTTGGCGACGTTGAGCGAGAAGCCGTCCGCCCGGCCGACGCCGGCCCGGCGGAGCGGTTCGACCAGCTTGCCCGGGTCGGCGAGCCACTCCGGGTTGCCGGCGTCCAGATAGACCCTGGTCTCCGGGCGGGCCTTGAGGGTGTCCACCGCCGCGGCGAGCAGATCGAGCCGCTCGGCGTGCTTCTCGGGCGGGGTGCAGCCGTCCACGACGTGCGCGACGGCGTCGGGCTCCAGGACCACCGTCGCCGGGGCGTCCCCGATGGCCGCGGCGAACCGCTCGATCCAGCTCCGGTACGCGTCCGGGTCCGACGCCCCGCCGGCCGAGTAGGCCCCGCAGTCGCGGTGCGGGATGTTGTACGCGACGAACAGCACCCTCTGCCGCGAGGCCGAGGCGCCCCGCACGGCGGTGCGGATGTCATCCTCCGGGTCGTCGCCGGCGGGCCAGTCGGCCACCGGGTGGGTGGAGATCCGCTCCAGCAGCTTCGCGTCCGCGAGGCGCCCCGCCTCCTCCCAGGCGCTGACCTGACGGGCGGCGTCGCTCTCCGGGTCCACCCAGAAGGGGGATGACGCGGACCCGCCCCGGTAGGCGTCCGCGGTGCTCGCGGCGGGTACCTCCGCGCTCCCGGACGGTGTCCCCGGCGGGGACGAGCAGCCCACCGCGAGAGCGGCCGAGACGGCCACGGCGGCGGAGACTGCGGGCAAGATCCTGCGGCCGGACATCCAGCCCCCTGACGGTGGCTCTACACGGTGGCTTACGGGGAGACGGGCGCGAAGCGGGACACCCGTGCGGGGCACGCCCGGCGGCGGCCCCGCGAGATACAGAGATGCCGCCGATCCTGACATATCGGTCACGGAGCGTGGTGCTGCGACACCGGCCGCCCCGCAGCGTCAACCACGTGCCCGGCGAACCGTCCCCGTCCGGGCGCTCACGGCCGGCCGGGCCTCCCCGTACGCGCATTCGGTACCGAACTCCGAGACGGCTCTCGCGGCCATGTGACCAGTGGGTAAGGTCGGAGCCGTGCCGAAGCCGCTCAGCCTCCCCTTCGATCCCATCGCCCGCGCCGACGAGCTCTGGCAGCAGCGCTGGGGCCCCGTGCCCTCCATGCAGGCGATCACCTCGATCATGCGGGCTCAGCAGATCCTCCTCGCGGAGGTCGACGCGGTGGTGAAACCGTACGGGCTGACGTTCGCCCGGTACGAGGCGCTGGTGCTGCTCACCTTCTCCAAGCAGGGCGAACTGTCGATGTCGAAGATCGGCGAGCGCCTGATGGTGCACCCGACCTCGGTCACCAACACCGTCGACCGGCTGGTGCGGTCGGGCCTGGTCGACAAGCGCCCCAACCCCAACGACGGGCGCGGCACGCTCGCCTCCATCACGGAGAAGGGCCGCGAGGTGGTCGAGGCGGCCACCGAGGAGCTGATGGCGATGGACTTCGGGCTGGGCGTGTACGACGCCGAGGAGTGCGCGGAGATCTTCGCGATGCTCCGGCCGCTGCGGGTCGCGGCCCAGGACTTCGAGGACGCCTGAGCGGGTGCGCGCGGGCCGCTCGCGGGCCGCGCGTGCGGGGGTGTGCCCGCTGCAAGATCGCCCCCGGGCTCCGGCTAGTCTCGATGTCATGAAACGCAGCGTGCTGACCCGCTATCGGGTGATGGCCTACGTCACCGCCGTCATGTTGTTGATCCTCTGCCTCTGCATGGTCTTCAAGTACGGATTCGACAAGGGCGAGGGCCTGACGCTCGTCGTCTCCCAGATCCACGGCGTGCTCTACATCATCTATCTGCTCTTCGCCTTCGACCTCGGGTCCAAGGCGAAGTGGCCGGTCGGCAAGCTCCTCTGGGTGCTCGTCGCCGGCACCATCCCGACCGCCGCGTTCTTCGTGGAGCGCACGGTCGTCCGCGAGGTCGAGCCGCTGATCGAGGGCGCCGCTCCGGCCGCAGCCGCGAACCGGTCCGAACAGGGCAGCCCCGTCAAGAACGGCTGACGCCCCGCCCGCACGACCCGGACCGCCCCGTACCGGACTCCGTCCGCGTGCCGGGCGGTTTGCCATCGACAGATAGTAGGACGTCCTAGTAAATTCGACAGTATGGACGCTGACGCGATCGAGGAGGGCCGCCGACGCTGGCAGGCCCGTTACGACCAGGCCCGCACACGCGACGCGGACTTCACCACCCTGTCCGGGGACCCGGTGGACCCGGTGTACGGGCCCCGCCCCGGCGACACGTACGAGGGGTTCGAGCGGATCGGCTGGCCGGGCGAGTACCCGTTCACCCGGGGACTCCATGCGACCGGCTACCGGGGCCGGACCTGGACCATCCGCCAGTTCGCCGGCTTCGGCAACGCCGAGCAGACCAACGAGCGGTACAAGATGATCCTCGCCGCGGGCGGCGGCGGGCTCAGTGTCGCCTTCGACATGCCGACCCTGATGGGCCGCGACTCCGACGAACCCCGCTCGCTCGGCGAGGTCGGCCACTGCGGCGTCGCCATCGACTCCGCCGCCGACATGGAGGTCCTCTTCCGGGACATCCCCCTCGGCGAGGTCACCACTTCCATGACGATCAGCGGACCCGCCGTCCCCGTCTTCTGCATGTACCTCGTCGCCGCCGAACGCCAGGGCGTCGACCCGGCCGTCCTCAACGGCACGCTCCAGACCGACATCTTCAAGGAGTACATCGCCCAGAAGGAGTGGCTCTTCCAGCCCGAACCCCATCTGCGGCTCATCGGCGACCTGATGGAGCACTGCGCCCGCGCCATCCCCGCGTACAAACCGCTCTCCGTCTCCGGCTACCACATCCGCGAGGCCGGATCCACGGCCGCGCAGGAGCTCGCCTACACCCTCGCCGACGGCTTCGGATACGTGGAGCTGGGCCTCTCCCGGGGGCTCGACGTGGACACCTTCGCGCCCGGTCTCTCCTTCTTCTTCGACGCCCACCTCGACTTCTTCGAGGAGATCGCCAAATTCCGCGCCGCCCGCCGCATCTGGGCCCGCTGGATGAAGGAGACGTACGGCGCGAAGACCGACAAGGCCCAGTGGCTCCGCTTCCACACCCAGACCGCCGGAGTCTCCCTCACCGCCCAGCAGCCGTACAACAACGTCGTACGCACCGCGGTCGAAGCGCTCTCCGCCGTCCTCGGCGGCACCAGCTCGCTGCACACCAACGCCCTCGACGAGACGCTCGCCCTCCCCTCCGAGCAGGCCGCCGAGATCGCGTTGCGCACCCAGCAGGTGCTGATGGAGGAGACCGGCGTCGCCAACGTGGCCGACCCGCTCGGCGGGTCCTGGTACGTCGAACAGCTCACCGACCGGATCGAGGCGGACGCCGAGAAGATCTTCGAGCGGATCAGGGAGCGCGGCACGCGCGCCCATCCGGACGGCCGCCACCCCGTCGGCCCGATCACCTCGGGCATCCTGCGCGGCATCGAGGACGGCTGGTTCACCGGGGAGATCGCCGACTCCGCGTTCACCTACCAGCGCTCCCTGGAGAAGGGCGACAAGCGGGTCGTCGGCGTCAACGTCCACCACGGCTCGGTCACCGGCGACCTGGAGATCCTGCGGGTCAGCCACGAGGTCGAGCGCGAGCAGGTGCGCGCCCTCGGCGCCCGCCGGACGGCCCGCGACGAGGCGAAGGTGCGCGGCTCGCTGGACGCGATGCTCGCCGCCGCCCGGGACGGATCGAACATGGTGCCGCCGATGCTGGAGGCGGTCCGCGCCGAGGCGACCCTCGGTGAGATCTGCGGGGTGCTGCGCGAGGAGTGGGGCGTCTACACGGAGCCGCCGGGGTTCTGAGGCGGCGCACGGGTGTCGCCGGGGCTCCTGCGCCACCGCGTGCGGGGCCGTCACAGCGGCTCCGGGGGTTCGGTGGCGCTACGCCACCACGCCCAGGCCGGACAGCAGCAGCGAGGTGAAGCGCCGGGCCCAGTCCGCGTCGACGGGCTCGGCGCTGACCAGCGTCCGGTGCACCACCGCGCCCGCGATCACGTCGAAGATCAGATCGGCCGCCAGCGAGGCCGTCCGGCCGTCCGGTTCGGGCGGCAGCTCGCCGCGCTCCTGGGCCCGCCGGCGGCCCTGGACCACCAGCCGCTTCTGGCGGTTGACGATCGAGTCCTGTATCCGGGTGCGCAGGGCCGCGTCGCGCGTCGACTCGGCGACCACCGCCATCAGCGCCGTCCGGGTCTCCGGGCGCTCCAGCAGTTCCGCGAACTGGAGCACCACGCCCTGCACGTCGGCGGCGAGGCTGCCGAGGTCGGGGAGTTCGAGTTCGTCGAAGAGCACGGCGACGGCGTCCACGACCAGCTCGTTCTTGCCGGCCCACCGGCGGTAGAGCGTCGTCTTGGCGACCCCGGCGCGCGTCGCCACGTCCCCCATCGTCAGCTTCGACCAGCCGAGCTCGACCAGCGACGCCCGGGTCGCCTCCAGGATCGCGGTGTCGGCGCCGACACTGCGGGGGCGGCCGGGGCGGTTGGACGGGGGGTCGTTGCTGCTCGGCATGGAGCGACCTTACCCGCGAGTAGGTACGGCGGCCCGCTCCGGGAGCGGGTGAGACAGATCACCGAGGTGTCCTGTTCAGGGAGGGTGCTCGCCAGTTACGCTACGGGTCGTAGCGTAAGGACCCCCGGGCATCGGCCCGTTGGCCCGCGCCACGAACGAGCGACAGCCACGTGGGGGCACCGGATGGGGATCCGGTGCCGACCGGGCGGTGCCGGGGGGCAGGAATCCGGCGCCGCGACCGGGGGGTTCGTACCTCCCGAGCCGTGTCCGTCCGCCCGCCCCGCACACCGGCCGGGGCGGCGGCAGGACCCGGTTGACCGATCGCTTTCCGGAACGGCGGGTACAGGGGGGAGGATGTACGTATGCAGCCTAGGAACATGTCCATGAGCGGCGTCGTCGACCTCGCCGCTGTCAAGGCGGCCGGAGAGGCCAAGGCCAAGGCGGAGCAGGCCCGTGCCGAGGCCGCCCGCAAGGGGGGCACCGGGGCCGTCGCGCCGTCCGCCCTGGTGATCGACGTCGACGAAGCCTCCTTCGAGCGCGATGTCCTCCAGCGCTCCGCCGAAGTACCCGTCGTCATCGACTTCTGGGCCGAGTGGTGCGAGCCCTGCAAGCAGCTCGGCCCCCTGCTGGAGCGGCTGGCCGTCGCCTACAACGGCCGCTTCCTGCTTGCCAAGGTCGACGTCGACGCCAACCAGATGCTGATGCAGCAGTTCGGTATCCAGGGCATCCCGGCGGTCTTCGCCGTCGTCGCGGGCCAGGCCCTCCCGCTCTTCCAGGGAGCCGCGCCCGAGGCCCAGATCCGCGAGACCCTGGACCAGTTGATCCAGGTCGGCGAGGAGCGCTTCGGCCTCACCGGGATCGACGTCGACCCCGACGCCGAGGGCGCCGACGCGGCCCCCGCCGAGGTTCCGGCCGGCCCGTACGACGCACTGCTGGAGGCCGCCTCGGTGGCCCTGGACGCCAACGACTTCCCGGGCGCGGCGCAGGCGTACCGCAACGTCCTCTCCGACGACCCGGGCAACCCGGAGGCCAAGTTGGGCCTCGCGCAGGCCGAACTCCTGGCCCGGGTGCAGAAGATGAACCCGCAGGAGGTGCGGGAGAAGGCCGCCGCGAACCCGGCCGACGTCGCCGCCCAGATCGACGGCGCCGACCTCGATCTCGTCGGGGGCCACGTGGAGGACGCGTTCGGACGGTTGGTGGAGACGGTCCGCCGCACGTTCGGCGACGACCGCGACGCGGTGCGGGTGCGGCTGCTGGAGCTTTTCGAGGTCATCGGCCCGGAGGACCCCCGGGTCGCCGCGGCCCGTACGGCGCTCGCGCGGGTCCTGTTCTGATGCGCTCCGTTCCGGTTCGACTTATTGAGACGCGACTTGTTCCTATGTGACAAGACGGCCGTGACGCCCACCGGGCGGCGCGGCCGTTTTCGCGTCCGGGCGACAACTCGGGCCTTTCCCGGGCCCCGCTTTACCAAATCTTGACCAGATGAGCCGCTGTTACTGGCAGTAAATCATCTCGGGTCTTCTGCCCGGTTGCGCGGTGTTTTCCTCCGGTTCGGGCGTCCCTTTCGTGCCACCCTGCGTGGCCGGGGTGTGCCCCCGCGTCGCGGGTCGGTTATCGGGCCGTTACTAGCGAGTAACGACACCCCTTGTGCACGGGCCCCGAATGCACCACGATCGGCCACGCTCGGTCCAATACCCGCCAGCTCGACCGCCAGTCGGCGCCGGGGGCAGTTGGTCCCCACCGGGCGGGCCGGCGGAACACGCGCCGACCCAGGACAGGGGGGTTCCTGCCCGAGGGCGGGGCCTGTCCGACCGGCTGCGCGGACCGCGCGGTCAGTGGTTTGTCGCTCGGGGGTGATCGCCGGTGCATCGGATGCGGTACACGCCTCCGGAGCGGGCGCTCTCCTTCCCGAGGACGTAGCACTTCTCCCATCCCAGGGCGGGCAACGGCCCGACCGGAGATGTACGTCCGAGAAGGAGGAAATATATGAGTTCCCAGGTTCGCGGTGGAACGAGATGGAAGCGTTTCGCCCTGGTCATGGTGCCGAGCGTCGTCGCGACCGCTGCGGTGGGCGTCGGCCTCGCGCAGGGTGCGCTCGCCGCGTCGTTCAGCATCTCGGGGCAGGACTTCAAGGTCACTGCCGACGAGCTCAAGGGCGACGACTTCGTCCAGTACGGCAACGTCGCCGCGGGCGACGCGGGGGCCCACCCCGTCGCGGTCTCCGGCTTCAGCTACGCGAAAATCACGAACATGTGCCAGTCGGTCGTGACGCCGATCCCGGGCCTTGGCACGTGGACGCTGAAGCTGACGGCCGGTACGAAGGCGGACAAGCCGGTTGAGGCGACCGACCTGTACCTTGACGTCTCCCAGCTCGACGCGGACGCCTACTTCGAGAACATCGACATCGGTGTCGCCGCGGGCAAGCTCGGCAAGGAGAGCAACGACAACTTCGGCATCCAGCCGAAGACCACCGGGGCGAACGCGAACGGCTTCGGCCAGCGCGCCGAGCACGCGACGCTGACCAACGTGTCGCAGAGGGCCTGGGCCACCACCGCCGGCACCTTCAAGCTGAGCAACCTCAGCCTGCGCCTGAACCACGACGCGAACGAGTGCGAGTAGGCATTCAGTTCGGGTGGCCGGGGCCCGCGACAAGGGCTCCGGCCACCCACCCTCCCTTTCTCACAGCAGTACCGGTTCCAGGGAGCTGTTTTCCATGAGCCCCGAGTCCACAGGGCAGAACGAGCACTACCTCACCGTTTTCCGGCGGGGCTTCCGCACCTGGCGGGGGAACAGGCCGTTCTGGGCAGGCCTGTTCACCATGGCGGGCGGTATACCCATCGCCTACTTCCCGTACGCCAACATGCACCTCGGCAACGTCACTCTGGCGATGTCCACCACCGCCGGTGCGGGATCACTGATCATCGGGGTCCTGCTCGTCACGCTGGGCCTGACGATGTGGTTCCATCACATCGTCCGGGTGTTCGCGGGCGTGGCGGCGATCCTGCTCGGGCTGATCTCCATACCCGTGGCCAACTTCGGCGGGTTCGTCATGGGCTTCGTCCTCGCGATGCTCGGCGGCGCCCTCTCCGTCTCCTGGGCCCCGGGAGAGCCGAAGGAAGAAGCCGAGGGCCCCGACGGCCCCCCGAGCTCCGAGTACGTGCCCTTCCCCTCGGCTCCGGTCGCCCACGGCACCGACGAGCCGGCATTCGCGAGCGGCTCGCCCTCGGGGGAGTCCCATGGCGTTACCACCTTCCCCGCGCACTCCGACACGGCCCCCGGTGCCGACGCGGACGGCGGGAGGCACCGTGCGTGAGGACGGGTACTCCGACACCTTCGCGGGCGAAGCCGCCCGCGAGCGGAGAGGCCCGCGCCACGCGGCCCCCCGCAAGTCGCTGCTGTTGAAGCTCAACCTGCCGTCCGGCAAGAAGGCCTTCGCGCTCGCCGCGATGCCGACGGCGGTCTTCGTGGGCATGAGCCTCACGCCCAAGCTGGCCATGGCGGACGACGCGTCCGACATCCCGTACGCCCCCGGACCGTGCGTCACCCGGTCCGACGAGGCGAGCGAGTCGCCGGAACCGTCGACGTCCGCCTCGCCGTCACCCTCGGCCTCCGACTCCGCTCCGGCAGGCACGGACGAGGGCAAGGACGACGAGCCCTCCGGCGCCACGCCGACCGCGACACCGTCCCCGTCCGCGACGTCGCAGGCGCCCGCCGCCGACACCGCGCAGGACGAGACGGCCGCAGAGGCGAAGTCCGTCGCCGCACCCACGCCGTCCGCGACGAAGAGCACCAACCCGCTCGACCCGCTCGGTGTCGGCGACGCGATCAAGGACTTCTTCGACGGCCTCGACCCGAACAAGGCGACCCCGTCCCCGAGCGCCACCACCCAGGCTCCGGCCGCCGAGGAGACCGGATCCGCTTCCGGGACGGACGAGCCGGCCGGAGCGCCGACGGCGGGGTCCACCGACGCCGAGGACACCACCGACGCTGCCGACGCCGCCACGAAGACGGCGGCGGCCGAGAAGACCGAGGCGGAGATCCGCGCGGCGGCTGCCGAGGCGGGCCAGACGGTCGAGGAGCTGGACGAGGACGCCAAGGGCCTCGACGCGAAGAAGGACGAGGACATCCCGGACGGCGCCAAGCAGCCGTTCCCGTGTCCGACCGAAGACCCGGAAGCCCTCGCGGCCGCCGAGCTGGAGCCGGGCCTGCCCCTGCTGCCGGCCGACCCGTGGATTCTGGAATCCTCGCTGCTCACCCTCACCGGGCTGGACTACGTGGGCATCGTGGAGGTGAAGACGGCGGACGGAAAGGTCAAGAAGGTCCTGAAGTTCACCGCCGACTCCATAGACATCAAGGACCTGCACCAGAAGGCGGTCGGTCCGGACGGCACCACCACCCACGTCCAGGCGCGGGCAGGTTCGACGTCCACCATCCGCAACGGCCAGGTGACGATGTACACGGAGGAGCTGAAGGGCAACCTCTTCGGCATCATCCCGATCACCTTCAGCCCCACCGCCCCGCCCCCGATCAACGTGCCCTTCGCGTTCTTCACGAACGTCAAGGTCACCCAGGCCGGCCAGTTCGGCGGCTCGCTCAAGGTGCCGGGTCTGCACAACTACCTGACCCAGAACGCGGGCTGACCCGCAGCACCACCCCCAGACCAGTCCGGGAGCCGCACAACACCTGTGGCCCGTAGCCCTGTTGATCAGGGATGCGGGCCACAGGTGCGTCCGGACGTCGGACCCGTACGGCAGGACGGCCGTGGGCCGCACACCCGGCTCTCGCCGGAGTGTGCGGCCCACGGCCGTCGCTGTGCCGAAGGCGTGCGCGTCAGGCGCGCTCGCCGCCGCCCACGTGGTGGACGCGGACCATGTTGGTGGTGCCGGGGACGCCGGGGGGCGAACCGGCGGTGATGATCATGGTGTCGCCCTCGTTGTAGCGACCGAGCTTCAGCAGCTCGGCGTCGACCATGTCGACCATCGCGTCGGTGGTCTCCACGTGCGGCACGACGTGGGCCTCGACGCCCCAGCTCAGGGCGAGCTGGTTGCGCGTCGACTCCTCCGTGGTGAAGGCGAGCACCGGCTGCGCGGCGCGGTAGCGGGACAGACGGCGGGCGGTGTCACCGGACTGGGTGAACGCGACCAGCGCCTTGCCGTTCAGGAAGTCCGCGATCTCGGCGGCGGCGCGGGCGACCGCTCCACCCTGGGTGCGCGGCTTCTTGCCCGGGACGAGCGGCTGGAGACCCTTGGAGAGGAGCTCCTCCTCGGCGGCGACGACGATCTTCGCCATCGTCTTGACCGTCTCGATCGGGTACGCGCCGACAGAGGACTCGGCGGACAGCATGACCGCGTCCGCGCCGTCCAGGATCGCGTTGGCGACGTCGGACGCCTCCGCGCGGGTCGGACGGGAGTTGGTGATCATCGACTCCATCATCTGGGTCGCCACGATCACCGGCTTGGCGTTGCGCCGGCACAGCTCCACGAGGCGCTTCTGCACCATGGGGACCTTCTCCAGCGGATACTCGACGGCGAGGTCGCCACGGGCGACCATCACACCGTCGAACGCCATGACGACGCCCTCCATGTGCTCGACCGCCTGCGGCTTCTCCACCTTGGCGATGACGGGGACCCGGCGGCCCTCCTCGTCCATCACCTTGTGGACGTCCTTGACGTCCTCGGCGTCCCGCACGAAGGAGAGGGCGACCAGGTCGCAGCCCATCCGCAGGGCGAACCGGAGGTCATCCACGTCCTTCTCGGACAGGGCGGGGACGTTGACCGCCGCGCCGGGCAGGTTGATGCCCTTGTGGTCGGAGATGACACCGCCCTCGATGACGATGGTCTTGACCCGGGGGCCGTCGACCGAGACGACCTTCAGCTCGACGTTGCCGTCGTTGATGAGGATCGGGTCGCCCTTGGCGACGTCGCCCGGCAGACCCTTGTAGGTCGTGCCGCAGATCGACTTGTCGCCCGGAACGTCCTCCGAGGTGATGGTGAACTCGTCACCGCGGACCAGCTCGACGGGGCCTTCGGCGAACTTCGCCAGGCGGATCTTCGGGCCCTGGAGGTCGGCGAGCACGCCCACCGCCCGCCCGGTCTCGGCGGCAGCCTTGCGGACGCGGTCGTACCGGCCCTGGTGCTCTTCGTGGGTGCCGTGGCTGAAGTTGAAACGGGCCACGCTCATGCCGGCCTCGATCAGAGCGACCAGCTGCTCGTGGGAGTCGACGGCGGGACCGAGGGTGCAGACGATTTTGGAACGGCGCATGGGGCGGATCCTATCGGTTTGTTTCACTGCGGAATATTCCGTCTGGTGGAAAGTACAAAGGGGCGTGGGGGCGCTCAGTTGTGGGGGTCTACGGGTGCGTCGCCCCGGCCCCCTCGGACCCGGCCCCGCCTCCGTCGCCGCCGTCCCCGGCGGCCCGTCCGACCAGCGCGAACGTCTGCCCGGCGATCTCCAGCTCCTCGTCCGTCGGGACCACGGCGACCGCGACCCGGGCGTCGTCGGGGGAGATCAGCCGGGGCCGGGACGACCGTACGGAGTTCAGATCGCCGTCCACCGCGAGGCCGAACCCCTCCAGTCCGGCGACGGCAGCCTCCCGCACCGGGGCGGAGTTCTCGCCGACCCCCGCCGTGAAGGCGATGGCGTCCACCCGGCCGAGGACCGCCATATAGGCGCCGATGTACTTCCTCAGCCGGTGGATGTAGATGTCGAAGGCGAGGGCGGCGCGCTCGTCGCCCTCGTCGACCCTGCGGCGGATCTCCCGCATGTCGTTGTCGCCGCAGAGGCCGACCAGGCCGCTCTTCTTGTTCAGCAGCTCGTCGATCTCGTCCGCCGACATCCCCGCCACCCGCTTCAGGTGGAAGGTGACGGCCGGGTCGATGTCCCCGGAGCGGGTCCCCATGACCAGACCCTCCAGCGGGGTCAGCCCCATCGAGGTGTCCACGCACCGCCCGCCCGCGACCGCCGATGCCGAGGCGCCGTTGCCCAGGTGCAGCACGATGATGTTGAGGTCCTCGACCGGCCGGCCCAGCAGCTTCGCCGTCCGCCGCGAGACGTACGCGTGCGAGGTGCCGTGGAAGCCGTAGCGGCGCACCCGGTGGGCGTCGGCGGTCTCCACGTCGATCGCGTACCGGGCCGCGGCCTCGGGCATCGTCGTGTGGAACGCCGTGTCGAACACCGCGACCTGCGGCAGGTCCGGCCGCAGCTCCTGCGCGGTACGTATGCCGGTGATGTTCGCCGGGTTGTGCAGCGGGGCCACCGGCACCAGCCGCTCGATCTCCTTGAGCACGTCGTCGGTGACCACGGTCGGCTCGGTGAACCGGAGCCCGCCGTGCACCACCCGGTGCCCGATCGCCGCGAGCTCGGGGGAGTCCAGTCCCAGCCCGTCGGCCGCCAGCTCCTCGGCCGCGGCCTTCAGGGCCGCCGCGTGGTCGGCGATCCTGCCGGTGCGCTCCCGCGCCTCGCCGCCCTCGCCGGGCCGAGGGGTGTGCACCAGGCGGGACGTTTCCTCGCCGATGCGCTCCACCAGTCCGGAGGCGAGCCGGGAGCGGTCGCGCATGTCGAGCAGCTGGTACTTCACCGACGAGGAGCCGGAGTTGAGGACGAGCACCCGGTGCGCGCCCGAGGGCGCCGCGCCCGCGCCGTCCTGTCCGGCGTTCGCCTCGGTGTTCGGGTCGGTCATGCGGGTCACTCCTCGCCCTGCGCCTGGATGGCGGTGATGGCCACGGTGTTGACGATGTCCTGGACGAGAGCGCCGCGCGACAGGTCGTTGACCGGCTTGCGCAGCCCCTGGAGCACGGGACCCACCGCGACCGCGCCCGCCGAGCGCTGTACGGCCTTGTAGGTGTTGTTGCCGGTGTTCAGGTCCGGGAAGATCAGCACGGTGGCCTGCCCCGCGACCTGGGACTCCGGCATCTTGGTCGCCGCGACGGTCGGCTCGACCGCCGCGTCGTACTGGATCGGGCCCTCGATCAGCAGGTCGGGCCGCGCCGAGCGGACCCGCTCCGTCGCCTCCCGCACCTTCTCGACGTCCGCGCCCGAGCCCGAGGTTCCGGTGGAGTACGAGAGCATCGCGATCCGCGGGTCCACGCCGAAACGGGCCGCCGTCGCCGCCGACTGGACCGCGATGTCCGAGAGCTGCTCGGCGTCCGGGTCCGGGTTGACCGCGCAGTCGCCGTACACCAGCACCTTGTCGGCGAGGCACATGAAGAACACCGAGGAGACGATCCGGGCGTCCGGCTTCGTCTTGATGATCTCGAAGGCGGGCCGGATGGTCGCCGCCGTGGAGTGCACGGAACCGGAGACCATGCCGTGTGCCAGGCCCTCCTGGACCATCAGGGTGCCGAAGTAGTTCACGTCGGAGACCACGTCGAACGCCAGCTCCACCGTCACCCCGCGGTGCGCGCGCAGCTGCGCGTACCGCTCCGCGAAGGTCTGCCGCAGCTCGGAGGTCTGCGGGTCGACGATTCTCGTGTCCGCCAGGTCGATGCCGAGGTCGGCGGCCTTCTTGCGGATCAGGTCCACGTCGCCGAGGAGGGTCAGATCGCACACGTCACGGCGGAGCAGCACGTCGGCGGCGCGCAGCACGCGCTCCTCGGAGCCCTCCGGCAGCACCACCCGGCGCCGGTCGGCGCGCGCCTGCTCCAGCAGGTCGTGCTCGAACATCATCGGGGTGACGCGTCCGGTACGGGCCACCGAGACCCGCTCCAGCAGAGCGGTGGTGTCCACATGGCGCTCGAAGAGTCCGAGCGCGGTCTCCGCCTTGCGGGGTGTGGCCGCGTTCAGCTTGCCTTCGAGGGCGAAGAGTTCACCGGCGGTGGGGAAGGAGCCCCCGGGCACCGAGACCACCGGGGTGCCGGGCGCGAGCCGGGCCGCGAGCTGGAGGATCTCGTCACCGGGACGCTCGTCCAGGGTGAGCAGCACCCCCGCGATGGGCGGGGTGCCGGCGCTGTGCGCGGCGAGCGAGCCCACCACCAGGTCGGCCCGGTCGCCCGGAGTGACGACCATGCACCCGGGCGTCAGCGCCTTCAGGAACCTTGGCAGCATCGCCCCGCCGAACACGAAGTCCAGCGCGTCGCGCGCGAGCCCCGCGTCGTCGCCGAGCAGCACCGTGCCGCCCAGCGCGGCGGTGACCTGCGCGACCGTGGGCGCCGAGAGGGCCGGCTCGTCGGGCAGCACGTACACCGGCACCGTCAGCCGCTCCACGATCCGCTCGGCGAGGGCGTCCCGGTCCTCGGGCGCGACCCGGTTGACCACCATCGCCAGCACGTCGCAGCCGAGCCCGGCGTAGGCGCGGTACGCGTTGTGGGTCTCGGCCCGCACCGACTCGGCGGGCTGGTCCTTCCCGCCGACCACCGCGATGACGGAGGCCCCGAACTCGTTGGCGAGGCGGGCGTTCAGCGCCAGCTCGTCGGGGAGCTGGGTGTCCGCGTAGTCGCTGCCGAGCACCAGCACCACTTCGTACGCGCGCGAGACCTGGTGGAAGCGCTCGACGAGCCGGGAGACGAGTTCGTCGGTACCCTTCTCCGCCTGGATCGCGGACGCCTCGTGGTAGTCGAGGCCGTGGACGGTCTCCGGGCTCTGGGAGAGCCGGTAACGGGCACGCAGCAACTCGAACAGCCGGTCGGGACCGCTGTGAACCAGCGGGCGGAAGACGCCGACGCGGTCCACCTGCCGGGTCAGTAGTTCCATGACCCCCAGCTCGACGACCTGGCGGCCGTCTCCCCGGTCGATCCCGGTCACGTACACGCTGCGCGTCACGCGTGCTCTCCCGTCCTGATGCGGCTGTTCGCCCGGTACGGGCGGTGATATCCCGGTAGGGGTGGCATTGGCTTGCATTTCCTCCGACGATACCCGCGAGGGCGGCAGGGCCGCCCGCCGGAGACCCTTTCCCCGCACGGGACCCGGCCGTTGCGCGTACGCGCCCGTACGCGCCCGTGCGTGGGGGCTTCGTCGCCCGCCCCGGTCCTCCGTCGCCCATGAGGCCCCACGTAACGTGGCCCCGGAGTCGGCTTCCGGACCTGTTACCCGGATTTTCGCCCCCTGTTCGTGCGCCGGAGCATCCGAAAGCGCGGGGTGTACCCCTGCCGTGGGAGAATCGTGACGGCTCACGGCGCGGGGGCCGCTCACCAAGGCCCGAACAGCCCGGTACTAGCGAGCAGGAGACAACGCACGATGCGCATCGGAATTCTCACCGCAGGCGGCGACTGCCCCGGCCTGAACGCAGTGATCCGTTCGGTCGTGCACCGCGCAGTCGTGGGGCACGGCGACGAGGTCATCGGGTTCGAGGACGGTTTCAAGGGCCTGCTGGACGGCCACTTCCGCCCGCTGGACCTGAATGCCGTCAGCGGCATCCTGGCCCGTGGCGGCACCATCCTCGGCTCCGCCCGCCTGGAGCGCGACCGGCTCCGCGAAGCCGCCGAGAACTGCGAGGAGCTGGCCCGCCGTTACGGCATAGACGCCCTCATCCCCATCGGCGGCGAAGGCACCCTGACGGCGGCCCGCATGCTCTCCGAGGCCGGAATGCCCGTCGTGGGCGTCCCGAAGACCATCGACAACGACATCTCCGCCACCGACCGCACTTTCGGTTTCGACACCGCCGTGGGCGTCGCGACGGAGGCCATAGACCGCCTCAAGACCACCGCCGAGTCCCACCAGCGCGTCATGGTCGTCGAGGTGATGGGCCGTCACGCCGGCTGGATCGCCCTGGAGTCCGGCATGGGCGGCGGCGCGCACGGCATCTGCCTGCCCGAGCGCCCCTTCCAGGTCGACGACCTGGTCAAGATGGTCGAGGAGCGCTTCGCGCGCGGCAAGAAGTTCGCGGTCATCTGCGTCGCCGAGGGCGCGCACCCAGCCGAGGGCTCGATGGCGTACGCCAAGGGCGAGATCGACCAGTTCGGCCACGAACGCTTCCAGGGCATCGGCAACCGCCTCGCCGTGGAGCTGGAGCGCCGCCTCGGCAAGGAGGCCCGCCCGGTCATCCTCGGCCACGTCCAGCGCGGCGGTACCCCGACCGCGTACGACCGCGTCCTCGCGACCCGCTTCGGCTGGCACGCGGTGGAGGCCGTGCACCGCGGCGAGTTCGGCAACATGACCGCCCTGCGCGGGACCAGCATCGAGATGGTGCCGCTCGCCGACGCGGTGACCCAGCTGAAGACCGTACCGGCGGACCGGATGTTCGAAGCGGAGTCGGTCTTCTAGGACGTCGGCCACCAGGGCGCCGGTCTTCCGGGCGTCGGTGTTCCAAGGCGCCGGTCCAGCCGGACCTGCGTACCGGAAGGCCGGTCCGCCACCCCTCGCAGGGTGGTGGACCGGCCTTCCGTCGTTCCGGAGGCCGCCTGCCGGTGTGCCGGTCAGCCGCGCAACGTCTTCAGCGCACCGGCCCAGCGCTCCAACTGGTCGAGCACACGGACGAGTTCCTTTTCCCGGGTACCGATGGGCGCGAAGGCCGGGTACTCCGCGAAGTCGTCCGAGAGGTTCAGCGCCAGCTGCGCCTGCACCGTGGCGAGCTGGAGTTCGGCGGCGACGCCCCGCAGATGCTCCGCCGCGCGTACCCCGCCCGCGAACCCGAGACCGACGAAACCCGCGGCCTTGTCGTTCCACTCCTCGTAGAGGTGGTCGAGCGCGTTCTTCAGCACGGCCGGGGCACTGTGGTTGTACTCCGGGGTGACGAAGAGGAACCCGTCGAACTCCGCGACCGTCGCCGCCCAGCGTCGTGTGTGGGCGTGCTCGTACCGCCCGGACCTGGGCGGATGCGCCTCCTCGTCGAAGGCCAGGTCGTGGTCGGCGAGGTCCACCACCTCGTAACGGGCGTCCGGGCGCCCGGCGGCGACGGTGTGCGCCCAGTCCGCCACCGCTCGGGTCACACGACCCGGGCGGACGCTGCCGACGACGACGGCGATCCTGATCATGGCTGCTGCTCTCCCTTCCCCTGGTGGTCCCGTCCCGTGGGCGGGCCGGGCCGGTATTCCGGCTGCTCCGGGCCTGTCAGCCGAACTGGCCCGGCTGGTAGTCGCCGGCCGGCTGCCGGACCATGACGTTCAGCCGGTTGAAGGCGTTGATGACCGCGACGAGGGAGACCAGGGCGACGAGCTGCTCCTCGTCGTAGTGCTTGGCGGCGGCCTCCCACGCCTCGTCCGTGACCCCGCCGGCCGCGTCCGCGATCCGGGTGCCCTGCTCGGCCAGTTCGAGCGCGGCGCGCTCGGCCTCGGTGAACACCGTGGCTTCCCGCCAGACCGCGACCAGGGCGAGACGCACCGCGCTCTCCCCGGCCGCCGCAGCCTCCTTGGTGTGCATGTCGGTGCAGAATCCGCAGCCGTTGATCTGGCTGGCGCGGATCTTGACCAGCTCCTGTGTGGCGGCCGGCACGTTCAGCGCCGAGACCGCCTTCCCCGCCGCTGTGAAATGCCCCAGCATCCTGGTGACGGCCGGGTTGCCGAAGAGGTCGAGCCGGGCGCTGTGAGTGGTCATGAAGGGCTCCTCGCCGGTGGTGGACACGCACCCCGTGGTGCGTACACCACTCAGACAGGGCGGCCCCGCGGAATGTGACACACGTCTGCGGCGGACCGGCTCCGGGACGCCGCTCAGCGCGTCTGCGGCACCCACCGGTAGTGCAGCTCGGGCCGTCCCACCTGGCCGTAGTGCGGTCGGCGGGCGGCACGGCCGAGGCCGACGAGGTGCTCCAGGTAACGGCGCGCGGTGATCCGGGAGATGCCCAGCGCCTCGCCGGTGGCCGCGGCCGTCACCCCGTCCGGCGCCCCGCGCAGCTCACGGGTCACCGCCTCCAGCGTCGGCGCGCTCAGCCCCTTCGGCAGCGCCGCCGGATGCGGGGCGCGCAGCACCCCGAGCGCCCGGTCCACCTCCTCCTGGCCGCTCGCCTCACCGGCCGCCGCCCGGAACTCCGCGTACCGCACCAGCCGGTCCCGCAGCGTCGGGTAGGTGAACGGCTTCAGCACGTACTGCACGACCCCCAGCGAGACGCCCTCCCGCACCACCGCGAGGTCCCGCGCCGAGGTCACCGCGATCACGTCGGCGCCGTGCCCGGCCGCCCGCAGCGCGCGCAGCAGCTGGAGCCCGTGGCCGTCGGGGAGGTACAGGTCGAGCAGCAGCAGATCGACGGGCTCCCGGTCCAGCGCCCGTACCGCCTCCGCCCGGGTGTGCGCCACCGCCGCCACCTCGAAGCCCGCCACCCGCGCCACGTACATCCGGTGCGCGTCGGCGGCCACCGGGTCGTCCTCGACGACCAGGACCCGGATCACGCGGGCCCTCCCGCGGCGGTCCCGGGCAGGCTCGGGACGCGGTCACCGATCGGCAGACGTACGGAGAACTCCGCGCCGCCGTCCGGACCCCGGCCCAGCTCCACCGTCCCGCCGTTGCGCCGCGCGGTCTGGCGGACCAGCGCGAGCCCGAGGCCCCGGCCCGTGCCGTGCGTCGACCAGCCGGTGCGGAACACCGCCTCGGCGTCCTCGCGCCCGACGCCGGGGCCGTTGTCCGCCACCTTCAGCAGCAACTCACCGGCCTCGGCGACGGCGGTGACCGTGACCCTGGGGCGGACGGGTGCGTGCGCCGGCGCCGGGTTCTCCTCGCCGGGCGCGGGCGCGGGCGCGGGGACGGCGGCGGCCGGGGCCCGGGGCCCCTCCGCAGCCGCGTCCGTCGCGTTGTCGATCAGGTTGCCCAGCACCGTGACCAGGTCCCGCTGCGCCAGGGTGCGCGGCAGCACCCCGTCGTCGATCCGGCTGTTCTCGGCCAGTACCAGCTCCACCCCGCGCTCGCCGGCCTGGGCCGCCTTGCCGAGCAACAGGGCCGCGAGCACCGGCTCGGCGACCGCGCCCACCACCTGGTCCGTCAGTACCTGGGCCAGCTCCAGCTCGGCGGTCGCGAACCCCACCGCCTCCTCGGCGCGGCCCAGTTCGATGAGGGACACCACCGTGTGCAACCGGTTCGCCGCCTCGTGCGCCTGCGCGCGCAACGCGTGCGAGAAGCTGCGTTCGGAGTCCAACTCGCCTGTCAGGGACTGAAGTTCGGTGTGATCCCGCAGGGTGGCCACGGTGCCCCGCTGCTCACCGCCCACCACTGGACGGGAGTTGAGCACGATCACCCGGTCCGCCGTCAGGTGGAGCTCGTCCACCCGCGGCTCGGACGCCAGCAGCGCACCCGTCAGCGAGAGCGGCAGCTCCAGCGCGTCCACCCTCCGGCCGACCGCCTCGGGGCCGAGTCCGAGCAGCTCCCGGCCCGCGTCGTTGATCAGCGCGATCCTGCGCTGCCCGTCCAGCATCAGCAGTCCCTCCCGCACCGCGTGCAGGGCCGCCTCGTGGTAGTCGTGCATCCGGCTCAGCTCGGCCGCGTTCATCCCGTGGGTGTGACGGCGCAGCCGGGCGTTGATCACATACGTACCGATCCCGCCGAGCGCCAGCGCGCAGGCCGCCGCGAGGCTCAGCGCCCGCAACTGCCCCCGCACCTGGGAGGAGACCCGCTCCACGGTGATGCCCGCGCTGACCAGCCCGGTGATCCGGCCCCCGTCACGCACCGGGGTGACCACCCGGATCGACGGGCCGAGCGTGCCGGTGTACGTCTCCTCGAAGGTCTCGCCCCTCAGCGCCCGCGCGGTGTGCCCGAGGAAGGTCTCGCCGATGCGGGTGGGGTCCGGGTGCGTCCAGCGGACCCCCTGCGGATCCATGATCGTCACGAACGCGATCCCGGTGTCCTCGCGGACCTGCTCCGCGTAGGGCTGGAGCACGGCGGACGGGTCCGGGGCGCGGATCGCCTCCCGCACGGAGGGCGAGACCGCGATCGCCAGTGCCGCCGCCCGCACCTGCCGCCGCGCGGTCTCCTCGGCCCGCGCGGAGCCGGAGACGTACGCGAAGAACGCCCCGCCGGCCACGACGGCGGCGATCAGGACGACCTGCATGGCGAACAGCTGTCCGGCCAGGCTGCGCGGACGGGGACGGAAGGAACGCATGGCGGACAGTCTGCCCCCGGAGCGGGGAGGGGCGCGATCACGGGTGGGAAGGAGCGCCGGGTACGGACGCCACCGGGGCGACCGGCGGGGCGACCGGCGGGGTGACGGGCGAGGGTGACGGGCGGGGCGACGGGCCGGAGCGACCGGCGAGGGTCACGGGCGCGGCGGGGCAGCCGGTGACCGGCAGGTCCCAGGACCGGGCACGGGCACGGGTGAGGGCCTCCCACTCCTCCCGGAGCAGCGCGTGCAACCCGAGGTCGTGCCGACGGCCCCGGTGCGCGCAGGCGGAGAGGCGTACCCCCTCCGCGAGGAACCCCGGCCGTGGATAGGGACGCCCAGGGCCGCGGTGTTCGTGGTGCGGGTCCCGGTCTCGACGCGGTGCAGCGGCAGTTCGCCGAAGGCGAGGTCGACCAGGGCGTCCACGGCGGCGGTGCCGCGTACCGGGGCCACGCGATTTCGAGGCCACGAGGCTCCGGCACGCGGCTCCGGTCCGCGTGAACGTTATGAACACAAGGGTGACCCGCGTCACGGCTCGGTGGATAGTCACCGGGGCCCCCAGGGACGGGGGCCGGTACGCGCCCCGAGGACGGGACCCGTACGTGCCCCGGGCGAGGGGGTTCGTACGCGCCCGGTTCCCGGGACCCGTACGCGACACGACCGAGCCGAGACGGAACCCAGGAGGCACCCGTGGCAGGGACAGCCGGACAGCGCGACCGCACCCAGTACCTGTACATCGCCGTCATCGGCGCGGTGGTGCTCGGCATCGTCGTGGGCTTCGCCGCCCCCGGGGTCGCCGTCGAGCTGAAGCCCATCGGGACCGGCTTCGTCAACCTCATCAAGATGATGATCTCGCCGATCATCTTCTGCACGATCGTGCTGGGCGTCGGCTCGGTGCGCAAGGCCGCCAAGGTCGGCGCGGTGGGCGGGCTGGCGCTCGGCTACTTCCTGGTGATGTCGACCGTCGCCCTCGCCATCGGCCTGATCGTCGGCAACATCCTGGAACCCGGCTCCGGCCTGCACCTCACCGAGACCGTCCGCGCGGCCGGGGAGAAGCAGGCGGCGGGGGCGAGCGAGTCCACCGCCGACTTCCTGCTCGGCATCATCCCGAAGACCATGGTCTCGGCCTTCACCGAGGGCGAGGTCCTCCAGACCCTGTTGATCGCGCTGCTCGCCGGTTTCGCCATCCAGGCCCTGGGCTCCGCCGGCGAACCGGTCCTGCGCGGCGTCGGCCACATCCAGAAGCTGGTCTTCCGCATCCTCGCGATGATCATGTGGGCGGCCCCGGTCGGCGCGTTCGGCGCGATGGCGGCGGTGGTCGGAGAGACCGGCGTGGACGCGCTGAAGTCGCTCGCCATCATCATGGTCGGCTTCTACGTCACCTGCGCGATCTTCGTCTTCGTCGTCCTCGGGACCATCCTGCGCCTGTTCACCGGGGTGAACCTGCTCCTCCTGCTGAAGTACCTCGGCCGCGAATTCCTGCTGATCCTGTCGACCTCGTCCTCCGAGTCGGCACTGCCGCGCCTCATCGCGAAGATGGAGCACCTCGGCGTCAGCAAGCCCGTCGTCGGCATCACCGTGCCGACCGGCTACTCCTTCAACCTCGACGGCACCGCCATCTACCTCACGATGTCGTCCCTCTTCATCGCCAACGCCATGGGTGACCCGCTGAGCGCGGGCGAGCAGATCTCCCTCCTCGTCTTCATGGTCATCGCCTCCAAGGGCGCCGCCGGAGTCACCGGCGCCGGACTCGCCACCCTCGCGGGCGGCCTCCAGTCGCACCGTCCCGGACTCGTGGACGGCGTCGGCCTGATCGTCGGCATCGACCGCTTCATGAGCGAGGCCCGCGCCCTGACCAACTTCGCCGGGAACGCCGTCGCCACCGTCCTCGTGGGTACCTGGACCAAGGAGATCGACCGGGCCCGGGTGGACGAGGTCCTGGCCGGGCGGCTCCCCTTCGACGAGCGGATGCTGGAGGCCGAGGCACCGGCGGACCCGGGTACGGGCCTTCCGGCCGCAGCCGAGGAGGTACCGGACCAGCGCGACGGGGGCGGGGTACCGGCGAAGGTCTGACCCGGCCGCACGCCCGGCCGGTACCGGGACCGGCCCGTGCGAGCCGCACGGACGCGCGCCGGGCTTCCCGGGCCCTCACACGTCGGGACCCTCGCCGAGAACCCCACCTCCGCCTCGGCCGTCCCGCCGGGAACGCCCGCACCCCGATCGGGGTGCGGGCGTTCGCGTGTGCGGTGCGGTGCGGGCGTTCGCGGCCCCACTCACCCCTGCAGCACGCCGCCCGCCTCGTCGTGGAACACCTCCGGCCAGTAGCGGTAGTCGTCCTTACCGGTGGAGGGGAGGCAGGCCACCGGGTCGACCGAGGCAAGCGTTTCGGCCATGGCGTCGGCGAGCTGGTGGTAGAAGTCCTGGGTGAAGTCCTGCTCGGCGTCGAGGTGTCGCTCCCGGCTGAACATCCACAGGGTGAAGGCCAGCGTGGAGACGTCGGCGTTGACCGGGACCAACGCGTCCTCGGCGTAGGGGCGGTACGAGAGCAGGCCGGTCGTGCCGTCGACCACGACCTCCATGTCCTCGACCAGGCCGCCCAGGCAGAGCAGACGGTCCGCGTCGGCCGGTATCGCGGCCGGGTCCGCGTCCCGGGACTTCTCGACCTCCGCGAGCGGGCGCAACAGCGTCTCCTCGCTCCACAGGCCGAACATCAACCGCGTGCGCGGCAGCCCCACCTCGGCGAGGAAGCGCCTGGTCGGCTCGTGGACGAGCGCCACCGGGAGCGCGGACGGCTCGGTCCGCACCAGGTCCTCCGGGCCGAACTCCGCCTCCAGCAAGCCCTTCGGCAGACCGAGGCACAGTCCCTCGCCCGGCCCCGCGACCAGGGCCAGCGGGCGGATGGCGGCGGCGATCCGCCACAGCGCGGGCACCGGGTGCTCCCAGGTGTCCGGGGCGCCCGCGCTGCCCCAGCCGTCGGTGCCCCAGTCCTCCTCCGCGAAGACCGCCGTCAGCAGTTCGGTGGCCCGTGCCGCCACCTCCGTGCCGTACCGCCCGGCAGCCACGCCTGCGAACCGGCCGCGCCCCGCGCGCAGGTCGTCCACCTCCCCGAGGAATCGGGCCAGGGCGTCGACGGAGGGCGCGAGCGGCACCACGTCGATCAGTCCGGGCGCGTCCTCGAAGAGGTCCATCGAGAAGACCCGGCCCGTGGCTCCGTCGAGTACCACCTCCTGGGCTTCACCGCCCTCGCAGAGGAGGTGGCCGACGCGCAGCAGGCGACCGATGTGCGGATGGAGTTCAGCAGGGTCCGCCCCGTCCGCGAGCAGATCGACGACCCGCACCACCCGGGACTCCGCCAGGGGCCCGAACCGGATCAGCTCGTGGGTGAGGGGCAGCCCCGCGCCCGCGAGCCGCAGGCGCGTCGGCCCGTGCGTGATGAGCGGATGGAGCGCTTGTGCGGGCAGGACGACCTTGTCGGACATGGTTCCCCCGTGGTGCTCGTGCCTGGATCCCTGCCGTGAGATCTCTGACCGCTTCCACGATAGGAGCATCAGCGGGCGGACAGAGGGTGGGTGCGCAATCGCTGCGGAAACGGCAGCAACGCCTCCTGGGGCTGCTGTCCGAGGAGTGGGATCTCCGGGACCTCGCCCGGGATCTGGTCAAGGCCGGGAGCCTGGAACCGTGGGTCGGTCGTGGCCCCCGGCCCGCCCAGGTCCGGCCGTGCGCGAGGAGGCCGAGGCCCTCGCCTCCGGCGCGAGCCCGCTGACCAGGTCCGGGGCGGCGAGCAGCCGTACGGACGCGGCGTCGAGCCCGCCCGGGTAGACCGCGTACGCCTGCGCACCGGCGGGCAGGGCGAAGTCGCCCCGCAGCAGGAAGGCCAGTCGCGCGTTCTCCGGCACGGCCCGCGCGCCGGCCGGCTCACCCGCCCCGGCACCGGGCTCCATCGCTCCGACACCGGACTCCTGCGCCCCCGCGACCGCGTCTTCGTCCGGGCCGCCGATGCGCGCCGCGAACTGGGCCGCGGTCTCGCCGTCACGGCGACCGTAGGTGCGCGTCGTGCTGTCGACGTGGCGTACGAGGACGGTCCGCGCGCGGGAGGCCGCGTGCCAGACGGCCAGTTCGCCCAGGGTGACGCGGGCGCCCGACGTGAACAGCGCGGTCAGGTGCCGGCCGAGGTCCGCGAGGCCGCCGCCGTGGCGGTGCACGGCGTGGTGGGTACCGGTGACGCCCTGGACGATGTCCAGCCAGCGCATGGCACGAGCCTGGACGTCGAGGAGCAGGGGGACGCACGCCTTGGCGGGGCTGGTCAGGTCGAACCGCTGCTCCACCTGGCGCGGGTCGAACGGCGGACCCTCCCACCCCGGCCGGTCCCGGACCATCAGCCCGGCGAAGGCGTCCGCGAGTTCGGTGAAGGGGACGTCGTTGAAGGAGTACACGACCGCGACGACGTACCGGACACCGGTGGCGGCCAGCTTCTCCGGATCGAGGTCGACGAATTCCGAGGAGCCGCGCGGGGCCGGGGCGCTGGTCAGGTCGCCGGAGTGCACCGCGCCGTCGGCGTACCGCAGCCGGGTGTAGTCGCAGGTACCGACGTGGTTCCAGTCGGCGTCGAACATGGCGGTCGCCAGGTCCAGATCGGTCCGGCCTGAGGTCTCCGACTCCGTCCAGTGCAGGAAGAGACGCACGGTACGGCCCGGCGGCACGCCCAGCTCGCTGCCGCGTGGCAGCGTCACCAGCGCGCGCGAGGCGGTCCGTTCCGCGAACGGGGCGACGACTCCGTCGAGTTCGGCGTCCACGACCGCGGTCTCCACCGACGGGAGAGCGGCGGCCCGGCGCAGCACCTCTTCGGTCAGCAGGGCGACGGCGCGCGCGACGACCGAGGCGTCGAGCGGCACCCGCCCGTCGTCGGCGACGTGGGCCTTCGCCGCGGTTCCCTTGGGGAAGAACACCCGGTTCTCACGCACCGTCGTACGGGAGCGCAGCGCGCCCAGGGCGGAGAGCAGCACCGCCGGGGCCACCGCGGGAACGGCCGTGGCGAGCGCGGCGATCACCGGGCCGGCGCCCACCGGTCCCGCCAGGCGCAGCAGGTGGTCGGCGCGGCGTACCAGCTCTCCGGGGCGCTGTCCGAGCAGGCGCAGCGCGGTCGGCAGGTCCGTGGCGGACAGTGCCGCCTCCACGTGTCCCGCCCACCCGGGCACCCGTACCCGGCCCGTCTCCGTGCCGGCGCCGGGCACGGTCGCCGCGGTCGCCCGCAGGCCGGTGGACAGGGTGTCGTCCGTGAGCCGGAGTTCGCGGAGCGCGGCGAAGGCGAGAGCGGCGTGCGGGAAGCGGTGGGCGTACTCGAAGGGATGCAACCGCTCGCCGGCCCGCTTCCACAGCTCCGGCCGACGGCCCATGTCCTCGGTGGCCGACACCGGGTCCAAGCCGTCCAGCGCCTGGATCAGCGCGCGGCGGAGCGGTCGTGCCACCGGCGCCGGGCGAACCCTTTCCACCAGGCCGGGGTCGCCGCCCGAACGCACCGCGAGCAGCCGCAGTACGTCGGTCGCGGTGGTGATCCGGCGGACGACGGCCGGAAGTGTCACCGGGAAGTGCGCCGGGTCCGCGAGCAGCCAGGCCAGCAGGCGGGCCTTGGCCTCCCGGCCCGGGACCTCCTCCGGCAGCCAGGCGAGAGCGGAGCGGTCGCCCACGCCCTCCAGCAGAGCGCCCAGGTCGTCGCCGTCCTGGGGGCTGAGCGCACCCGTACGCGACAGCAGCGCGGCCAGCTCGGCGTGGGCGTGGGCGCGGCGGTCGCCCGCGTCCCCGCCGAGAGCCAGCACCCGCAGCCGGGCGGGCGGCGCCCGGTGGGCCGAGGCGCCCGGCCGGACGGACGAGGGGCGCAGGAAGGGGTCCGCCGGGTCGATGCGGCGGTGGCAGATCGGGCAGGCGGAGAAGTCGGCGCCGTCGAAGCAGGAACGGCAGACGAGGTGGGCGCAGGGGGCGACCGGATGGACGGTGCCGGCCGCACCGCAGAGCACGCAGGGCTGGTCCCCGTCCTGGAGGCCGAGGCTCAGGACACGGTCCACGTAGAAGCCGAGGGTGTCCAGGGGGGTACTGGTGGGGAAGTCGCGGAACAGAGGGGTGTGGTCGCGGTCCGCGCCGAGCTCCGCGTCGATGCCGGCGAGCAGCGAGGTACCCGTGACGGCGAGCGCGCCGTCACCGAGCCGCGTGAGCGCGGTGCGCAGTCCCGCCGAGACGAGGAAGCCGCGCTCGACGAGGTCGGTCTCCAGCAGGGTGACCCCGGCGAGTGTCCGGGGCGAGGGGACACGGGCGGTGGAAGCGCCGCCGGGGAAGTAGACCGCGCCGCGGCGACTCAGCAGCACCGCGTCCAGGCTCCGCGTGCTCGGCGCGGTGGTCCGGGTGGTGGTGGTCGTCATGGGTCGGGTTCCTCTCCGTAAGGTGTTCCCCCGCGCGGCGGTCCTGCGGGAGCGCCGCCCCGAGCAGCGATCCGTGGGACCGGCCGGCGGCAAAGGCGACGGGCGGGAAACCCTCGCGGACAGGTCGCCGGGCGAGGGGCGGGCCAACTGCCGACCGGTGCCGAACCGTCGCGGGTGCGGAGCAGACGAATGCGGGGCGGGAAGTGAGCGCGCTGGTTCTTTTACAGAGAAAGGGGAGAAGGAAGCACGCTGCGGAGCCGCCCCGCGGTGACGAACGTACTCAGCCCCGGCCCCCGGCGCATCACCTTTTCGCCCGGCCTACGCCCCGCCACTCCGGACCGTGCGCGAGCGTCCCCGGACGCGGCTGTCAAATCCCCCGTGTGAAGCGGGTGTTGCAGGTTTCTGGCGATCGGCGCGCGAGCCTTACCGGCAGCCCCCCACGCGGGCTAGCGTGCGCAGGCACCGGGCTCCCGCCGGTGTTCCCCCCCGGAGCCGTACGGCCCCCGACACCCGGATCGAGAGCCCTCAGTTGAATCCTGCCAAGCGCCTCCTGCGGCGCGTGCGACGGACCAGACCCCGCGCCGCCGCCGTCTCCCTGCTCGCCGCCGGAACGCTGCTCGCCGGCGCCCTGGTCGCCGCCCCCACGGCCGCCGCGACCTCCGATCCGCTGCCCGCCACGGGCGACCCCTGCCAGGGCCAGTGCCTGGACATCCTCACCGCAGGTCAGAACGGGCACGCCACCCTCGCCGGCATCCTGCTCCACAAGTCGATCGGCACCCGGCCGGCGCACTCCGCCGACCAGATCGAGAAGTACGACAACCTGCTGCACGACTACTCCGGGCTCACCCCCGACCAGTTGGCGAACTACTTCAACGACGCCTCCTTCGGCGTACCGTCCGGTCAGACCGAGTCCACCCTCACCCCGCGCAGTGGCGTCACCATCACCCGGGACAAGGCCACCGGCACCCCGCACATCAAGGGCACCACCCGCGCCGACACCGAGTTCGGCGCCGGTTACGCGGCGGGCCAGGACCGGCTGTGGCTGATGGACATCCTGCGCCACGTCGGGCGCGGGAAACTGTCCTCGTTCGCGGGCGGTGCGGCGGGCAACCGGGCGCTGGAGGAGAGCCTCTGGGCCGTCGCCCCGTACACCGAGGCCGACCTCAGCGCCCAGCTCGACCGGGTCGCGGCCTCCGGGGCGCGCGGCACCCAGGCCGTGCAGGACATCGACGACTACGTGGCGGGCATCAACGCCTTCATCGACGCCGACCTGGCCGCCAACAACTATCCGGGCGAATACGAACTCACCGGACACGGCAAGGACATCGCCGACTTCACGGCCACCGACACCGTCGCCATCGCCTCGGTGGTCGGTGCCATCTTCGGCAGCGGAGGCGGCGGCGAGGTCGAGAACGCGCTCGCCGAACTCGCCCTCCAGCAGCAGTACGGCACCACCGCCGGCTCCGCCGCGTACCGCGCCTGGCGCGCGCAGAACGACACCGAGGCGACCGCCACCCTGCACACCGGCAGCGTCCCGTACGCGACCACTCCCGCCTCGCCCGTCGGCACGGCGACCCCCGACGGCGGCACCGTGACCGCCTACCCGCACGCGGTCAACGGCACCGGCACCGGCGCCGCGGCGGCCACGGCGACGGCCGCCAGGACGGCCTCCGCCGAGGGCGTCCTGCCCGCCGACCTGATCACCGGCGAACACGGCATGTCCAACGCCCTGGTGGTCTCCGGCGACCACACCGCCTCCGGCCACCCCGTCGCCGTCTTCGGCCCGCAGACCGGCTACTACGCACCCCAGCTCCTCATGGTCCAGGAGCTGGACGGCCCGGGCCTGCGTTCGCGCGGCGCCTCCTTCCCGGGCATCAGCTTCTACGTGGAGATCGGCCGGGGCCTCGACTACTCCTGGAGCGCCACCTCGGCGAACCAGGACATCACCGACACCTTCGCCGTCGAACTCTGCGAGCCCTCGGGCGCCACGCCCACCACCGCTTCCCGCTCCTACCTGCTGCGCGGGGCCTGCACCCCGTTCGAGAAGCTGACCGCCCACAACTCCTGGGCGCCCACCACCGCCGACGCCACCGAGGCCGGCTCCTACGACCTGGAGACGCTCCGCTCCGCGTACGGGCTCGTCACCCACACCGGGAAGAGCGGCGGCAAGCCGGTGGCCTACACCGCGCTGCGCTCCACCTACCAGCACGAGCTGGACTCGGTGATCGGCTTCCAGCAGTTCAACGACCCTTCCGTCATCACCTCCGCCACCGCCTTCCAGACGGCCGCCCGGGACGTGGGGTACACCTTCAACTGGTTCTACGTGGACGCCCACCACACCGCGTACTACAACTCCGGCACCAACCCGGTGCGCGCCGCCGGCACCGACCCCGACAAGCCGATCTGGGCCCTCCCCGCCTACGAGTGGCAGGGCTGGAACCCGACGATCAACACCTCGGCGGTCACCCCGCCGGCCCAGCACCCCAACTCCGTCGACCAGGACTACTACGTCAGCTGGAACAACAAGCAGGCGGCCGGCTTCGCCTCCGGCTGGGGCAACGGCGCCGTGCACCGGGCCGACCTGCTGGACAGCCGGGTCTCCGCACTCGTCGGCACGGGCGGGGTGACCCGCGCCCAGCTGGTGAAGGCGATGGAGGACGCCGCCGCCACCGACCTGCGGGCCGAGGAGGTGCTGCCCGAGATCCTGCGGGTCATCGACAGCGCCGCCGTGACCGACCCCGCCCTCTCGGCCACCGTCGAGCAGCTGCGCGCCTGGGCCGCCTCGGGCTCCGAGCGCCGCGAGCCGTCCAAGGGCGCGGGTACGTACGACCGGGCCACCGCGATCCGGGTGCTCGACGCCTGGTGGCCGCTGCTGGTGGAAGGGGTGTTCCAGCCGAAGCTGGGCACCGCCGCCTACCAGGCGCTCACCGCCGTCGCCCCCATCAACGAGTCGCCCTCCGGCGGCCAGAACGGCTCCGGCGCGGTCGGTACCGGCATCGCCGCCGCCCAGGCCCACAAGGGCTCCTCCTTCCAGCACGGCTGGTGGAGCTACCTCGACAAGGACCTGCGCACGGTGCTCGGCTCCGCGGTCGCCTCGCCCCTGGACCGTACCTACTGCGGCACCGGCACCGTCGCGTCCTGCCGGAACGTGCTGCTGACCACCCTGGCGACCGCCGCGGCCGTCCCGGCGGCCACCGTCTACCCGGCGGACGCGTCCTGCTCGGCGGGTGACCAGGTCTGCGCCGACTCCATCGTGCACCGGGCCATGGGCGGCATCACCGTGCCCCGGATCGCCTGGCAGAACCGCCCCACCTACCAGCAGGTGGTGGAGTTCCCGGCCACCCGGTCGGACAGCCTCACCAACCTCGCCGCCGGCGCGAAGGCCACCGCCTCCGACTACCAGAACGCCGTGGTGGTCGCCTACCCGCCCAAGCAGGCGGTCGACGGAGACCGGTCCACCCGCTGGGCCAGCAAGACCGTCGACACCGCCTGGATCACCGTCGACCTCGGCGCGGTGCGGCGGGTCGGCCGGACCGCGCTCGACTGGTCCGACCAGTACGCGGTGAAGTACACGGTCGAGGTCTCCTCGGACAACGCCGGCTGGAAGACGGTGCACACCACCACCGCCGGCTCCGGCGGCACCGAGAACCGTTCCTTCACCCCGGTGGACGCCCGGTACGTACGCATCACCGGGCTGGTCAAGGGCACCGACAACCGGTACTCCCTGAACGAGATCGGGATCTACGCCCAGTGACCCGAGCCGTCGCACGGTGATCCTCCGCGATGCCCCGGGCGTACTCCACCACCGTGGAGCACGCCCGGGGCATCCGGCGTCCTCCGGCGGTGACCAGGTGCTTGTCAGTGCCCCGCGCTACGGTGCCGGGATGACGAACTACGTGCTGGTGGCGGGAGCTTGGCTCGGAGGCCGGGCCTGGGACGAGGTGGCCGAAGAGCTGCGCCGGGGCGGGCACACCGTCCACCCGGTGACCCTCTCCGGACTCGCCGAGAAGAGTGACGTACCGGCGGGGCAGCGGACGCACGTCCAGGACATCGTGGACGCGGTCGAGCACGCAGGACCGGCCGGGGTGGTGCTCGTCGGCCACAGCTACGCGGGCGTCCCCGTGGGCCAGGCCGCCGCACGCGTCGGGGACCGGCTCGCGCACGTGGTGTTCGTGGACTCCGAAGTCCCCGCCGACGGACGGGCATTCGTCTCCAGCCCCTGGGGCGGGAGCGTGGTGGCCGCCATCGCCGAGAACGGCGGCTCCTGGCCCCCGCCACCCGCCCAGGAGTTCGAGGGACAGGACCTCACCGACGCGCAGATCGGCCGGCTCCTCGACGGTGCGACCCCCCACCCCGGCGCCGCCCTCACCGAGCCCGCCGAGCTCACCCGCCCGCTCGGCGAGCTGCCCGCCACCTACGTCAAGTGCCTGCTCGACGGCCCGGAGCCCAACGACGACGTGGTCGAGCTGCTGAAGAGCGACCGATGGCGGCTGGTCGAGATGGAGACCGGCCACTGGCCGATGTTCTCCAAGCCGCGCGAACTGGCCCGCATCCTGGCGGAGGTGCCGCTCCCCTCCTGAGCGGCCTCCGAGGGCTGTCCTTGCCTTGACGTCGGCGTCAAGGACTACGGTCGGGCCATGCGAATCGGTGAGCTGGCCGAACGGGCCGGGACGACGACGCGGACACTGCGCTACTACGAGTCGCGCGGTCTGCTGAGAGCGCGACGGTCCGAGAACGGTTACCGCACGTACGACGAGAGCGACCTCAGGCAGCTCCGCCAGATCCGGACCCTCCAGGACTTCGGGTTCGACCTGGAGGAGACCCGGCCGTTCGTGGAGTGCCTGCGGGCCGGACACCCGGCGGGTGACGCCTGCCCCGCTTCGCTCGCCGTCTACCGGCGGAAGCTCGATGAGCTGGACGCGCTGATCGCACAACTGCAGACCGTACGGACCGAGGTCGGCGCACAGCTCGCCCGCGCCGAGGTCGAGGTGGCCGCCGGACTTCCCGGCGGCCCCGAACCCCGCTGTGAACTGGGAGGATGACAGATGATCCATGCAGAAGGCGTCGCCGAGGTGACCGATGCGACCTTCGACGGCGAGGTGCTCGGCGCCGAACTGCCGGTCCTGGTGGAGTTCACCGCCGACTGGTGCGGCCCCTGCCGCCAACTCGCGCCGGTGCTCAGCGAGATCGCCAGGGAAGAGGCCGACAGGATCAAGATCGTGCAGATCGACGTCGACCACAACCCCGGCGTCGCCGCCCGCTACGGCGTGCTCTCCATGCCGACCCTGATGGTCTTCCGCGACGGCGAACCGGTGAAGTCGATGGTGGGCGCCCGGCCCAAGCGCCGCCTCCTCCAGGAACTGGAGGACGTCCACGCGCCGGTGTGAGCCACCCGGGAGGGGCGCGGGGAGGAGACGCGTCAGGGCCGGCGCGGGCCGCGAGCGGGCAGCGTCCGGCTGTAGACCACGCTCGTGGTCGTACTCCCGAAACCGGCCAACTCGTCTACGAGCGACTCCAGATGCTCCATGGAGGTCGCGGCCAGCTTCAGCGTGTAGCAGTCGTCGCCGGTGGTCCGCAGGCACTCCAGGATCTCGTGGCGTTCGGCCAGCAGCCGGTGCAGCGGCTGGTGCCGGTTGCCCGGGTACTTCAGCCGGACGACGGCGAGCACCGGATAACCGACCTTCGCCAGGTCGACCGTCGCGGAGTACCCGGTGATGACGCCCAGCGCCTCCAGCTGACGCACCCGCTCGGTGGTGGCGGAGGGGCTGAGGCTCACCCGCCGTCCCAACTCGCTCAGGGAGATCCGGGCCTCCTGCTGCAACTGGGTGATGATCGCCCAGTCGACGTCGTCGAGATTCGCGGCCATGAGGCGAATCTACCGGGAAAACAGCGGACACCGGCCGCCGATCCGGGGAAGAGTCCGTTCCCCGGGCCATGATCGCGCGGATAACCTCCTGGAATGCAACTGGGCGTCAACGTACCGAACTTCGGGCCGGGAACCGACCCCGGCACCCTGCGCGCATGGGCGCGGACCGTGGAGGACCTGGGGTACGGCCTCCTCATGGTGTCGGACCACGTGGCCGTCACCCCGGACGTGGCCGGGCAGTACCCGGAACCGTTCCACGAACCCTTCACCACCCTGTCCTGGCTGGCGGCCGTCACCACCCGGCTGCGCCTGGGCACGACCGTGCTGGTGATGCCCTACCGGCATCCCCTGCTGGTCGCCCGCATGGCGGGCAACCTGGACCGGCTCAGCGGCGGGCGGTTCGTGCTCGGGGTGGGCGTGGGCTGGGCCCGGCAGGAGTTCGCCGCTCTGGGTGTGCCGTTCTCCGAGCGCGGCAAGCTGACCGACCAGTACCTGGACGCCCTCCGCGAGGCATGGCAGGAGGACGGCCACGGCCCCACCGCGTCGGTACCGATCTGGATCGGCGGCAACAGCGACGCGGCCGTCCGCCGCGCCGTCCGGCTCGACGCCCCCTGGCACCCGCTGAACAACACCGTCCCCTGGCTGCGGTCGGTCGTCGAGCGACAGAGCCTGCCGGGCTTCGCTCCCCGCATCGCGCTGCGGCTGACCGCCGCGCCCGTCGACGACCCCGACCGCCCCGCCGGGGTCGGAACCCTCGAACAGGTCCTCGACGATCTCGACCAGCTGGAGCGCCTCGGCGCCGATACCGTCGTACTCGATCCGTACGACGGAGACCCGGAGGAAACCCGCAGGCCCGAAGCGGCCTGGCGGGCGCTCGCCACCGTGGCCGACCACTGGAGGACACCCGCGTGATCACCGAAGCCGACGAGACACTGCTGCGCCGCGCCATCGGCCTCGCCGCCCGCGCCGTCACCCTGGGAGACGCGCCGTACGGCTCCCTGCTGGCAGCCGAGGACGGCACCGTCCTCGCCGAAGCGCACAACACCGTGCGGCGCGACGACGACATCTCCGCCCACCCCGAACTGAAGCTCGCCCGCTGGGCGGCCCGCGAACTCGACGCCGGCACGGCGGCCCGCACCACCATGTACACCAGCTGCCAGCCCTGCCAGATGTGCGCGGGCGGCATCGTCCGCTCCGGCCTCGGCCGGGTCGTGTACGCGCTCTCCACCGAACAGCTCGTCGCGCTCAACCCGGCCTCCGGGGCGTGGCCGGAGGTACCGCAGGACGGACCGGCCCTCTTCGCGGAGGCCCGTACCCCCGTCGAGGACCACCGGCGCGGGTGATCCGGCCCGACACGCCTCAGGGCATTGAGCACGATCCGGCCACCGACCGCCCCGGCCTCCCCACGGCGGTGCCCCTCGGCGGCGGGACGCGCCTTCCCGGGGTGGGCGGGCAGACAGCGCAGCCGGCCGCCGACCGGATCGACCACCACGTCGAAGCGCCGGTCCCCGACCGCTCCGATCAGGTCTTCGCCCACGATCAGTTCGTCGTGGGGAAGACCGGAGTCCCCGCCGCGCCCCGAGCGCACCGTGCCGACCACATCCGTCGCGCCCAGCGCGCGGCCATGCCGGGAAAACCCGACGCCGGTCCGCCCAGCGCGGACCTCCTGGTAGCTGCACGGCCCTCGCGGCCGATCGCGGCGGGGTCCGCCCCATCACCCTCGCGGCCGTGGCCCTGCACCCTTCCGCCGTCAGGCGCTACTTCGACGACAAGGAGGAGCTCCTCCTCGCCCCGGCAGACGGCCACCGCGGAACCGTCACCCTCGCGCGGCCACCGCTCTACCGCGACCTGCTGACCCATGTCTCGCTCAGTCTCGAAGGCGACGTCACCATCGACCGCGCCCGCCGCTTCGAGACCAACTCGTTCGCGGCCTTCGACACCGTCGCCGAGACCCTGACCGCCACCGGCACCATGACGACGGAGCAGACCGAAGACCTTCTCGCGGCGATGGTCTGCCTGACCGCCCACCTCTGGCAGGTCTCCCACCCCACCCCACCCCCGCCCTTGCCGAACTCCTCAACGAGGACCCCCACCGGGGCCGCATGGCCTTCGACTACGAGCCCCACCTCACCCGGTTCCTCCAGGCCACGGCGGTCGGCCTCACCACCGAGTGACGCGACCGGGCGCGGCTCGACGCTCCTGTGGTGGATCACGGTGCGATGCCGGGGTTGACAGGGTGCCCGCGCCTGAGTAACGTCCTCCGAGCTGTCCGACGTGAGCGCCGACCCCGGTCGGTCCCCGGAGAGCCATTCCGCACCATCACTCAACAAGGCCCGACTTCCCGTCGCGTGCCTTTGCGTGTGCTTGTGTGAAATGAGGATTGCCCGTTCGAGAGAGCAGCCCCGATTAGCGTCGGAGCCCGGCAATCCGCTAATGTCTCACTCGTCGGAAGGGCCCGCAACGGCCCGGAGGACAAGCCCGCTGACTGGGAATCAGGCCCGAAAGGATCTGATAGAGTCGGACTCGCCGGAAAGGGAAACGCGAAAGCGAAGAACTGGAAAGCGAAAATCGCTTGACCCGCTTCGACCGGGAATCGGACCGATAAGAGTCTGATAGAGTCGGAAACGCAAGAACGAAGGGAAGCGCCCGGAGGGCCCCGGTGAAACGGGACCGAAGGAAGCGTCCGTTCCTTGAGAACTCAACAGCGTGCCAAAAGTCAACGCCAGATATGTTGATACCCCGGCCTGCTTCGGCAGGTTGGTGGTTCCTTTGAAAAGTCCTACCGGTGCTTAACGGTCCGGTGGGCAACAACAGCGAGGACGCTGTGAACGACCGGTCATATTCCGACCTGGTCGTTCCGCTCTCGTGTTGTGATCCCGATTACGGGAAAACATTCACGGAGAGTTTGATCCTGGCTCAGGACGAACGCTGGCGGCGTGCTTAACACATGCAAGTCGAACGATGAAGCCTTTCGGGGTGGATTAGTGGCGAACGGGTGAGTAACACGTGGGCAATCTGCCCTTCACTCTGGGACAAGCCCTGGAAACGGGGTCTAATACCGGATAACACTCTGTCCCGCATGGGACGGGGTTAAAAGCTCCGGCGGTGAAGGATGAGCCCGCGGCCTATCAGCTTGTTGGTGGGGTAATGGCCTACCAAGGCGACGACGGGTAGCCGGCCTGAGAGGGCGACCGGCCACACTGGGACTGAGACACGGCCCAGACTCCTACGGGAGGCAGCAGTGGGGAATATTGCACAATGGGCGAAAGCCTGATGCAGCGACGCCGCGTGAGGGATGACGGCCTTCGGGTTGTAAACCTCTTTCAGCAGGGAAGAAGCGAAAGTGACGGTACCTGCAGAAGAAGCGCCGGCTAACTACGTGCCAGCAGCCGCGGTAATACGTAGGGCGCAAGCGTTGTCCGGAATTATTGGGCGTAAAGAGCTCGTAGGCGGCTTGTCACGTCGGATGTGAAAGCCCGGGGCTTAACCCCGGGTCTGCATTCGATACGGGCTAGCTAGAGTGTGGTAGGGGAGATCGGAATTCCTGGTGTAGCGGTGAAATGCGCAGATATCAGGAGGAACACCGGTGGCGAAGGCGGATCTCTGGGCCATTACTGACGCTGAGGAGCGAAAGCGTGGGGAGCGAACAGGATTAGATACCCTGGTAGTCCACGCCGTAAACGTTGGGAACTAGGTGTTGGCGACATTCCACGTCGTCGGTGCCGCAGCTAACGCATTAAGTTCCCCGCCTGGGGAGTACGGCCGCAAGGCTAAAACTCAAAGGAATTGACGGGGGCCCGCACAAGCAGCGGAGCATGTGGCTTAATTCGACGCAACGCGAAGAACCTTACCAAGGCTTGACATATACCGGAAAGTGCCAGAGATGGTGCCCCCCTTGTGGTCGGTATACAGGTGGTGCATGGCTGTCGTCAGCTCGTGTCGTGAGATGTTGGGTTAAGTCCCGCAACGAGCGCAACCCTTGTTCTGTGTTGCCAGCATGCCCTTCGGGGTGATGGGGACTCACAGGAGACTGCCGGGGTCAACTCGGAGGAAGGTGGGGACGACGTCAAGTCATCATGCCCCTTATGTCTTGGGCTGCACACGTGCTACAATGGCCGGTACAATGAGCTGCGATGCCGCGAGGCGGAGCGAATCTCAAAAAGCCGGTCTCAGTTCGGATTGGGGTCTGCAACTCGACCCCATGAAGTCGGAGTTGCTAGTAATCGCAGATCAGCATTGCTGCGGTGAATACGTTCCCGGGCCTTGTACACACCGCCCGTCACGTCACGAAAGTCGGTAACACCCGAAGCCGGTGGCCCAACCCCTTGTGGGAGGGAGCTGTCGAAGGTGGGACTGGCGATTGGGACGAAGTCGTAACAAGGTAGCCGTACCGGAAGGTGCGGCTGGATCACCTCCTTTCTAAGGAGCATCTAGACCCTGCAAGGGGTCCAGAGCCACTACGTCGGCAAATGTTCGACGGTGGTTAGCTCATGGGTGGAACGTTGACTATTCGGCACGGTTGGTTGGTTGTTGCGAGTACTGCTTCGGCGTGGAAAGTAATGATGGATCGGTCGTGTCGGGCACGTTGTTGGGTATCTGAGGGTACGGCCGAATGGCTGCCTTCAGTCCGGTCCCAGTGAACTCGGCCGTGAGGTCGGGGTGATGGGTGGCTGGTTGTTGTTTGAGAACTGCACAGTGGACGCGAGCATCTGTGGCCAAGTTTTTAAGGGCGCACGGTGGATGCCTTGGCACCAGGAACCGATGAAGGACGTGGGAGGCCACGATAGTCCCCGGGGAGCTGTCAACCTAGCTTTGATCCGGGGGTTTCCGAATGGGGAAACCCGGCAGTCGTCATGGGCTGTCACCCGCTGCTGAACACATAGGCAGTGTGGAGGGAACGAGGGGAAGTGAAACATCTCAGTACCCTCAGGAAGAGAAAACAACCGTGATTCCGGGAGTAGTGGCGAGCGAAACTGGATCAGGCCAAACCGTATGTGTGTGATACCCGGCAGGGGTTGCGCATGCGGGGTTGTGGGATCTCTCTTTCACAGTCTGCCGGCTGTGAGACGAGTCAGAAACCGTTGATGTAGGCGAAGGACATGCGAAAGGTCCGGCGTAGAGGGTAAGACCCCCGTAGCTGAAATATCAACGGCTCGTTTGAGAGACACCCAAGTAGCACGGGGCCCGAGAAATCCCGTGTGAATCTGGCGGGACCACCCGCTAAGCCTAAATATTCCCTGGTGACCGATAGCGGATAGTACCGTGAGGGAATGGTGAAAAGTACCGCGGGAGCGGAGTGAAATAGTACCTGAAACCGTGTGCCTACAAGCCGTGGGAGCGTCGCTGTATGTGCTTGCACATGCAGTCGTGACTGCGTGCCTTTTGAAGAATGAGCCTGCGAGTTAGCGGTGTGTAGCGAGGTTAACCCGTGTGGGGAAGCCGTAGCGAAAGCGAGTCCGAATAGGGCGATTGAGTTGCACGCTCTAGACCCGAAGCGGAGTGATCTAGCCATGGGCAGGTTGAAGCGGAGGTAAGACTTCGTGGAGGACCGAACCCACCAGGGTTGAAAACCTGGGGGATGACCTGTGGTTAGGGGTGAAAGGCCAATCAAACTCCGTGATAGCTGGTTCTCCCCGAAATGCATTTAGGTGCAGCGTCGTGTGTTTCTTGCCGGAGGTAGAGCACTGGATAGGCGATGGGCCCCAACGGGTTACTGACCTTAGCCAAACTCCGAATGCCGGTAAGTGAGAGCGCGGCAGTGAGACTGTGGGGGATAAGCTCCATGGTCGAGAGGGAAACAGCCCAGAGCATCGACTAAGGCCCCTAAGCGTACGCTAAGTGGGAAAGGATGTGGAGTCGCAGAGACAACCAGGAGGTTGGCTTAGAAGCAGCCACCCTTGAAAGAGTGCGTAATAGCTCACTGGTCAAGTGATTCCGCGCCGACAATGTAGCGGGGCTCAAGCGTACCGCCGAAGTCGTGTCATTCCAGCACATACCCCCAACGGGGGCTGGGATGGGTAGGGGAGCGTCGTGTGCCGGGTGAAGCAGCCGCGGAAGCGAGTTGTGGACGGTTCACGAGTGAGAATGCAGGCATGAGTAGCGATACACACGTGAGAAACGTGTGCGCCGATTGACTAAGGGTTCCTGGGTCAAGCTGATCTGCCCAGGGTAAGTCGGGACCTAAGGCGAGGCCGACAGGCGTAGTCGATGGACAACCGGTTGATATTCCGGTACCCGCTTTGAAACGCCCAGTACTGAATCAGGCGATGCTAAGTCCGTGAAGCCGGCCCGATCTCTTCGGAGTTGAGGGTAGTGGTGGAGCCGATGAACCAGACTTGTAGTAGGTAAGCGATGGGGTGACGCAGGAAGGTAGTCCAGCCCGGGCGGTGGTTGTCCCGGGGTAAGGGTGTAGGCCGTGTGGTAGGCAAATCCGTCACACGTTAAGGCTGAGACCTGATGCCGAGCCGATTGTGGCGAAGTGGATGATCCTATGCTGTCGAGAAAAGCCTCTAGCGAGTTTCATGGCGGCCCGTACCCTAAACCGACTCAGGTAGTCAGGTAGAGAATACCGAGGCGTTCGGGTGAACTATGGTTAAGGAACTCGGCAAAATGCCCCCGTAACTTCGGGAGAAGGGGGGCCATCACTGGTGATCCGATTTACTCGGTGAGCTGGGGGTGGCCGCAGAGACCAGCGAGAAGCGACTGTTTACTAAAAACACAGGTCCGTGCGAAGCCGTAAGGCGATGTATACGGACTGACGCCTGCCCGGTGCTGGAACGTTAAGGGGACCGGTTAGCTGACTTTCGGGTCGGCGAAGCTGAGAACTTAAGCGCCAGTAAACGGCGGTGGTAACTATAACCATCCTAAGGTAGCGAAATTCCTTGTCGGGTAAGTTCCGACCTGCACGAATGGCGTAACGACTTCTCGACTGTCTCAACCATAGGCCCGGTGAAATTGCACTACGAGTAAAGATGCTCGTTTCGCGCAGCAGGACGGAAAGACCCCGGGACCTTTACTACAGTTTGATATTGGTGTTCGGTTCGGCTTGTGTAGGATAGGTGGGAGACTTTGAAGCGGCCACGCCAGTGGTTGTGGAGTCGCCGTTGAAATACCACTCTGGTCGTGCTGGATGTCTAACCTCGGTCCGTGATCCGGATCAGGGACAGTGTCTGATGGGTAGTTTAACTGGGGCGGTTGCCTCCTAAAGAGTAACGGAGGCGCCCAAAGGTTCCCTCAGCCTGGTTGGCAATCAGGTGTTGAGTGTAAGTGCACAAGGGAGCTTGACTGTGAGACCGACGGGTCGAGCAGGGACGAAAGTCGGGACTAGTGATCCGGCAGTGGCTTGTGGAAGCGCTGTCGCTCAACGGATAAAAGGTACCCCGGGGATAACAGGCTGATCTTCCCCAAGAGTCCATATCGACGGGATGGTTTGGCACCTCGATGTCGGCTCGTCGCATCCTGGGGCTGGAGTCGGTCCCAAGGGTTGGGCTGTTCGCCCATTAAAGCGGTACGCGAGCTGGGTTTAGAACGTCGTGAGACAGTTCGGTCCCTATCCGCTGTGCGCGTAGGAATATTGAGAAGGGCTGTCCCTAGTACGAGAGGACCGGGACGGACGAACCTCTGGTGTGCCAGTTGTCCTGCCAAGGGCATGGCTGGTTGGCTACGTTCGGAAAGGATAACCGCTGAAAGCATCTAAGCGGGAAGCCTGCTTCGAGATGAGTATTCCCACCCCCTTTGAGGGGTTAAGGCTCCCAGTAGACGACTGGGTTGATAGGCCAGATGTGGAAGCCCGGTAACGGGTGGAGCTGACTGGTACTAATAGGCCGAGGGCTTGTCCTCAGTTGCTCGCGTCCACTGTGTTGGTTCTGAAATAACAACCGCCGTGTTTTCATCCGGTTGGTTAATTTCATAGTGTTTCGGTGGTCATTGCGTTAGGGAAACGCCCGGTTACATTTCGAACCCGGAAGCTAAGCCTTTCAGCGCCGATGGTACTGCAGGGGGGACCCTGTGGGAGAGTAGGACGCCGCCGAACAATTTTTCCGGGAGACCCCCGTGCCTTTGGGCACGGGGGTTTTCTGCGTTCACGGGCAATTTCATGGACCTGGGGTTCCTGCGGCATCCGTCCTTGAGGCACGATCCAGTCATGGGGAATCTCTACGACTACTACGCGGCCACCGACGACGCCCAGGCGATAGCACTGTCCGAGAACGAGTACGGTGCCGGCACGGCCGATCCGTTCGGCACGATCGGACTCAAAGGGGTCATGCCCCATGAGATTCTCGGTACCGTCGAGTCCCGTCTGACGGGCGTGCCCGAGGAGCAGGTAGAAGCAGACCCCCGATTCTGCGAGCTGCTCAACGTGGACGGTGACGATCAGGACGGGCCCTGGCTCGTCTCGCTCACGGACACCCTCCGGGACGCTCTCGCGGAAGCCACTCCGGAGCGTCTGGAGGACGGTGTGGGACAGGACTCCGAACTCATGGCCGACTTCCTGCAACGTCTCGCCGAACTCGCCCGCGACGCCGGGCCGCAGCGGCGCCTGTACTGCCGCATGTCCCTGTGACGGTTCGGCCCCACCCGTGTCAGCGCCCCACGGACGCCCGGTACACGTCCAGGGCGGAAGTCGGCGTGCGGCCGAGGAGCCTCGGCAGGGCGTTGTCCACGAGCGCGCTGCCGTCGAGGAAGCCCGCGGCGATCGCCGAGTAGGTGCCGACGAGCATGGGCACCTGGAAGGGCAGGGCCTCACCGGCCGAGGAGATCGCCTCGCGGGCCGCCGCCAGCGAGCCGGGCCGGTAGCGTCCGCCGACCGCCCCGGCCAGGTCGTCGCCGCCCAAGGGCTCCTCGCCGACGAGCTCGTACACCTTTCCCGCGTGCGCTCCGGGCTCGGCCACCACCCGGGCCGCCACCGCCGCCAAGTCCTCCCTGGCCACGGCCGCCAGTCTGCCGTCGCCCAGCGGGGCCGTGATCGTGCCGTCGCCGGTGGGTGCCGCGACGGCGGCGAGGAACTCGGCGTAGAGGCCGTTGCGCAGGACCGTCCAGCTCAACGGCGAGCGCGCCAGGCGGCGTTCCGTCCAGCGGTGGGCGAGGGCGAAGGGCAGGTGATCGCCGTCGCCGCTCAGGCTGGTGTACACGACGTGCCGCACCCCGGCCTTCTCGGCGGCGGAGATCGCTGTCTCGTGCCGGGCGAGGACGACGTCGTCCTCGCCGTATCCGGCGGAGATGAGCAGCAGCGTCTCCACCCCGGTGAAGTCCAGCGACGACGGGTCGTCGAAGTCGACGCGCCGCTCGGTCGCCGAACGTGGTGTCCGGGTACCGAGGACGACGTCGTCGCGGCCCGCCAGTTCGCTGGTGACGAGCCTGCCGAGTGCGCCGTTCGCGCCGGTGATGAGCAACATGGAAGTTCCCTCCTGAGCAGTGTGTTCTCATCCTCGGGAGTGGACGCGGATCGCATAAGGAGGCACTTCGATGTCGGTAGGGCACACCGGTGTAACCACGTCCGAGCCGCGGGAGCCGGTGATCGTCTGTGAGACCCCGCAGGACGAGTGCGGTGTGCGGGACGTGCTGGACCGGCTCGGCGACAAGTGGTCGGTCTACGTGATCGTCGAACTCGCCTCCGGAGTGCGGCGGTTCAAGGAGTTGCAGCGCCGGATTCCGGGCGGCGTCTCGCAGCGCATGCTGACCCTGACCGTCCGCCGCCTGGAGCGTGACGGCCTGGTGAACCGGACCGTGTACGCGACCGTTCCGCCCCAGGTCGAGTACGAACTCACGGAGCTGGGCCACAGCCTCACCCACCTGGTCAAGGCGCTGGCGGACTGGTCGATCGAGCACCGGCCGGTCATCGCCGCCGCCCGCGAGGCGTGGGACGACGCCGGCCGGACGCCGGCTTTCGGTTCCTGAGACTCACGGGTGCATGCGGGCGCCCTTGAGGACCTTGTCGACCGCGTTGCGCGGGCCGTACACCGCCAGGCCCACCAGGTCGAGCGCGTCCGCGCCCACGGCGCGTACGGCCGCCCGGTTGTCCCGGTCGTTGCCCGTGGTGAACAGGTCCGAGGTGAACAGGGACCTCGGCAGCGCGCGGGAGAGCGCTCGGGTGTGCGCGGCGGTCAGCACCTCCTTCGTGCCCTCGAAGACCAGCACGGGCTGACGGAACATCGGCAGGTACGGGGTGCCGTCGGCGTCCTCGTACGGCTCGCCGACGACCTCGGGCGCCACCGAGCCGAGCCCGCTGACCAGGAAGGCGGTGACGTTCAGCCGCTGCCAGGTCTCCAGGTCCTCCCGGAGCAGCACGGCGATCTTGGTGTCGAAGCGGACGGGGGCGTTCTCGTGCGGGGCGGTGGCCTCGGTGATCTTGGTGGTGTTCCCGTTCTCGGTGTTCATGCTCCGAGACTCCGCGACACCCGACCGTTCCGTCTTGTACGTTCTTGGCGTGACGTCCGTACCGGAGACCTCCGCCTGGCGCCCGCCGGTCCCGGGCGTCGTCGAGGTGTTCCACGCCCACTTCACCGAGCACGCCTACCCCATGCACGTCCACGACGCCTGGACACTGCTGATCGTCGACGACGGCGCAGTCCGCTACGACCTCGACCGGTACGAGCGCGGCACCCCGCGCGACACCGTGAGCCTGTTGCCCCCGCACGTCCCGCACAACGGCTCGCCCGCCACGGCGCACGGCTTCCGCAAGCGCGTCGTCTACCTCGACACGACCCAGCTCGACGTGAGCCTCATCGGGCGGGCGGTGGGCCACCCGGACTTCACCGAACCGCTGCTGCGTACCCGCGTCGGCCAGCTGCACGCGGCCCTCGCGCACCCCGGAGACGCGTTCGAGGCGGAGAGCCGGCTGGCGTTCGTGGGGGAGCGGCTGAGGGCGCTCCTCGGCCCCGGGCCGGATCGTGGGGGTGCGGCACCCGACGGCCGGGGAGTCGCCCGGGACCTCCGTGACCTGCTCGACGCACGGCTGCTCGACGGCCTCACCCTGGCAGAGGCAGCGCGTCTGGTCCACGCCCACCCCACCCATCTCGTACGGGCCTTCAGCGGCGCGTTCGGTATCGCCCCGCACCAGTACGTGACGTCCCGCCGCGTCGACCTGGCCCGCCGCCTGCTGCTCGACGGACGGCCGCCCGGCGAGGTGGCGGCAGCCGCCGGCTTCCACGACCAGTCGCACCTCAGCCGGCACTTCAAGCGGATCGTGGGCACCACCCCGGGGCGTTACGTCCGTGCCGGTACGCCGGAAAGCCGGAAAGCCGGGAAGCCCGGACCGGGCGGTCCGGGCTTCCCGCGTGACAGGGGCGGGGCCGCGGGTCAGGCCGGGCGGAACCAGACCGTCGCGAGCGGCGGCAGGGTCACCGTGATGCTGACCTGACGGCCGTGCGCCGGTACCTCCTCCGGCTTCAGCGGCTCCTCGTTCCGCACGTCGCTGCCGCCGTAGCGGGCCGAGTCGGTGTTCAGGACCTCCACCCAGCTCCCGGCCGACTCGGGCACCCCGAGCCGGTAGTCGTGCCGGACCGCCGGGGAGAAGTGGGAGACCGCGAGCAGCGGTGAGCCGTCCGCGTCGAAGCGGAGGAACGCGAGGACGTTGTCCTCCGCCGCGCCGCCGTCCACCCAGCCGAAGCCGCCCGGGTCGGTGTCGCGCTGCCAGAGCGCGGGCACCGCGCCGTACACCGCGTTCAGGTCGCCGACCAGGTCGCGTACGCCCCGGTGGTCGGCGGACGCCTCGTACGCCGGGTCGAGCAGCCACCAGTCCGGGCCGTGGCCCTCCGACCACTCGGCCCCCTGGGCGAACTCCTGTCCCATGAAGAGGAGTTGTTTGCCGGGGTGGGCCCACATGAAGCCGAGGTAGGCGCGGTGGTTCGCGCGCTGCTGCCACCAGTCGCCGGGCATCTTCGAGACCAGCGCCTGCTTGCCGTGCACCACCTCGTCGTGCGAGATCGGCAGCACGTAGTTCTCGCTGTACGCGTACACCATCGAGAAGGTCATCTCGTTGTGGTGGTACTTGCGGTGCACCGGCTCCTTCGCCATGTAGGTGAGGGAGTCGTGCATCCAGCCCATGTTCCACTTCAGCCCGAAGCCGAGGCCGCCGAAGCCGTCCGGGCCGGTGTGGTGGGTGGCGCGGGTGACGCCGTTCCAGGCGGTGGACTCCTCGGCGATCGTCACGACACCGGGGTTGCGGCGGTAGACGGTCGCGTTCATCTCCTGGAGGAAGGCCACCGCGTCCAGGTTCTCCCGGCCACCGTGCTCGTTGGGCGACCACTGGCCGTCCTCGCGGGAGTAGTCGAGGTAGAGCATGGAGGCGACGGCGTCGACCCGCAGTCCGTCGATGTGGAACTCCTCGCACCAGTAAGTGGCGTTGGAGACGAGGAAGTTGCGGACCTCGGTGCGGCCGTAGTCGAACTCCAGGGTGCCCCAGTCCGGGTGTGCGGCGCGGGACGGGTCGGAGTGCTCGTACAGCGGGCGTCCGTCGAACTCCGCCAGCGCCCACTCGTCGCGCGGGAAGTGCGCGGGCACCCAGTCCATGATCACTCCGATGCCCGCCCGGTGCAGCGAGTCCACCAGGTGCCGGAAGTCGTCGGGGGTGCCCATGCGGGAGGTCGGCGCGTAGAAGCCGGTCACCTGGTAGCCCCAGGAGCCGCCGAACGGGTGCTCGGAGACGGGCATCAGCTCCACGTGCGTGAAGCCCAGGTCCTTGACGTACGCGGGCAGTTGCTCGGCGAGTTGGCGGTACGTCAGGCGCGGTCGCCAGGAGGGGAGATGGATTTCGTATACGGAGAAGGGCGCCTCGTGCACCGGACGGTCGCCCCGGCGCTCCATCCAGTCGGCGTCCTGCCACGCGTAGTGCGAGGCCGTGACCACCGAGGCGGTGGCGGGCGGGATCTCGGTGGCGCGGGCCATCGGGTCCGCGCGCAGGGTGTGCGAGCCGTCCGGGCGGCAGAGGTCGAACTTGTAGAGCGCGCCCTCGCCGACCCCGGGGAGGAAGAGCTCCCACACGCCGGTCGACCCGAGCGAACGCATCGGCAGGCCGGTGCTGTCCCAGTAGGTGAAGTCACCCGCGATCCGCACCCCGCGCGCGTTGGGCGCCCACACGGTGAACCGGGTTCCGGTGACGCCCTGGTGCTCCATGATCCGCGAGCCCAGCGCGGTCCACAGCTCCTCGTGCCGTCCTTCGCCGATCAGGTGCAGGTCCAGCTCGCCGATCGCGGGCAGGAAGCGGTACGGGTCCTCGATCTCGATCTCGTTGTCCGCGTAGGCGACCAGCAGCCGGTAGGCGGGTACGGCCCCGAGCGGCAGGACGGCGGAGAAGAAGCCGTCGCCGTCGTCGAGCAGTTCGGCGCGCAGCCCCTCGGCGAGCACCGTCACGCCGCGCGCGTGCGGGCGCAGCGCCCGGACCAGCACCCCGCCGTCGTGGGGGTGTGCGCCGAGCAGGTCGTGCGGGGCGTGGTGCTCGCCGGCGAGCAGCCGGCCCCGGTCGGCGTCGTGCAGGGCGGGTGCGGGCCGGACGCCTTCGCCGGCGTCGGTGCCGCCGCGCCGGGGGCGGGGCGGCACGCCGTTCTTCCGCTTGGCCTTGGGGCGCTTCGCGGGCGCGGGCGCGGTGGCGGTGACCGTGGCGGCGGCGGAGGCCGCGGCCACGGGCCCGTCGGCCGTCTCGGTCGTCACCGGCTGGGGGGCGGGTGCGGCCTCGGCTTCGACGGGGGCGGGCGTGTTCCTGGACGGCTTACGGGCGGTCACGGGGGACGGCCTCCTCGGGGGGTCGGTCGGTGCGGGGGCGGGGGCGTACGGAACGGGGAAATCCGTGCGGTCGGGGGGCGGACCGGGCGGTGGACGGGGCCGGGGTGCGGAGCGGGCGCGGGCCGGGACGCGCCCGCCGGTCCACCGGGCCGCGCGGCGGGGGAGCCGCGCGGACCCGGATCAGGTGGACGCGGCCAGCCGCTGGATCGCGGCCATCGGGACGGGCAGCCAGTCGGGGCGGTGCCGTGCCTCGTACAGCACCTCGTACACCGCCTTGTCCGTCTCGTGGGCGCGCAGCAGTTCGGGTTCGCTGCGCGGGTCGGTGCCCGAGACGTCGGCGTACCCCTCGCAGTACGCGGAGCGGCAGCGCTCCGCCCACGCGTCGCTCCAGGGCCGGTGGGAGCGGGCCGCGTAGTCGAAGGAGCGGAGCATCCCGGCGACGTCGCGCACCGGAGGCTGCGGGCTGCGGCGTTCGGCGAGCGGTTTGGCGGGTTCGCCCTCGAAGTCGATGAGCGACCAGAACCCGTCGGCGCCGCGGAGTGTCTGTCCGAGGTGCAGGTCGCCGTGGACCCGGTGGGTGGCCCAGGAGCGGCCCCGGTGTCCGAGTTCCCCCAGCGCGTCGAAGGCGGCGCGTAGCGCGGGGACGTACGGCAGGAGCACGGGGACGGCCTGCGCGGTCGCCTCCAGTCGCTGGGTCATGCCGGCGACCAGCGTCTCGGTGCCCGCACGGCGCAGGTCGGGGCCGGGGAGGGCGGAGGCGAGCGCGGAGTGCACCTCGGCGGTGGCCCGGCCGAGCGCACGGGATTCCGGGACGAAGTCGCGCCCCTCGGCGAGTGCGCCGAGGGCCAGTTGCCAGCCGTCCTCGGCGCCGCGCAGGAAGGGTTGCAGCACGCCGAGGGTGAGCGGTTCCGGCGTGGCCGCCTCGAACCAGGCGACGGGTGCGGGCACCCGTCCGCAGCCCTCGCCGACGAGGGCGAGCGGCAGCTCCAGATCCGGGTTGGTTCCCGGGAAGACTCTCCGCAGGATCTTCAGGATGTACGCGTCGCCGAAGACGAGCGAGGAGTTGGACTGTTCGGTGTCCAGCAGCCGGGGCGCGAGCCCGGCCGGAATCGTTTCGGCGCGCTCGAAGCGGAGTGCGCCGAGCGGGCCGGGGCGGCGGAACCGTTCCAGCAGCAGACCGGCGAGCCGGGGGTCGTGGAGGCCCTCGTACACGGTGCGGCCGGCCAGCGGGCCGTCCGCCACCCGCCCGATGAGGGCGGGGGCCAGACTCGGTGGCAGGTCCTTCCTCACCCCGAGCAGGAGTTGGTAGCAGTCTCCGGTGGCGCGGGCGGGCAGTCCGGGCTGGTGGACCCGGACCAGGAGGTGCAGCAGCCCGGGGCCGGTCGTCGATGAGTCCACCGGCAGTATCTCGGTCGCGCAGACCAGGGTGAACCCGGCCACCGGGTGGCCCTTGCCGGCGAACCATCTCTGCCGGGGCAGCCAGTCGTGGAGCAGCGGGGCGAGGGAGGGCAGCAGCGCGGTCGCCGCCGCGGCGCCTCCCGGCCGTGGATGGGGTTGCGGGTGGGGCGCCTGTTTCGTGGTGCTTTTCGCCAGGGCGACGTGAGTGGATGCAGCCTCCGACATGGCATCGCGTCCTTTCCCCGGGCACACAGATGCGAGGAGTGTCCCGGATTGCGGCAATGGCTGTCCGGCTGTGCGGGACGTGTCGGCTGAGGATGGTGCGTACGGACTCGAATGGCCCAACGGCCACGCGAAGCCGTCCAACGCTCGATGTGGGGGAGAGTGCCCCGTGCGGGACGGCCAAAACCGTCCCGCAGGAGCCGTGCGTTCCGTTGCCCGGGGCGTAACACCCCGGTGGCGCCCGTCAGATGGCCGGAGCTTCCTTCCGCAGCCGGAACCAGTAGAAGCCGTGGCCGGCGAGAGTGAGCAGGTAGGGCCACTCGCCGACGGCGGGGAAGCGCACCCCGCCGATCAGTTCGACCGGGTGGCGTCCGTTGAAGGACCTCAGGTCGAGTTCCGTCGGCTGTGCGAACCGGGAGAAGTTGTGGACGCACAGCACGAGGTCGTCCCCGTACTCACGGGTGAACGCGAGCACCGCCGGGTTGGACGACGGCAGTTCGGTGTACTCGCCCAGTCCGAAGGCCGGATTCTGCTTGCGGATCTCGATCATGCGCCGGGTCCAGTGCAGCAGGGAGGAGGGCGACGCCATCGACGCCTCGACGTTGGTGACCTGGTAGCCGTAGACCGGGTCCATGATCGTGGGCAGGAAGAGCCGGCCAGGGTCGCTGGAGGAGAACCCGGCGTTGCGGTCCGGCGTCCACTGCATCGGGGTGCGTACCCCGTCGCGGTCGCCGAGCCAGATGTTGTCGCCCATCCCGATCTCGTCCCCGTAGTAGAGGATCGGGGAGCCGGGCAGCGACAGCAGCAGAGCGGTGAACAGCTCGATCTGGTTGCGGTCGTTGTCCAGCAGGGGGGCGAGGCGCCGCCGGATGCCGATGTTGGCGCGCATCCGCGGGTCCTTGGCGTACTCGGCGTACATGTAGTCGCGCTCTTCGTCCGTGACCATTTCGAGGGTGAGCTCGTCGTGGTTGCGCAGGAAGATGCCCCACTGGCAGTTCTTCGGGATGGCCGGTGTCTTGGCGAGGACTTCGGAGACCGGGTAGCGGCTCTCCCGCCGTACCGCCATGAAGATGCGCGGCATCACCGGGAAGTGGAACGCCATGTGGCACTCGTCGCCGCCGGACTGGTAGTCGCCGAAGTAGTCGACGACGTCCTCGGGCCACTGGTTGGCCTCGGCGAGCAGGACGGTGTCCGGGTAGTTGGCGTCGATCTCCTTGCGGACCCGCTTGAGGAAGCCGTGGGTCTCGGGGAGGTTCTCGCAGTTGGTGCCTTCGCGCTGGTAGAGGTAGGGCACGGCGTCCACGCGGAAGCCGTCGATGCCGAGGTCCAGCCAGAAGCGGAGGGCGGAGATGATCTCTTCCTGCACCGCAGGGTTCTCGTAGTTGAGGTCGGGCTGGTGCGAGAAGAACCGGTGCCAGTAGTACTGCTTGCGTACCGGGTCGAAGGTCCAGTTCGAGGTCTCCGTGTCGACGAAGATGATCCTCGCGTCGGGGAACTGCTTGTCGTCGTCGGCCCAGACGTAGTAGTCGCCGTACGGCCCGTCGGGGTCCGACCGGGACTGCTGGAACCACTCGTGCTGGTCGCTCGTGTGGTTCATGACGAAGTCGATGATGACGCGCATGCCGCGCTGGTGCGCGGCGTCCACGAACTCCACGAAGTCGGCGAGGTCGCCGAACTCCGGAAGCACGGCGGTGTAGTCCGAGACGTCGTAACCGCCGTCGCGCAGAGGCGACTTGAAGAACGGCGGCAGCCAGAGGCAGTCGATGCCGAGCCACTGGAGGTAGTCCAGCTTGGCGGTGATGCCCTTGAGGTCTCCGATGCCGTCGCCGTTGGAGTCCTGGAAGGACCGGACGAGGACCTCGTAGAAGACGGCGCGCTTGAACCAGTCGGGATCGCGGTCCTTGGCGGGGGTGTCCTCGAAGGTGTCGGGAACAGGCTCATTCACGATCATGGTGTGGGTGACCCTCCGGTCGGCGGGGACGGTCGCAGGACGACGACGTGCGCGGGCGTGATACCCGGCTCTAGGCGCACGTAGAAGGTCCTGCCCCAGTGATAGGTGTCGCCGGTGAGCTCGTCGCGCACCGGCACGCTCTCGTGCCAGTCGAGGCCGAGTTGCGGCATGTCCAACGAGACCGTGGCCTCCTGGGTGTGGTGCGGGTCGAGGTTCACGACCACCAGGAGGGTGTTCGATCCGGAGCGCTTGCTGTAGACGATCAGCGCTTCGTTGTCGGCGGAGTGGAAGTGGACGTCCCGCAGCTGCCGGAGCGCCGGATGGCGGCGCCTGATCCGGTTGAGCGACGTGATCAGCGGGGCCAGCGAACGTCCCTCGCGTTCGGCCGACTCCCAGTCCCTGGGCCTGAGTTCGTACTTCTCCGAGTGCAGGTACTCCTCGCTCCCCGGACGCGTCGGGGTGTTCTCGCACAGCTCGAATCCCGCGTACACGCCCCAGGACGGGGAGAGCGTCGCGGCCAGCACGGCCCGGACCTCGAAGGCGGGCCGGCCGCCGTCCTGGAGGTAGCCGGGAAGGATGTCGGGGGTGTTCACGAAGAAGTTGGGGCGCATGTACGAGGCGGCCTCGCCGGAGACCTCCAGGGCGTACTCGGTCAGCTCCTGCTTCGTGTTCCGCCAGGTGAAGTACGTGTACGACTGCTGGAAACCGACCTTCGCGAGGGTGTGCATCATCGCGGGGCGGGTGAACGCCTCGGCGAGGAAGACGACGTCCGGGTCGGTGCCGTTGATCTTCTCGATCACCTGCTCCCAGAAGACGACCGGCTTGGTGTGCGGGTTGTCCACGCGGAAGATCCGCACCCCGTGGTCCATCCAGAACCGCAGCACCCGTACCGTCTCGGCGACCAGCCCCGGCATGTCCTTGTCGAAGGCGATGGGGTAGATGTCCTGGTACTTCTTCGGCGGGTTCTCGGCGTACGCGATCGAGCCGTCGGGGCGGTGGTGGAACCACTCCGGGTGCTCCTTCACCCAGGGGTGGTCCGGGGAGCACTGGAGCGCGAAGTCCAGGGCGATCTCCATCCGCAGGGTGCGGGCGGCCTCCACGAAGTGGTCGAAGTCCTCCAGCGTGCCGAGGTCCGGATGGACGGCGTCGTGGCCGCCGTCCGCCGAACCGATCGCCCAGGGCACGCCCGGATCGCCCGCGCCCGCCGTCAGGGTGTTGTCCGGCCCCTTGCGGTGGGAGGTGCCGATGGGGTGGACCGGCGGCAGGTAGACGACGTCGAAGCCCATCGCGGCCACCGCGGGCAGCCGCTCGGCCGCCGTCCGGAACGTGCCGCTGACCAGCCGGGTCTCGCCGCCGGGGACGCTCTCGCGGCGGGCGCCCTCGGAGCGCGGGAAGAGCTCGTACCACGCGCCGTACAGCGCACGCGGGCGCTCGACGACCAGCGGGAGGGGGCGCGAAGCGGTGACCAGCTCGCGCAGCGGGAAGCGGGCGAGCGGGGCGGCCACCGCCGGGGTGAGCGCCGCCGCCAGCCGGTCGGCGGGCGTACGGGTGGTGTCCCGCAGGGCGTCGACGGCGGCCAGAACCGCCTCCCGGCCGTCCTTCTTCGGCACGCCCGAGGCGGCGCGCTCGTGGAGCGCCGCGCCCTCGGCGAGCACCAGTGCGGTGTCGATGCCTGCCGGGATCTTGATCTGCGCGAGCCGCCGCCAGGTGGTCAGCGGGTCGCTCCACGCCTCGACCTTGTACGTCCAGCGCCCCTCCGTGTCCGGGGTGACGTCGGCTCCCCACCGGTCCGTACCGGGAGCGAGTTCGCGCAGCGGCACGAACGGGCCGCGCCGTCCGCTCGGGTCGCGCAGTACGACATTGGCCGCCACCGCGTCATGGCCTTCGCGGAAGACCGTGGCGGAGACCTGGAAGGTCTCGCCCACCACCGCCTTCGCCGGGCGTCTGCCGCAATCGACGAGCGGAAGGACGTCCAGGACGGGGATACGACCGATCATGACATCACCTGAAAGCTGGAGCGGGGCGTGCGGGGACGACGGCACGCGCGGCGAGGACCGCATCCGCGTGCCGCGAGAATGGGGATCAGTCCTTTGTAGCTGCTCAGCTGTCTGCTGACGGGCTGTGGGCATGGCCGCTCCTGTCCGCGTTCACTCGAATGGCACTCGAATGGCTGGCGTGCGCGGGGATGACGCGCACGCTGCGGGGGTGTGCGCGAGGACGTGTGCCGCCGGGTCGGCTGTGTACGCGGGTAGCCTTCCCATCGCTTTCGCGCGGTCAACCCGGCGTCGTGTTAACTACTGGGTCGTCATCCGGACGCCGCGCGCGTCCGGTGCCCGGCATCGGGCGTGCGGCGTCACACGAGTCACCGGGTACCCGCGCTCCGGCGACTCGCACCTCCCGGTGGGTTCGCCACCCCGGAAGCCTCTCCCGGCCGGCCCACGCCCACAAGGTCGCCCGAGGGGGTGAAATCAGCCATATCCGTGCGCAGCGGGCGGGATTGCCGGGACCGCCGGGACCCCTGGGGCAGCGCCGGAGACCCGGGGACGCGTGCGCCGGACCGCGCGACGACCCCGTGCGCCGTGGCAGGACGGAGCCCCGGGCCGTTACCGTCGTCAGTGGCGGAGCGGCGCACACCGTGGTGCGGCGTCCCCTCGGATTCGCAACTCCCCTGTAAAGGTGGAACGCGTGAAGGCCATTCGTCGGTTCACCGTACGTCCCGTCCTCCCCGACCCCCTGCGACCCCTGCACGACCTCGCGCGCAATCTGCGGTGGTCGTGGCACACCGAGACCCAGGAGCTCTTCCGGTCCGTCGACCCCGAGGGGTGGCGGCCGGAGGATGCCGACCCGGTCCGCCTCCTCGGCTCCGTCTCCGCCTCCCGGCTGGCCGAACTCGCCCGCGACGAGGAGTTCCTCGGCCGCCTCGGCGAGGCCGCCGACGAGCTCGACGGCTACCTCACCGGCCCCCGGTGGTACCAGAACCAGCTCGCCCAGGGCAGCCAACTCCCCAGCTCCGTCGCCTACTTCTCACCCGAGTTCGGAGTGACCGCGGCTCTGCCGCAGTACTCCGGCGGACTCGGCATCCTGGCAGGCGACCACCTCAAGGCCGCCAGCGACCTCGGCGTCCCGCTCATCGGCGTCGGCCTGCTCTACCGGCACGGCTACTTCCGCCAGTCGCTCTCCCGCGACGGCTGGCAGCAGGAGACCTATCCGGTGCTCGACCCCAACGAACTCCCGGTCACCCTGCTGCGCGAACACGACGGCACCCCCGCCCGGGTGGTGCTCGCCCTGCCCGGCGGGCGCTCCCTGCACGCCTGCGTCTGGAAGGCCCAGGTCGGCAGGGTCCCCCTCCTCATGCTCGACTCCGACGTGGAGGAGAACGCCCCCGGCGAACGCGACGTCACCGACCGGCTCTACGGCGGCGGCAGCGACCACCGCCTCCTGCAGGAGATGCTGCTCGGCATCGGCGGGGTGCGTGCCGTGCGCACCTGGTGCCGCCTCACCGGCGCACCCGCGCCCGAGGTGTTCCACACCAACGAGGGCCACGCCGGCTTCCTCGGCCTCGAACGCATCCGGGAACTCAACCAAGCCGACCAGGCGTCCGGACAACTCGGCGGCGAGGGGCTCGACTTCGACGCCGCGCTCGAAATCGTCCGGGCCGGCGCCGTCTTCACCACCCACACCCCGGTCCCCGCCGGCATAGACCGATTCGACCGCCAGCTCGTCGCCCGCCACTTCGGCGACGACGGCGAACTCCCCGGAGTCCCCGTCGACCGCGTACTCGCCCTCGGCGAGGAGACGTACGAGGGCGGCACCCCCGGCATCTTCAACATGGCGGTCATGGGCCTGAGGCTCGCCCAGCGGGCCAACGGAGTCTCCACCCTGCACGGAGCCGTCAGCCGGGAGATGTTCTCCGGGCTCTGGCCGGGATTCGACCCGGCGGAGGTGCCCATCAGCTCCGTCACCAACGGCGTGCACGCCCCGACCTGGGTCGCCCCCGAGGTGCTGAGCCTGGGCGCCCGGCAGGTCGGCGAGGACCGCGCCCGGGACGCGCTCGCCGGCGGCGAAGTGGCCGCCGGGATCGGCGTCGACCGCACCGGCACGCCCCGCCGCTGGGACGCGGTGGCCGCCATCGGCGACCGCGAGATCTGGGACCTGCGCCGGGTCCTGCGCGAACAGCTCGTCACCGAGGTCCGCAAGCGGCTCTACGCCTCCTGGCGCAGGCGTGGCGCCGGAACCGCCGAACTCGGCTGGATCGACGGCGTCCTCGACCCCGACGTCCTCACCATCGGCTTCGCCCGCCGGGTCCCCTCGTACAAGCGACTCACCCTGATGCTCCGCGACAAGGACCGGCTGACCCGGCTGCTGCTCCACCCCACCCGGCCCATCCAGATCGTCGTCGCGGGCAAGGCGCACCCCGCCGACGACGGCGGGAAGCGGCTGATCCAGGAGCTGGTCCGGTTCGCCGACGAGGCCCGGGTCCGCCACCGGATCGTCTTCCTGCCCGACTACGGCATGGCCATGGCGCAGAAGCTCTACCCCGGCTGCGACGTGTGGCTCAACAACCCGCTGCGCCCGCTGGAGGCCTGCGGCACGAGCGGGATGAAGGCCGCCCTCAACGGCAGCCTCAACCTCTCGGTGCGCGACGGCTGGTGGGACGAGTGGTTCGAGCCGGACTTCGGCTGGGCCATCCCGACGGCGGACGGTTCCGCGGTGGACGACGACCGGCGCGACGAACTGGAGGCCGACGCCCTCTACGCGCTGATCGAGGACCGGGTCGCGCCCCGCTTCTACGACCGGGGGGAGAACGGGCTGCCGGAGCGCTGGATCGAGATGGTCCGCCGCACCCTGGCCGCCCTCGGCCCGAAACTCCTCGCCGGACGCATGGTCCGCGAGTACGTGGAGCGGCTCTACGCCCCCGCCGCGGTGTCGCGGCGCGCTCTGGACGTCCCCGCCGCACGCGAGCTCGCGGCGTGGAAGTCGAAGGTGCGGGCCGCCTGGCCGCAGGTGGCCGTCGACCACGTCGAGACGGTCACCGACACCACCGCGAGCGGCTCGGCGGAGCTGGGCGCGACCCTCGCGCTGCGGGTCAGGATCGTGCTCGGCGGCCTCGCCCCGGAGGACCTGGAGGTGCAGGTCGTGGCCGGGCGGGTGGACTCCGGCGACGCGCTCGTCGACGCCCAGATCACCCCGCTGAAGGTGACCGGCACCGGTGACCTGGAGGACCACCGGGTGTACGAGGGGCCGCTCTCGCTGGACCGTACGGGCCCGTACGGCTACACCGTGCGGGTCCTGCCCTCGCATCCGCTGCTGGCCTCCGGGACCGAACTCGGCCTGGTGGCACTGCCGGACGCGAGCGTCGGGGAGGAGGAGGGCGGCCCGGTGCTGCGCTGAGCTGCGGGCACCCGCGGGGGATGCGCGGACGTTCCCCGGCCGCTGGCGGGTGCCGGCGGCCGGACGCGGAAGGCCCCGGCCGCCGGTCCCGAGGTGGTCGGGTCCGGCGGCCGGGGCCTACTCGTGTTCCGGCCGTCAGCGCACGTCGACGAAGTCGCCCGCCGCCGTGGCCGGCGGGGTCGACGCGGTGCCGGCGAAGGAGTAGCGCCAGAACCCGTCGACCGTGGCCGTCACCGTGGTCTTGAGGTTCCCGACGCCGTCCGTGTTCACGGTCTTCACCGTGGTGTACGTCGTCGTCCCGTTCTTGCGGAACTGGAGCCGGACCGGCTGGGTGGCGTAGCCGTGGTAACCGCCCGTCTCCCAGTTGGCGCGGGAGAGCTTGCCGGTGACCGTGATCGTCTTGCCCTTCGCCACGGGTTCCGGCGCGGCGTCGGTGGTCTGGGCCGAGTCGCGCTGGACCGGCACCGACGCGGCGGCGTGCAGGTCGGTGAGGCTGCTGCCGTCCGCCGACTCCGCCCAGGCCGCGATTTTCCAGCCGCCGGCCAGCGCGTTGAGGCCGAGGGTCCAACGGGGGGAGACATAGGCGAAGTGGGTTTCGCAGGAGGACGTGGTCGCGCTGACCTCGGTGCAGGTCGCCGGCCAGGAACCGTAGAGCACCCCGTCCGGGGCGTCGTACGAGCCGTGGTAGAGGTACATGTCGCCGCCTGCGATGCCCGCCGGATCCGTGGCGGTGAACGTCGCCTTGAACTCCTGCAGCGGCTGGTCGGACAACTCGACGGCCTTGCCGCCGTTGACGACGACCTTCGAGATCCGGGTGGAGCCGACCGTCTCGTCCCCCTGGGCGCCCGGTCCCGCGAAGGCGCGCTCGATGGTGCGGCGCAGGCTGTCGCCCCGGTCGTCGCTGGCGGTGACGCGCAGCGAGACGAAGGCCGCGGTGGCGGGAACGGTCAGGGACGCGGTGGCGCCGGTGAGCGGCAGAGAGGTCCATGACGAGCCGCCGTCGACGGAGTACTCGATGCCGGTGACGGACGCCTCCGCCGAGGGCGCGAGGGTGTCGGCGGAGGCGGTGACGGTCACCGGGGTGGCGGTGACGGCCCGGTTCGACGCGTTGAGCCCGGTGAGCTTCACCCGGGTACCGACCAGCGGCAGCGAGGTCGCCCGGGACGTGGTGCCGGACGTGAACGTCCACTCGTTGCGCACCGTCGTGGAGAGCTTCCGGTACGGCACGCGGTGGTCGACCGTCTGCTCCAGGGTGTACGTGCCGGAGCCGGACGGGAGCTGGGCCACCAGAGGGTGGTTGACCTGTGCGTCCTCGGCCTGGGCGTAGGTCACGCCGTCGCGCGTCAGACGGTAGGAGACCGCCGACCGGTTGTCGGCCCCGTAGTGCCCGTCGGCGTCGCCGAGACCGCCGGATTCGTTCAGGGTGACGGTGTTGCCACTGCGCTGTGAGGCCCAGCCCTGGATCCGGACCGGTTGCAGCGGCGCCGCCCCGAGGGTCTCCCCGGGCGTGGTGCCGGCGGCCAGGGTGCGGTCCGGGAGCTGCAGGGAGTAGTCCCCGGTCCCGTAGGCGAGGAACCTGCTGTAGGAGACGCCGGGCGTGACGTACTCGGTGACCGAGCCGGCCACGGGCACGGCCGAGTCCACGTAGACGCCGGTCCATTCACCGAGGTTCGGGACCGTCTGCAGGATGGCGGTGGTCCGGGTGCCCGGAGCGTTGACGCGGGTGACCGTCTTCGCGAGCGAGGCCTGCTTCACCGACGCGACCGGAACGGCGGGCACCGTGTCGGTGTAGGCGTACGTGAGGTCGTAGCGGAAGGGGCTCGGGGTGCTCGCCGTGCTGCCCGTGCGGCTGAGCACGTCGTGGATCCGCAGCGCCGCGCCGGTCTGCGAGAACGGCGTGACGTACACCTTGCCCGCGCCCGACCCGGCGAATCCGGCGAGGCCGTTCCCGGGCACCGAGATCCACACGGCGGAGGCCTCACGGGCGGCCGTCGTGTCGTCGACCTTGATGCCCGTCTCCTTCGCCGCGCGCTCGTCGAAGGAGACGGTCGTCGCGGCCGTACCGACCTTGAAGGAGCGGGTCAGGAGGTAGGACGGGCGTTGCCAGTCGCTGTGCAGCGCGACGGAGAAGTAGTCGCCCGGCGGAAGCTTGAGGGACGCGGACGGACCGATCGCGTCGCTGTCGACGGCGTAGGACGTCCAGGTCGTGCTGTTCCAGACGTAGAAGATCTTGGACGTCACATCGGCGTTGGTGATGTTCAGCTTCACCGTGTACGTGGCCGCCGCCTGCGCGGCGGACATCGCCGCCCTGGCGGTCGGGACGGCGAGCCGGGTGGGCCGCACCTGCTGCGGCAGCGCGGTCGGACGCACTTCGAGTGCGCCGCTCGCCGAGCCGAAGGCGTAGGTGCCGGTGGAATCGGCCGTGCCGCTGTCCGTGATGCGCACATCACCGTCGACGAGGCTGACCCGCTCGCCGTCGCCGAGGGAGACGCTGCCCGGCGTGACCGCCGCGGCTGCCTGGGCGGACGGCACCAGGGCCATCGCCACGGGGCGCGCGTCATGGCCCGTGGCCGGTCCCGGAGCCAGCAGGATTCCCCCCACCACCGCGGTGCACAGTCCCGCACCGATCGATCTTCGTACGTTCCACTTTCCGGTCCCGGACATCGAATCCGCCCTCCCCATGGCTCTTCGCGCAACACCCCGAATGATCGGAGGGTGTTGATCGGCGACAGCTTAGACGGCCGTCCCACGGCGACTTCCGGGGCCATGGGCAGGGAGGGAGGGCGGACGGCGACGGACGGACGGCCCGGGAGGAGTGGTCTCCTCCCGGGCCGTCCGGGGTCCGCCCCGACCGGGCCTGCGTGGCCCCGGTCGGGTCAGGTCGGTCCGCATGCGGATGCGGACGCGGGTGCGTCAGAAGGTGAGCGAGAAGCTGTTGATCTTGCCGGTGTCGCTCGAAGCGACGTCCTGCGCCTTCAGCTTCCAGACACCGTTGGCGACCTGCGCGGAGGCGTTGACCGTGTAGGTCGCCACCACGTTGTCGGCCGAGTCGCTCGACGAGGAGTTCTTCAGCCGGTAGGAGGTCCCGTTCGGACCGACGAGGTCGACGACCAGGTCACCGCGCCAGGTGTGGGTGATGTTCACCGCGACCTGGAGGGTGCTCGGGGCGTTGCCGGTGACACCGGAGACGGTGAGCGAGCTGGTGACCGCGGCGCCGTTGTCCGGGATCGAGACGGCGGTGTTGCTGGTGAAGACCGTCCCGGTGGGGGGTGTGGTGCCGCCGGGACGGGTGCCGACGTTGATGCCGGCCCAGGCGTTGGCCACGGCGGTGTACTCGGCGCTCGTCGTGCCGTACAGCTCACCGGCGGCGGCGAGGGTACCGGTACGCGCGGAGGCGTAGTTGGTCGTCGTGGTGAACTTCGTGGTGAGCGCCCGGTACCAGATCTGCAGCGCCTTGTCGCGGCCGATGCCGGTCACCGCGAGGCCGTCCGAGGTCGGGGAGTTGTACGAGACGCCGTTGACGGTCTTGGCGCCGCTGCCCTCGGAGAGCAGGTAGAAGAAGTGGTTCGCGGGACCCGAGGAGTAGTGGACGTCGGCGTTGCCGATGCCGGAGTACCAGGAGTCGTACGAGCCGCCGTCCTTGCTCGGCTTGTCCATGTAGCGCAGCGGGGTGCCGTCGCCGTTGATGTTGATCTTCTCGCCGACGAGGTAGTCGCCGGGGTCGGCGGTGGTGTTGGAGTAGAACTCCACACCCGCCGCGAAGATGTCGCTGGTCGCCTCGTTGAGGCCACCGGACTCACCGCTGTAGACCAGGCCGGCGGTGGCGGCGGTGACGCCGTGCGACATCTCGTGCGCCGCGACGTCGAGCGAGGTCAGCGGGGCGGCGTTGCCGGACCCGTCGCCGTACGTCATGCAGAAGCAGCTGTCGGTCCAGAAGGCGTTGACGTAGTTGTTGCCGTAGTGGACGCGGGAGTAGGCGGCGACGCCGTTGCCCTTGATGCCGGTGCGGCCGTGGACGTTCTTGTAGTAGTCCCACGTCTCGGCAGCGCCGTAGTGGGCGTCGGCGGCGGCGGTCTCGGTGTTGGTGCCGACGCCGTTGCCCCAGACGTCGTCCGCGCCGGAGAAGAGCGTTCCGGTGCCGGACGTGCCGTGGTTCAGGTTGTACGTCTTGTGCCCGCCGCGCGTGGAGTCGGTCAGGTTGTACGAGCCCGTGGTGCCCGAGGTGCCGAGGGTGACGGTGCCGCTGTACTGCGTGTTGCCGGTACCGGTCTCGATGCCCTGCCACTCGAAGAGCTTGGCCCCGGAGGCGGCGTCGGTGACGACGTGCAGCTCGTTCGGGGTGCCGTCGTCCTGGAGTCCGCCGACCACCGTCTCGAAGGCGAGCTTCGGTGTGCCGTTCGCCAGCCAGACGATCTTGCGGGGGGCCTGGCTCGCCTCGGTGGCCTTCGAACCGTCGGCCGAGGCGGCGCTCAGGGCCTGCTTCTCGGCGGCGGCCGGGGCGATGTCGGCGACGGTGCCGACGGCCTTCAGCTGCGCGGAGGTGGCAGGGGAGGCCTTGGTGACGGACTCGGTCGCACCGGCCGCGCTCTCGGAGACCACGAGGTCACCGCCGAGGACCGGCAGCCCGCCGAGGGTGCGCTCGTAGCGGGTGTGCACCGTGCCGTCGGCGTCCTTGACCACGTCACGGACGACGAGCTTCTCCGTGGCGCCGAGACCGAGTTCCTTGGCGGTGGCGGCCTTGCCCGCGTCGGCCTGGGCGATCAGGGCTGCGCGGGCGGCGGGGGAGAGAGCCGCCGGCAGCGCACCCGGGTTGACCTTGCCCAGGGCGGGAGAGGCCGCCGGGGACGCGGCGGGGGTGGCGGTCGCGGCGGGGGAGGTGACGCCGACGGCGACGAGGGCCGCCGCGGCTATCAGGGCGCCGGTCGCGGTGGTGCGACGGCTGTGCGTGAGTCTCACGCGGACTCCTTCTGCGAAGGGGGGGTACCGGCGGGCGGTGGCCCGGTCGGCAGTGCAGGCGGTGCGCGGAACGACGGAAGAGTGTCAGTCACGGCGTGTTCCTGTCAGGAGCGCGTCAATGATTTGGCCAGAATTCGTCCGTTGCCGGGTGGCCGGTGTTCGTTAAGCGGACGTTTCGTCGATCTTCGCCGTGTTGCCGCCCGTCGACTGTCGGCCGTCGTCACCACCGGGAACAGCGGTCCGCGGCCGTGCGGAACGTGTTCGAAATTTTCGGGGGCGGAGGGGGCTGGCTCACGTGGTGAGACGCGCAAGGCGCGTGGCTCATAACCAGCCATGCCGAGCGCCTCCGGAGCCGGCCGCCGCGGACCCACGAGGGGCGGGCCGGGGCGCGGCGGGGGTGTGTGGCGCGGATGGGCAGGAGCGGGGTGGGGATGTCCGACTCCCCGCGGTCATGGGGGTCGTGCGGTCGTACGATCGTCTCATCGCCGAATGGACATGAGGAGAAAGGCAATTCCCCGCCAGGCGCCGCCCATTGAAATGATGAGTACGCGAACGGGTAGCGCGTCGCCGTTGATCGTGCGTTCACGTCGTGTCCGCCCCTGTCTTTCGTGACGGGTCGGGCACGATTCCTCCGTGGCGACAGGAAAACATCAGACCCCGGTCGAAGCGGCCGCGAACCCAGGGCCGGAAATCTCGGCAACCCCCGCCGCGGCGGAGGACGTTCCCGCTCAGGGCCGTACCGACCCCGACCGGAATTCCTTGACGCCCGCTCGACCGGCCGACTTTCCCGGCCAGGCGGCACCCCCCGGCCCCTTCGGTGCGGCGGACGACGGTGCGCCGCACCGCCTCCCGCTGTCCCGGGCGGAACGTCACGGACGAGCCGTCGCCGTGATCGGACTGGGGTACGTAGGTCTGCCGACGGCCCTGGCGCTACGGGCGGCGGGGGTGCGGGTGATCGGGATCGACATCAGCGCGGACCGGCTGCGCGACATCCGTGCGGGCGCCGTGGACCTGGCGCCGCAGGACAGGGAACGGCTGACGGACGCGCTGAACGACGCCGCCTTCCTGCTCACCGACGACTCCCGGGCCTCCGCCTGGGCGGACACCGTGATGATCTGCGTCCCCACCCCCGTGGACCGCCATCAGGTGCCGGACCTCGGGATGCTCGCTTCGGCCTGTGCCTCGGCGGTCGCGCACGCGACGCCCGGACAGCTGATCCTGCTGACCTCCACCAGCTATGTGGGGACGACCCGCGATCTGCTGCTCACGCCGCTCGCGGCCCGGGGGATGAAGGTGGAGACCGATGTCTTCGTGGCTTTCACTCCGGAGCGGATCGACCCGGGGAGCGTCGGCCACAGCCAGGACCTCACGCCGCGGGTGGTCGGCGGTGCGGGGCGTCGGAGCACCGCCTCGGCCGCCTCGGTTCTCTCCCGGGTCTGCCTCTCCGTGCACACGGTCGGAAGTCCGGAAGCCGCCGAGATGACCAAGCTCTGGGAGAACACGTTCCGGGCCGTCAATATCGCGCTGGCGAACGAATTGGCCGACAGCTGTGCCGTTTTCGGACTGGATCCCCGAGCGGTGATCGACGCGGCCGCCACCAAGCCGTACGGTTTCATGCCGTTCTATCCGGGCCCCGGGGTGGGCGGGCACTGCATTCCGTGCGATCCGCATTACCTGCTCTGGCAGTTGAGGGCCGAACGCATTCCCTCGCCGGTCGTCGAAGCCGCGATGCGGGCCATCGCGGAACGTCCCGGACGCATGGCGGGGCTCATCACGGCGAAGCTCGCCGCACGGGGAATTCCGGTCGCCGGAGCGCGCGTCCTGCTGGTCGGGATCGCGTACAAGCGGGGCGTGGCGGACGTCCGCGAGAGCCCCGCGCTGGAAATCATGGGGCTGCTGGCGGACTGGGGGGCGACGGTCGCCTTCACGGACCCGCTGGTGCCGAGCGCCGAGCTGCACGGCGGGACGCTGGCCGGTCTCACCGACCCGTGGGAGCAGCGGTGGGACCTCGTCGTGCTGCACACGGTGCACCCGGGCATGGATCTGAGCCGGCTGGGCCCCGAACACACGGTGCTCGACATCTCCCAGGACCGCAGGGGACCCGGTTCCGCCGGGACGTACCGAGCGACGGGGGCCACAGGGGGCGCCAGGGCGTCTGGGGTGCCTGGGGGCTCCGGGGCTACGGGGGCTGTCAGGACTACCGGGGCCGCCGGGGCTGCCGGGGCCGCCGGGGCCGCCGGGGCCACGGAGGGTGTCGGGACGCACGGGACGCACGGTCCGGTCGGGGCGCCGGCATGACCCTGACCGACCGAACGTCCGCCGACCGAACGTCCGCCGACCGGGCAACCGCCGACCGAACGTCCGCCGACCGTGCCGTCGGCTCCCCGCCCGCCGCCCGGCGGCCCGTCCTCCGCCACGCTCCCGCGACCGCGCGCCCGGCACGCCAGACCCCCGGGCCCGCCCGCCGGCTTGCCCGGCGCCTCGCGGACGCGGTCCCCGGGGCAGGGCGCGGGGTGCGCCGGCTGCTGGTGCTGATCTGCCTGACGCCCCTGACCGTCGTCCTGGCCCACCAGGCGCTGCGGCTTCCGCGCCTGAACACCGCGACGGCGTACGGCCTGGTGGTCCTCGGGGGCACGATCACCCTGCTGTACCTCGCTTACAGCAGATACGAGGACCCTTCGAAGACCCCGGGCCCCCGGCGGCCCGACCCCGGTTTCCCGTTCCTCCCGGCCCGGCCGCGCGTCGACTTCCTGCTGGCGGTGAAGGACGAGGCCGACGCCATCGAGGCGTGCGTCCGCTCGATGGCCGCCTCGGACTGTCCCCGGGTGCGGATCGTCGTGGTGGACGACTTCTCCACCGACGGAACGCGCGAGATCCTCCTCCGGCTGCGCGACGAACTCGGCATCACCGTCCTGCTGCTGGACGAGAACGTCGGGAAGAAGCACGCCCTGGTCGCCGCGTGCGGGCGGGCGGACGCCGAGATCATCGCCTTCACCGACTCCGACTGCGTGCTGGCACCCGACGCGCTCCGCCGCTGCGTGGACGCCCTCGCCCGCCACCCCCGCCTCGGTGCCGTCAGCGGGCACTGCCGGGCCCTCAACGCGCACGCGAACACGCTGACGCGCATCCAGGACATCTGGTACGAAGGGCAGTTCAGGATCGCCAAGGCGGCGGAGTCCTCCTTCGGCTCGGTGTCCTGCGTCTCCGGCCCGCTCGCGGTCTTCCGCCGGGAGGCGATCTGGAACTACCTCCCCGCCTGGGCCGGGGACCGCTTCCTGGGCGCTCCCTTCCGGTTCGCCACGGACCGGCAGCTCACCGGGTACGTCCTCGGGCAGGCGTGGATCGGCGGAAGGCTCAAGGACCGCTACCGCGACTCCCCGTTCGTCACGGACGAGGACCACCCCGAACGCCGCTGGCGGGTCGGCTACGTCCGCTCGGCCCACGTCCGTACCAACGTCCCCTCCCGCTTCGTTCCCCTGATGCGCCAGCAGGTCCGCTGGAAGAAGAGCTTCATCCGCAACCTCTTCTTCACCGGCGCCTTCATGTGGCGCCGGGGCCCGGGACCGGCCGTCCTGTTCTACGGGCACGTGCTCTGGGTGCTCGCCGCGCCGCTGATGGCCCTCCGCCACCTGGTCTGGGCCCCGGCCCACGGCGCGTACCTGCTCACCCTCCTCTATGTCTGCGGGGTCCTGCTCAAGGGCTGCGTCTGGGGCCTCGCCTACCGGATCGACCACCCCGGCGACACCCGCTGGAGGTACCGCCCGCTCATGAGCCTCTTCTCCTCGGTGGTCCTGGCCTGGCTGCTCCCGTACTCCCTGCTCACCGTGCGGCGCGGCATCTGGTCGAGGAGCGCGACATGAGGGCGGCCGACCGCAGGTCGAGCGGCTGGCGGCTGGAGGAGGACGTCCCGGGCGGCCCGGGTCCGCGTGGGGGAGCGGCGCGGCGAGGCGCCCGGCTGGTGGCGGGCATCCTGACGGCCTGTGCGGTCGTCGCCCTCTACCTGCTGGTCCTGCTCCGGGGAGACCTGGCATGAGACGCGGTGTCCCGGACCCGGCACCAGTGCGGACGGCGGTGGTGCGGGCGGTGCTCGGGCTGCTGGCCCTGACGCTGGTCGCCCTGCCCTTCTACGCGGCGTGGCGGTACGACGCCCACCGCAGGGCGGTGACTCCGCAGGCCGCCCCGCCCGCCGGGGCGCGGCCCGTCGCCGGGGAGGCGGGTCCGCCGCGCGGCGGCGGCCCGGGAGGCGACGCGGCGGCTCCGCCCGTCGTGCTGGCGTACCACGACATCGGGCCCCGCGGCGGCAGCAGGTACACGGTGACGCCCGAAGCCTTCGACGCACAGCTCGCCGCCCTGGCGCGCGCCGGCTACCGGAGCCTGTCCACCGAGGAGTTCGTCCGCTACCTGGACGGCGGACCCCCACCCGCCCGCCGCTCCGTCTATCTCACCTTCGACGACGGCACCCACGGGCTCTGGGTGTACGGCGACCGCATCCTGGCCAGGTACCGGATGCGTGCGGCGGCGTTCCTGATCACCGGATCGGTGGGGAGCCACCGCCCGTACTACCTCTCCTGGCAGGAGATCGGGCGCATGGCGGCCACGGACCGGTGGGACTTCCAGGACCACACCCACGCCCTGCACCGGCGGGACGCCGTGGACGCGTCAGGCACGCGCGCGTCGGCCCTCTCCAACCGCCTCTGGCTGCCCGGGGACCGGCGGCAGGAACGCGAGGACGAGTACCGGGCGAGGATCGCCCGGGACCTGGACACCTCGCTCGCGGAGTTCGCCCGGCACGGCCTGCCCCGTCCCCGGCTCTTCGCGTACCCCTTCTCCGAGGCGTCCGAGCCGGTCAACTTCCCGACGGCGAAGGGCATCCTCCGGCACGAGCTGGCCGACCGGTTCGCCGCCGGTCTGACGAACAACTCGGACCGGCCGCTCCCCGCCGGGCGGCGCGCCGCCGCCGCGCGCGAGGTGCGGCGTCTGGAGATCACCCGGGCGACGGACCTCACGGCGTTCCGCGCGGAACTGGATCTCTGGACGGCGGAGGAACCGGGCGCCCGCCCCGACCCGCTGCACGACGCGGCCGGCTGGGAGCACACCGGTGCGACGAGCCAGGGCGGCGCCGGGGTCTTCACGGGCCGGGGGCCCTATCCGGGGAGGACGGGATTCGCCGCGGCCTCCTACCGTCCCGTCGCCACGGCGGACTGGACCGACTACAGGCTGGACGTGACGGTCGACCGGCTGCGCGAGGCGACGAACAACGTCGGCATCGTCGTACGGGACGGCAGCCTGGCGCCCGTCACGGTGGCCCTGAGCCACAGCTACGTCAGTCTCCTCGCGGGCACCGGGGACCGGCGGGCCGAAGTGGTGCGGCGCACGCTCGAGGACAACGCCGTGCACCGGGTGCGCGTCACCGTGCGGGGAGCGCGTACGGAGGTCGTGGTCGACGGACGCTTCCGGATCGACTGGACCGAGCCGTCGGCCGCCGGCGGGAACGGCAGGGGCGGACTCGCCCTCAACATCCGCAACGGCGGCGCCCCGGGGGAGTGGCCCCGCTTCGCCTCCCTGCGGGTCAGCCCCTTGCGGGTCGCCTCCTCGCCCGCAGCCGGTACGGGCACGGCGGCCGGAGCCCGAGCCGGTACGGGCACGGCCGGGGCCGTACCGGCGGAGGCGCGGTGATCCGACGGGGGGAGGGGCCGTCCGCCCCCGGGTACAGCCGCCGCGCGGTGGTCGGGCTCGGGCTCGCCGCCACGGCGGGCGTCCTGCCGCTCACCGACGACCCTCCGGCCGGGGCCGGGGCGGGGGCAAGGCCTGGCCTACCGGGGGGCGCGGACGCCCGGAACGACCACGTGCCGGCCCCGCCACCGGTGCGGGCCGCCGCTACCGCTGTCACCTGCGGTGTTCCGGACGCCGCTCCGTTCGTCGCGGTCTTCCCCGGCTCCGGCCTGCTCACCAACGAGTACGCCTACCGCCATCCCGACGCCGACGATGCCCGCACCGACCCCGACTGGTCCGTCACCAGTGGATCGCTCTTCGCGGACGCGGGAACCGCCTGGAGCGGAATCCCGGACGGACTCTCCCCCGACCCGGCCTCCCGGCTGCACACCGGCTCTTCGGTCCTGCGCGTGGTGACCGTCCGACGCGACTTCGCGGACATCGCCGTACGCACCCGGGCCCTGCTCCGGCCTCCCGGTACCACCGCGCGCACCCCCGCGACGGACTGGGACGGCGGGCACCTCTGGCTCCGCTACCGCAGTCCTCAGGAGCTGTACGCGCTCAGCTTCCGGCGGCGCGACGGCCTGGTCGCCATCAAGCGGAAGCTCCTGCCGCCCGACGCCCCCGAAGGCACGGAGGGGACGTACACGACCCTCGCCCAGGCTCGTTGCGCGATCCCGTACGACAGTTGGCACGACGTCGAGGCGCAGGCGCGCACCACGGCGTCGGCCACGGTGCTGCTACGGCTCCTCGTCGACGGGCGGACCGTGGCCGAAGCCGTGGACACCGGGCCCGGTGTACTCACCGGCCCCGGCGGTGCGGGGGTGCGGGGCGACAACACCGAGCTGCGGTTCACCGCCTTCACGGCCGTGCCTTGCCCGGCCCCATGAGCTCCTCTTCGGTGCCAGGCGCTCGGCCGAGGGCCGGGGCAGGGGCTGCGGCTACTTGTTCAGGACCCCGGACCCCGCACCCGACGACGACACCGGCCCCGCGGGGACGCCCCAACAACCCCACCAGCCCGAGCTCTTGGCGCTCTTAACACGATCATGCGCCCCAGCTCCAGTGGCCGGGGTGGGGCGTGGCCCTGGATCGTGGACACCACGGCACGTGTGGGGAAGAGGTGCGGGTACCTCTTCAGCCGCCTCCGGCGGATGAGGTCGCAGGCCAATGAGGCGAAGACCTTGAGGAGTTCGGTGCGGCGTTGCCGGCGGACGGCGAGGCGTCTGAAGGGGTGGAGCAGTGCGTAGGCCCGCTTCACCTGCCATAACAGGATGAAAGGGGCTCACCGACTTGCTGGTGTGGAGTCGGCGCAGGGCTTGGAGGATTCAACTTTTCGATGACCGTTGTCAGTGCCTCCCCATATGATGCGGGTGGAGACGTCCGCGTGGACTGGGGGCACCTGTGCCGAAACGTGTGTTCGTCAGTAGGGAAGCGTCGCAGGTCTGGAACGCCAAGGCGCGCGCCATGATCCGGGCTTCCGACCTCGTCATCTGCGGCAAGCACACGCGTGAGGTCGTCGGCGTGGCCATCGAACTCGAGATTTCCCGGCAGGAAGGTATCCCGGGCTTCCTCCTGAACAGATACGACGGTCAGACCGGAGCGGAGCAGACCACCGAGAGGGTCAGTGACAAGCTCTACACGTGGACGTGGCCCCTCCTTGAAACGCTTGCCGGAGGTGCCCGGTGACTCCCCCTCCCGATCCGGTCCGGCGTGCGGAGGTCCTTGAGCTGTACAAACTCGCTGTGGAAATGGCTGACCGGGTCTCGGCGCGCCGGGGGACTGCCAACGCCTTCTTCCTGTCCGTCCAGACCGCGTTCGTCGGCCTTGTCGGCTTCGGATTCAAGGAGTTCGCCGAGGCCCCCTGGTGGGCAGCGTTCGCCATTGCTCTGGCCGGTGTCACCTTGTCCGCCACCTGGTGGCTTCAGCTGCGCAGTTACCGGGACCTCAACAGAGCAAAGTTCAAGGGCATCAACAAAATCGAGGAAATTCTCCCGGTCAAGATCTTCGCGGACGAGTGGGAGACGCTGCGCCGCGATCCGATCCCCGGCTGGCGCACGCGGTACGCCGAGCTGGGCGCATCCGAACGGGTCGTTCCTTTGGTGTTCGCGGCGGCGCATCTCCTTCTGCCTGCGGGCACACTGGCCGTGTGACCTACCTCGACTCCCTTGCAGCCCTGATCCGTTCCTGCCTTCCCCCCGAAGCTGAGCCTCCCGAGGACTCCAACGGGCTGTTCCGTTTGTACGCCGTGCTCCTCAAGGCCAAGGGGGTGCGGGTCACCGACGAAGACGTCCACGATGCCTGGTCAGCATGGATGCAGACGGTGAACGGCACTCACGAATCATTGGTCCCCTTCGACGACCTCGATCCGCGGATCCGTGCCTACGACGCTCCGTACGCGGAGGCCATCCGCGCTGCCGCTCGGCGGTACCTCACCTGAGGAGAACGTGCGGCCCAGAAATTCTTACAGCATCAGTAGATCCGTCATGGGGGAACAGTAATGAGCATCAATTTATACAGTGCTCTCGCATGGGTAGAGGATGTTGAGATCGATGATGTGATGCACGCGCGCGGATACATTTTCGGCATACTGGTGGCATGGCTCATACAGGCCCCTTCGCTGTCCAGGAACCTCTCCGGATACACGCCAAAAACCACCGTGCGGCCGGGATTCAATCTTCGGTTTATCTTGACTTTTTCATTGCTTGCCCTCCTGGATGCCGACAGGTCTTTTCTGTATGGCCTTCTGGTGGGGAACCTGATTCTGTCGACCTTGGCATTCTTTATGAGTCGCCTCCAATTGGCCGGTTTGCTCTTTCAGGTATTCATCCCCGCGCTTGCTCTTGCTTCTGTCGTCGGCGTCTTCCTGTTCCTGTCTGAAGAGGAAAAGGGAAATAGTGAAATGGGGGCATGGTTGCTCCCTTTGGCCCTATCGCTCCCGACTATGATTATTGGCTGGTCCATTCCGCTCGGTAAAAGCTTGTACTGGCGTGGATCATGGTATTTTCCCTATCCCCGCAAGATGCCTCCAGGGTTATCGCGTGACCCGCAGCAAAAGTTTCGTCACACTCTCCTGCCCGGCCAGTCCCCGCTCAGAGGGATAGGTATGTGGCTTGCCGCGTGGCCGTGCTGCATCGGATCGCTTGGGATTTCAATCGCGGCAATACACCAGCTTCTGAGCGATCCCTCCTCATCCGTGAGTGGATTCTGTGTCCCGCTCGTAGGTGGAGGTGTAATTGCTTACCATCAGAGCCGGAAGCTTTTTTTGAGAGGGCGTAGGCATCTCAGTTTCGGCATTGAATCGCCGGACATCCTTCATCCCGGAACCTTTACGCTCTACCTGAGACCGTTCAAGGAAGATCAAGCGCACACCGCACTCAAGGAGGACATGCACATGGGTGGCGATCCTCTATCGCGGACAGCTGATCCGTTAGGGGGGTTGCTATTTCTGCCGGTGTCCAACCGTGACGAAGAAGAGCACATAGCGGACGCCCTGAAACCCATTGGTCCGCTGGTCGCCGTCGGTGCCCCCGGCGAGTTTCTTCCCTTTGCGGGAGCGGTGCGCATGTATCTTCCGCAGGACTCCTGGCATGAGGAAGTAAGTCAGTTGATAGCGAGGGCTCGCTTGGTCACTCTCACGCTGGGCTCAAGCAAGGGAACGGTTTGGGAGCTCTCCGAATCGATACGTATTCTTCCACCCCAGCGACTCATTTTGATGTTACCGAGAAGGATGAGCCAAGAAGAGTACGAGGGGATCCGCATGGAGAACGAGAGGAATCTACGAGCTGTTCCGGAATCCGATAGGAACCGGACGTGGGTGCGCGCTGACCCGCCATCCCTTCCTCGCTACGCATCCGCAGAATCGAGCCGGGATCCGGTGGCAGGCCTCATCTCTTTCTCCCCGGACTGGAAGCCCATTTTCACCCCGCTCTCCAGCGCCCATGCCCCCTGGCAAAACCTGGGTACCGGCCTCATTCGCGGGTTGCGTCCGGCCTTCGGACGGCTGACCTCATACGAGGAAGAGACCGGCTGGCACTGCGGCTGACGGTATTCGAGCCTCCGCTACCTCGATGGCGCCGTTGAGCTGGCTGAGCGCCGTGTGCGCAGGCGCTCAGCACCGGCTCGGCAAGGGTGCCGACGGCTGCGGGACCCGGACCGAGGCGCCCAACGGCCTCTGCGTGGGCATGAGGGCTGAAGTCGCCACCGACGGGGTGACGGTGGCGATGGCGCAACGCACGAGGCGTGCCCGTGCCTTGGGGGAGGGGTTTGACGTCTCAACACTTCGGCGCAGGTGCCTCGTTGATTTCCCATCCGGCCAAGGTCAACCTGCCCCGTAGGCGGGTCGGGTGGGTCATCTTGCTCATCGTCACCCACCCGCCCCGTGCTCTCTGCTCCAGCGAGGACGGGTGGTCGCCTCATGCGCGGGCGCACGGCGTCCCTCCGGAGCCGCCCACCTTTGTCTTGACGGGGCTATCCGTTCGTCGGTGCGGAGGGCGCGCGTCCGGTCTTGCGTACCTGGGACGTGTCCGCGTCCACGACTCCGCCGTCCGTGCCGGTCGGCACGACCTCCGGCACGGGTGCGCCGTGCCGGTCGACCAGGGTGGAGTGCGCTTCGCCCGGAGCGAAGGCGTGCCGTTCCCCCCACTGCCGGAGCGTGAGGACGGCGGGGAAGAGATCGCGTCCGGCGTCGGTCAGGACGTACTCCTGACGGCGGCCCGAGGGCGCGGTGGCCCGGGCGAGCAGCCCGTGATCGACGAGCTTGCGCAGGCGGTCGCTGAGGATGTTGCGGGCGATTCCCGTGCGCCGCTGGAACTCGGTGAACGAGCGTGCCCCGTCCATCGCGTCGCGGACGACCAGGAGGCTCCACTTGTCGCCGACCAGGTCGAGAGTGCGGGCCACGGGGCAGTCGGGATCGGTCCACCCGGGCTCGGGGGAGCGCGCGGTGTCGCCTGGCATGACACCTCCCATTCGGTTGCGGATCGAAACCATCATGCCGTAGCGTCGAATCAGTTGCAATATGCTACTGATTGGGGGCGTGATGACTGTGTGGCGGCGTTTACTGCTCGCGATGGTCTGCGGTGTCGCTGTGGCGAGCATCTATGCCGCGCAGACGGTGCTGGAGCCGATGGGCCACGACCTCGGGGTGTCGCCCGGGCTCACCGGCTGGATCGTCTCGACCGGCCAATTCGGCTATCTGGCAGGCCTGGTGCTGCTGGTTCCCCTCGGGGACGTGGTGGACCGGCGGCGGCTCATCGCCGTCCATCTGGCCGTCACGGCGGCCGGTGCGGCCCTCACCGCCTCGGCGACGGTTTCCTGGGTGGCGTTCACCGGACTCGCGGTGGCCGGGATGTTCGCGGTGGTCGTGCAGACCACCGTGGCCTACGCCGCGTCGGTGTCGTCGCCCGCCGAACGGGGCCGCACCATCGGGGTGGTGACCTCGGGCGTGGTCGTCGGCATTCTGGGCGCGCGGGCCGTCACCGGCGCGCTCACCGAGCTGTGGGGCTGGCGGAGCGTCTACGTCGTCCTCGCGGTGCTGTCCCTGGGGCTCGCGGCCCTCGTCCTCGCGGTCCTTCCGGCGGAGGACCGATCCGGCCGGCCCACGGGATACGTACGGGCCGTGAGCTCGATCGGCGGGCTCTTCCGGCAGCGGCTCTTCCTTTCCCGCGGGCTGATCGCCTTCTTCCTGTTCGCGTCCTTCGGGACGCTGTGGAGCGGGCTGTCGCTACCGCTGTCGGATGCGCCCTGGCACCTGGGCGAGGGGCAAGTCGGCCTCTTCGGCTTCGTCGGCCTCGCGGGCGCACTGGGCGCGGCGCGCGCGGGACGGTGGGCGGACGCGGGGCGGGCGACGACGGTCACCGGTCTCGCGCTGGGTCTGCTGATCCTCTCGTGGGTGGCGATCGGGCAGTTGACCTGGGTGGTGTGGATTCCGCTCGTCGGGATCGTGCTGCTGGACTTCGCCGTGCAAGCCGTCCACGTGAGCAACCAGCATCTGCTCACCACCGCCCACCCCGACCGCATCAGCGGAGTCATCGGCGGTTACATGGTCTTCTACTCGCTCGGCTCCGCCCTCGGCGCCGCCACCACCACCGCTCTCTTCGCAGCCCGTGGCTGGGTCGGATCCAGCGTCCTCGGGGCGGGTTTCGCCGCGTGCGCGCTGGTCGTCTGGGCGGTCGACCGGCGGCTCCCCTCCGGCGAGTCCCTCCGTCCCGGCGACGGCTTGGAGGCCCGATCGCTTCGGGAAGGGAAAGCCGGTGAGGCCCAGGAGCTCGTCACACGGTGGGCCGGAGGGCGTGGAGCCGCGCGCCGGTCGGGCGACGGTTTCTGAGCCCTCGGCAACTTCAGCTGGAGGAACGGGCGTGGGGTGGGCGCACCGGGACGCTCGCCGACTCCATGGGGCCAGCCCGGGTCTCGGGGTTCGAGTCTCGGGGTTCGGCTCTCGGGTCTTGGGCCTTGGGGCTTGGGTCTCGGCTCTTGGGGTTCGAGCGTCGATCACTCTCCTGGTCACTCGTTCGAGGGACCGGAAGAGGTGGGCGGGCCGACGCTTGAGCTTCGGGATTCGGGGGTCGGGATGCGAGGCCCGGGATTCGAGCGGTGTTGTTCATCCGGGGGGTAGGTAGGGGTGGTTGAGGAAAACCTTCCCCCCTCCCACCCTCGTCACGGCCAGCAAGTATGACTAATGGTGAGCGAGTTGCGGCGGAGAGTCACGCGCGCTTACGGTGCCCTCAATGAATCGACCCCGACGCGGTGTTGGCGCACCAGGCCGGGGTCTCACCAAAAGATCGCACCCATTAGAAAGACGATCTCGTGGCTATCCAGCACTTTAGTCCTGCCCCGCCCGCGCCCGCAGCTTCGCGCCCGTACCGCCGGGCCAACACCGGCTACGGCAAGCAGTCCGTACAGCCCCTCTCCGGCCAAGCCGCGCCCGGAGAACGGGACTTCGCGTTCCTGCCGGAGCGTGAGCGGTACGTCGCCGCCTATGTCGATCACTTGCCCGACGGCGCCTCGATGGACATCAAATCGCTGGCCAAGGACTTGCCCCTGTACGGCCAGATGGCTATCGGCACCGCCCTTCGGGCGCTCGGTGTGGCCGGGCACCTGCGGCGCGTACGCAGGCGGGCGGGGAAAGACGGCCCGTGCCGGTGGGTGACGCTGACCTTCTGGTCCCGCACCGCCCACGACAACGAGTGGTGGACCGCCCATCTCGAAGCCGCAGCCACCGCGTCCGAACAGCCCAGCGCGCCCTCTGCCGAGCCGTGCCCTACCTCCGGGCCCGACCCCGTCGTCCCCCAGCAGCGCACCGCCGAATCGGCCCCCGGCCGGCCTCCGTCCCCGGAGCAGTCATCGGAAGCTGTCGGTGCGGCCGACCCCGCCCCGGAGGCGCCGGTGCCCCCGGCGCAGGACGACGCTCAGGTTGCCGCGACACCTGCCGTCCCGCAGGCGGCTCTTGGCGCTCCTTCGGCTGCCGGTGCTCCTCCGGCTGTCGAGGGCCCTTCTCCCGCCTACGTGGCCCTGGCCGAACTGGGCCGCCGTGATCCTCGCTTGACGCTCTCCGCTGCGGACTGCGAGGTGCTGGAGCCGCTCGCCGCCGCCTGGTTCGCGCGGGGTGTCAGCGCCGGGTACCTGACGTCGGCGCTCACCGCCGGACTTCCCGAGCAGGTCGGCTCACCCGTGGGGCTGGTGCGCCGCCGCCTCACCGACAAGATGCCGCCCCGACTGTCCCCGACCCCCACCCCGCCACAGGTCCCGACCCAGGGCGGCGCTCCCGGCGCCCGAGTACGCGGGCTCCTGGTCGAGTGCACCGACTGCGGGCGCCCCGCCCGCGCCGAAGCACTCCCGGACGGCCTCTGCGCACCCTGCCGCACCGCACACCAGGCCCCGCAGCCCGCCGACCCGGACGCCGCCCCGGCCCAGGTCGAACGCGACGTCCCGGCCCTCGTCGCCGGACTCCGCAACCTGATGCGCACCCCGTGACCTTCGGGACGTCGCACACGGCGTCCGTACGGTCAGTCATTACGGGAGCACCGGGACCGGTCGGCCCCGGTTCGTGGGGGTGGTCTCAGTTCGCGTTGAACGACCAGAAGACGCCGACCTCCTCCGTACTCACGGCGATCAGCCCGACGTCCATCATGTGGCTGGTGAAGGCCCTTCCGCCCGAGAGATCACCGGCGAGGAAGTCCGGCGAGGCGGAGTCGCGGGCCAGATCGGAGGACGTACGGAAGACGGCGCCGGGACCGAACCTGCTGAGTACCGTCCGGGCATCGGCCATCACGTCGTCCTTGTCGGGGCGTGTCCGGACGGGACGGATCTCGAAGAACCACTCCTGAGTCAGGGAAGCGAGCAGCTCGGCGGCGGCAGATGCCGTGATGGGGTAGGTCCACGCACGCACCTGCGCGGCCGTCGGCGGCAGGAACGGAAACGACGGACGGTCGTTCTCCCGTCCCTCCTCGTCTATCCGCCACACCTGCGACGACCAGCCCCGGGGGTCGGCGATCGTCCGGTCCATGACGGCCAGGACGTCTTGGCCCCAGTCCTCGGCCCGGCGGGGGCCGGTCATCGCGAAGGTGTACACGTCGTCGAGGAGCCGCTTCAGCGCGGCGTCCCAGGTCAGCCGACGAACCCTTCGGCCTTGACGCCTGCTAGGAACGCGGTGAATGAGGTGGCGGAGAAACCCAGCACCGGGCCGCTCGTGTTCTTGGAGTCCCGGATGGGGACGATGCCGTGTACCGAAAGAAGGTTCGCCGCGACTTCGACGCAGTCGCCGCCGTTGTTGCTGTAGGAGGACTTGAACCAATGGGGGGACTCAGTCATCACAGGGTTCCCTTCCGTACGGCTCGATCATGGTCAAGGACGGTGCCTGCGAGAGTTCCTCGGATTACGGCACCTGATGGTAGGTCGACAACAGCATTCGAAGGCGAGCGTGTTGCGGGATTCAGCCATCGGTGCAAGGTGGGGAGTTGGCGTGCGGGCCAGGACGGTCCCCGACGGCGAGCGGCCGACGTGGCAGGCCGACGCTTGACTAGCACCTTCAGCGGGTCTCGCCGCCGGTCAGCGGACAGCCCCACCGCGCGAAGACACGGTGGGGCTGTCTGTTGCTGGCAGGGTCGCTCGGTGGTCAGCCGGCGAACCCTTCGGACTTGACGCCTGCGACGAACGCGGCGAAGGAAGTGGCGGAGATGTCCAGGACCGGACCGCTCGTGACCTTGGAGTCGCGGACGGGGACCATGTTGTGCGAGGCGGCAAGATTGACAGCGACCTCGACGCACTGCCCGCCGCCGCTGCTGTACGAGGACTTGAACCAACGGGGGGACTCGGTCATCACGGGGTGCCCTTTCGTACCTGTTCGATCATGTCCAGAGACGCTGCCTGGGAGAGCGCCTCGGTTTGCAACTGATGGTAGGCCGTCAACATCGCCAGCGCGTAACGGCTTTCGCGCTCAAGGTGCCCTCGCTGGGACGACTCCGCATAGGACATGAGGGAGCGGTCGGGAAGCGTCAGGACGGTCACGGGGAGGGTGCAGGCGCGGCGCTCTCCCATGGTGAACGGTGCTACCTGCAGCGCGGTGTTCGGCAGGTCGGCGAACTCCAACAGACGAGCCAGCTGCGCGTCCCAGACGGCAGGGGCCCCCACGGGGCGGCGGATGCAGCTTTCGTCCAGCACTACGAAGACCAGGGGTGGGCGGCGGCGCACCAGCACTTCCTGTCGCTGCGCCACCAGGGCCACCCGCTCCTCGGCCTGCTCCGGCGTCGCAGCTCCTCGCTTGACCTCACCCCCTTGGATGGCTGACGCGTAGGCCGGTGTCTGCAGAAGGCCCGGTATCACCCCGACCTCGTACAGCCTGATTTCTGCCGCCCGAGCCTCGTGGGACACGTACTCCGGGAAGCCTTCGATCAGCGACCCCTGCCGGATCTCGCGCCACTCGCGTTCGAACGAATCGGGAGTGTCGGCCGTGCCGAAGGCCGCGTCAACATCTCTTGAGAAACCAAGGGTTGGCGACTTGCGAGCAGTTTCCACCGCAGAGATATGCCTACTGGAGTACGCACCCTTCGCGGCCAGCACGTCCTGTGTCCACCCTCGGTCCTCGCGGAATCGTCGGAGACGTGCGCCATAAGCCGCCTCCGGGCTCGCCTCGGGGTTCAACTCTCTTCGGTTCACCATGGTCGGGCGTAACCCTCCCTTCGCGCCTAGCGGGTTGAGGACATCCCAACGATAGGCCACTCTGAGCACCCTTGGTAGCCAAACTGCTACAGAGAGGAGTGGTCGTGCATGCGTCTGATGGTGCCTCTCCGTCGCCGGTGGTCGGGAGGCTGATGGTGGACACCGGCCGCGATGGCCGCATCGGCGAGTTCCGAGGAGTCGCGGGCCCCTACTGGTCGTTGCGCCCCCTCGGTGGCGGGCTCGAATGGGAAGCCGAACCCGGACTCGTCCGGCCGGCGACCCCGATAGAGCGACTGCGGGCCGAGAACGCCCGCTGCAACGCCCGGAGTCGGAGTGACGTGCTGTGAGGGAGCCGAGCGTGCGTGAGCCAGTGGTCCAGGAGTCGGCGGGGCCTTGTGACGGCAGAGTGGAAGGGAAATCCATGGCACAGAACGACGACATCGAACTACCCGCCCCCGTCCGGCGGGTCGGCGCCACCGTCCTGGTGCGTGACCCCACCGGGGCCGTACTGCTGGTCAAGGCTCCCCGTGAGAGCGAGTGGGGTCTCCCCGGCGGTGTGGCGTACGAGGGGGAGACCGTGGCTGAAGCGGCCACCCGCGATCTGGTGGAAGTGACAGGCCTCGTACGGCACTTGACGCTCTTTGCCGCGCTCGACCTGATCCCGGCTCCCCGGGGCAGCCGCTCCGCGAACGGGTTCGACGTCGTCGGTGACGGCGGCACGCTGAGCGCGGAGGAAGCCGCCCGCGTGGCCGTCCCCGAGGGTGCGGAGGACCGGGTCGCCGAACTCCGCTGGGTGCCACTGGACCAGGTGGAGCTCGTCGCGGCCGGTCTTGTGGCCCGGCGTATCCGTCAAGCCGTGGCCGCGTTCGAGCACGGGCAGCAGCCGCTGTTGCTGAACGGTCTCGTAGCCGCATGACTTCCTGAGGGCCGCCTTCGGGCCGCCCCGATCGGCTCATCCCGGAGCCGTAGCCCCGGCCGTAGCCCCGGAGCCGGAGCACTCCGCAACACCTGTCCGCCGGCCCGGCCCCACCCCGCTGCCACGTGGTCCCCGCAGTGCGGGTGCGAGCACCGCTCGGCCCCTCCCGCCGGGTCGGGCGGGGATTCCACCTGTCCACGAAGCTCCCGTGAGGCCTCTCGTGCTGCAATGCACCGCTGTCTGCCGTATCCCCGAGATCGACGCGCTGGTCTTTCTGACCGCCATGGAGGGAGCGCCCGAGCAGCCCGTCGACCACCTCTCCTTACTCGACGAGTACGCGCTCTGTGAGCTGGGCGAGCATGCCGAAGACGTCGAGCACGCCGCCTTCATCGGGGGTGCTGAGGACGGCTCCGACATCGACCTCTGGATGTACTGGGACGACGGTCTGCCGGCCCGGTTCGCTGAGTCCCGCTCGTGCCGTGCCGTCACGTGGCTGATCAGCCTGCCCCACAGCGTGGACCGGTGCACACTGCCCCCTGGGCACCCGCCGGGCCATTCCTGGGACGTGACGGACCCGCTCGGTGACCTGTTGGACGAGGCCGCCCGCCGAGCTGCCAACCCCCTCCCGGACGAGCGTGCGGACAAGTGCACGGGCGAGCACACCGACGAGCACGCGAACGGGCACGGGGACCGGCACGTGGACGACCGGGGCGACACGCCATGACGGAAGCGCGGTACTTCCACTGCAACGACACGCGGCGGGCGCCATGGGCGGAGGCCGCCGACCGCCATCTGCCGGCCGACGTACCCCGCTCGGTGACCTGCGAACTCGCCCGGAACCACGACGGTGATCACGCGGACCACCTCGACTACCTCGGGCTCGAAGACGGGGACGTCTGGGCGTACTGGAACGAGGCCGACCACGTCACGTACGCGGTCATGCCACCGTGCCAAGTGGCCGACCGGACACTCCCCGGGATTCGGCAGGACCCCTGCCACCTGTACGCCGGTCATCCCCCGGGGCACTCGTGGGACTTCGTGGACATGCTCCACGACTGAGTCATGGTCCTCTGGTCAGCCTTGCCGGTCGCCGGTCAGAGCGTGCCGTCGAGCCCATGCGCCGATCTCGTCGGCGATGGCCCGGGGTCGGTCCTCTTGCGCGTGATGACCGGCCGGGCCGCAGTGCCGGGTTTCCAGTGCGGCGATGTTCTCCGCGCACCAGTCGGCCATCTCCTTGCCGATCAGCAAGGTGGGCGAGGAGTCGAAGGTGAGGAGCAGTTTGGGTACCTCGCCGCTGTCCGACAGCCACCTGCCGTACCGCCCGACGCGTTCGGCGACCTCGGTCGGCTCCCCGTCCAGCGGGAGCGAGCGTGCCCATTCCAGTATCGGGCGGCGGCTCTCCCGAGTCGGGTACGGAGCCCGGTAGACACGCATGTCCTCCTCGCTCACCGGGTTCAGCACCCCGCCGGTGAAAGCCGACTCCAGGAAGGAGTTCCGGTCGAGCACCAGCGCTTCCCCCTGCGGCCCGCGCATGGCCAGGGCGCGCGAGCGCGGCCCCTCGCCCAGCTCGTTCCAGGACATCGGACGCACGATGGCCTCGAAGAACGCCACACCACGGACGCGGTCCGGGTGGCGTGCTGCCCAGTCGAACGCGAGCGCACCGCCCCAGTCGTGGCCGACGAGCACCACCTCGTCCAGACTCAACCGGTCGAACCAATCGTCCAGATAGCGGGCGTGGTCGGCGAACCGGTACGGCACCTCGGGCTTGCCGGAGCGGCCCATGCCGATCAGGTCGGGGGCCAGCAGGCGGGCGGGCAGGTCCACCGCGGGCAGCACCTCGCGCCACAGATGGGACGAGCCGGGGTTGCCGTGCAGAAAGACGAAGGGGGTGCCGTTGCCGGCGTCCTCGTAGAACATCGTCGAATCCAGAACGTTCGCCACTGGCATGACGTCCTCCGTATCGTTCGTCCCACTAACGTTCCCTGGCTCGACGAAGATAGATTGTTAGTGGGACTAACGCAACGGTAGAATCGCGGCATGAGTAACAGCACGCCCGACTCGGGGCGTTCGGCCGACCGGCGGCCCGGTGCCGCGCGGCTGCGCCATCTGCGGACCAGGCTTCTGTCACTGGCCGCGCTCCAGTCGGATCGCCTGGTGAACGAGGAGTTGACGCGCGCGGGCGCCCGCAAGTGGCACTACGCGGTGCTCGCCACCCTGGACGAGTTCGGGCCCGCCAGTCAGGCGGAACTCAGCAGCCGCACAGGGATCTACCGCAGCGACATGGTCGCGGTGATCAAGGAACTGGCCGATCGCGCATGGGTGGAACGCTCACCCAACCCCGCCGACCGCCGGCAGAACATCATCGTCCTCACCGAACAAGGAAGCAGGCAACTCCCCGAGTTGGACGGACTGCTCGCTCGGGTGGAAGACGAAGTGCTCGCACCGCTGACCCCTTCGGAACGCGATCAGTTGGCCCGGTTGCTCGCCGCGCTGGTGGATCATCACGGCCAGGCGATGTGAAGGAGCCTCGCCCAGTCATGGTGGTCCGCATGACGTGGACGCGCGCACGGCATCGACGCCGAGGTCAAGACGGTGCAGGTGTCTTCCCGGGCCTGGAGGTCGACAGGAGCGCCCCTCGCGGACACGGTCTGACCTCGGCCGGGAAGAACCGGTGGAGACTCATGCCGAGGAGTGCTCGACGATCTGGTCATGGCACTGCCGGGCGCGGTCTCCCACCCCGTCTGCCACCGCGAAGAGCTCGACCAAGTACGTGAGCAGATCCGCGATCTCACCACGACCGGGGTGCGTGGCGAGCAACTCCTCCGTTGCCTCCCTCACGCTGCTTTCCGTATCGAAGAGCAGGCGTCGGAACAGGTCGGAGAGCGGGTCGGGAGCTTCGTCCGGGAGGCTCGGGGAAGCGGCGAGCAGTTGACGCCACCGCTCCGTACACGCCTCGAATCGCCCCTCCACGGTCTCGAGCATGAGCCTTTCGAACGCGCAGGATTCGGCTCCTGGGTGCGTTTCGGCGGCTCGCTCCATGTCCGCTCTCGCCTTGTCGAGATGGCCGGCCTGTCGGTGCGCTTGGCTGCGGGCTGCGAGTGCCCAGGCGTAGGTGGGGTTGAGTTCGAGCGCGTCGGTCAGGTCGGCGACGGCCTGGTCGTAACGGCCGGCCTGTATCTGTGCCTGTCCGCGGGATGCGAGTGCCCAGGCGTAGGCCGGGTTGAGTTCAAGTGCGGCGGTGAAGTCGGCGATGGCCTGGTCGTACCTGCCTGCCTGCCTGTGTGTCTCTCCGCGTGCTGCGAGTGCCCAGGCGTAGGTGGGGTTGAGTTCGAGTGCGGCGGTGAGGTCGGTGATGGCTTGGTCGTAGCGTCCGGCCTGTCGGTGGGTCTGTCCTCGGGAGGCGAGTGCCCAGGCGTAGGTGTGGTCGAGTCCGAGTGCGGCGGTGAAGTCGGTGACGGCCTCGTCGTAGCGTCCGGCCAGTCGGTGGGTTTCTCCGCGTGCTGCGAGTGCCCAGGCGTAGGTGGGGTTGAGTTCGAGTGCGGCGGTGAGGTCGGTGATGGCTTGGTCGTAGCGTCCGGCCTGTCGGTGGGTCTGTCCTCGGGAGGCGAGTGCCCAGGCGTAGGTGTGGTCGAGTCCGAGTGCGGCGGTGAAGTCGGTGACGGCCTCGTCGTAGCGTCCGGCCAGTCGGTGGGTTTCTCCGCGTGCTGCGAGTGCCCAGGCGTAGGTGGGGTTGAGTTCGAGTGCGGCGGTGAGGTCGGTGATGGCTTGGTCGTATCGGCCGGCCTGTCGGTGGGTCTGTCCTCGGGAGGCGAGTGCCCAGGCGTAGGTGTGGTCGAGTCCGAGTGCGGCGGTGAAGTCGGTGACGGCCTCGTCGTAGCGTCCGGCCAGTCGGTGGGATTCCCCGCGCTCTGCGAGTGCCCAGGCGTAGGTGGGGTTGAGTTCGAGTGCGGCGGTGAGGTCGGTGACGGCTTGGTCGTATCGGCCGGCCAGTCGGTGGGTCTGTCCTCGGGAGGCGAGTGCCCAGGCGTAGGTGGGGTCGAGTCCGAGTGCGGCGGTGAGGTCGGTGATGGCTTGGTCGTAGCGTCCGGCCTGTCGGTGGGTCTGCCCTCGGGAGGCAAGTGCCCAGGCGTAGATGGGGTCCAGTTCGAGTGCGGCGGTGAGGTCGGTGATGGCTTGGTCGTAGCGGCGGGCCAGTCGGTGGGTTTCTCCGCGTGATGCGAGTGCCGAGGTGTAGGTGGGGTCCAGTTCGAGTGCGGCGGTGAGGTCGGTGATGGCCTGGTCGTAGCGTCCGGCCTGGGTGTGCGCCTGTCCGCGGGATGTGAGTGCCCAGTCGTAGGTGGGGTCGAGTTCGAGTGCGGCGGTGAGGTCGGCGACGGCCTGATCGTGGTGGTCGAGCCATCGATGAGTCTCTCCGCGCCGGGCCCAGGCGTGGGCGTTTAGGTCGTTGTGGGCGATCGCCCGGTCGAACTCGGACAGCGCCTCTTCGTCCCGGTCGCAGAGGTAGAGGTGGATGCCTCGGTACGTGTACGCCCAGCTCCTGCTCTCGGCGCTCAGCCGGTCGTGGGACAGCAGGACTCCGAGACAGGCGAGAGCGGGATCATCGCCGTTGAGAGCGTCCCGAAGACGCCCTGACCAGTGGAGCAGGGAGGAATCCGCGGCGTCCTGCGCTGCTTGCTCCAGTGCTTCGACCCACTGCCGCAGTACGGCGGAGTCCTGACCTGCGGCATGGGCCACGTGTTCGAGAGCGGACGGCAGACCGGTGCCCCCCGGGTGGGCGCACAGTCGGTGGTACGTCTCGTCGAGGCGGTGCCGGCGCCACGTGGGGTCTTCCCAGCGCTTGGCCTCGGGGAGGCGCTCCTCGACAGCCGCGCGCCAGGCGGCATGGGTTTCGGCGAGCCGGGCGTGCGCCGAAGCCCAGCCCTGCGGGGAGTGGGTGCGCTGCTGGCGGATCATGCTCGCGCGGACCACCGCGTGATAGTGCTTGTAGCCGCTGCGGCCGTTGACGAAGGGCTGCCCGCACAGCCACTCCCACAGCGGTTCCGCCGCAGGGCCCGCTGCGGCGGCGAAGATGTCTTCGTTCAGCTGAAGGGGCAGGGCACACGCCCGCACGGCGTCACGCTTGTCCGGGTCCGTGATCCACTGCACGAAACGCTCGACGGCCACATCCGCGATGTCCCCTCCCGCGTCGACGTCCTCGACCGTGTCCGGGCGAGCCAGGGCGAGGAGTTCGACGAGCAGCGGAAGTCCCATCGAGAGCTGTAGCACCGCCTCCACCACCGACGTATCCGTCACGCCCCGCGAGGTCAGCAGCGAGCGGGTCTCCGTCGCGGTGAAGACTTCCAACGGCACGTCCGCGACTTCGTCCCGCAGCGGCGCCCACTCCCGCTCCGGCAACTCGTCACGGCCGGCCAGCACGACGACGAGGTTCGCCGGCACCGGGCCGAACTCCTCGTCCAACAGGCTCAGCAGCCACCCGTCCAGGTACTGAGCCGTCTGCTCCCACGTGTCGAAGAACAGCACCACCCAACGCTGCCGACGGCACAGCCGCTCCAGCTCGGCGACGAAGGCACGGCTCAGCCCCGTCTCGTCGCCTCGGCCACCGCGCCGCTGCTGACGGGAGCGCGACGCCGACCGAATCCGGTCCAGCCCCTGGGCGGCGGCATCCGGATTCGCCATCGCCGTCACGACCCCCGCGCCCGGAATCAACGAGACCGCCCCCAAGGCGGCTTGCGTCACCACCCGGCTCGACACCGACGCCTCACCCTCCGCGGGTGTCGGCTCAGCATGCGTCGCCTGCTCCCGACGGAACTGCTCGACCGCCTTGTCGAAGTCCTTGCACGGCCCGCCCTGCGCCGCCAACTGCCGGGCCAGCTCGGTCAGAGCCTGCCGCACCCCGTGGACATCGTTCTCGTCCACCACCGCCGTCGCGGCATCAGCACGCCTGGCCGCCTCCTGCCACTGGCGCAGCAGCGTGGACTTCCCCACGCCACCCACCCCGCGCACATGGAACAGGAAGTCCGCCGGATCCTCCTCGGACTGCGGGTCCTTCGACAGGTTCTCCGTGAAGAGGGCCAACTGCGCACGCCGACCGACGAATCGGGCCTTCGCGCGCTGCCGGATCAATGCCCCCCGAGACAGGCCTCGCGTATCCGACCCCGACATCCCCGTACCCCCGTCACTTGCCCACGTCGCCCCGAGAACGGCACTGCGCGGGTCCACGCTTCTCGCACCAGACACAGGCCACCAGTGTCCTGTCCAGGCCCGCGCCTGTCAGCCGAGCGCGGCAGGCAGCCGGCCTTCGGGGCTTCTTTCGGCCAGAGCTACGGAGTTCGGGACGCATTCCTGATCCTGGCCGGCGGCGCTCCTCACCCGCCGCAGCCGCACCCTGCGGCCGGGGTCACGGCGTCGCCCGCTTCCGGCCGGTCCGCGCAGCAGGTGTCCCCGGAGGGCGCGAGTGCGGGGCTCTTGCCGAGCCGGTCGGCGTCGGCCTTGACGGTGTAGACCTCCCAGGGCTCCTTGCCGGGGCCGTGGACCCACACCTTGTCCTGGAGTGCGTAGCAGCAGGAGGTGTCGTTCTCCTCGAAGGTGGCGAGCCCGGCGTCCTTGAGGCGGGTGGTGGCGGCGGTGACCTCGTCGGTGGACCCGACTTCGACGCCCAGATGGTCCAGGCGGGTCTCCTGGCCCGGCTCGCCCTCGATGAGGACCAGCTTGAGCGGCGGGGTGGTGAGGGCGAAGTTCGCGTAGCCGGGGCGCCGCTTGGCGGGCTCGGTACCGAACAGCTTGGAGTAGAAGGTGACGGACGCTTCGAGGTCCGCGACGTTGAGCGCGAGCTGGACACGGGACATGGTGTCTCCCCGATCAGGTTGTATCGATGTCTGTCGATTCAAGGTTGCATCCTGAATCGAGAAACGTCAATATAGAAGGATGTCGAAACAAGAGCTCGTGGTGATCGGCCAGGACGGTGCCGGGGGATGCTGCCCCGGTCTGCTGGCCTCCCCGCTGGACGAGGAGCGCGCGCAGGCGCTGGCGAAGGTGTTCAAGGCGCTGGGCGACCCGGTGCGGCTGCGCCTGCTGTCGATGATCGCCTCGCGGGCGGGCGGTGAGGTCTGCGTCTGCGACCTCACCCCGGCCTTCGACCTGTCGCAGCCGACTATCTCCCACCACCTGAAGCTGCTGAAGCAGGCCGGGCTGATCGACTCGGAGCGGCGCGGGACGTGGGTGTACTACCGGCTGCTGCCCGAGATGACCGACCAGCTGGCCCTAGTACTCTCCCGCCCCGCCGATCCTGCCGGGGCACTTGCGCCCGCCTCCGCGGGGACCTCTTCGTGAGCGGGGGCGGAACGGCGCACGCGGAGCCGGCCGCCCGGCGGCTGTCGTTCCTGGACCGGTTCCTCGCCGTGTGGATTCTCGGCGCGATGGCCGCCGGCCTCGGCCTGGGCCGCCTCGTACCGGGGCTGGGCGACACGCTCGCGAAGGTGACCGTCACCGGGGTCTCGCTGCCGATCGCGCTCGGCCTGCTCGTGATGATGTACCCGGTCCTCGCGAAGGTCCGTTACGACCGCGTCTCCACCGTCACCCGCGACCGGCGCCTGCTCGTCCCGTCCCTGGTGCTGAACTGGGTCGTCGGCCCGGCGCTGATGTTCGCGCTCGCCTGGATCTTCCTGCCCGACCTGCCCGAGTACCGCACCGGCCTGATCATCGTCGGCCTGGCCCGCTGCATCGCCATGGTGGTCATCTGGAACGACCTGGCCTGCGGCGACCGCGAGGCAGCCGCCGTCCTGGTGGCACTCAACTCGGTGTTCCAGGTCCTCGCGTTCTCGGCGCTGGGCTGGTTCTACCTCGGCGTGCTGCCCGGATGGCTCGGGCTGGAACAGACCTCCCTGGACGTGTCGGTGTGGGAGATCACCCGCTCCGTACTGATCTTCCTCGGCATCCCGCTGCTGGCCGGGTTCCTCACCCGGCGGCTCGGCGAGAAGGCCAAGGGGCGTACCTGGTACGAGACGAAGCTGGTCCCCCGGATCGGACCGTTCGCCCTGTACGGGCTGCTGTTCACCGTCGTCGTGCTCTTCGCCCTCCAGGGCGAGGCCATCACCTCGAAGCCGCTGGACGTCGTCCGCATCGCGCTGCCGCTGCTGGTGTACTTCGCGGTGATGTGGGCCGGGTCCCTGGCAGCCGGCCGCGCGCTCGGACTCGACTACCCGAAGGCGGCCACGCTCGCGTTCACCGCCGCGGGCAACAACTTCGAACTCGCCATCGCGGTCGCCGTCGCCACCTTCGGCGCCACCTCCGGCCAGGCCCTCGCGGGAGTCGTCGGCCCCCTCATCGAGGTCCCCGTCCTGATCGGCCTCGTCCATGTCGCCCTCGCCGTACGCCACCGCTTCCCCGGGCCCGGCGGCCCGGCAGCCGTACCGGCCACCGCTCCGGAAGGTTCCGCCCGTGTCTGAGCCCGTGTACGAGCCCGTGTCTGAGCCCGAGCCCGAGCCCGAGCCCGAGCCCGAGCCCGAGCCCGAGCCCGAGCCCGAGCCCGAGCCCGAGTTCGATCCGATGCCTGGGGCCAAGCCGTCCGTGCTGTTCGTGTGCGTCCACAACGCGGGCCGTTCCCAGATGGCCGCCGCCTGGCTCACCCACCTCTCCCGAGGCCGGGTCGAGGTCCGGTCCGCCGGTTCCGCACCCGCCGACGCCGTGAACCCGGCCGCCGTACGAGCGATGGCGGAGGTCGGCATCGACCTGTCCGCCGCGACCCCGAAGGTACTGACCGCCGACGCCGTACGGGCATCGGACGTGGTCATCACCATGGGCTGCGGCGACAGCTGCCCCGTCTTCCCCGGCCGGACCTACCTCGACTGGCAACTCGACGACCCCGCAGGCCGGGGCGTCGACGCGGTCCGCCCGATCCGCGACGAGATCGAGCGCCGGGTACGGGACGTGCTCGCCGAACTCCTCCCGGACGTGTCCTGACCGGCAGGAGCGTGGCGCTCAGGCCAGGCTCTCCCGCCACGCCCGGTGCAACCCCGCGAACCGGCCCTCGCCGCCTATGAGTTCGGCCGGTGAGCCGTCCTCCACGATGCGGCCGTGCTCCATGACCAGCACCCGGTCCGCGATCTCCACCGTGGACAACCGGTGCGCGATCACCACCGCCGTACGGCCGTGCAGCACCGTGTCCATGGCCCGCTGCACCGCGCGCTCGCCGGGGATGTCCAGGGAGCTGGTCGCCTCGTCCAGGATCACCACCGCCGGGTCGGCCAGCAGGGCCCGCGCGAACGCGACCAACTGGCGCTGCCCGGCGGAGATCCGGCCGCCCCGCTTGCGTACGTCGGTGGCGTACCCCTCCGGCAGGCCCTCGATGAACTCGTGCGCCCCGATCGCCTTCGCCGCCCGCTCGATCTCCTCCGGCGTCGCGTCCGGGCGGCCGATCGCGATGTTCTCCGCGACCGTCCCGGAGAACAGGAACGCCTCCTGCGTCACCATCACCACCCCGCGCCGCAGCTCCGGCGTGGACAGCTCCCGCAGATCGACGCCGTCCAGCAGCACCCGGCCGTCGGTCGGGTCGTAGAACCGGGCCAGCAGCTTCGCCAGCGTCGACTTGCCCGCGCCCGTCGAACCGACCACGGCCACCGTCTGACCGGCCGGCAGGGTCAGGTCGAAGCGCGGCAGTACTTCGCCGCCGGTGCGGTACGCGAACCGGGCGCCGTCGAAAACGACCTCCCGGCCCGGCTGCTCGCCGCGCAGCGCGGGCAGCTCCACCGGGGCGGCGGGCTCGGGCACGGACGGGGTCTGCGCCAGCAGGCCCGCGATCTTCTGCAGGGACGCGGTGGCGGACTCCCAGGAGTTGAGGACCATCGCCAGCCGGTCGATCGGGTCGTACAGCCGGCGCAGGTAGAGCACCGCCGCGGCCAGCACACCCAGCGCCAGGGTGCCCGAGGCCACCCGGTAGGCGCCCCACAGCACCATGCCCGCGATGGCGATGTTGGCGATGAGCCGGGAGCCCACCACGTAACGGGCCATCTCCAGCAGGGTGTCGCCGTTCGACCGCTCGTGACGGCGGTTGAGGGTCTCGAACACGGCGTCGTTGGCCCGCTCGCGGCGGAAGGCCCGCACCGGCCGGATGCCGTTCATCGTCTCGGCGAACTTCACGATCACCGCCGCCGTGGCGGTGGACCGCACCGCGTACGCCCGGCCCGCGCGCGCCTGGTAGACGCGCACCAGCAGATAGAGCGGCACGAACGAGAGCACCGCGATGGACCCGATGCCGAGGTCCAGCCAGAGCAGCATCCCCGAGATGAAGACGAAGGAGAGGACCACCGTGACCAGCTCCTGGAGACCCTCGCTGAGCAGCTCCCGCAGGGACTCCACGTCGGTGGTGGACCGGGAGATCAGCCGGCCCGAGGTGTAGCGCTCGTGGAAGTCCACGCTCAGCGCCTGCGCGTGCCGGAAGATCCGGCCGCGCAGGTCCAGCAGCACGTCCTGGTTGATACGCGCCGAGCCCCGGATGAAGGCGTACTGGAGGTAGCCGCCGCCCGCCGCGCAGAGCGCGTACCCGACGCCCACCGCGATCAGCGGACCGTGGTCGGAGTCGCGGAACGCGGGCACCCCGCGGTCGATGGCGTACGCCACGAGCAGCGGGCCCGCCTGCACGGCGGCCTGCTGGACGAGCAGCAGCACCACGGTCACCAGGACCCGGGCGCGCAACGGCCGCAGCAGCGAGGCGAGCAAGGTACCGGTGGCGCCCGGCGGGGTGGGCAGGGCGTCCCGGTCGAAGGCGTCACCGGACTCGGGGGCGGCCCCCGGGCCGGTCGTACCCGGGGTGCCGTCGGCGGGCCCGGTGCCGTCGGCGGACGGGGTACCGGTGGTGGTGGTACTGGTCATGGGGTCGTGGCCTCCTCGGCGACCGTGATGCCGGGCCGTTCGGCGCCCGACATCAGCCAGGCGTACTCGGCGTTCGCCCGCAGCAGTTCCTGATGGGTACCGACAGCCGCGATCCGGCCCCCGGACAGCAGCGCGACACGGTCGGCGAGCATCACGGTGGACGGCCGGTGAGCGACGATCACCGCCGTGGTCTCCTCCAGCACCTGCCGCAGCGCCGCCTCCACCCGGGCCTCGGTGTGCACGTCCAGCGCGGAGAGCGGGTCGTCCAGCACCAGGAACCGGGGCCGGCCGACCACCGCGCGGGCCAGCGCGAGCCGCTGGCGCTGACCGCCCGACAGACTCAGCCCCTGCTCGCCGACCTGGGTGCCGGTGCCCTCGGGCAGCTCGTGCGCGAAGTGGGCCTGGGCGACGTCCAGGGCACGGTTCAGGTCCCCGTCGTCGGCGCCGTCCGCCCCCATCAGCACGTTCTCGCCGACCGTGGCCGAGAACAGCGTCGGCTCCTCGAAGGCCACCGACACCAGCGAGCGCAGCCGCGCCCGCTCCATCAAGACGACGTCCTCACCGTCCAGGGTGATCCGCCCGCCGGCGAGCTCGTGCAGCCGGGGCACCAGGGCGGTGAGCGTCGTCTTGCCGGAACCGGTCGCTCCGACCAGCGCCATCGTCTCGCCCGGCCGGACGTGCAGATCGATTTCGGCGAGCACGGGCACGGAATCCGGGGCCGCGTCCGGGTAGCGGAAGGAGACCCCCTCGAAGACCATCCCGGGCGCGGTGCCGGCCGCAGCACCGGTGGAGCCCCCGGACGCGAGCCCGCTCTCCTCCGCCACGTCCATGACCTCGAAGTAGCGGTCGGTCGCGGTCGCCGCCTCCTGGCTCATCGCGAGCAGGAAACCGATCGACTCCACCGGCCAGCGCAGCGCGAGGGCCGTCGACAGGAACGCCACCAGCGTCCCCGCCGACAGGTCGCCGTCCGCCACCTGAACGGTGCCGAGGACCAGCGCCGCGCCGATCGCCAACTCCGGCACCCCGGTGATGAGCGCCCAGATCCCCGCCAGCAGCCGGGCCTTGGTCAGCTCGGTCGAACGCAGCCGGTGCGACAGCTCCCGGAACGCCCGCGCCTGGCTGCGGTGCCGGCCGAACCCCTTGATGATCCGGATGCCGAGCACGCTCTCCTCGACGACCGTCGTCAGATCGCCGACCTGGTCCTGGGCGGTGCGCGCCGCGAGGGAGTACCTCGACTCGAAGATCGAGCTGAGGATCATCAGCGGGACCGCCGGGGCGAGCAGCACCAGCCCCAGGGTCCACTCCTGGACGAACAGGATGACGAACCCGATGGCGATCGTCACCGTGTTGACCAGCAGGAAGGTCAGCGGGAACGCCAGGAACATGCGCACCAGCATCAGGTCGGTGGTGCCGCGCGACAGCAGCTGACCGGAGGGCCAGCGGTCGTGGAAGGCCATCGGCAGCCGCTGGAGACGGTGGTACAGGTCCGCCCGCATACCCGCCTCGACCCCGGCCAGCGGCCGGGCCACCAGCCACCGCCGCAGCCCGAACAGCACCGCCTCCACGATGCCCAGGAGAAGCAGCCACAGCGCCCCCAGCCAGACCCCGCCCGGGTCACGGTCGGCCACCGGACCGTCCACCATCCACTTGAGCACGAGCGGGAAGACGAGGCCGAGCCCGGAAGCGACCACCGCGACACACGCGGCGGCGAGCCAGCGGGCTCGTACGGGACGGAGGTAGGGCCACAAGCGCTTGAGGGAGCGCACGGTGGACCGGTCCGTGCGCTCGGCGGGGTTCGGGGGCATCAGGGGTGATCCTATGTTTCACCACTGACCACCCCCACCGGGTTTTCCGGCCGACCGGGAGCTCCGGCTCCGCACCGGTGGCGAGAGACCGGGAACCGCCACACGCTTCAGGCTCGTCGAGTACCGGACAGTGTGGGCGTTCCTCCTGGGAGAACAACGTGAGCGACGGTCTTCAGTGGATGGTCGGCAGGACCTCCAGTTCCGGTTGGATGCTGGACGTGCACTTCGCCCGGGGCATCGGCGCCGAAGAGCTGGCGGTTCGCATGGGCGCGCGGGCGGGCTCGGCGGCGGAGGCGATGACCGACGACGAGATCACCGGTCTCGACATCGACGCCTACCCCGGCCGGGGACCGGGCAGCGCCGTCGTCCGCGTCGGTGAGCACGCCGGCTGGGCGTTCGCGATCACCTACGGCCCCTACCTCGACAAGCTGGACGAGGTCGCGCGCGACGGCGTGGAAGCCGTCCACTACCACCACAACTCCGAGCATCCGCCCACGCACGTCTCCTACGGCCGTGACGGCCGCACAGTCACCGGATTCGGCCTGTGCGAGGAGTACCGCCGGTACGGCGAAGGGGGCGATCCGCTCCTGCCGGAGCTCGTGGCCGCCGGAATCCTGCGCCCCGACGGCGCGGCTCTCCGCGACCCCGGCATCGACGACCACGACGGACACCGCCGCCGCACTCTGGCCGTCTTCGAAGAACGCTTCGGTCTCTCCCTGCCCCGCACCTCCCTGGCCGGGGGCCGCCTCCCCGTCTACGCGGTCATGGGCTCCCCGGCGGCCGACTTCGAGGAGATCCACGCCTGGGCCGCGGCGAACGGCAGCCCCCTCCCCGACGAACGCCTCCGCCTGATTCCGGCCGGCCTGCGCGCCGCGTACGAGCGGGCCACCGGACCCCGGTGGCGGGGCCGCCAGAGCGGTGTGGACCGCGCCCCCGCCCAGGGTGGGTTCCGCACCAGCGGCGTCCTGCCGGCCCGCCCCGTAGACCCTGCGGGCACAGGGCTGCGCCCGCTACGCCGTCACCCGCAGCAGTAGCACCGAGCGCCCCGGCACCGTGAGCACCGTGCCGCCCGGGTGGACCGTGCCGGGTGCCTCGGCCTGGTCCTCCCGGGAGGTGTCGAGGACGAGCTCGTAGGCACCGGCCCACGGCGGGCCCGGCAGAGCGAAGTCGGCCGGGCGTTCCGCCGCGTGCAGGATCGCCAGGAAGCTGTCGTCCACGATCTGTTCGCCCCGCGCGTCCCGGCCCGGGATGTCCCGCCCCGAGAGGAAGAGCCCGAGCGTCGCGGCGGGCGCGTACCAGTCCTGGGCCGTCATCTCCTCGCCGTGCCGGGTGAACCAGGCCAGGTCCCGCAGCCCGTCCGCGGTCTGCGGCCGTCCCGAGAAGAAGGCCCGGCGGCGCAGCACCGGATGGGTGTGGCGCAGCCGCAGCACCCGGGCGGTCAGCTCGGTCAGCCCGCGCCAGCCCGGGTCGTCGAGGAGCGACCAGTCCACCCAGCTGATCTCGTTGTCCTGGCAGTAGGCGTTGTTGTTGCCGCCCTGCGTACGCCCCATCTCGTCACCCGCCACCAGCATCGGCACCCCGGTGGAGAGCAGCAGGGTGGTGAGCAGGTTGCGCAGCTGGCGGCGGCGGAGCGCGTTGATCTCCGGGTCGTCGCTCTCGCCCTCCGCGCCGCAGTTCCAGGAGCGGTTGTCGCCGGTGCCGTCGCGGTTGCCCTCGCCGTTGGCCTCGTTGTGCTTGTGGTGGTAGCTCACCAGGTCGCGCAGGGTGAAACCGTCGTGCGCGGTGACGAAGTTGACGGAGGCGTACGGGCGCCGCCCGCCCCAGGCGTACAGGTCGCTGGAGCCGGAGAGGCGGTAACCGAGGTCGCGCACGTCCCCCAGCGCGCCGCGCCAGAAGTCGCGCACGGCGTCGCGGTAGCGGTCGTTCCACTCGGTCCACAGCGGTGGGAAGGCGCCCACCTGGTAGCCGCCGTTGCCCACGTCCCAGGGCTCGGCGATCAGCTTCACGCGGCGCAGCACCGGGTCCTGGGCGATCACCGCGAGGAACGGGGAGAGCATGTCCACGTCGTGCATCGAACGCGCCAGCGCCGCCGCCAGGTCGAAGCGGAATCCGTCGACGCCCATCTCGGTCACCCAGTACCGCAGGGAGTCGGTGATCAGCCGCAGCACGTGCGGCTGCACCACGTGCAGGGTGTTGCCGCAGCCGGTGTAGTCGGCGTACCGGCGGGCGTCGGACTGGAGGCGGTAGTAGCCGCGGTTGTCGACGCCCCGCATGGACAGGGTCGGGCCCAGCTCGCCCGCCTCGGCGGTGTGGTTGTAGACGACGTCCAGGATCACCTCGATCCCGGCGTCGTGCAGGGCGCGCACCATCCGCTTGAACTCGCCGACCTGCTGCCCGGCGGTGCCGCTCGCCGCGTAGTCGGCGTGCGGGGCGAAGTAACCGATGGAGTTGTAGCCCCAGTAGTTGTGCATCCCGCGCCGGAGCAGATGGTCCTCGTGCGCGAACTGGTGCACCGGCAGCAGCTCCACCGCCGTCACCCCCAGCCGCTTCAGGTGCTCGATCGCGGCGGGGTGGGCGAGACCGGCGTACGTGCCGCGCAGCTCGGGCGGGATGCCGGGGTGCAGCTTGGTGAAGCCGCGCACGTGGAGCTCGTAGATGACGGAGTCGGCCCAGGGCGTCTTGGGACGCCGGTCGTCCATCCACTCGTCCTCGCCGCCGGGGAGATCGTCGTGGACGACGACCCCCTTGGGCACGAACGGCGCCGAGTCGCGTTCGTCGCGCACGGTGTCGGCGACGTGCTGCTGCGGCCAGTCCCGCATGTGGCCGTAGACCTCGGGCGGCAGCGCGAAGGTGCCGTCCACGGCACGGGCGTACGGGTCGAGCAGCAGCTTCGCGGCGTTCCAGCGGGCCCCCGTCCACGGGTCCCAGCGGCCGTGGACGCGGTAGCCGTACCGCTGGCCGGGACGCACCCCCGGCAGGAAGCCGTGCCAGATCTCGTGGGTCAGCTCGGTCAGCCGGCACCGGGTCTCGTGCCCAGCCCCGTCGAAGAGGCAGAGCTCGACGGCCTCCGCCCCGCCCGCCCACAGGGCGAAGTTGGTACCGGCCACCCCGTCCGGGCCCACCCTGAACCGCGCGCCCAGCGGCATGGGCGCGCCCGGCCACACCGGGGGCGGCACGGCTCCGTCCTGGCCCCCCGCGGGGGCACCGGACTGCGGCACACGGGTGGTGTTTCCCGATGCCCCCTCGTCCGCGCGCACCGGTCGTACCGGCTCCTGCACGGCTTCCTGCTCGGCTGCGCTCGACACTCCCGGCCTCCTGCGGCTCGTGGGGACGGGCAGAACGGGAGACGCGCGGCGTCCCGGCCGCGGCCTCCCGGTGAAGTCCTCCCCCCTGTTCTGCCCACCGGGAGGCCCACACTCACGTTTCCCCGGAGCGACCCCGGTCGTTGGGGGTGCGTGACTCACACAGCGAAGAGAGCGCGGACCGGTCCGGCCGCCGTGCTGACATGGGCAGGACTACTGGCGCTCGCGGCCGTACTGACCGGCTGCACCGGCCACATCCCCTTCGTCAACGGGAAGCCCCGCGCCCCCGAGGACGTGATCCGGATTCTCCCGGCGGACGGCGCGAAGAACGTCCCGGCCTCCACCCGCATGGAGGTGGAGGTCCCGGACGGGCACCTGGAGAGCGTCGAGGTGGCGCAGATCGAGGACGCCCGGAGCGGCCGGATCACCGGAAAGATCTCCGAGGACGGCCGCCGGTGGACCCCCACCGGCGGTACCGGACGCCTCCGGCTCGCCGCGAAGTACAGCGTCGACGCGGTGGCGGTGGACGGCGCCGGGCGCAGGTCGGCCCGGCACACCACCTTCACCACGCTCATCCCCGGGCACCACTTCATCGGCTACGTCAAACCGGAGCACCGCTCGACGGTCGGCACCGGCATGATCGTCTCCCTCGACTTCAGCAGCCCCGTCACCGACCGTGCCGCGGTACAGCGGGCCGTCAAGGTCACCGCCGTCCCCGCCGTGGAGGTGTCCGGCCACTGGTTCGGCAAGGACCGGCTCGACTTCCGGCCGGAGAAGTACTGGAAGCCGGGCACGGTGGTCACCGTCGACATCGGGCTGCGGGACGTGGAGGGCTCACCCGGCGTGTACGGAAGCCAGAACAAGCGCGTCCGCTTCACCGTGGGCCGCTCCCAGGTCTCCCTGGTCGACGCGGCCGGGCACACCATGGAGGTGCGCCGGGACGGCGAGCTCGTCAGTACCGTGCCGATCACCGCGGGGGCGCCGAAGACCACCACGTACAACGGGAAGATGGTGGTCAGCGAACTCCACGAGGTGACCCGGATGGACGGGCGGACGGTGGGCTTCGGCGGGGAGTACGACATCAAGGACGTGCCGCACGCCATCCGGCTCACCGAGTCCGGCACCTTCCTGCACGGCAACTACTGGGCACCCGAGGAGACCTTCGGCTCCGAGAACGTCAGCCACGGCTGCATCGGGCTGCGGGACGAGAAGGGCGGCAGCGCCTCCGCGCCGGCCGGCTGGTTCTTCGACCGCACCCTCGTCGGCGACGTGGTGGAGGTCGTCAACTCCGACGACAAGACGGTCGCCCCGGACAACGGACTCAGTGGCTGGAACCTCGACTGGAAGCGGTGGAAGGCGGGTTCGGCCCTCCCGGTGGGGTCCGGGGCGCTCCGCGCGGGGCGGTGACACCCCGCCTCGGGTGAGCGTCTCCGCACCCCGTGTCACCTGCTTTTGTTCCGGCAGCACTTGGGACTGAACGGTGACATCCCCAGTACTTCACCGCCCATTACCGTGTGGTTTTCTTCTCGATAGGCGCGCATGTTCGACGCGCGGGGGTGTGCGGGGTCCGATCGGGCCAGGCCGCGCGAGGGGAGACAACCACGATGAGCGGAACACCGATACGGGGACGTGCGGCCGGGACCGGCGGGGGAACGCGTGGGCGCCGGGGCCCCGGAATCCTCGCGCTGCTGCTCGGCGCACTGCTTCTGCTGGTGACGGCCTGCGGCGGTTCCGGCGGAAGCGGTGCGGGCAGCGGCACCGGCGCCGGAGGCAAGGGCGGCAGCGGCACGGTCGAGGACACGGCCGCCTCCGAGGCGGTCGTGACCGTGGCACCGGCCGACGGCGCCACCTCCGTGGAGACCAGCGGAGCGCTGAAGATCTCCGCCGCCAAGGGCAAGCTGACCTCGGTCAAGGTCGCCGACGCCCAGGGCGCCGAGGTGGAGGGCACCCTCTCCGCGGACGCCACCACCTGGACCCCGGAACGCCACCTCGCCGCGTCCACCAAGTACGCGGTGCACGCCCTCGCCGAGGATTCCAAGGGCCGCCAGTCCGCCAAGGACACCACCTTCACCACGCTGGTCCCCAAGAACACCTTCATCGGGCAGTACACGCCGGAGAACGGGTCGACCGTCGGCGTCGGCATGCCGGTCTCCATCAACTTCACCCGGGGCATCACCGACCCCGCCGCCGTCGAGAAGGCCATCACGGTCAAGGCGGAGCCCAGCGTGCCGATCGAGGGCCACTGGTTCGGCAACGACCGCCTCGACTTCCGCCCCGAGAAGTACTGGGCCGCCGGCACCAAGGTGACGGTGGAGCTCAACCTCGACGGCGTGGAGGGACGGCCGGGCGTCTACGGCAAGCAGGCCAAGACCTTCAGCTTCACCATCGGCCGCAGCCAGGTCTCCACGGTCGACGCCTCCACCCACCGGATGGTCGTCGTCCGCGACGGCAAGACGCTCAAGGACATCCCGATCTCGGCGGGCGCCCCGGCCACCACCACGTACAACGGTCAGATGGTCATCAGCGAGAAGCTCCGGGTGACCCGGATGAACGGGGACACCGTCGGCTTCGGCGGCGAGTACGACATCAAGGACGTGCCGCACGCGATGCGCCTGTCCACCTCGGGCACCTTCGTCCACGGCAACTACTGGGGCGGCTCCGGCATCTTCGGCACCACCAACACCAGCCACGGCTGCGTCGGGCTGCGGGACGTGCGCGGCGGATACGACGGCAACACCCCGGCCGGCTGGTTCTTCGACCAGTCGATCATCGGAGACGTCGTCGTCGTGAAGAACTCCAAGGACAAGACGATCGCCCCGGACAACGGCCTCAACGGCTGGAACATGGACTGGTCCGAGTGGATCAAGTGACCCCGCACAGCAGCTGAACACGGGCGGTGGGCCCGGTGCCGTGGAACGACGGCGCCGGGCCCACCGCCGTTCCACGCGGACGCGACGGACGCCGGTCGGCGGACGGCCCGCTCAGCCGGTGTGGGACACCACGGCGTCGATGAGCTTCGGCCAGAGCTCCCGGGGGCGGTCGTGGCCCATGTCGGGGAGCAGCAGGAGTTCCGCACCCGGTACGAGCTCCGCCGTGCGCTGTCCGCCGCTGGGGGCGATCAGCGTGTCGTCCAGGCCGTGTATCACCAGCGTCGGCACCCGCAGTTCACGGAGGGCGTCCGCGCGTGAACCGCCGAGGACCATCGCGCCGAGCTGCCGCCCGATCCCCGCGGGGTAGTACGAGCGGTCGTAACTCGCGGCGGCCAGCTCACGCAGCGCCGCGGCGTCGCCGTAGCGCTTGGAGGCCCACACCAACTCCCTCTCCGCCGCCGTGACATACCCCTCGCGGTCCGCCGGCTTCGGGGCGGACACCACCGCCTGGGCCTCCGGGGTGGACCGGCCGTACTCGCTCTCGCCGGTCGAGGACATCATCGACGTCAGGGTCAGCACCCGCTCCGGAGAGGAGAGGGCCATCGTCTGGGCGATCATCCCGCCCATCGAGGCACCGACCACGTGGGCGCGTCCGATACCGAGCGCGGTGAGCAGACCGAGTCCGTCGTCGGCCATGTCGCGAAGCCGGTAGGGAACCATCGCGAGGGCGGCGGGGATGTCACCCGAGCTGACGGTGGCGATGAACTCGCCCGTGTCGACGGGGTGATCGTCGAACCTGGTGGACAGCCCGCAGTCGCGGTTGTCGTACCGGATCACGTACCGGCCGCGGTGTGCCAGAGCCCGGCAGAAGTCCTCGTGCCAGGCGAGCATCTGCGCACCGAGACCCATCACGAGCAGGACGGGTGGGTCCCCGGGGTCGCCGAAGCTCTCGTACGCGATGGAGACCTCGGGAGACACGACAACATTCGGCATACATGAATCCTGCCACGGGGCCGACGGAGCGCACCCACGCACCGGCGCACCCACACCAGGCACGTGACCCGCGCCTCTTCCGCCGACCCCCGTCATCGGCCGGGACAGCGCTTAGCCTGCCCCCATGACCGTAACCCTCGAAGTACAGGACGGCGTCGGCACGATCCGGCTGGACCGGCCGCCGATGAACGCGTTGGACGTGGCCACCCAGGACCGGCTGAAGGAGCTGGCCGAGGAGGCGGCCCGGCGCGACGACGTGCGCGCCGTGGTGATCCACGGAGGAGAGAAGGTGTTCGCGGCGGGAGCGGACATCAAGGAGATGCGGGACATGGACCACGCGGCGATGGTCGTACGTTCCCGGGCCCTCCAGGACTCCTTCACCGCCGTGGCCCGCATCCCCAAACCGGTGGTCGCCGCCGTCACCGGCTACGCCCTCGGAGGCGGCTGCGAGCTGGCGCTCTGCGCCGACTTCCGGATCGCCGGTGACAACGCGAAGCTCGGCCAGCCGGAGATCCTGCTCGGGGTGATCCCGGGGGCGGGCGGTACCCAGCGCCTCGCCCGGCTCGTCGGCCCCTCGCGGGCCAAGGACCTGATCTTCACCGGCCGGCACGTACGGGCGGACGAGGCCCTGGCCATCGGTCTGGTCGACCGGGTGGTCCCGGCGGCCGAGGTGTACGAGCAGGCGCACGCCTGGGCCTCGGCCCTGGCGAAGGGGCCGGCGCTGGCGCTGCGGGCGGCGAAGGAGGCGGTGGACGCGGGTCTGGAGACGGACCTCGACACCGGACTCACCATCGAACGGACCCTGTTCGCGGGGCTGTTCGCCACCGAGGACCGGGAGACCGGCATGCGCAGCTTCATGGAGGACGGGCCGGGGAAGGCCACCTTCCGCTGAGTGTGCCGGGCGGGCCCGGCTCCGCGGTTCGGACCGGTCCCGCCGGGAGCCCGCCGCGGGGCCCGGTCCGCGCACGGTGCCGCGGGCCCGTGAGCCCGCACGGGGCCGGACCACGTTCATCCGTGCGAGCGGCATCGCAGGGACCGCCCCGGGGGCGCACCGCACGGGCCGACCGGAGAAGAGCCGGTGCGAGCGTTCCGTACTGCCGGTGTTCCGCCGCAGGTCAGAGGGGTCACGCCGATCATTTTTATGCCTTTGGTATATGCCGATCTCCCTACCGGATTCGGCCATTCCGGCGGTGGGATTCCCTCGGAACGGCCCCGGACCGTGCCCGCTCCGGCCATGATGGGGTGCATGGCGGGCCTGGAGGGTGGGGAACAGTCGCGCGCGCACGGCAGTGCGACAGCGGCGCGGCGGGTATCGGTGTCGGACGACGAACAGGCAGCCCATGTACTGGAGTTGTACGGGAACCCGACCGGCGAGGACGGGGTGCGGCTGCCGTCCCGCCCGGAGTCCGCGGCGACGGCCCGCCGGATCGCGTCGGCCGTGGTGCTGTGGCAGTGGAAACTCTCCCCGCAACTCGCCGAGTACGCCGTACTGCTCGTCTCCGAACTCGTCGGCAACGCCGTACGGCACACCGGTGCGCAGTACTTCGGTCTGCGCATGGAGCGTCGCCGGGGCATGATCCGCATCGGGGTGCGCGACCCCTCGCGCGGTCTGCCGTGTCTGATGCCGGTGCGGGAGATGGATGTGAGCGGGCGGGGCCTCTTCCTCGTCGACAAGCTCTCCGACCGCTGGGGCGTCGACCTGCTGCCGCGCGGCAAGATCACCTGGTTCGAGATGCGGATCTCGGACCGCTCGGACCGCTCGGACCGCTGAGGGCGGTGCCGCGGGGCGCCACCGCCGCCACACCCTCCCGGTTCCCGGCGCACGCAGAAGCCCCCGTCCGCCGTGGTGCGGCGATCTGGGGGCTTCTGTGGGGGGCCGTGAAATGGGGGGTGATCCACGGCCGCGTGCAAGACCTGGCTCGGGTCGGAGGAGGTCGTGAGACGACTATGGCACATCAGCCCCAGGAAGCCAAAGGTGCATTTCGGGCATTGGTGGGCCAATGCGCTCTTTTGGTATGTGAATCGTAGGTTCCATGGATGAAACTCCTGGCATTCAGTGAATGAATATGAGGTTCACTGGATGATTTGCAGATTCGGCGGAGGTGGTGCAGATCGTTCCCGCTCCGGACCTCCGAGTCGGCGCTCCCCTTCCTCACCGGCCGCCGCAGGAGCGAAGGTGTCGGCCGGTTAATCTGACCACCGTCAATCGGACAAGCGATAGGGGCGGAAAAGTGGCGGACATCGAGTCGGCACGCAAGGCGTTCGAGCATTTCGACCAGAACGGCGACGGTCTCATCACGGCCGCCGAGTACAAGAGCGCCATGGCCCGGCTGGGCGACCCGTTCGTCACCGAGACCGTCGCCCAGGCGATCATCAACTCCCACGACGCCAACGGCGACGGCCTGCTCACCTTCGACGAGTTCTGGGCCTCGCAGAACAAGGCCTGAGCCGACGGGACCCGGTCCCGATCCCCGGCCGGGGGCCCCGGCCTCCGAGGGCCGGGGCCCACCCGCGACTCAGCCCGCCGCGCGGTACGGTGGCCAGCCGCGCAGCTCGTCGTCCCTGGGCGCCTCCACCACGGCGGGTGCGCCCGGACCGAACGCCATCACCGGCCGCCGCGCGTCCCAGGCGGCCCACCCCGGATCGCCGGTGGCCGCGAACCGTACCCAGGCCGCGTGCATCGCGTCCGCCAGCTCCTGCGGGGCGTGCGGACCGGCCAGCGCCACGGCGTCCGGGTGGGCCAGGGTGTCGAAGACGAAGCCGATCTCCAGGGCGTGGCAGGCACCGAGCCGCCGCACGGGGGAGCGCCAGCCGAACTCGTAGAGGTGCGTGCGGCCTTGGGCGCCCACCCGCGCGTCAGCCAGGACGTTCAGGGGCACCCGCAGCAGCAGGTCCGTCGCGAGCGCGCCGAGCAGCTCGCCCGGTGTCGCGCCCGGGCGGTTGGCCCGGTACACGCGTGCCGTCGCGCCCGGCACCCCGAACCTCAGGAGCGCCAGCCGCAGCCGGACGCGCCCGAGGCGCTCGGTGAGCCCGCTGGGCACGAACCAGAGACGGTACTCCTCGGTGTTCGTCCCCATCAGCAGGTCCACCCCGTCCGCCGCACCCGCGCGCAGCGCCTCGGCCGGATCGCGGGGGAGCAGCTCACCGTCGGTCACGATGTGGAAGGCGTCGCGGCCGGTCAGCGGGTTCCCGCCGCGGGTCACCTCGCTCTGCGCGGCCAGCAGCGCGGACGGTGCCACGGCCGCCAGCGCCGCGGCCGTCGCCGGAACACCCAGGCGCCGGGCGACGAGTTCCGTCGTACGGCGCCCCACCTCGGGCGCCGGGGCGTCGGGCGCCCCGCTCTGCAGCACCGCCCGCCGGAACAGCCCCACGGCCCTCGGCGCGGCGAGCAGCGCGGCGACGCTCACCGCCCCGGCCGACTCGCCCGCCACCGTCACCAGCCCCGGATCGCCCCCGAACGCCGCGATGTTGTCCCGTACCCACTCCAGGGCGGCCAGCTGGTCGAGCAGCCCGAGATTGGCGGGGGCGTCCGGGAAGACGCCGAACCCCTCGATCCCCAGGCGGTAGTTGACGGAGACCAGCACCACCCCGTCCCGGGCGAACGCGGTGCCGTCGTAGACCGGGACGGCGGAGGACCCGTGCAGCAGCGAGCCGCCGTGCATCCAGACGAGGACCGGCAGCCCGGAGGGCCCGGACCGTTCCGTGCCGGGCGTCCACACGTTGAGGTTGAGCCACTCGTCGCCGGGCACCTCGGGGTCCGGCAGCAGCACGTCCAGGGGCGGGTCGTACGGGCGCTTGGGCGCGGTCGGCCCGAACGCCACGGCCTCCCGCACCCCCGGCCACGGCTCGGGCGGCTCCGGAGCCCGGAACCTGCGGGCACCCACGGGCGGCGCCGCGTACGGGACGCCCCGGAAGACCGTCACCCCGTTCTCCCGGACTCCGCGCACGGCTCCGTGGAGGGTGGTGGCGGTGGTGACGGACGGGCGGTCGTCCGGATGTGTCTCGCGCATGTGCGTCGGCCCTTTCGCGGGGTGCCCTCCAGAATGGGGTACTTCCCCGCCGGAGGCAGCCCGAAGATCCCGGCGCCCCGTACGCACCGGGACCCGCCGACGCGGCCCGCGGGCACCCCGGCGATCCTGGTACACGGGCGCACCCGCAGGCAGGCCGGCCCCGCACGGCAGCACGTCACCACGACAACAACCTCACCACGGCAGTACGTCACCACCGGAGCTTCCGCATGAGCACGTCCGACCGGCCCTGTTGCGCCCCCGGCCGCACCCCGCACCCCCCGCACGCGTCCGGCGCCGGCCCCGGCCCCGCCCTGCTCGGCATACCCCCCGTCCCGCCGCCCCCGGGTCGGGCGCGGGCGGCGGGGCACACCATGGCCGAACTACCCGGCGGGACCTTCTGGATGGGGGACGCCTTCGACGAGGGGTACCGGGCCGACCACGAGGGCCCGGCGCGCCGGGTCACCGTCGCTCCCTTCGGTATCGACACCACCGCCGTCAGCAACGAGCGGTTCGCCGCGTTCGTCCGGGCCACCGGACACCGCACCGACGCCGAACGCTTCGGCAGCTCCTTCGTCTTCCACCGGCTCGTCCACCCCGACGCCCGGCGCCACGTCGTCGGAACCGTCCCCGGGGCGCCCTGGTGGCTGGGCGTGGAGGGCGCCACCTGGTCGGCCCCCGAAGGGCCCGGCTCCCACGTCGAGGACCGCGCCGACCACCCCGTCGTCCACGTCTCCCACGACGACGCCCTCGCCTACTGCGCCTGGGCCGGCCTGCGGCTGCCCACCGAGGCGGAGTGGGAGTACGCGGCCCGGGGCGGGCTGGAGAGCGCCCGCTACCCGTGGGGCGACGAGTTCACCCCCGGCGGCGAGGAACGCTGCAACACCTGGCTGGGCGACTTCCCGCACCGCTCCGACCGGCCCGGCGGCCCCGGCACCGTACCCGTCACCGCCTACCCGCCCAACGGCCACGGCCTCCACAACACCTCGGGCAACGTATGGGAGTGGTGCTCCGACGCCTTCGGCCCCGGCGAACGCGTCATCCGCGGCGGCTCCTACCTCTGCCACGCCTCCTACTGCAACCGCTACCGGGTCGCCGCCCGCTCCCACAACACCCCCGACTCCTCCACCGGCCACGGCGGCTTCCGGTGCGCCCGCGACGCGTGAGAGCCGTCACCACGACAGCGCGCCCCGGCCGGTGGACCACCGGCCGGGGCGCGCTGTCACATGTGGCGCCGTACGGGCACTACTTGAGGTAGACCAGCCCGTCCGTGGTGATGGCGGGCCGGCCGCTCGTGCCGACCACGACCAGCTTCACCGTGTGCTTGGCGGCGGCCGGCCAGGTGGTCGTCCAGATCGCGTCGCGGTACTTGGTGGTGGTGGACTTCAGGTCCACCGTGGCCGTCTTCTTCCCGTCCACGTAGACGTACACCTGCCCCGAGGTCGAGGCGCGCGAGACGACGAGCGCGGCCGAACGGCCGGTGAACGTCCACGTCATGCTCGCGTTCTTGGCGCTGCTGGAGTACGACTTCCCGCCGAGGTAGCTCGTCGAGGACTTCGCCGTCCACGTCCCCGTCCGGGTGGTGGAGGTCTCCTGGAGGATCACCGGGGTACCGATCACCGAGGCGGCGGCGGTGTTGCCCGCGCGGTCGTACGCCGTCATCTTCCACGTCGTCGGCACACCCGGCTTGGCGGTCTGGGCGGCGCTGGTCGTCGTCGCCGGGTAGGTCTTCGCCGCCGGTGCGGTGAGCCGGACCTCCTTGAGCGCGATCCCGTCCGCGGCCTTCCACTTCAACGTGACGGGGACGGCCGTGGTGTTGACCGTACCTGCGCTCAGCGCCAGTGAGGGCTTGGTGGTGAAGGCGGGGGCCGTCTTCTCGGCGACCACCGTCGCGGCGGCCGAGGGCGCCGACACCTTGCCCGACGCGTGCGTGGCGCGGACCTGCACCTTGTGGGTGCCGAGGGCGAGCGTCGCCGTGGCGGAGGTGGTGGAGCCGTTCGTGGTCGCGACGACCTTGCCGTCCACCAGCAGTTCGTACCTGGAGATCAGCGCGGACGGGGTGGTGGCCGTCCAGGCGACCTTCACGCCCGACTGCGTGTACGTCGTCGAGCCCGAGGTGCTGCTCCCGGTGACCGAGGAGACGGCCAGTCCGGTGACCGGACCCGCCGCGGCGGTACGGATCGCGCCCAACTGCCCGTAGAGCGCGGTGCCGGGGCACTCGGTGTTGAAGCCGTCGCGGTGACCGGAGATCTGGTTGAAGGTGTAGGTCTCCCCGGCGGTGTACGAGATGCCGGTGCCGCTCTTCTGGGTCGCGCCGGCCACCAGCGTCGTCTTCCCGGCCGGGTCGCCCTTGTACTGGCCGAGCTTCCACGCGGCGAGCCGGGCCACCGCCGTGGTCGCGGCGGTCGCGGCCTTGGTGTCGGTGTACATGCCGATGACCGCGATACCGGCCGTCTCACGGTTGAAGCCGTAGGTGTGGGCGCCGAACACCGGCTTGTCGACACCGCCCTTGCGGCCCTCGAAGATGGTCCCGCACTTGTCGACGATGAAGTTGTAGCCCAGGTCCTTCCAGCCGTTCGACCGGACGTGGAAGGCGTGCAGGCTCCGCATGATGGCGGGGGAGTCCGCACAGGAGTAGTCGTTGGTCTGCGCGGTGTGGTGCACGAAGACGGCCTTGACGGAGGTCGTGTACTCCGGCGCCTCGTCGTTGAGGCTCTCGTCCGCGCCCCAGCCCGCCCGGCCGACGATCGGCGGCTTCGGCATCGTGGACACCGGTCCGGGCGTCAGCGTCGGCGAAGGAGAGGCCGTCGTCGCGGACGGAGCCGGGGTGGTCGGGGACGGAGTGGTCGCGGTCGGCGCCGGGGTCGTGGGCGCCGCCGTCGTCGGGGTCGCCGTCGGGGTCGCCGTCGGCTCGCCGGAGTCCGAGCCGGTCAGCCCGCCGGAGCCCGAGGTGTCTCCCGTCGCCGTGGGCTCGGGGGTCTCCGGGGTCTCCGGGGCCGACGCGGTGTCCGCCGGGGTGGGCTCCTCGCTCTCGCCGTCCTCGGTGAGACCTTCCTTCACGTCCTGCGCGTACGCGGCGGTCTCCGCGTCGAACCCGGAGGTGCCGGGATCGACGGTGTCCAGGCGGAGACCGGCGGGCAGGCCGGCGGACGACGTGCCCCGGGAGGTCACCCGGACCTCCACACCGTTCGACGCCCCGACCCAGCGCGGCTCGGTGGTGCCCCGCACGCCGGGCTGACCGGTCTCGGTGCGCCCGTCCACGTCGGTCGCCAGCGGCAGCCAGCCGGTCCACTCGCCGGTCGCCACCGAGCGGGTGCGGGCCTCGACGGTGCCGGAGACCTTGGCCGCCGGATCCGTCCAGGTGACGCCCAGCAGGCTGAAGGGCGCGGCTTCCTTCTGCGTGAGGTCAGCGGTGGTCCCGTCCGCCGACACCTTGAGCTCGTTCTCGTGCACGTCGACCCGCGCCGGGGCGGACTTGGCGTCCACGCCCCCGTCGGCGCCGTCGGTGCCGGTGACTCCCTGGAACACGAGAACACCCGCCACGGCTGCCGTCGCGACGGCAGCCGTGGCCCATACTCTGCGCTTTGATCTCACGTGTGATTTCCCCGAGGATGATGAGAGAGATAACGGCGATCCGTCGGTCGGGGTTCAACCTGGGGCGTGGTCGTACGACGCCTCCGCGATACGGGGCAACCCACAGGAACCAGCCGACTCTTGGGTGCCGGAGGAGACAGTCTCGCACGGGAATTCACCCGAACGGGTGTGGTCTCGGTCATCAGAGCGTAAGAAGTGGCGGGTGGTCCCTCAGGGGGTCGCCGGATGCGGCTTCCGGGGTTCCGCCGCCGAAAGTCCGGAAGCCACATGCCGCGAGTGCTCGTACGCCTGACGGGTCCTCGGGAAGGCCTCTTTTCAGGAGCCCGTGGACGCGCGGGGCGTCCGGCTCCGGGCGAGGCCGTTCACGCCGCGAAGAACCGGGAGAGTTCGCTCCGTTCCTCGGGCTCCACCAGGTCCGGCCTGGTGTAGCGCTCGGCCCGCGCGTGGTAGTCGAAATCGCCCCGCACGAGACCGCGGTAGTCCCGTACGCACCGTTCGAGGGCGACTCGTTCCGCGCCCTCTATTTTGGCCGCGTCCATTTCCTCGGCCAGGGCCCTTTCCGCGCGCCGCACCCGTTCCGTTATCCGGGCGAGCTGGATGGCGGCCTCGTCGACCGCCTCCTGGAGCGTGCAGCCGCGGTCGCGCTGGATGAGGCGGACGGCGTTGTGTTCGTAGCCCATCGCCGCCTCCTTCTCGAAGGAGCAGATGTCGTTGCAGAGACCCGAATGGTCGGTCACCGCGTCCCGGAGCGCGATGTACGCGGGAAGGCTCCGGGCCGCGTCCGTGAGATCGATGCCGGCCGTGATCTCGTGGAGATCGAGAAAAGGCTGCATCGCCACGGAATCCCGCCGGTGTTTCACGAACTCGGCCCGGGACGGCACCTGTCCGGCGGCGCGCTCGACCGCCTCGGCGTAGTACGTCCAGAGCCAGGCCACGGTGTCCCGGCGGAACTGCCGTACCCAGGCGGCCGAGCGCCCGCGGTACGTGCGGTTCCGCAGTTCCTCCAGGGCCAGTTCCATGGCGGAGTGCGGTACGGCCCCGTCGAGTACGTCCACGAGGCGGGTGATCGCGCTCCCGCACATCCGGGGGTCGCGCCCGGCAGGTCCGTCGTCGAATTCGTCGTCCACCAGAAAAGCCCAGAAGAGCCATTGGCAGAAGAGGTCGAGGTGCTGCTGGGAGGCGGACGGGAAGATGAGGGAGATCCACAGCTCCGGCCGGGTTCTGATCATCTTCTTCCGGGCCACCGGGGAGAGTTCCACGCCATGGTGGTCAGCCCATTTCCAGGCGGCCTCCTTGGTTTTCTCCAGGCCCGGATTGCAGCCGGCGCTGGAAAACGGCATATGAAACGCCGGTAACGCGATCTGGCTCATTGGTACCCCTCGTCAAGACGATGTGGATGGAGGGTCGGTGCGGTGAGCGGTCGTGGTGCACACGGAGCGCGAAGTCGTGGGGAGCCGACGGAACCAAGCGTTCCGGAATCCACCTTCATTGGCCAAGGCTTCACCCTGCGGGGTGTGCTGGTTCCTCCCTCTCCTTCCCTGTCGTGCCGAGGCCCCCGAACGGGTGTATTCGGTGGCCGGGTGGAACCGGACTTCGAACCGTCGCGTCACCATGCGTGACGCCCAGTCAACCCCGGGCGAGCGGCTGAGGGAAGTCGCCCGTGACCGAAATTGTATGGTGCCGCCGAACGCTGGTGACTTTATGAGCGGTTGATGACCGTCGTAGTCCACTCCGTGGCGTCTCGGCGTTTGTACGACGGGTTTCCCCACCGGCTCGGGGGGCTTTGCCGTGCGTCCTTGGGCCGAGATCCCTAAACCCCCGGCCCGTTCCCCCGAATCCGACGTCCCACGGCCCGAAGCCTTGGGACCGCTGCCCTCCGGCGTCCTCCCGCGGTCCGTCCGGCACCCGCGCACCGCCCGTCGCCGCCCGTCCTCCGTCCGTACGTCTCCCGATGGCGCGAGCCCGTCGGGCGTCCCAAGGTGGGGTGAGGCGAAGTCGTGTTCGAAGGGCGGTGGTGGAGCGGTGCCGGACGACGACCTGCCGTCTGCGGTTCCCCCGGACCCGGCTCCCCCCGCCCTGCTGCACGCCCTCGTGACCGCCCCCGTCATCCGCACGTACGTGGTCGACCGGGACCTGCGCATCGTCCGGGCCGGCGCGCTGACCTTCGGCGAGGCCCCGGACCAGGTGGTCGGACGGCTCCTGACCGACGTGTTCCGGCTGGAGGACCCCGACGCGGCGGTGCGCGCCCTCGAACCCGGCACCCCGGAGCGCTCCTCGGCCGCCCCGTCCGCGACCGACCGGAGCGAGGGCGTCGGCGTCGCAAGGGCGTACCGCACCGACCCGGCCGGCACCGACCGCACCTTCGCCGTCGCCTTCCACCCGCTGGCCGCCGACACGGACACCGCCGCACTGCCGGACGCCTCCGGTCCGGGACCGGCGGCACTGCTCGTGCTGGCCGCGGACATCACCGCCCAGGAACGCAACTCCGCCCGCGCCGCGGCCCTCGACGCCGTACGCGAACGCGTCGGCCAGTCCCTCGACCTCGCCGTCACCTGCGAGGAGCTGGTCATGGCGCTGGTCCCCGGGTTCGCCGACATCGCCGTCGTCGAGATCGTGGACGACGTCCTGCGAGGCGCCGACGCCCTCGCAGGCCCGCCCGCCCGGGGCGCCCCGCTGCGCCGCATCGCGTTCCGGGGCCCTCTCGGCATGGGCGGGGCCGCCCATCCGGTGGGCGACGTACGGGAGATGCCGCACCCGACCCCGTACTCCCTCTCGCTCGGCGACCTCCGCCCCCGCCTGGTGCAGCTCACCCCCGACCTGCCCTGGTACGAGACGGACCCCGACCGGGCCGAGTCCATCGCGAAGTTCGGGTCGCACTCGCTGATCGTGGCGCCGCTGGCACTGCGCGGCACCGCGCTCGGCGTGGTCAGCTTCTACCGGTGCGCCGGAAGCGAGCCGTACGACGAGGGCGACCTCGCGTTCGGGGTGACGCTCGCCGCGCACACCGCGCTGAGCGTCGACAACGCGCGGCGCTACGAACGCGACCACACCGTCGCCTCCACCGTCCAGCGCAGACTGCTGCCCTCGGGGCCGACGTCCCCCATCGCCGTCGACACCGCTCACGTCTATCTGCCCGGGCGCAACAGCGGCAGCTGGTTCGACACCATCTCCCTCTCCGGCGGACGGACCGCCCTCGTCGTCGGCCGGGTCGACGGCCATGGCGTCCAGACCGCGACGACCATGGGCCAACTGCGCACCGCCGTCCGCGCGCTCGCCGCCCTCGACCTCTCGCCCGAGGAACTGCTCGCCCGCCTCAACGACATCGCCGTCCAGCTCGCCGAGGAGCGCGCCGCCCTCCCCGTCGGCGACGCCCTGCGCCACCGTCCCCTCAGGGCGACGTGCCTGTACGGGGAGTACGACCCCTTCACCCGGCTCTGGACGGTGGCCCGGGCCGGCCAGCCGACCCCCCACATCGTCCGCCCGGACGGCACCCCGCTCCTCTTCGACCTGCCCGAGGGGTCGCCGCTCTCCGCGACCGAGGGCACCCCCTTCGTCACCGCCGAGATCGAGCTGGAGCCGGGCAGCCTCCTGGTCATGCACAGCGGCGGCAGCAACCTGCGCGACCGCCCCGGCCTGCGCCCGGTGGACGAGGTGCTCTCGCCGCCCGACCGGGACCTGCGGGAGATCGGCGACGCCATCACGTACAACTACCCGCCCATCGCCCACCCGGAAGGCGCGGTACTGCTCCTCGCCCGGCCCATGGAGGTCAGCCCCGCCCAGGTGGTCACCGTCGAGCTCGACGACGACCCGGGGGCCCCGGCGAAGGCACGGACCGTGGCCCGCACGCACCTCGCCGAGTGGAAAGTCCCCAAGGACGCGCTGTACGCGGTCGAACTCATCGTCAGCGAGCTGGTCACCAACGCCGTGCGCTACGGCACCCCGCCGCTGTCCCTGCGACTGGTCCGTACCCACACCCTCACCTGCGAGGTCCGCGACGCCAGTCTCGTCGCCCCCCATCTGCGGCACGCCCGGGTCGGCGACGAGGGCGGCCGAGGCCTCTTCATCATGTCCCAGCTCGCCTCCCGCTGGGGCACCCGCTACACCCACGACGCGAAGATCATCTGGGCCGAGGTGGAGTTGTAGGGCTGTATCGGGAGGCTCCGTCCCAGGTCAGGGCGGTCGCGGAGTTGTCGGAGTGTTGGGCGGACGGTCGCCGGTGCGACATCCGCCCGCACCCGTGGCCTTTCTAGCGTGCGAGCATCCACTTCTTTTCGCTGGGAGCACGCATGCACACCACCCCTGACGGCAGCCCCGACGCCCCGGAGCGGAACCTGCTGACGGAAGCGGCCGCGCACTCGGCCGGCTGCGGCTGTCCGCGCACCGCGGACCTCGACGGCGAGGGGCCGGCGGCCGGCAGCCGGCGCACCTTCCTGCGCGGCGCCGGTGTCCTCGGCGCGGGGGCCGCGGCGACCGCGACGGGGCTGCTCGGCGCGACGCCGGCCTTCGCCTCGGGCGCGTCCGACGCGCACGCGGACGCGTACTCCGGCGCGCACGACGACGGCAAGAAGACCGGGCGCGGCAAGCGCGGCACATGGAGCCCGGACCCGGAGAGCCCGCGGTTCACCTTCGTCGTGATGCCCGACACCCAGTACATGTTCGACATCGACCGGATCCACCCGGCTCCGATGGAGGCGTCCTTCCGATACGTCCTCGACCCGGCCGGGCGGGCCGGTGGAAACGACGAGAACATCGTCTTCCTCGCCCACCTCGGCGACGTGACCAACAACGGTCACGCCGAGGAGTTCGCCGCCGTGACCAAGGTGTTCGACATGCTCGACGACGCGGGCGCCGCGTACGGCGTGCTGGCGGGAAACCACGACGTCGGCGGGGACGACCAGCGGGGCCGGACCCCGTACCTGGACACGTTCGGCCCGGCGCGGGCCAAGAAGTCGCCCGCGTACCATTCCTCCAGCCCCGACGGCTACCACACCAGCCACATCTTCCGCGCGGGCGGCCGACGTTGGATGGTGCTCTCCCTCGACTGGCGCATGTCGGACGCCGGGTTCGCCTGGGCCAACACCGTCATCAGGGAGAACCCGGCCCTCCCGGTGATCGTGACGACCCACGAGATCGTCGGCTCGTACGACGACGGCTCCGCCGACCTCTCGGCGTACGGGCAGCAGATGTGGGACGGGCTGATCAAGGACAACGACCAGATCTTCCTCACCCTGAACGGCCACTACTGGCCGCCCGGCTCGACCGTGAAGAAGAACAGCGCCGGCAACGACGTGCACCTGCACATCACCAACTACCAGGACCGCTACTACGGCGGTTCCGGCATGCTGCGCTCGTACCGCTTCGACCTCAACCGGGGCCGGATCGACATCGCCACGTTCTCGCCGTGGATGCGGGAGCGCGCGGCCGAGGACGAGCTGAACGCGGCCGCCGCCAAGGAGATCGAACTGACCTCCCCGGTCGACTACTTCTCCATGGACATCGACTTCGACGAGCGTTTCGCCGGTTTCGCCCCGGTCGCGGAGCGCGGCCCCCGTGCCGCCCGGCGGATGCTGGTCCCCGGCACCCTCGCGTACTGGCGGTTCGACGGCTCGGGCGCCGAGGGCGGCAGCCTGCCCGCCGGTACGGTCGTCCAGGACCAGTCGGGCCACGGCAACGACCTCGTCCTCCAGCAGGTACCGGGCGCCGCCGCGAACGCGCTGACCTGGACCGGCGACCACCACCCCGACCAGCCCGGACACGGCGGCCTCGTCTTCGCGGGCCAGGGCAACCCGGTGGCCGGCGCCTACCTCCGTACCGTCGACAAGGCACCGGTCAACGCGGAGACGTTCCCGCACGGTTACACCATCGAGCTCTTCTTCAAGGTGCCCGCCGACTGGAACGGCGGCCGCAACGGCTGGTCCTCGATGCTCAGCCGCGCCGGGACCGCGGCGGAGGCCGGGAAGAACGGCCCGGGGTCGACCGCCGACGAGCCGGTCATGACGCTGGGGCTCAGCGGGTCCCTGGAGATCCAGTGGAACGCCTACCCGCTCAACACGGACGGAGCGACCACCGCGTGGAGCCACCTGCTCCGGCAGCAGGAGTGGTGGCACGTCGCCGTCGTCAACGACGGCAAGGTCAGCAAGCTCTACGTGAACGGCTGCGAGGAGGGCCGCAACCCCACCTCGAAGGCGGTCGGCCTGGCCTCGCTGCACCAGCCGTTCCTGGTCGGCGGCTACCAGTGGGCCGGGAACGTCAGCCAGGTCTTCCACGGCACCCTCGGCGACGTACGCATCGTCGACCGGGCGCTGCGGGTGGACCAGTTCATGAACGCCTGATTGGGGCGGGGCGGGGCTGGGGCGCGGGCCGGGCGGGGTGCGACGCCCCGCCCGGCCCCGGAAAACTCGGCCGCCTCAGCCGGGATTGTTGGACGCCACAGTCCCGGAGGCCAGGTCGAGGACCGCCGCGGTGCCCCAGCCGCGCATGTCGTTGCCGGTTATCCAGGCAGCCTGGCTGCCCGCCATCACGCCGATGCCCGCCTCGGCGCCCGTGCCGCCACTCGGTCGGGACACGTTGCCCTGGCAGGACACGTTCACCGCGTTGCCGCCGATGCGGATGGCGTAGGTGCCCGCCAGACCCGAGGTGCCTGCCCCGGTGACCCGGTTGTCGCGCACCGCGACGTCGGAGGAGGCGATGGCGATGCCGTTGCGTGCCGCGTTCAGCACGGTGTTCTGGGCGACCAATACCCCGGTCGAGGCGCTGTCGACGCCGATGCCGTCACCCTCGACGTCCGACACGTGGTTGCCGGTGACCAATGCGTTCGGGGAGCCCTGGAGCTGGATTCCCTGGGCGTTGCCGCCGGTCGGGTGGCGGGTCGTGGCGATGATGTTGCCGGTGACCGAAGCGCCGTCGCTCTGGCCGATGTAGATACCCGTCTCGCCGGCCACCTCACGGACGATGTTGTCGCTGACGACCACCGAACTGTTCCGGCCCGTGCCACTGTTGGACACCACGATCGCGCCACCCGACCCGGTGCCGCGGATGGTGTTGCCGGTCACCGCGATGTCCTTCAGGGGGTTACCGGAACCGGAAGTGACGTAGATGCCGTTGACCGCCGCAGAGTCGATCGTGTTCCCGGAGATCACCGACTGCTGCCAATCGGTGGCGCGAATGCCGTACGCGCCGCTGCTCTCCACCCGGTTCCCCAGAACGCGGATGTTTCGGTGCAGAGGGCGGGGGGCGTCGGACGAAGCGACGTAGTGATCGCCGCACAGGGCGTCGTAGGGGGCAAGGACGGCGGAGGAGTTGCGCACGGTGCAGCCGGAAATCAGCACGTCCTCACAGGAAGTACCGTCGTAGTCGGGTGCCGGCAGGTTGTTCGCGTTGGTGGCACCGGTGATTTGCACGGCCTCGTGTCGGTTCGGCACGGTGGGCGTACCGGGTGCCACGTACACGCCGTCGAAGAGGCAGTCGATGATCCTGACCCGACGCATCGCGTTGATCTCGACGGCGTGCGCTTCGGGAACGCCGAGGACGGCAGCGTCACGGATGGTGAGGCCTTCGGCGTGAGTGAAGACGAAGGCCGGGCATGTCGAGGTGAAGGTACTGCCACGCATGTCCCAGGTGCCGCCGAAGACGGATATGTTCCCGGCTCCCGCGTACCCGCCGACCGCGGGCATGCCGGTCGTGTAGTTCTTGACCAGGGCCGAGGTGTTGCCGGTCCGGAACAACCGGGCTCCGTACGCGCGCACGCTCATACCGGGACCGAGCAGCAACGACTCCCCGAGTGGGTAGCTGCCCGCCGGCACCAACAGCGTTGCCCCGCCTCCCGGCACTGCCCGGGCGTCGGCCAGTGCCCGGTGGAAGGCCGGGGTGTCATCGGCGACGCCGTCTCCGACCGCCCCGTAGAGCCGTACGTCGAAGAGCGGGCCGGCCGTGGCGTCCGCTTCGGCGGCTACGGCCGACGGCCCCGCCACCACCTGGGCGGTACCGACGCCACCCAGGAGTCCGCCGGTCGCCAGCATCAGTGCACGTCTGTCCATGTGGTGTTCTTCCTTCGACGAGAGAGTGTCGTGGCGTGGGCACGCGCCCGGGACCGCCGCCGCGCGACGGTCCGTGTACGCGTCCTCCCACCGAAGTCGATCACGGGACCGGGGAACCGGGTGCCAATTTGTGGGCTGTCACTTCGCGGGCCGGAGCCCCGGTGCGAAGGCGCCACGACAGATCGATCGGATGGCGCGCGTCGCAACTCCGACCGCTCAGACGCACGTGATCCCTCGCCCGACCTGGCTCCTGGTCTCCGAATCAGTCGGCCCCTGACAGCGAGTACGGCCGGTGAACGCCCGTGCCGGACTCCCGGCGACGGGCGAGGACGCCGGCCCTTCCGTCAGTCCGCCGAGACCGGCTCCACCCGGGGCTCGGCGACGGACCGGAAGTCCGCCGTGGACAGGGCGAGCGAGCGGTCGAGGCGGCCGGCGTTGAAATACATCTCCGGGTGGACCAGCAGCGCGGGGTCCACGATCAGTTCCAGCCGGTCGTCGAACGAGAACGGGAGGATCGTGCCGCTCGGGGACTTGGCCAGGTCCTCCGCGATGTCGGCCGAGGCGAAGGAGGCGTAACTCCCGCCGTAGAGCGCCTTCACCGCCGCCAGGTCGACCCGCTTGTCCCCGGGCACGACCACCAGGACGAAGTGCTTCTCCTTCTTGCCGACCTTCACCATCGTGACGATGCACTTGGCGGCTTGGCCGAGGGGGTGGCCGCGGAGCAGGCTGACCGCCTCGGAGTTGCCCTCCGAGGCGTGCTCGATCACCCGGTACGCGGCCCCGCGCTCGTCCAGCAGGGACAGCAGCTTGCCGTAGATGCCGTCGGCGTCGTCCGTAGCCATCGTGTTCTCCCGTTCGGTTCCCGACGTGTTCGTGTGGTTCGGGACGACCTTAAGGGTCGAGGAGCGGGCGCGGCCTCGCCGTCAGACCTCGATGACACGGACGCTGGGGCCGCAGGGCGTCAACAGGTCTTCGGTGTCCGATGTCAGGACGGTCCCCGGCGCTGGTGAGGTGAGCGCGGTGGCGGCCACGACGGCGTACTTGTGGCCGTGCGGCCCGGCCGTGGCCAGAAGCTTGCTCGCACGGCGGGCGACGGCTTCGCTCGGCGGGATGATGTTCACTCGGGAAACGGCGTAGTCGAAGCGGGCCTGGTTGATTTTGGGGTCGCGCGCGTCGACGAGGGTGACGGAACTGGTGACGACGCGGATGTCTTCGGCTTCGGCTGCCGCCGGCCACTCGGTGATCTCAGGTGTGCGTCGTACCAGTTGGGACAGGCCCTCGCAGTCCAGGACGAGCGTGCCGCCCACGCGGCGTCCGCGGGGTCGGCCGTCTCGCCGCGGAGAATCGCACGTTTGGCGTCATCACCGCGCGGCCGCTACGGGCGCCCATCGGCCGGGCTCCGCCAGGAACTTCCCGGAGACTTTCCCTTGTGCGAGCAAAGGAGGTCCCGACCAGCGCCCGTGGCGCGAAGACACTGGTCAGGGCCCTGAACCTCAGCACTCGATGATGTTCACCGCGAGCCCGCCCCGGGCCGTCTCCTTGTACTTGACGGACATGTCGGCGCCGGTCTCCTTCATGGTCTTGATGACCTTGTCCAGGGAGACCTTGTGGGTGCCGTCGCCGCGCAGGGCCATCTTCGCGGCGGTGACGGCCTTCACCGCCGCCATGCCGTTCCGCTCGATGCAGGGGATCTGGACGAGGCCGCCGACCGGGTCGCAGGTGAGGCCGAGGTTGTGTTCCATGCCGATCTCGGCGGCGTTCTCCACCTGCTCGGGGGAGCCGCCGAGGACCTCGGCGAGCGCGCCGGCGGCCATGGAGCAGGCGGAGCCGACCTCGCCCTGGCAGCCGACCTCGGCGCCGGAGATCGAGGCGTTCTCCTTGAAGAGCATGCCGATCGCGCCCGCCGCGAGGAGGAAGCGGACGACGCTGTCGTCCTTCTCCTCCGGGGTGGCGCCGCCGGCCGCGAAGTTCATGTAGTAGTGCAGTACCGCCGGGATGATGCCGGCCGCGCCGTTGGTGGGGGCGGTCACGACCCGGCCGCCGGCGGCGTTCTCCTCGTTGACCGCCATGGCGTAGAGGGTGATCCACTCCATCGCGTGGGTCTGCGGGTCGCCCTCGGCCCGCAGCTGGCGGGCGGAGTTGGCGGCGCGGCGGCGGACCTTGAGGCCGCCGGGGAGGATGCCCTCGCGGGACATGCCCCGGCCGACGCACGCCTGCATGACCCGCCAGATCTCCAGCAGACCGGTACGGATCTCCTCCTCGGTGCGCCATTCCTTCTCGTTTTCCAGCATCAGCGAGGAGATGGAGAGCCCGGTCTCCCGGGCCAGGCGGAGCAGCTCGTCGCCGGTGCGGAAGGGGTGGGCGAGGACGGTGTCGTCGGGGATGATCCGGTCGGCGCCGACCGCGTCCTCGTCGACGACGAACCCGCCGCCCACCGAGTAGTACGTCTTCTCCAGCAGCAGCGCGCCGGTCTCGTCGTACGCGTGGAGGGACATGCCGTTCGCGTGGTACGGGAGCGCCTTGCGGCGGTGCAGGACGAGGTGCTCGTCCGCGTCGAACGGGATCTCGTGGGCGCCCAGCAGGCTGATGCGGCCGGTGGTGCGGATCTGCTCGACCCGGGCGTCGGCGGCCTCGACGTCCACGGTCCGGGGGGACTCGCCCTCCAGGCCGAGGAGGACCGCCTTCGGCGTGCCGTGGCCGTGGCCGGTCGCGCCGAGGGAGCCGTACAGCTCGGCGCGTATCGAGGCGGTCGGCGCGAGCAGGCCCTCGTTCTTCAGCCGGCGCGCGAACATCCGCGCCGCCCGCATCGGGCCCACCGTGTGGGAGCTGGACGGCCCGATGCCGATCGAGAACAGGTCGAAGACCGAAATGGCCACGGATGACTCCTAGCTGGGCGGACGCCGTTGTCCACCGGCGAAACGAAAGAGGGGAGCGGGGAAGGTGCCCCGTACGGAACGCGGCGGGGCACCGCGCTCACCGTCCAGTGTGCGCGATGCCCCGCCCGACCTGCGAAAAATGCCCGTGAACGGGCGGTTGCTACTTCTTCAGGCCGGGGTACAGCGGGAACTTCTCGGCCAGCGCGACGACGCGGGCCTTGAGGTCCTCGGCGTCGTACGAGGGCTTCAGGGCCGAGGCGATGATCTCCGCCACCTCGGTGAAGTCCTCGGCCCGGAAGCCGCGGGTGGCCAGGGCCGGCGTACCGATGCGCAGGCCGGAGGTGACCATCGGCGGGCGCGGGTCGTTCGGGACGGCGTTCCGGTTGACCGTGATGCCGATCTCGTGGAGCCGGTCCTCGGCCTGCTGGCCGTCCAGCTCGGAGTTGCGCAGGTCCACCAGGACCAGGTGCACGTCGGTGCCGCCGGAGAGGACGGAGACGCCCACCTCGGTGACGTCCGGCTGGACCAGGCGGTCGGCGATGATGCGGGCACCGTCCAGGGTGCGCTGCTGGCGCTCCTTGAACTCTTCCGACGCCGCGACCTTGAACGACACGGCCTTGGCCGCGATCACGTGCTCCAGCGGGCCGCCCTGCTGCCCCGGGAAGACCGCCGAGTTGATCTTCTTGGCGAGTTCCTGGGTGGAGAGGATCACACCGCCGCGAGGACCGCCGAGGGTCTTGTGCGTGGTGGTCGTGACGACGTGGGCGTGCGGCACCGGGCTGGGGTGCAGGCCCGCGGCGACCAGGCCCGCGAAGTGGGCCATGTCGACCATCAGGTACGCGCCGACCTCGTCCGCGACGCGGCGGAAGGCGGCGAAGTCCAGCTGACGCGGGTACGCGGACCAGCCGGCCACGATCAGCTTCGGCTGGGACTCCTTGGCGAGGCGCTCCACCTCGTCCATGTCCACGACACCGGTCTCGTCGACGTGGTACGGGACCACGTTGTAGAGCTTGCCGGAGAAGTTGATCTTCATGCCGTGGGTCAGGTGACCGCCGTGGGCCAGGTTAAGGCCCATGATCGTGTCGCCGGGCTTGAGCAGCGCGAACATCGCGGCGGCGTTCGCCTGCGCACCGGAGTGCGGCTGGACGTTCGCGGCCTCGGCGCCGAAGAGCGCCTTGACGCGGTCGATCGCGATCTGCTCGACCACGTCGACGTGCTCGCAGCCACCGTAGTAGCGGCGGCCCGGGTAGCCCTCGGCGTACTTGTTGGTGAGGACGGAGCCCTGCGCCTCCATGACGGCGGCCGGAGCGAAGTTCTCCGAGGCGATCATTTCGAGGGTGGACTGCTGGCGGTGGAGCTCGGCGTCGACTGCGGCGGCGACGTCCGGGTCCAGCTCGTGGAGGGAGGAGTTGAGAAGCGACATCAGGCGGTCCCTTGGGTCTCAGTTGCCGGAGAACTCGGTGTATTCGTCGGCGGTGAGCAGATCCCCCGGCTCTTCCGCGATGCGCACCTTGAAGAGCCAGCCGCCCTCGAAGGGAGCGGAGTTCACCAGGGCCGGGTCGTCCACCACGTCCTGGTTCGCCGCGGTGACCTCGCCGGTGACCGGCGAGTACAGGTCGCTGACCGACTTGGTCGACTCCAGCTCGCCGCAGGTCTCGCCCGCGGTCACCGTGTCGCCGACCGCCGGGAGCTGGGCGTACACGACGTCACCGAGCGCGTTGGCCGCGTACTCGGTGATGCCCACGGTTGCCACGCCGTCCTCGACGGCCGACAGCCACTCGTGCTCCTTGCTGTACCGCAGCTGCTGGGGGTTGCTCATGACCTGAATTCTCCTGTACGCGGGTGGGTGCTGACGAACGATGGTCTTACGGGATGAGACGCGACTGGGTCACGTTCGGCCCCGTGGGCGGGGCGCGGCGGGCCCCGACGCCTACTTCTGGCGCTTGTAGAAGGGCAGGGCCACGACTTCGTACGGCTCGTGGGTGCCCCGGACGTCCACGCCGACACCCTCGGTGCCGGGTGCGGCGAAGGCCGCGTCCACGTACGCCATGGCGATCGGCTTGCCCAGCGTCGGGGAGGGGGCGCCGGAGGTGACCTCGCCGATCACCCTGCCGTCCGCGACCACCTGGAAACCGGCGCGCGGAACCCGGCGGCCCTCGGCGACCAGGCCGACGAGCTTGCGGGGCGGGGCGATCTCGGCGCGCTCGGCGGCGGCGGTGAGCGCCTCGCGGCCCACGAAGTCGCCCTCCTTCTCGAACTTCACGACCCGGCCGAGGCCCGCGTCGAACGGGGTCAGCGCGGTGGTCAGCTCGTGCCCGTACAGCGGCATGCCCGCCTCCAGGCGCAGCGTGTCGCGGCAGGAGAGCCCGCAGGGGATCAGGCCGTGCGGGGCGCCGGCCTCGGTGAGCGCCTGCCAGAGCGCCTCGGCGTGCTCGGGGGCGACGAACAGCTCGAAGCCGTCCTCGCCGGTGTAGCCGGTACGGGCGATGAGCGCCGGAACTCCGGCGACGGTGCCGGGCAGGCCCGCGTAGTACTTCAGCCCGTCGAGATCGGCGTCGGTGACGGCCTTCAGGACGGCGGGGGACTCGGGGCCCTGGACGGCGATCAGCGCGTACGCGTCGCGGTCGTCGCGGACCTCGGCGTCGAAGCCGGTGACCCGCTCGGTCAGGGTGTCCAGGACCGTCTGGGCGTTGCCCGCGTTGGCGACCACGAGGTACTCGGTCTCGGCCGGCCGGTAGACGATCAGGTCGTCCAGGATGCCGCCGTCCTCGCGGACGATCATCGTGTAGCGGGCCCGGCCGACGCCGACCGTGCCGATGTTGCCGACGAGCGCGTGGTTCAGGAAGGCGACGGCACCGGGGCCGGTGACGGCGATCTCGCCCATGTGCGAGAGGTCGAAGAGCCCGGCGCGGGTACGTACCGCGTGGTGCTCGTCACGCTCACTGGCGTACCGCAGCGGCATGTCCCAGCCCGCGAAGTCGGTCATGGTCGCGCCCAGCGAGCGATGCAGCGCGTCGAGGGCGGTCGTACGGGGGGCGTTGCTCATGAGGTGTGGCTCCCAGGGCGCAGGGCATGACGACGAGGACGGTCCCTCCCCATCTGTCATCGGAACCTGAGAGGTTCGCCGAGAGGCCCCTGACGGGTCGGCTTGCACCTTGGGTGGAGCCGTCGGACGGCTCGCTTTTCAGATCTGCCTCATCCACGCGGTACGGGGCCTGAGAGATTCAAGGGAGGAACTTGCTCCTTCGGCGCCCGGCACACACGGTGGCCGGGACTCTCCCGCGTGGATTCAAACGGCCGGTATGCAGTTGCGGGCACATCATCGCACGCACGGCGGGCGACCCCGGCGGCCGGTACCCCGCCCACCCCCCCCGCGCGGCCTCCCGTCCGGGACGCTTGCTGCGCATTACCTTTTCTTTACACTCTGTGAGCAGGTGTGGGGCGACTCGACAGGGGGAGTGCCGATGTCCTTGCGACCGTACGCGGGGGTGGTGCGGGGGGCGGCCCGGTCGCGGCACGCACCACCCGCCGCGGAGAAGGAGCCGCCGGCCGTACGCGACCTGCGCGGCGGGGCCGGGGACGGACCCCGGCGGCTGGAATTCGCCCCCGGGGACGTCGTCGTCGTCTCCGGGCTGCCCGGCAGCGGCAAGTCCACCCTGATCCGGCGCACGGTCACCGCCCGCGCCGTCGACTCCCAGGACACCCGGGACCGCTTCACCGCGGCCCTGCCCCGCTTACTCCCGTACGCCCTCTACCGCCCCCTGGTCCGCGCCGCCCACTACCACGGGCTCCTCGGCGCGCTGCGCTCCGGCGAGGCGGTCGTCGTCCACGACTGCGGGACGCAGGGCTGGGTACGCCGCTGGCTGGCCCGCCACGCGGCACGCCGGGGCCGCGCCCTCCACCTGGTGCTGCTCGACGTGTCCCCCCGTACTGCCAGGGCGGGCCAGCGCGAACGCGGACGCGGCGTCTCCGGGTACGCCTTCGCCCGGCACCGGCGCGCGGTCGGCCGGCTGCTGCGCGACGCGGAGCGCGGCCTGCTGCCCCCGGGCTGCGCCTCCGCCGTGCTGCTGGACCGCCCGGCGGCCGGGGCGCTGGCGGCCATCGCCTTTCCGGCGACGGCGCCGGGCGTGGCGGGGCCGGGCGTGCCGACGGCGGTGGCGGGGCCGGGCGTGGCGGGGCCGGGCGTGCCGACGGCGGTGGCGGGGCCGGGCGTGGCGGGGCCGGGCGTGCCGACGGCGGTGGCGGGGCCGGGCGTGGCGGGGCCGGGCGTGCCGACGGCGGTGGCGGCGCCGGGCGTGGCGGGGCCGGTGGCGACGGACGTGCCCGTCGGGGTGGTCGACGGACCGGTGGCCGCCACTCCTCCGGGTGCGCCGGGCGCGGTGCCCGGCATGCGGGACAACGCCGGGGACAGCAGCGTGGCCGGGACGCCGAGGCCCCGCGCCGGTTAGTGTTTCTGCCGCAGGACACGGTCGACAAGAGGACACAGAGGCAGTGGACATCCCGGCACAGACGTCGCCCCGCCAACTCCAGGGGTGGCCTGCGAACGAGTTCGAAGAAGTGCTCAGCGCCTCGCTGGGCGTCCCCGGGGCGGGCGGCCGGCTCGTCGAGGTGCTCGGCCGCAGCCAGCTCTGGATTCCGTTGCCCGGCGGCGGCGGTCCCACCAGCGCCGATCTCGACCTGCCGACGATCGAACTCGACGGTGCCGCCTTCGTCCCCGTCTTCAGCTCCGAGGCCCAGTTCCTCGGATGTGCGGGCTCCCACCTCTCCTACGCCGTCGCGCCCGCCCGCGAGTTCGCGCGCGGACTGCCCCCGCAGGTGGGCATCGCGGTCAACCCGGGCGGTGCGGTCGGGCTCCCGCTGCCGCCCGCCGCCGTCGCCGAGCTCTGCCGTGCAGGTAACACCCCGCTGGACGGGCCGGCCGGCGGTGGCCGGGTGCGGCTCTGGGAGCCGGACTGGAAGGAGGAACCGGTCGACTTCCTCGCCGCCGTGTCCGCCGAGTTCCGGGAGACCGGTGTGGTCGCCACCGCCCGTCGCGCGCTGGCCAGCATCGAGGGCGGCGACCCCGTCCTCTTCGTCGCCGTCCAGTTCTCGGCGTGGGACGAGGCCACGCGGGGCGCTCCCATGGACGCGCTGGGCCGCGCGCTCGGACGCGTGCAGGTGCCGTGGCCCGTCAACCTGGTCCTGCTCGACATGGCGCAGGACCCGGTCGGCGACTGGATGCTGGAGAAGGTCCGGCCCTTCTTCCAGTGACCGCCGGGGCGGACCGGCCGCGGCGCCGGGCCGAGTCCGTGGACCGGTTGCCGGGTGGCCCGGTCGCCGCCCGGGACCGGCCTGCCGTGTCCGGCATGTCGGACGGTGGCGTCAAGTCGGTGTCAGTAAGGGCGCATAAGCTGGTTTGATGGCGAGGTCGCTCCCGCGCGCCCGGGGGCGGCGCGCGACACGGTGGATCGACGAGGGGCGGGACCCAGGGTGAGTGCGTCAGGCACGGCAGCGGCCGGGCAGGTCGAACACATGCTGCGCCAGGTGACCCCCGGGCGCTTCGACGCGTACGAGGAGTTGCTGAGGGCCCTTTCGGAGGGCCAGGTCTGGATGCTGCTCTGGCACGGCACGGCCGGCTCCCCGGACGCCCAGTACGGCAACATCGGTGTGGACGGCCTCGGTTACGCCCCTTGCGTGACCTCCGCCCAAGAGCTCGCGGCCAGTGGCTGGAACCGCGCCCACGAGGTGATCACCGGCCGGGAGATCGCGCGCTCCCTCTTCCCCGACCACTGGGGAATCTGGCTCAACCCGCACACCCCCGGCGGCGGCGTAGGCATCCCGTGGCTGGATCTGCGCCGGATCGCCAACGGGCTCGACCGGCTGCCCGCAGGACCCCTCACCCTCTCCGAACCGGCCATCGAGATCCCGCAGTTCTACGCGTTGCTCTCGCAGAACGCGCACCGTACCCCGGCGATCCGCTCGCTGCGTCGCGCCTGGGTGCAGCCGGCGCTCGGCGCTCCGTACCTCGCCATCGGGCTCGACCTCTACGACACCGGCCGGGCCGCGGTGGAGTCGGCCCGCGCGATGATGGGGCAGACGATCGGCGCGGTCCCGGAGGGGCTTCCCGTCTCCACGGTCGCGATGTCCGACGACTACGACCCGGTCGCGATGTGGCTGCGCGCCAACGCCCGCCCGTTCTACGACCGGGAGGCGCACGCCGCTCCGGTGCAGCCGCCGATCACCGGCGGCTACGGGTATCCGCAGCGCGGGGCGTACTGAGCGGAGTGACGTCCCGGCGGCCGGACGGCCCCCGAGGACGCGGGGCCCGCCGGACGAGGCCCGGCGGGTGGTTCCCGTCAGGAGACAAGACGCGCCGCCCTTCGGCGCTCCGACGCGTTCAGACGCCGTGCCGCCGAAAGCTGTCCCGGCTCGCCCGCCCGATCGGCCGCCCGCTCGCCCGCCCGATCGGCCGGCGACGGCGCGCGCCGCGCCCCTGAGGGCTGTTCCCTTCCGGGTGCCGCCGCCCGCGTCCCCGGAGGTGTCGTTGTGTCACCTTTTCCCGTGGGTCGCGCCGACTGTCCGCCATGCCCGCTTGGCGGTCTACGGGTGGTGAAGGGCGAACTCGTCGGCCGGTGTGCGCATTTGTATGCCGACCGTCGCCTGTTCGCGGGATGGAACCCCGTGTTCGGATAACGGTATCCCCAGCACAGCATCACGGTTGCGCATACATTCCCCGTCAGCTCTGGCTACTGATCACGTAGACGCTGAAGACTCCCGGGACATGCATGGGGTCGTCGATTCCATGAATGGGTAAACAGTCGTAGTTCAGCTGCTCAGCGGGGGCGCATCATCTGCGCGCACTGGGCTTTTCGTAGCAAGGCGAGCCGTCGACAGCGGCATCGCAAAGGCCGGTGACCACCGGCTGGAAGGGTCAGGGCGCTGTGACCGCACCGATCGAGACCACCGGGGCGGCTGCCGGGGCGCAGCCGGAGGCTGTGCTCGACCAGGGGATCAAATCCCAGGACATCGAGGGGCGTTCGCTCGGACGGATCGCCTGGACCCGCTTCAAGCGGGACAAGATCGCCGTCGTCGGTGGAGTCGTCGTCGTCCTGCTGATCCTGATCGCCGCCCTGTCCCGCCCACTCCAGTCCTTGCTGGGTCTCGATCCGAACGCCTTCCACCAGGACCTGATCGACAGCAGCACGTCGCTGCCCACGGGCGGGTTCGGTGGCATGAGCCTCGATCACCCGCTGGGTGTGGAGCCGAAGTTCGGCCGTGACATCCTCGCCCGCATTCTCGAAGGGTCCTGGGTGTCCCTGGTGGTGGCGTTCGGCGCCACCGTGCTCTCCAACGTCATCGGTACCATCCTCGGCGTGGTGGCCGGGTACTACGGCGGGCGGGTCGACTCCGTCATCAGCCGCCTGATGGACACCTTCCTCGCCTTCCCGCTCCTGCTGTTCGCGATCGCCATCTCCGCGACCCTGCAGGGCGGCGCCTTCGGGCTCGACGGACTGCCGCTGCACATCAGCGTGCTGATCTTCGTCATCGGCTTCTTCAACTGGCCCTACCTGGGGCGGATCGTCCGGGGACAGACACTGGCCCTGCGCGAGCGCGAGTTCGTGGACGCCTCGCGCGGCATGGGGGCCGGCGGCCCCTACATCCTCTTCCGGGAGCTGCTGCCCAACCTGGTCGGTCCGATCATCGTGTACTCGACGCTGCTGATCCCGACCAACATCATTTTCGAGGCCTCGCTCAGCTTCCTGGGGGTCGGCATCCAGCCGCCCCAGGCGTCGTGGGGCGGCATGCTCAACCAGGCGGTCGACTACTTCCAGATCGATCCCCAGTACATGGTCGTGCCCGGCCTCGCCATCTTCGTCACCGTGCTCGCGTTCAACCTGCTCGGTGACGGTCTCCGCGACGCTCTCGATCCGCGCAGCCGCTGACTTCCGGCCGCGTGGATCTCGACAAGTTTCCGACAATGGAGGGGATTCCGACCATCATGCGAAGGTCATCACTTGCCGCTGTTGCGGCCCTGGGCAGCGTGGCTCTGCTGCTCGCCGGCTGCAGCAAGGCAGACGACGGAAAGAGCGACGGCGGGACCAAGTCCGCCGGCGCGGACGCCGCGACGAAGAGTGTCGTCAACGCCTCCACCGCCAAGGGTGGCACGGTCACCTACGCGATGTCGGACGTCCCGGACTCGTTCGACCCGGGGAACACCTACTACGCGTACATGTACAACTTCAGCCGGCTGTACGCCCGCCCGCTGATGACCTTCAAGCCGGACGCCGGCGAGAAGGGCAACACGCTCGTCCCGGACCTCGCCTCCGAGCCGGGCACCCAGAGCGACGGCGGCAAGACCTGGACGTACAAGCTGCGCGCCGGCCTGAAGTACGAGGACGGCTCGCCGATCACGTCCAAGGACGTCAAGTACGCCGTCGAGCGCTCGAACTTCGCGCGTGACGTGCTCTCGCTGGGCCCCAACTACTTCCAGCAGTTCCTTGAGGGCGGCGACAAGTACACGGGTCCGTACAAGGACAAGAGCGCCGAGGGCCTCAAGTCCATCGAGACGCCGGACGACACCACGATCGTCTTCCACCTGAACCAGGCCTTCCAGGAGTTCGACTACCTGGTCGCCACGCCGCAGACCGCGCCGGTCCCGCAGGCCAAGGACACCGGCGTCGACTACGTCAAGAAGATCGTGTCCTCGGGCTCGTACAAGTTCCAGAGCTACACCGAGGGCAAGCAGGCCGTCCTGGTGCGCAACGAGAACTGGGACGAGAAGACCGACCCGCTGCGCAAGCAGTACCCGGACAAGATCGTCGTCAACCTGAAGGTCAACCAGTCGACGATCGACCAGGACCTCCAGTCCGGTGACACGCTGATCGACCTCCAGGGCAAGGGTGTCGAGACCCAGACCCAGGCGCAGCTGGTCAGCGACCCGAAGAAGAAGGCGAACACCGACAACACCTACGGTGGCCGTCTCGTCTACGCGGCGATCAACTCCAAGGTGAAGCCGTTCACCAACGTCGAGTGCCGCAAGGCCGTGCAGTACGCGATCGACAAGGTCTCCGTGCAGACCGCCGAGGGCGGCAGCATCCGCGGCGACATCGCCACCACCGTCCTCCCGCCGGACATCACCGGTTACGAGAAGGCGGACGCGTACGCGAGCGACGGCAACAAGGGCGACGAGGCCAAGGCCAAGGAGCACCTGAAGGCCTGCGGCGTCGACAAGATCACGACCAACATCACCGCGCGCAGCGACCGTCAGGAAGAGGTCGACGCGGCCACGGCGATCATCGCGTCGCTGAAGAAGGTCGGCATCGAGGCCTCGCTGAAGCAGTACCCGTCGGGCAAGTACTTCACCGACTACGCGGGCGTTCCCCAGTTCAACGCCAAGAACAACGTCGGCATCATGATGATGCAGTGGGGTGCCGACTGGCCGTCCGGCTACGGCTTCCTCCAGCAGATCCTGAACAGCAAGGCCATCGGCGAGTCCGGCAACACCAACCTCTCGCAGCTGGAGAACAAGGAAGTCGACGCGAAGCTGGCCCAGGCCATCGCCTCGCCCGACGTCGCCGAGCGCAACAAGCTGTACGCGGAGATCGACCAGAAGACCATGGACGAAGCGGTCCTCGTTCCGCTGACCTACTTCAAGGTCCTGCTGTACCGCTCGCCGTACGCCACCAACCTGGTGTCCACGTCGGCCTTCAGCGGTGAGTACGACTACCTCAACATCGGCACCACCAAGAAGTAGCAGCCCCGGAAGGCAGGTGAAGGCATTGGTTGCCGCAGGTCTCGCGACCTGCGGCAACCGGCGCCGATCCCCGTGATCTCGTACATCCTCCGCCGGACTGTCGCCGCAGTGATCCTGCTGCTGGTCGTCACGGCGGTCACCTTTGGCATCTTCTTCCTGTTGCCGCGGCTCGCCGGCCAGACACCCGACCAACTGGCGCAGCAGTACATCGGCAAGAGCCCCACGGCCGCGGACATCGCGGCGGTCAAGCACAACCTCGGTCTGGACCAGCCCGTCTACGTCCAGTACTGGCACTTCATCAAGGGGATCGTCGGCGGCGCCACCTATGACCTCGGCCCCACCACGGCACACTGCGGTGCGCCGTGTTTCGGGTACTCCTTCAAGAACCACGTCGAGGTCTGGCCGGAGCTGACCTCGCGCCTTCCGGTGACGCTCTCGCTCGCCGCGGGCGCCGCGGTGATCTGGCTGCTCTCCGGCGTCACGGTCGGGGTGATCTCCGCGCTCAAGCCGGGCTCGTTCTTCGACCGCACCTTCATGGGCGTCGCCCTCGCGGGTGTCTCGCTGCCCATGTTCTTCACGGGTCAGCTGGCGCTGCTGCTCTTCACCTACCAATGGCCGATCTTCGGCCGGACGTACGTCCCGTTCACCGAGAACCCGGCGCAGTGGGCGAACACCCTCGTTCCCGCCTGGTGTTCACTGGCACTCCTGTACTCCGCCGTCTACGCGCGGCTCACCCGCTCGGGGATGCTGGAGACGATGAACGAGGACTTCATCCGCACGGCCCGCTCCAAGGGCCTGCCCGAGCGCACGGTGGTCGCCCGGCACGGCCTGCGCGCCGCGCTCACCCCGATCATCACCGTCTTCGGCATGGACCTCGGCCTCCTGCTCGGCGGCGCGCTGATCACCGAGCGGGTGTTCTCCCTGCACGGCATCGGCGAGTACGCGGTGCAGGCGATCACCGACAACGACCTGCCGCCGGTTCTCGGCGTCACTCTGCTCGCCGCGTTCTTCGTCGTGCTCTGCAATCTCCTGGTGGACCTTCTCTACGCCGCCGCCGACCCGCGGGTGAGGCTCTCGTGACCGAACTGTCCAAGACCGGCGCCGCAGTGGGCGATCCGGTGCCCGAGGCCGGATCGGCGGCGCCGACCGCCTTCCTCGAAGTGCGCGACCTCAAGGTGCACTTCCCCACCGACGACGGCCTGGTGAAGTCCGTCGACGGGCTCAGCTTCCGCCTGGAGAGGGGCCAGACCCTCTCCATCGTGGGCGAGTCAGGCTCCGGCAAGTCCGTGACCTCCCTGGCGATCATGGGCCTGCACCGGCTCGGCGCCCGGGGCAAGAACGTGCGGATGTCCGGCGAGATCTGGCTGGACGGCAAGGAGCTGATCGGGGCCACGCCGGACGAGGTCCGCCGGCTGCGCGGCCGGGACATGGCGATGATCTTCCAGGACCCGCTGTCCGCGATGCACCCGTACTACACGGTCGGCAACCAGATCGTGGAGGCGTACCGCGTCCACAACGACGTGACCAGGAAGGCCGCGCGCAAACGGGCCGTCGAACTGCTGGACCGGGTGGGCATTCCCGAGCCGGACAAGCGCGTCGACAGCTACCCGCACGAGTTCTCCGGCGGCATGCGTCAGCGCGCGATGATCGCGATGGCGCTCTCCAACAACCCGCAGCTGCTCATCGCCGACGAGCCCACCACGGCGCTCGACGTCACCGTGCAGGCGCAGATCCTCGACCTCATCCGGGACCTGCAGAAGGAGTTCGACTCCGCCGTCGTCCTCATCACGCACGACCTCGGCGTGGTCGCCGAGATCGCCGACCAGGTCCTCGTGATGTACGGCGGCCGGTGCGTGGAGCGCGGGCCCGTGGACGCGATCTTCTCCCAGCCCCAGCACCCGTACACCTGGGGTCTGCTCGGCTCGATGCCCCGCATCGACCGGGAGCAGACCGAGCGTCTCGTCCCCGTCAAGGGCCAGCCGCCGAGCCTCATCAACGTCCCGTCGGGCTGCGCGTTCCACCCGCGCTGCCCCTACGCGGACGTTCCCAAGGGGGGCATCACCCGTACCGAGCGGCCCGATCTGCAGGTGGTCGGCGGCGGGCACTACTCCGCCTGCCACCTCTCGCCGGAGGACCGCACGCGGATCTGGACCGAAGAGATTGCGCCGAAGCTGTGAGCGAGACGACGAAGACGGACACGGCCGGGGCCGGCATCCCGCGGCAGGCGAAGGCGGCCGGGGACCGGGAGGTGCTGCTCAAGGTCGAGGGCCTGGTCAAGCACTTCCCGATCAAGAAGGGCATCCTGCAGCGGCAGGTGGCCGCGGTGAAGGCGGTCGACGGTCTCGACTTCGAGGTCCGCAAGGGGGAGACCCTGGGCGTCGTCGGCGAGTCCGGCTGCGGCAAGTCGACCATGGGCCGGGTCATCACCAAGCTGATCGAACCGACCGGCGGAAGGATCGAGTTCGAGGGCCGTGACATCACGGACCTGGGGACCAGCGGGATGCGGCCGTTGCGCCGCGACATCCAGATGATCTTCCAGGACCCGTACGGCTCCCTCAACCCCCGCCACACCGTCGGCTCCATCGTCTCGGCGCCGTTCAAGCTCCAGGGCGTGACCCCCGACGGCGGGGTGAAGAAGAAGGTCCAGGAACTCCTGCAGTTGGTGGGACTGAGCCCCGAGCACTACAACCGCTACCCGCACGAGTTCTCCGGCGGGCAGCGCCAGCGCATCGGCATCGCCCGAGCGCTCGCCCTCAACCCGAAGCTGGTCGTCGCCGACGAACCCGTCTCCGCACTGGACGTCTCCATCCAGGCGCAGGTGGTGAACCTGCTCGACGACCTCCAGAAGGAGCTGGGCCTCACCTATGTGATCATCGCGCACGACCTGTCGGTGGTCCGGCACGTCTCGGACCGGATCGCGGTGATGTACCTCGGGAAGATCGTGGAGCTCGCCGACCGCGAGTCGCTCTACAAGGCGCCGATGCACCCGTACACCAAGGCGCTGCTCTCCGCCGTGCCGATCCCGGACCCCCGGCGCCGGGGTGCCAAGAGCGAGCGCATCCTGCTCACCGGTGACGTCCCCTCGCCGATCTCGCCGCCCAGCGGCTGCCGCTTCCACACCCGGTGCTGGAAGGCGACGGAGGTCTGCCGTACGCAGGAACCGCCGCTGATCGCGCTGCGGACCGGGCACCAAGTGGCCTGCCACCACCCGGAGAACGCACCGGACCAGGCCCCGGGCGAGGAGGTTCTGCCCCTGGCGCGCGAGGCGATCGTGGCCGCCACGCCGAAGTCCGCCGCGCCGGCAGCCGCCGCGCCCGAGGCAGCCGCCGCGCCGGAGGCAGCCGCCGAGCCGGAGCCCTCCGGGGCGTCGGCCGGGGCCGAGGCTTCCGAGGTGCCCGGGGCCACCGCTCCGCGGGCCACCGGGGCCACCGATGACACGGAGGACGGCCCGAAGGGTTAGGGCCCGTATCGAGTTCCGGGCCGGATCAGTGAGCCGGCCCGGAACTCGACACAGGCCCTGGCACCGGCACAATTGGCCGGTGCTCACCGAACTGTTCACTCCCTCCGTCCAGCACGCGCTCGATGTCGTCGGGATCTTCTTCTTCGCGATCTCCGGCGCTCTGCTCGCCGTACGCAAGAACTTCGACGTCTTCGGCATCGCGGTTCTCGCCGAGGTGACCGCGCTGGGTGGAGGGATTTTCCGTGACCTGATCATCGGAGCGGTGCCGCCGGCCGCCTTCGTCGACCTCGGCTACTTCCTCACCCCGCTGATCGCGGCCGCCCTGGTCTTCTTCCTGCACCCGCACGTCGAGCGCATCCAGGTCGGCGTCAACGTCTTCGACGCGGCGGGGCTCGGCCTCTTCGCCGTGAGCGGCACGACCAAGGCGTACGACTACGGGCTCGGGCTGACCTCCTCCGTCGCGCTCGGCCTCGCCACGGCGGTCGGCGGAGGGGTGTTGCGGGACGTGCTGGCCAACGAGGTGCCCTCGCTGCTGCGCTGGGACCGGGACCTGTACGCGGTGCCCGCGCTCGTCGGCGCCTCCATGGTCGCGCTCTGCATCCAGTTCGACGCCCTGAACGGCTTGACCACGGCCCTCGCGGTCGTCACGGGGTTCGTCCTGCGGCTGCTGGCGATGCGGTTCCACTGGCGGGCGCCGCGCGCGTACAACCGCCGTTCGGCGAGCGGCGAGGAGGGGGCGGCGGCCACCTGAGGAGGCCGGGGCCCGTCCGCTCCCCCCATGAAAAAGCTACCGCTCAGTAAGGTGTCGGTGTAGCGTGCGTGGCATGGCACAGGCAGCAGCGCACCCGGCACCGACCGGGCAGACGACCCCGGGACCCGCGCCCCTCGCGCGGGCGGCCGTCGGGGACAGCGAGTTCGACCGGGACACCGCGGTCGTCCGTCGCGACGAAGGCGTCTACGACGCGGAGCTCTCCGCCGGGTGGACCATCATCCACGCGGTCAACGGCGGCTACCTGCTGGCCCTGATGGGCCGCGCGCTGGGCGACGCGCTGCCGCACCCCGACCCCTTCTCGGTCACCGCGCACTACCTCACCGCCTCCGTACCCGGCCCCGCCGTCATCCGTACCGAGGTCGTCCGCGCCGGGCGCACCCTTTCCACCGGCCAGGCGACCCTCTACCAGTACGCCGAGGACGGCAGCGAGGTCGCCCGCATCCGGGTGCTCGCCACCTACGGCGACCTCGACGCCCTGACCGGCGAGGTCCGCACCACCGCGCTCCCGCCCGCCATCCCGCCGTACGACCAGTGCCTGGGGGCCGAGTCGGGCAGCGACGTGATCCCCGGCAGCTCCGCCATCACCGAGCGGCTCGACATCCGGCTCGACCCCGCGACGGTCGGCTGGGCGCTGGGCAAGCCGTCCGGCAAGGGAGAGATGCGCGGCTGGTTCGGTCTGGCGGACGGCCGCGACCCGGACCCGCTCTCGGTGCTGCTCACCGTCGACGCGCTGCCGCCGACCTCGTTCGAGCTCGGCCTCAAGGGGTGGACCCCCACCGTCGAACTCACCGTCCACGTCCGCTGCCGCCCGGCCCCCGGCCCGCTGCGCGTCGCCATCACCACACGCAACCTCGCGGGCGGCCTTCTGGAGGAGGACGCCGAGGTCTGGGACAGCGCGGACCGGCTCGTCGCCCAGTCCCGCCAGCTCGCCCGGGCACCCCGGGACTGACCGCGCCACGCGCGGCCCGCAGCGCCGACCCGACCCGTCCGGTGGACCGCCGGACGGGTCCCGTGCTGTCCGGGGGCTCCTCCCGCCGGACCTGTGCGCGGGGGAGCGGCGAGCGCCGGCACGGCTCCTGACGCGCCGTTTGCTCCCGGCGGCTCCCGGGTACCCGGACTCAGCGCCGAGCGGCGGTGCAGCAACGCCGCACCCCAGGAGGCAATGCCCATGAGTCACACCGACGGAACGAGTCTCGGGACCATCACCACCAAGGTCCCCGCCCGCCTGGACCGACTGCCCTGGTCCCGATGGCACTGGATGATCGTGATCGGCCTCGGGACGGTCTGGATCCTGGACGGTCTGGAAGTGACCGTCGTCGGGAACATTGCCAGCCGGCTGTCCGAGGACGGCAGCGGACTGCCGATCACCGACGCCCAGGTCACCGGCCTCGCGGCGGCCCTCTACGTCGCCGGAGCCTGCTCGGGCGCCCTCTTCTTCGGCTGGCTCACCGACCGCTTCGGCCGCAAGAAGCTGTTCCTGATCACCCTCGCGGTCTATCTCCTGGCCACTGCGCTGACGGCGCTCTCGTTCTCGGTCTGGTGGTTCTTCCTCTTCCGCTTCTTCACCGGCTTCGGCATCGGCGGCGAGTACGCGGCCATCAACTCCGCCATCGACGAACTGATCCCGAGCAAGTACCGGGGCCGCGTCGACCTGATCATCAACGGCAGTTACTGGCTGGGCGCGATGGGCGGCGCGCTGCTCTCCGTCCTCGCGCTCAACACCGACATCTTCCCGAAGGACATCGGCTGGCGGCTCACCTTCGCCCTCGGAGTGGTCCTCGGTCTGGTCATCCTGCTCGTCCGCCGGCACGTGCCCGAGAGCCCTCGGTGGATGTTCATCCACGGCCAGTCGGAAGGGGCGAATCGGATCGTCGACGAGGCGGAGGCGGAGGTCGAGAAGGAGAAGGGCCGGCCCCTGCCCGAGGCGGAGACCGCGATCACCATCGAACAGCGGCGCAGCATCGGCTTCGTGGAGATCGCCCGTACCCTCTTCCGCGACTACCCGAAGCGGGCGACGCTCGGTTTCTCGCTCTTCATCGGCCAGGCGTTCCTGTACAACGCCATCACCTTCGGGTTCGGCTCGATCCTGGTGAAGTTCTTCGACGTCTCCAGCGGGACGACCGGGTACTTCTTCGCCGTCATCGCCTTCGGCAACTTCCTCGGCCCGCTGCTGCTCGGCCGGCTCTTCGACACCTGGGGCCGCCGCCCCATGATCGCGGGCACCTACATCCTCTCCGGCGCCCTGCTCTTCGGTACCGCGGGACTGTTCGGCGCCGGGGTGCTCACCGCCGCCACCATGACCCTCTGCTGGTGCGTGGTGCTGTTCTTCGCCTCGGCCGGGGCGAGTTCGGCCTACCTGACGGTCAGCGAGATCTTCCCGATGGAGACCCGGGCGATGGCGATCGCCTTCTTCTACGCCATCGGTACGGCGGCCGGCGGCATCTCCGGACCGCTGATCTTCTCCGGGCTCACCGCGAGCGGCGTCGTGGGCGACGCGGTCATCGCGTTCTGCATCGGAGCCGCGCTGATGGTGGCCGCCGGGCTGGTCGCGGTCTTCTTCGCGGTTCCCGCCGAGCGGAAGTCGCTGGAGGACATCGCCACCCCGCTCTCCGCGCGCGAGGGGGAGCAGTCGTAGAGGCTGTCCCGTCGGCCCCTCCCGTCCCCGGCGTCGTGGGGCGGGAGGGGCCCTTCGCCGACCCGGCCCTGCCGGTACTCAGCCGCCGTCCACAAGGGGCGTCCGGCCTTCGTCGTCCAGCCAGTGGCGGCGCCCCAGGGTGATCAGGCGCAGGCGGCGCCGCGCCAGCCGCACGACCTCCTCCTCGGTGCCGGGAGCCGCGTCCAGGAGCGCGGAGGCGGTGATCACCATGTGATCGACGTGCAGCCCGCCCAGCATCAGCAGGTCCTCCCGGCACCAGCCCGTCGACTCCGCCTCCCCGGCCAGCGCGTCGGCCACCTCCGTCACGAACAGGGCGAGTTGCTCCGCTATCGCCGCGCGGACCTCGGCCACCCCGCCGTGCCGCTCCCGGGCGATGAAGCGGAAGTGCGCGGGTCGCGCCGCCACATGGCCCGTGATGGCCGCGACGCTCCGCTCCAGCCGCTCCTCGCTGATCCACGTCCCGGCGAGGATCTCGCCGATCAGGCCGTGCAGGCTGCCGAGCGTCTGGTCCACCAGTGCCACGCCGAGGGCGGCCGTGTCCTCGAAGTGACGGTAGAAGGCGGTGGGGGTCACCCCGGCCGCCCGCGTCACCTCGCGCAGGCCGAGGCCGCTCAGGCTCTGGTGCTCCAGGAGCTGGAGGGCGGCGTCCAGCAGGCACTGACGTGTCCTCAGCTTCTGGGCCTGACGGGTCCCGGTGGTGTGACTCATGCCATTCAGTAAACAACTGTTCTCCGGTTCGGGGGAGCCCTCGGGGAGGGGCATGGGTTTAGACTGAGCAGTCAGTGAACATTCGTACTCTCACAGGGTGCGGAAGCCGGTGCCCGCGCCACCGGGGCGCGCCCCGTGGTCCGTACGACTCCGACGATCAGAAAGGCCGCCCATGCTCGCCCTCGTCGCCGCACTGCTCCTCTTCGGGATCGTGCTCGGGACGGTCGCCCACCTCCCGGTCGCGCTGACCCTGGCGTCCGCCGCCGTGATCGGCTGCTGGCTGATCGGCTTCGCGGTCCGCGAGCGCCGGTCCCACTGAGCCGCCGCCGGTCCCGCCGGGTCCCGGGCAGCCGCCGCCGGTCCTGTCGAGCCGGCGCTCCCACCGAGGCGCCGCCGGTCCCACCGAGCCGCCGCCGCACCCCCCTTTCGCGAAGATCCCGCCTCCGGCCGAAGGAGCTCGCACCATGGCCCTCTTCCCGCTCGTCGCCCCCGCCCTCCGCCCCGGCCGCCGGGCCGCCCTCGGGGCCCGGCCCGCCGTCACCGGGGAAGCCGTCGGCGGGGCGCGTACCCGTGACGCGGACGGGCTCGCCGTCGCCTCGTTCGTCCTCGGCCTGCTGGGCCTGCTCGTGTTCAACCTGCTGTTCGGTCCGGCCGCCGTCGTCATGGCGCTGATCGCGCTGGCCCGGTCCACCGAGCGGCGCGGGAGGGCCCTTCTGGGGCTGGCGCTGGGCGTCGCCGACCTCGTCGTCCTCGCCGTAGTGGTCACCGCTCACGGGGTGGTGGCCTGGGGCTCGTAGAATCGGACGCACCATGGCATATCTCGACCACGCCGCGACCACGCCGATGCTTCCGGAGGCGATCGCGGCGATGACCGCACAGCTCGCCGCGACCGGTAACGCGTCCTCCCTGCACGCAGCCGGGCGCCGGGCCCGTCGTACCGTCGAGGAGTCCAGAGAGACCCTCGCCGACGCCCTCGGCGCCCGCCCCAGCGAGGTGGTGTTCACCTCGGGCGGCACCGAGGCGGACAACCTCGCCGTGAAGGGCCTCTACTGGGCCCGCCGCGACGCCGACCCCCGGCGTACCCGGGTGCTGGCCGGTCCGGTCGAGCACCACGCGGTGCTGGACGCGGTCGACTGGCTCGCCGAACACGAGGGCGCGACCGTCGAGTACCTCCCCGTCGACCACTACGGCCGGGTGCACCCCGAGGCGCTGCGCGAGGCGGTCCTCCGGGACCCCGACGACGTGGCGATGATCACCGTCATGTGGGCCAACAACGAGATCGGCACCATCATGCCGGTCCGTGAACTCGCCTCCGTGGCAGCTGAGTTCGGTATCCCGATGCACGCCGACGCGGTGCAGGCGTTCGGGCAGCTGGAGGTCGGCTTCGCCGACTCCGGGCTCGCCGCGATGACGGTCAGCGCGCACAAGATCGGCGGGCCGTTCGGCATCGGTGCCCTGCTGCTGGGCCGCGCCCACGCCCCCGTACCCGTACTGCACGGAGGAGGCCAGGAGCGGCGCGTGCGTTCCGGCACCCTCGACGTGCCCGCCGTCGCCGCCTTCGCCGTCGCCGGTGAACACGCCGCCCGTCACCGCGAGGAGTTCGCCCGCCGCGTCGGAGGGCTCCGCGACGATCTGGTCGCGGCCGTGCTGGAGGCCGTCCCGGACGCGGTGCTCGGCGGCGATCCCGCCCCCGGCGGCCGGCTCCCGGCCAACGCCCACTTCAGCTTCCCCGGCTGCGAGGGCGACTCGCTCCTGCTGCTGCTGGACGCCCAGGGCATCGAATGCTCCACCGGTTCCGCCTGCACCGCCGGGATCGCCCAGCCCAGCCACGTCCTGCTGGCCACCGGCACCGATCCCGACCTGGCGCGCGGCACCCTGCGCTTCTCGCTCGGCCACACCTCCACCGCCGAGGACGTCGCCGCCGTGGCCCGCGCCATCGGCCCCGCCGTCGAACGCGCCCGCACCGCCGGACTCAGCTGAGGGACCGCCCGGCCCGGGTGTTCAGGCCGCGCGTCCCGAGGCCGCCCGCCGTATCAGTTCGATGTACCGGTCCCAGTCCCAGTGCGGCCCGGGGTCGGTGTGGTCCGTACCCGGCACCTCCACGTGCCCGATGACGTGCTCCCGGTCGACGGGAATGGCGTACCGCCCGCAGACCGAGGCCGTCAGCCGCGCGGAGGAGGCGTACATCGCGGCGGTGAAGTCCTGCGGCCGGTCCACGAACCCCTCGTGCTCGATGCCGACGCTCCGCTCGTTGTACGCGCGGTTGCCCGCGTGGTACGCCACGTCCAGCTCCCGGATCATCTGCGTCACCGACCCGTCCTTGCCCACGACGTAGTGTGCGGCCGCCTGGTGCGCGGGGTCCTGGAAGACCCGCACCGCACTCGCCAGACTGCCCTGCGTGACATGGACGACCACCCGGTCTATCCGGTAGTCCTCGGGGCGGTCCGCGCGCCGCCAGTTCGCCTCGGAGGCCGCCGTCCAGCGGGCCTGGGCGTAGTCCAGCTCGCCGGGGGTGCGCGGCTTCTCCACGCCCGGCAGCCGCCACCAGGCGTGTTTCAGCTCGTCCCGCGCCAGAGCGGCCGCCGTGACCGCCGCCGCCATGGCCGAGCCGCCGATCAGCAGGGTGCGCCGGCTCACACCGTCCGCGGTCCCGTCCGGACCGGACGGGCTGCCTCCCGAGGTTCCCATGACAGCTGCAACGCATATCCGCGAGCGATCGGTTCCCGGAGCCCCGTACTCTGGACGGGCTATGACTCAGACTTCCCAGCGCCCCCTGCGCGTGCTCGCCGCCATGTCCGGCGGAGTCGACTCCGCCGTCGCCGCCGCGCGCGCCGCCGAGGCGGGGCACGACGTGACCGGTGTGCACCTCGCCCTCTCCGCGAACCCGCAGTCGTTCCGAACCGGAGCGCGCGGCTGTTGCACCATCGAGGACTCCCGGGACGCCCGCCGCGCGGCGGACGTCATCGGCATCCCGTTCTACGTCTGGGACCTGGCGGAACGCTTCCGCGAGGACGTCGTGGAGGACTTCGTCGCGGAGTACGAGGCCGGGCGCACGCCCAACCCCTGCCTGCGCTGCAACGAGAAGATCAAGTTCGCCGCGCTGCTCGACAAGGCGCTCGCCCTGGGCTTCGACGCCGTGTGCACCGGCCACTACGCCACCGTCGTGCTGAAGGAAGACGGCAGCCGCGAACTGCACCGCGCCTCCGACATGGCCAAGGACCAGAGCTACGTCCTCGGGGTGCTGGACGAGAAGCAGCTCGCCCACGCGATGTTCCCGCTCGGCGACACCCTCACCACCAAGGAAGAGATCCGCGCCGAGGCAGAGGCGCGCGGACTGGCCGTCGCCAAGAAGCCCGACAGCCACGACATCTGCTTCATCGCGGACGGCGACACCCAGGGCTTCCTGGCGAGCCGGCTCGGCGGCAAGGCGGAGGGCGACATCCTCGACGAGGCGGGCGCCAAGCTCGGCACCCACGACGGGGCTTTCGGGTTCACCATCGGCCAGCGCAAGGGTCTCCGCATCGGCCACCCCGCCCCGGACGGGAAGCCCCGCTACGTCCTGGACATCTCCCCGGTGAACAACACCGTCACGGTCGGCCCGGTGGAGGCCCTCGACGTCACGGCGCTCACCGCGATCAAGCCGCGCTGGTGCGGCACCGCCCCGACGGGCCCCGGCACGTACACCGCGCAGCTGCGCGCCCACGGAGGCGAGAGCGAGGTCACCGCCGAGCTGACCGACGGCACCCTGCACGTCTCCTTCGCCGAGCCGGTGCGCGGGATCGCCCCCGGCCAGGCGGTCGTGCTCTACGACGGCACCCGGGTCGTCGGGTCCGCCACCATCGCGACCACCGTCCGGCGCGAGACGGCCCCGGCCGTCTCCTGAACGCGGCTGGACGCGGGGGAGCCCGGTGACCGGCCCGCCCGGCCGGCCGCGGGGCTCCGCTCCACCCTCGCGGGACGAGACCCGGGCGGCGCATCCACGACCGGGGCCCCGGGCGGCGGAGTCAGGACTGGGGGACGAGCCCCCGGCGGGCGAAGAAGTCCGAAAGGACCGGGGCGAGCACCTGCGGGGAGAGTTCCCTGGTCTGGCCGCTGAGCGTCCGGTGCCGGGCGTCGGGGATCGCCTCGGCCAGCGCCATCGCCGTCTCCCGCACCGGGCCCGCGCTGAATCCGCCGCTGACGACCAGCGTGCGAGCGGTCACCGCCGCGAACCGCTCCAGCGGGGGAGTCCCGTCCCCGAGCAGGACGTCGTCGTACTCCAGCGTGTGGGCCAGCGCCTCCAGCCCCGCCCACAGCGGCGCCCGGCGCATCCGCGCCACGGTCTCCGGCGGCACGCCCGTCCGCGCCAGGAAGAGCTCCACCGCCCCGCCCCGGTCCCCCGCCGTCAGCCGCTCCCGAAGCTCCGCCGTGCACCGCGCCTTGTACGCGAGCCCCTCCGCGCCCGGGGTGTAGGGCGGCTCGAAGACGGCCAGCACCTCCATGGGCACGCCCGCCGCCTGCGCCTCCAGCGCCAGCGCCCCGCCCGACGACATGCCGAACACCGCCACCGGCCCGTCCGCCGCGCCGACGACCGCCGCGAGATCCTCGATCTCCCGGTCCGGCACGTACGGACCGCCCGGTCCGGCACCGCTACGGCCCCGGCCCCGGCGGTCGTACGTCACGACGGTGAAGCGGTGCGCGAGCAGCGCGGCCAGCGGGCCCTCGGTCGCGGCGGTGCTCAGCGCGCCCCCGACCAGCACCACCGGCGCCCCGTCGCCCTGTCTGCGGTGGGCGATCGGGGTGCCGTCCAGCGAGAGAATCCTGTCCATGGGAGGGCAGACCCCCGGCGCCCGGAGAACTCATCGCAGCCGGAGAGGATTTTTCGGCAGGACCCGAAGCAGGCTCAAAAAGCCTGCTGGTTCGGTCGATTGGTGATCAATCAGTGACATTCTCGGTCTCGTAGAAGCAGAAGTGGTCCTTGATCGCCGCCACTCCAGGCTTCGGATCGAGGTAGGCCCAGACGAGATCGGCCGCCCCGGGCAGCGACCAGTAGGAGGCGTCTCCCTTGAACGGACAGTGCGTCCGGGTCCCGGAGGGCGTCAGCAGTTCGGTACGGACGTCCTCGGGCGGCAGGTAGTAGCGGACCGGGCAGCCGGTCTCGCGCAGCACGAGCGGCCGTCGGCTTTCGGCCAGCACCTGCCCGTCGCGGACGACGCGGACGTGGTCGGTCCCGGACTCGACGGTGATGCGGTGTCCCTCGGCGGAAGTCATGTCCGGTGCAGCGGACGGGGCGCCGGTTTTCTTCCCGTACCGCTCCCGCCCCGGGGCGCGTCGGGCCCGGCCCGCTCGTCGCCGTACGGTGTCGTCATGAACATCTGTGTCTTCCTCTCCGCCGCCGACCTCGACGACCGCTACACCCGCCCCGCCCGGGAATTCGCCGAGCTGCTCGGACGCGGCGGGCACACCCTCGTCTGGGGCGGCTCGGAGAGCGGGCTGATGAAGGTCGTCGCCGACGGCGTGCAGGAGGCGGGTGGCCGCCTGGTCGGGGTGTCCGTGGAATTCATGGCGCACCAGGCCCGGAAGAACGCCGACGAGATGGTCTTCGCCCGCGACCTCGCCGAACGCAAGGCGCTGCTGCTGGAGAAGGCCGACGCCGTCGTGATCATGGTCGGCGGCATGGGGACGCTCGACGAGGCCACCGAGATCCTGGAGCTCAAGAAGCACGGCAAGCACACCAAGCCGGTGGTCCTGCTGAACGCCGACGGCTTCTACGACGGCCTGCGGCAGCAGTTCCTGCGGATGGAGGAGGAGGGCTTCCTCCCGATCCCCCTCACCGACCTCGTCTTCTTCGCCGAGGACGGTGTCGGCGCGCTCGCCTACCTGGAAGAGTCCGCGGGTCAGCTCTGACCCCGGCCCACCCGGCCCGCCCACCCGGCCCACCCGGTCCAGCGCGCCCGGCCGGTGCCGGCGCGGGACCGGGTGGGATCATGGAGCCCATGCCTACCCACCTCATCACCGGCGCCGGTTCCGGCATCGGAGCAGCCGTCGCCCGCCGCCTCCACGACCGGGGCGACGACCTCGTCCTGCTGGCCCGCGACGCGGGCCGCGCCAAGGAACTGGCCGCCCTCCACCCCGGGGCCCGTACGCTCGTCGGTGACCTGGGCAACCCCGACCGGCTCTCCTGGGCTTTCGGCCAGCAGCCGATGCCCGAGAGCCTCGACTCGCTGCTGCACATCGCCGGCGTGGTCGAGCTGGGGAACATCGGCGACCTCACCCCGAAGGCCTGGCACTTCCAGCTCAACGCCAACCTCGTCGCCCCCGCCGAACTGACCCGGCTGACACTGCCGCAGCTGCGCGTCGCCCGGGGGCACGTCGTCTTCGTCAACTCCGGCGCCGGCCTCTCCGCGTCCGCCCAGTGGGGCGCGTACGCCGCCAGCAAGCACGGCCTCAAGGCGCTCGCCGACTCGCTCCGCCACGAGGAGCACGGCAACGGCGTCCGCGTCACCTCGGTCTACCCCGGCCGCACCGCGAGCCCCATGCAGGCCAAGGTCCACCAGCAGGAGGGCAAGGAGTACGACGCCGCGCGATGGATCGACCCCGAGTCCGTGGCCACCACGATCCTCATGGCGATCGACCTCCCGCGCGACGCCGAGGTCAACGACCTGACGGTCCGCCCCGGCCGCTGACCCGGCGGGTCCCCCCGGGGCCCGGCCCGCCCCTGGGGACCGGGGCCGCCGCCCCGGGACCGTACGCTTCCCGGGTGAGCGAGAAGAGCAGGTTCAGCGAGTGCGCGGCGACCGGGGTCGGGTCCATGCCCGGAGGCGACGCGCGGGAGACGGCGAAGACCGTCACCGGGTCCTTCGCGGACGGCCAGGGCATCCCCCACCTGGCGGAACTCCCCGCCCGGGGCCCCGGCGCGGACATGATCGGACGGACCGTCGGACTCCTCGTGGAGATGTACGGGCACGTCGAGCCCAGCGGCTGGCGGATCAGCGACCGCCCCGGCCGCGACACCCGCCGCGCCCGCTCCTGGCTCGGCGAGGACCTCGACGCCCTGGAGGAGTTCACCCAGGGGTACGAAGGGGTGCTCAAGGTCCAGGCCGTGGGGCCGTGGACGCTCGCCGCGGCCCTGGAGCGGCGCAACGGCGAGGCCGTCCTCGGTGACCCCGGCGCCTGCCGCGACCTCGCCGGATCGCTCGCCGAGGGACTGAGGGCCCACCTCGCCGAGGTGCGCCGCCGGATTCCCGGCGCCGACGTCGTGCTCCAGCTCGACGAACCGTCCCTGACCGCCGTACTCGGCGGCCGGGTCAGGAGCGCGAGCGGCTACCGCACCTACCGCTCCGTGGACCGCCAGATCGTCGAGAGCGCCCTGCGCGACCTGCTCGCCGTCGCCGGGGACGGCGCGGGGCTCGTGCACTCCTGCGCCCCCGGCGTCCCCTTCGCCCTGCTGCGGCGGGCCGGGGCCGCCGCGGTCTCCTTCGACTTCTCGCTGCTCACCGAGCGTGAGGAAGAGGCGATCGGAGAAGCGGTGGAGGGGGGCACCCAGCTCCTCCTCGGCATCGTGCCGGGCACCGACGCGGCCTCGGCCGGATTGTCCGATCCGGGCGGTAGCGTCATGGGAGTCAGGAAGCTGTGGAGCAGGCTGGGGCTGAATCCGGGGACTCTCGCCGAGTCCGTCGTGCTCACCCCGTCGTGCGGCCTCGCGGGTGCCTCGCCCGCGTACGCCCGCGCCGCGCTCGCCCACTGCGCCCGGGCGGCGCGGTCCCTCGCGGACAACCCCGAGTGACGGGACGCGCGGCGCGGCCCTGACCCGGGGCACCGCGCCGCGCACCCCGCACCATGCGAGAGACCACGCGAGAGACACCCCCCAACGGGAGGACGGGACGATGGCCGGCACCGGCGACGAGCACATCCAGCAGGACACGGCGGTGCCCAGCGAGGCACGGGAGCGGCACGCCCTCGTCGCCGAGCAGATCGAGGATCACCGCTTCCGGTACTACGTCCGGGACCAGCCGGTCGTCAGCGACGCCGAGTTCGACCTGCTGATGCGCGAACTGGAGGCGTTGGAAGAGGCCCACCCCTCGCTGCGCACCCCGGACTCACCGACACAGAAGGTCGCCGGGCCGTACATCACCGAGTTCACCTCGGTGACCCACCGCGAGCGGATGCTCTCCCTGGACAACGCCTTCGACGACCTGGAGCTGGCCGCCTGGTTCGAACGCGTCGCCAAGGACGTCGGCTCCACCGGCCACTCCTTCCTCTGCGAGCTGAAGGTGGACGGCCTCGCCGTCAACCTCACCTACGAGCACGGCCGGCTGACCCGTGCCGCCACCCGGGGCGACGGCGTCACCGGCGAGGACGTCACCCCCAACGTCCGCACCATCGCCGAGATCCCGCACCGGCTCAAGGGCGACCGCGTCCCCGCGCTGGTCGAGATCCGCGGTGAGGTCTTCTTCCCCATGGAGGACTTCGAAGGGCTCAACGCCCGCCTGGTGGAGGCCGAGGACAAGCCCTTCGCCAACCCGCGCAACGCGGCGGCGGGTTCGCTCCGCCAGAAGGACCCCAAGGTCACCGCCTCGCGCCCGCTGCACATGGTGGTCCACGGCATCGGCGCCCGCGAGGGCTTCGACATCGACCGCCTCTCCCACGCCTACGAGCTGCTGAGCGAGTGGGGCCTGCCCACCGCCCGGCACAACAAGGTCGTGGACACCCTCGACGGCGTAGTCGACTTCATCCGGTACTTCGGCGAGAACCGGCACTCCGTGGAGCACGAGATCGACGGGGTCGTCGTCAAGCTCGACGAGATCCCGCTCCAGGGCCGGCTCGGCTCCACCGCCCGCGCCCCGCGCTGGGCCATCGCCTGGAAGTACGCCCCGGAGGAGGTCAACACCAAGCTGGTCAACATCCGCGTCGGAGTCGGCCGCACCGGCCGCGTCACCCCGTACGCCCAGGTCGAGCCCGTGAAGGTGGCGGGCTCCGAGGTCGAGTTCGCCACCCTGCACAACCAGGAGGTCGTCAAGGCCAAGGGCGTCCTCATCGGTGACACCGTCGTGCTGCGCAAGGCCGGTGACGTCATCCCGGAGATCCTCGGCCCGGTGGTGGACCTGCGCGACGGCACCGAGCGGGAGTTCGTCATGCCCGCCGAATGCCCCGAGTGCGGCAGCCCGCTCAAGCCGGCCAAGGAGGGCGACGTCGACCTCCGCTGCCCCAACGCCCGCTCCTGCCCGGCCCAGCTCCGCGAACGCGTCTTCTACCTCGCCGGCCGCAAGTGCCTCGACATCGACCACTTCGGTTACGTCGCGGCTGCCGCCCTGACCCAGCCGCTGGAGCCCGCCGAGCCGCCGATGCTCGACGAGGGCGACCTCTTCGGGCTGACCATCGAGCGACTGCTGCCGATCCGCGCCTACGTCCTCGACCCGGCCAGTGGACTGCCCAAACGCGACCCGAAGACCGGTGAGGAGAAGACCGCCCTCGTCTTCGCCAATCAGAAGGGCGAGCCGAAGAAGAACGCGCTCGCCATGCTGGAGGGCATCGAGGCGGCCAAGCAGGCCCCGCTGGCCCGGCTGCTGACCGGACTCTCCATCCGGCACGTCGGCCCGGTCGCCGCACAGGAGCTGGCCCGCCAGTTCCGCTCCGTCGACGCCATCGACACCGCGACCGAGAAGGAGCTGGCGGACGCCGACGGCGTCGGCGACATCATCGCCGCCTCCGTCAAGGAGTGGTTCGCCGTCGACTGGCACCGGGAGATCCTGCGCAAGTGGCGGGAGGCCGGGGTCCGCATGGAGGACGAGAGCACCGGCGAGGACGAGGGCCCCCGCCCCCTGGCAGGGCTCACCGTCGTCGTCACCGGCACCCTCGCCGGGCACACCCGGGACGGTGCCAAGGACGCGCTGCAGAGCCGGGGCGCCAAGGTCACCGGCTCGGTGTCGAAGAAGACCTCCTTCGTCGTCGTCGGCGACAACCCGGGCTCCAAGTACGACAAGGCGATGCAGCTCAAGGTGGCCGTGCTCGACGAGGCCGGGTTCGCGGTCCTGCTCGACGAGGGCCCCGAGGCGGCCCGCGCGGCGGCGCTGCCGTCCGAGGGAGCGTGAGCGGGGCGGCTCCGGGGCATCGGACCACACCGTGACGTGACGGTGTCCCGGCAGGCACCACCCGTTCGGACCACGGCGGACGCGGGGGACCCGTCCGTCGAGGCCGGAGGAGCGACGCGGGCCGCTGAACATGCGCGCCGCACGTCGAAGAACCGTTCGCATACTGGACATACAGGGGTGTTCCGACGGTGCGGCGAGGTGTCGTGACCGCCGTCGCGCACCGGCCGGGAATCACGGGAGCGCCCCAAAGGCGCGGAGCGCTGCCCCGGAAGCTCCCGGCGTCCTACTGTTGGCACCTGCGCCCTCCGTGCACGGCTGCGTGGCGGGAGCGGGCCGTGGTGGCATGGGAGCGGGGGCCACCGTGTGACGTCGTCACCGCAGGCTGTGAGAGGGACGGAATGAAGCCGACCGAGAGCGCCGTACCGGTGTCGCGGACGCAGGGTTTCGCGGGCCTCACGCCGAAAGGGGGGGCCCTGCTCGTGGCGCTCGCCGCCGTACAGCTCGTCACGGGCCTCGGCCGTGTCCTGCGCGACGGCGACGCCCTCTTCCCGGACGGCACCGCGGGCTGGTCCCTCGCCGTCCTGACCGGTGTCATCGTCGGTCACCTGGTCGCCCTCGGACGGGACCGGTGGTGGGGCGGTACCGGCTCCGGTTCCGCGCTGACCCTCGCCGTCCTGCTGCTGTACGGCTGGGTGCCCGCCGGACTCGTCAGCGTGATCGTCGTCGTCCTCGTCGGCGTCGCCCGACGCCACCGCTGGCAGCAGGGCCTCCTGCACGGCGCCGTGGACATACTCGGCATCGGTGCCGCGGCCCTCGTGCTCGCCGCCTTCGGAGTCGCACCCAGCGTCGAGACCCCCTGGCAGCCACTCGACTGGGGCATCGACACCTTGCCGGCCGTGGTGCTCTGCGCCGGCACCCACCTCCTCGTCACCCGCGCCCTCCTCTGGTACGCCCGCGCCCCCCAGGGCGGCGGACTGCCGACCATCGCCCGCACCGCACTGCTGCGCCAGGGACTCGTCGCCGTCGCGCTGCTCGGCATCGCCCCGCTGATCTGCGTCGTGGCGATGACCATGCCGGTCCTCCTGCCGCTCTTCGCCGTGCCGCTCATCGCGCTGGACTCCACGCTCTGGATCGCCCGCGCCCGCGCCGAGGAGCAGCTGCGCGACCCGCTGACCGGACTGCCCAACCGGCAGTGGCTGCTCCAGCGGATCTGGTCCGCGCTGGAGGAGGCCGAACCCCTCGGCAGCCGCTCCGCCCTGGTCCTCATCGACCTGGACCGCTTCCGTGCCGTCAACGACACCCTCGGCCACCTGGCCGGCGACCGGCTGCTCCTCCAGATCGCGGACCGGCTCCGGCTCGCCCTGCCGCGCGGCGCGGAGGCCGCCCGCCTGGGCGGGGACGAGTTCGCGGTGCTGCTCCCGCACGCCGAGTCCACCACCAGCGCCCAGCGCGTCGCCCGGCACCTGGTCGCCGAACTCTCCTCGCCGCTGGACCTCGACGGACTCACCCTGGTGCTGGAGGCCAGCGCCGGGGTCGCCGTCCACCCCGAGCACGCGCAGGACGCCGAGGGGCTGCTGCGCCGCGCGGACGTCGCGATGTACCAGGCGAAGCGCGACCGCACGGGCGTGGAGGTGTACGAGTCCAAGCGGGACAGCAACACCCCGGACCGCCTCGGCCTGCTCGGCGACCTCCGCCGGGCGCTGGACGCGGGGGACGTGGAACTGCACTACCAGCCCAAGGTCCGCTTCGACGGCCAGGTGGCCGGGCTCGAAGCCCTGGTCCGGTGGGTGCACCCCGAGCGCGGCCGGGTCCCCCCGGACGAGTTCATCGCCATCGCCGAGACGTCCGGGCTGATGCCGCACCTGACGGAGTACGTCCTGGAGACCGCGCTGGCCCAGGTCGCCCGCTGGCGGGCCGAGGGCCTCTTCGTGCCCGTCGCCGTCAACGTCTCACCGAGGGACGTCCACACCCCCGGGTTCGCCGGCGGTGTGGCCGCCCGGCTGGCCCGCCACGGGGTTCCGGCCGGCTCTCTCCAGCTGGAGATAACGGAACACGTGCTGCTGGAAGACCCGCAGCGCGCGGCCGACACCCTCGCCGGACTCACCGGACACGGCGTGAAGATGTCGCTGGACGACTTCGGCACCGGGTACTCCTCCCTCGTCCATCTGCGCCGGCTGCCGGTGAGCGAGCTCAAGATCGACCGGTCGTTCGTGGCCCGGCTCGCCGTCGACCAGGAGGACGCGGAGATCGTCCGCTGCACGATCGACCTCGCCCACTCACTCGGACTGCTGGTCGTCGCGGAGGGCGTCGAGGACGACGAGACCTGGGAGCGGCTGCGGGACCTGCGCTGCGACGCCGTACAGGGCTGGCTGGTGGCGGCCGCGATGCCGCCGCAGGAGGCGACGGCCTGGCTGCGGGCGCGCGGCGAACACGGCTGGCGGCGCCCGGCCGAACTGAAGGCCGCGGCGGCAGCGGCGGCAGCCACGGCGACGGTGACGGCGGCGAAGGTGACAACGGCACCGGCGAAGGTGACGGCGGCACCGGCGAAGGTGACGGCGGCACCGGCGAAAGTGACAACGGCAGCGGAACCCGAGCAGCGCCCGTCGGGCCGCGCCGTGAACTCCGGCCCGGCCCCGGCCTGAGGCGGCGTACGGGCGGGCACGGGCGGCGTACGGGCGGGGCCGCACCCCGCCGGGTGCCGGGGCCCCGGCACCCGGTGGCGGAGGCGTGTGCGGGCGACCCCATAGGATTGGGCCAAACCGACTTGGCCAATCCTGTTGGCCGATGCGACACACCGTAGCCACACACCCCAACCCCTGAGGATCGCTGCATGCCTGGCATCACGCGCGAGGAGGTCGCCCACCTCGCCCGGCTGGCGCGTCTGGAGCTGAAGGGCGAAGAGCTCGATCACTTCGCCGGTCAGCTCGACGACATCATCGGCGCGGTCGCCCGCGTCTCCGAGGTCGCCGACCAAGACGTACCGCCGACCTCCCACCCGCTGCCGCTGACCAACGTCATGCGGGCCGACGTGGTCCGCCCGTCGCTCACCGCCGAGCAGGCGCTCTCCGGCGCTCCCGCCCAGGAGCAGCAGCGTTTCAAGGTGCCGCAGATCCTGGGGGAGGACTAACAGCCATGACGGACCACAGCACCATCATCAAGCTCACCGCGGCCGAGATCGCGGCGGCCATCGCCTCCGGCGAACTCACCGCCGTCGAGGTCACCGAGGCCCACCTGGCCCGGATCGAGGCCGTCGACGAGAAGGTCCACGCCTACCTGCACATCGACCGCGAAGGCGCGCTCGCGCAAGCCCGCGCCGTCGACGCGAAGAAGGCCGCAGGCGAGAAGCTCGGCCCGCTGGCCGGCGTCCCGCTCGCGCTGAAGGACATCTTCACCACGAAGGACATGCCGACCACCGTCGGCTCCAAGATCCTCGAAGGCTGGGTCCCGCCGTACGACGCGACCCTCACGCGCAAGCTGCGCGAGGCCGACGTCGTCATCCTCGGCAAGACCAACATGGACGAGTTCGCCATGGGGTCCTCCACCGAGAACAGCGCCTACGGCCCGACCGGCAACCCGTGGGACCTCACCCGCATCCCCGGCGGCTCCGGCGGCGGTTCCTCCGCCGCGCTCGCCTCGTACCAGGCACCGCTGGCCATCGGCACGGACACCGGCGGCTCGATCCGCCAGCCCGCCGCCGTCACCGGCACCGTCGGCGTCAAGCCCACCTACGGCTCGGTCTCCCGCTACGGCATGGTCGCCTTCTCGTCCTCCCTCGACCAGGGCGGCCCCTGCGCCCGTACGGTCCTGGACGCGGCCCTGCTCCACGAGGCCATCGCCGGGCACGACCCGATGGACTCCACCTCCATCGACGCCCCGGTCCCGCCGGTCGTCGAGGCCGCCCGCAACGGCTCCGTCGCGGGCCTGCGCGTCGGCGTCGTCAAGCAGTTCTCGGGCGAGGGCTACCAGGCCGGTGTCGTCCAGCGCTTCGACGAGTCGGTCGAGCTGCTCCGTTCGCTCGGTGCCACCGTCGTCGAGCTGGACTGCCCCTCCTTCGACCTGGCGCTCTCCGCGTACTACCTGATCGCGCCGTCCGAGTGCTCCTCGAACCTGGCCCGCTTCGACGCCATGCGCTACGGCCTGCGGGTCGGCGACGACGGCACGAAGTCCGCCGAGGAGGTCACCGCCCTCACCCGTGAGGCCGGCTTCGGCGACGAGGTCAAGCGCCGCATCATCCTCGGTACGTACGCCCTGAGCTCCGGCTACTACGACGCGTACTACGGCTCGGCGCAGAAGGTCCGCACCCTCATCACCCGCGAGTTCGAGAAGGCGTTCGAGGAGGTCGACGTCATCGTGTCGCCGACCACCCCGACCACCGCCTTCCCGATCGGCGAGCGCGCCGACGACCCGATGGCGATGTACCTCGCGGACCTCTGCACCATCCCGACGAACCTCGCCGGCAACTCCGCCATGTCGCTCCCCTGCGGCCTGGCCCCCGAGGACGGCCTGCCGGTCGGTCTCCAGATCATCGCCCCGGCGATGAAGGACGACCGGCTCTACAAGGTCGGAGCCGCCGTCGAGGCCGCCTTCGTGGAACAGTGGGGTCACCCGCTGCTTGAGGAGGCTCCGTCGCTGTGAGTGCCATGGCAAAGAAGGCCAAGAACTTCAAGAAGTCCAAGACCGGTCTGTACGTCTCGCTGGGCTCCACCGCCTTCGGTGCGATCAGCGTCGCCAAGCAGGCGAAGCTGGCGCGCAACGACAACGACGTGCTCCGGCTCATCGACGCGGCCGTCTCCGCCGCGGCGATCGTGACCGGTCTCGCGATCCTGTACCGCGAACTGAAGCGTCTCGGCGACGACGACGTCCTGCTGGGCTGAGAGGGAAAGTTTCACCGTGACTGTCATTGACCTGGTGTCGTACGAGGACGCTCTCGCGACGTACGACCCCGTCATGGGCCTCGAAGTCCATGTCGAGCTGGGCACCAAGACCAAGATGTTCTGCGGCTGCTCCACCGAGCTCAAGCAGGACGCCAACTCGCAGACCTGCCCGGTCTGCCTCGGTCTGCCCGGCGCACTCCCCGTCGTCAACGAGATCGGCGTCGAGTCCGCCATCAAGATCGGCCTCGCGCTGAACTGCGAGATCGCCGAGTGGTGCCGCTTCGCCCGGAAGAACTACTTCTATCCGGACATGCCGAAGAACTTCCAGACCTCCCAGTACGACGAGCCGATCGCCTTCGACGGCTATCTGGACGTCCAGCTGGAGGACGGCGAGATCTTCCGCGTGCAGATCGAGCGCGCCCACATGGAGGAGGACACCGGCAAGTCGACGCACGTCGGCGGGGCCACCGGCCGCATCCACGGCGCCTCGCACTCGCTGCTCGACTACAACCGCGCCGGCATCCCCCTCATCGAGATCGTCACCAAGCCGATCGAGGGAGCGGGCGCCCGCGCCCCCGAGGTCGCCAAGGCGTACGTCGCCGAACTCCGCGAGCTCATCAAGGCGCTCGGCGTCTCGGAAGCCCGCATGGAGATGGGCCAGATGCGCTGCGACGTGAACCTGTCGCTGCGCCCGAACGGCACCGAGACCTTCGGTACCCGCTCCGAGACGAAGAACGTGAACTCCCTGCGTTCCGTCGAGCGTGCCGCCCGGTTCGAGATCCAGCGGCACGCGGCGGTGCTGAACTCCGGCGGGAAGATCGTGCAGGAGACCCGGCACTTCCACGAGGAGGACGGCTCCACCACGGCCGGCCGCATCAAGGACAACGCCGAGGACTACCGCTACTTCCCGGAGCCGGACCTGGTGCCGGTCGCCCCGGCCCGCGCGTGGGTCGAGGAGCTCCGCAAGGGACTCCCCGAGCTGCCGCGCGTGCGCCGCAACCGGCTCCGCGAGGAGTGGGGCGTCTCCGAGTTCGACATGCAGTCGATCCTCAACGCCGGTGCCGTCGACCTGATCGTCGCCACCACCGAGGCGGGCGCCCCGTCCGACCAGGCCCGCAAGTGGTGGATGGGCGAGCTGGCCCGCAACGCCAACGAGACCGGCCGCGGCCTCGACGAGCTGCCCATCACCCCGGCGCAGGTCGCCCGGGTGACCGAGCTCGTCGCCTCGGGCGACCTCAACGACAAGCTGGCCCGTCAGGTCATCGAGGGCGTCCTCGCGGGCGAGGGCGACCCCGACACCGTCGTCGAGAAGCGCGGCCTCAAGGTCGTCTCGGACGAGGGCGCGCTGTCCACGGCCGTGGACGAGGCCATCGCGGCCAACGCGGGCATCGCGGACAAGATCCGGGCCGGCAAGGTCGCGGCGGCGGGCGCGCTCGTCGGCGCGGTCATGAAGGCGACGCGCGGCCAGGCCGACGCCGCCCGGGTCCGCGAGCTGATCCTGGAGAAGCTCGGCGTCGAGGGCTGACCCTCCCGGTCGGCTCCCGCCGGCGACTTCGACCGCACGAAGGGGCGACGCATCCGGTACCGGGTGCGCCGCCCCTTCGCGCGTGCGGCGGCCTTTCCCCTTTCGCTGTTCCTGTCCCCGTTTCCCCTGCCCGCCCCAGGCGGGCGGGCCCGTCGGCCCCGGAGGGTCCGCTGAACACCGTGCTCGCCGCGACCGTCTCCGTCGCCGTCCTCCTCGCGGTCCTGGCGTTCGCCGTCGTCCGCCCGCGCGGGCTGCCCGAGGCCGTGCTGGCCGTGCCCGCCGCCGTGCTCGTGGTGGTGATCGGAGCCGTACCGCTCAGCGAGGCGCGTGAGCAGACCGAAGACCTGCTGCCGGTCGTCGGATTCCTCGCCGCGATCCTCGTCCTCGCCCAGCTCTGCGCCGACGAGGGGCTCTTCACGGCCGCCGGTGACCTGGTCGCCCGGATCTGCGGAGGCCGTACCGTACCGCTGCTCGGCGGGGTGTTCGTGGTGGCCTCGGTCATCACCGCCGTGCTCTCGTTGGACGCCACGGTCGTGCTCCTGACCCCCGTCGTCTTCGCCACCGCCGCCCGGGTGGGCGCCCGCCCGCGCCCGTACGTCTACGCGTGCGCGCACCTGGCGAACTCGGCGTCGCTGCTGCTGCCCGTCTCCAACCTCACCAACCTCCTCGCCTTCACCGCGAGCGGACTCTCCTTCACCCGGTTCGCCGCGCTGATGACGCTGCCCTGGCTGGCCGCCATCGCCGTCGAGTACGTCGTCTTCCGCCGGGTCTTCGCCGAAGACCTGGCCGCCGGAGCCCACGCGCCGGACCCGGAAGCCGAACGCACCGAGGTGCCCGTCTTCACCCTGGTGGTGCTGGTGCTGACCCTGCTGGGCTTCGTCGTCACCTCCTTCGCGGGCGCGGAACCCCTCTGGGCGGCGCTGGCCGGTGCCCTGGTCCTCGGGGTGCGCGCGCTGGGGCAGCGCAGGACCACGCCGCTGCGGCTGCTGCACTCCGCGAACGTGCCGTTCTGCCTCTTCGTGCTCGCCCTCGGCGTCGTGGTCAAGGCCGTCGTGGACCACGGGCTCGGCGACGGCATCGGCAAGGTGCTCCCCGACGGCTCCTCGCTGACCGCGCTGCTGGCCGTCGCGGCCGTCGCCGCCGTGCTGGCCAACCTGATCAACAACCTCCCCGCGATCCTCGCGCTGCTGCCGGTCGTCGCGGCGGCCGGCCCCGGGCCGCTGCTCGCCGCGCTGATCGGCGTCAACCTCGGCCCGAACCTGACGTACGTCGGCTCGTTGGCCACCCTGCTGTGGCGTCGCATCCTGCACGCCCACGACTCCCCGCCCGACCTCGGCCACTTCACCCGGCTCGGCCTGCTGACCGTCCCCGCCACGCTCGCCGTCTCCACGGTCGCGCTCTGGGGGTCGCTGGAACTGATCGGGGTGTGAAAAACGAGCCACCCGGGGCCGATTAGCCTCGTACGCATGAACGAGAACGTGTACGTGGGCAACGCCGGCGCGGACGCGGCGCTTGACCGGGGATGGATCCTCGGGCACTTCAAGGACGCGGCCGACCCCCGCCACAGTGAGGACGTCGAGATCAAGTGGGGCGTCCACCCGCGAGGCGACGAGCGGGCGCAGTGGGTGCGGGGCGAGGAACGAACGGCCCTGCTGGTGCTCATCAGCGGGCGGTTCCGGGTGGAGCTGCCCGGCCGGGAGGTGGTGCTGTCACGGCAGGGCGACTACGTCGTGTGGGGCCACGGCGTCGACCACTCCTGGTTCGCGGAGGAGGAGTCGGTCGTGCTGACGGTCCGGTGGCCCTCGGTGCCCGGCTACGCGGTACCCGATGCCGGCGGACGCGGGCAGGGCTCGGGAGTGGACGTTTGTGCGACTATGTCCGCTGCGCGTACCGACGACGAAGGAGCCGCATGTTCGCTGTGAGCCTGGGTGAGGACGGGGCCGAGCTCTGCCCGCTGGAGGTCTGGCAGGCCGAGGAGCTCCTCGCCCACATGGACCGGGCCCGCCCGGCCCTCGACCCCTGGATTCCGTTCGCGTCGCAGGCCACCGACCTGCCCTCCGCCCGCGTCCTGCTCCAGCGGTACGCGGACAAGCAGGCGGCGGACACCGGACGGCTCTACGGCATCCGGCTGGACGGCGTCCTGGTCGGCGGAGTGATGTTCCGGATCTTCGACGCGGAAGGGGGCAACTGCGAGGTGGGCTGCTGGCTGGAACCGGACGCCACCGGCCGTGGCCTGGTCACCCGGGCCGTACGCGTACTCATCGACTGGGCCGTCGACGTCCGGTCGATGCACCGGATCGAGTGGCACGCCTCCGCCGGGAACACCCCGTCCATCGACGTGGCCCGCCGCCTCGGCATGACCCGCGACGGGGTCCTCCGGGAGAGTTACCCGTATCACGGTGTGCGCCACGACACCGAGATCTGGTCGGTCCTCGCCCCGGAATGGCGGGCCGCACGGGCGTGAGCCGGCGGTGACGGCGTCCGGCGGGGCCGTGACGTTAAGAGGGTTCTCATACGGGGCACCTAGCGTGCGGCGCATGAACACCTCCACCGCCAAGACCTCTACCGTCCCTGCCGCCGAAGACGCCGGCGAGGAGCAGCAGCCGCCCACGTCCGACGCCGCCGACGCGGTGGCGCAGGGCGGCTCCCCGGCCACCGGGGAGAAGAACGGGCCGTCCGTCGCCCTCGGCAAGACCGACGCCCTCACCAAGACCGCCGGGTCCGAGGAGTTCGAGGACCTGGACGAGAGCTTCCACGACGAGGACCTCGACGACGACGCGGCCTCCCGGGGCATCGGCGCCGGAGCCGGGGCCGTCGTCTCGACCGCCCTCGGCGTGGTCGGCCTGGTCGGCGGCTGGACCGGCAAGGTCGCCTCCGAGCGCGAGACCCTGATCGGGCAGATCAAGACCTCCAGCGGTGGCAGTGCCGCCCAGCAGATCTCCGAGATCTACGGCGACTCCTGGCACACCACCGCCCTCGTGAACGGCATCTTCGCGATCCTCGCCCTGCTCGTCGGCGTCTACGTGCTGGTACGGCCCGCCTTCGGGGCGCCCTCCGCGAAGCCGCAGCCGTCCTGGATCCGCTCCGTCGCCCTCGGCGGCGTGGTGCTCGGCGCGATCGGGCTGGTCCTCTCGATCGCCATGTTCTTCGACCTGATCGTCGCACTGCCCAGCACCTGAGGCTCCCGGGTGGTGACCGGATCCCCGGATCCGGTCGCTACCTGACCTCCACCAGCAGGATGCGGTCGTCGCCCGGCTCCGGTTCGCCGCGTCCGTCGGTGTTGCCCGTCACCACCCACAGCTTGTCGCCGCCCGCCGCGACCACCGTCCGCAGCCTGCCGTACGTCCCCTCCCAGAACGCCTGGGGCTCCGCCAGGGGCTCCTTCGCCGAGCCGGTCAGCGGAATCCGCCAGAGCCGCTCGCCGCGCAGACCCGCCATCCAGATCGAGCCCTTCGCGTACGCGATCCCGCTGGGCGACGCCTCGGCCGTCTTCCACTGGGCGACCGGGTCGACGAAGTCGCCGCCCGCGCCCTTGGGCGCGATGCCCTCCACGTCGGGCCAGCCGTAGTCGCCGCCCGGTTCGATCAGGTTCAGCTCGTCCCAGGTGTCCTGGCCGAACTCCGAGGCCCACAGCCGTTTCTCGCCGTCCCACGCCAGACCCTGCACATTGCGGTGTCCGGGCGAATAGACGACCGAGTCCGCCTCCGGATTGCCGTGCACCGGCTCCCCGTCCGGGGTCATCCGCAGGATCTTGCCCGCCAGCGAGTCCTCGTCCTGGGCCAGCCCGTCGTCGCCGGTCTCGCCGGTGCCCGCGTACAGCATCCGGTCCGGACCGAAGGCGATCCGGCCGCCGTTGTGGACCGCGCCCTTCGGGATGCCGCGCAGGATCGTGTCCGGCGCCCCCAACTGCTCACCTGCGGGCCGCCGTTCGTCGTACACCATCCGGGCGATGCGGTTGTCGGACTCGGTGGTGAAGTACGCGTACACCTGGTGGTCGGCGCCGTACGTCGCGGAGACGGCCAGCCCCAGCAGCCCGCCCTCCCCGGCGGGCGACACCCCGGGAACGGACCCCAGGAGCGTCTTCTTCCCGGTCTCGGCGTCCACCCGGGTCACCGTGCCCTCGTCCCGGGAGGAGACCAGCAGATCGCCGCCCGGCAGCACCGCGAGCCCCCAGGGGGAGGCCAGGCCGGTGGTGAGGGTGGAGACGACCTTCGCCGACCCCTCGGCCGGCGGCAGCGAGACCGTGGGGGAGGGGGAGGCGGACGGCGAGGCGGCCCCGTCGGGGCCGGTCGCACCGGGGATCTCCGGTCCTCCCGGGTCCGCCGACGACGAACAGCCGGCCGTCAGCGCCAGGGCCGCCGCCGCGAGGAGAGCCACCGCCGGGCCGCGTGCCCCGGTGACGCGTACTGATCCGAACACCGAACCGCGCACAGAACCGATCCTTCCCCGGGCCCAACGGGCCCCCTCGTCCGCTCCCGGGCCGCCCGTCCGCGGGCCGCCCCCGCCCATGGTGCCCGTACCGGCGCCCCGTATTCGGGCATCGCGGCCAGAAGACAGGTCGCTCCCTCACCGGCCCTCCGGTGGGCCGGGTCCCGCCGCACCCCGGCGGGCATCGGATGACCGTTGCCGCCCTCACCCCTCGACGACGGCAGGGGGCGTCAGTCCCACGACCCGAGGGCCCGCGGGAGCGCGGCGATCTCGGCCAGATCGCGGTCGGTGAGTGCCAGTGCGGCGGCCCCGGCGTTCTCCACCGCCCACTCCTCCCGCTTCGCGCCCGGCACCGGCACCACGTGCGGGCCCTGCCGCAGCACCCACGCCAGCGCCACCTGCGCGGGCGTGGCCCCGTGCCGCTGCGCGACCCGGCGCAGCCCGGCCACCACCGGCTGGTTCGAGGCCATCATCTCGGCGGTGAACCGCGGGTGCCGGGCCCGGGGGTCGTCCGGTTCGAAGCCCTGCCCCGGCTTCAGGGTGCCCGTGAGGTAACCGCTGCCGAGCGGCATCGCGGCCAGCAGCCCCACCCCGCGCGCGGTGCACCAGGGCAGCAGGGACACCAGTGCCTCCGGGGACCACACCGACAGCTCCGCCTCGACCGCGCTGACCGGGAAGACCTGCTGCACCCGCTCCAACTGCCGGATCGTCGCGTCGTGCAGCCCCGCCCGGGACCGCCGCGGGACCAGCGCACCCACGGCGCAGAGCCCCAGCGCCCGCACCTTCCCGGCCGTCACCAGCTCCGCCATCGCGCCCCAGGTCTCCTCCACCGGCACCTCCGGATCGGCGCGGTGCAGCTGGTACAGGTCGATCACATCGGTCTGCAACCGCCTCAGCGAGGCGTCGCAGGCCCTGCGCACGTACCCCGCGCGGCCGTTGGCGACGATGTGCTGATCCCCCACCAGCAGACCGCACTTGGTGGAGATGAAGGCGTCGTCCCGGCGGCCCCTCAACGCCCGGCCGACCAACAGCTCGTTGGTGAACGGGCCGTACATGTCCGCCGTGTCGAGCAGCCGGACCCCCGAGTCCAGGGCCGCGTGCACCGTACGCACCGAGCGTTCGCCGAGCCGTTGTGACGCGCTGTAGCCCCAACTCATCGTCATGCAGCCCAGCCCCACCGCGCCCACGGTGAGCGCCGCCCCACCGATCGTCCTGCGCTCCAACTCCCCGAACCCTCCCCAGGTCGTGCCACCGCCCAGGGCCCGCCCCGTGCTCGTCCCACGATAGGGAGTGGATCAGCACATCGCGTCACGCGGCTCGGGCCGAAGGCGTCTTCCGCGGGTACCGGAACGCCTCGTCCCAGCGTCCCGGACGCCTTCGCATAGCCTCGGGAACATGACTTCCACGACCCGCGCCGACGTGTGGCTTCCCCTCCCCGCCGATTCGATGACCGGGCTCCCCGAGGGCCTCGACTACCACTTCTGGGACGGCGGGGACGAGTTCCCGGCCGACCCGGCGCAGTGCGCCTTCTACGTGGTGCCGTACATGAAGGGAGCCGAAGCCTCCGTCCGTCCGATTCCCCTGATGCGCTCGGTACGGGTCGTGCAGACCCTTTCGGCCGGCACCGACCACGTGGAGCCCGCCCTCGCGGGGCTCCCCGCCGGTGTGCGCCTCTGCAACGCCAAGGGCGTGCACGAGGCTTCCACCGCCGAACTCGCGCTCACGCTGATACTCGCCTCGCTCCGGGACGTCCCGGGCTTCGTGCGGGGCCAGGACGCCGAGGATTGGCGGTCCGGCTTCTACCCGGCGCTCGCCGACAAGTCCGTGCTCATCGTGGGCTACGGCTCGATCGGTGCGGCCGTCGAGGACCGGCTCGCGCCCTTCGAGTGCGCGCGGATCACGCGCGTCGCGCGCACCCCCCGTACCACCGCGCGCGGGCCCGTGCACGCCCTCGACCGACTGCCCGCGCTGCTCCCGCAGGCCGACGTGGTGATCCTGTCCACCCCGCTGAACCCGTCCACACGAGGGCTGGTGGACGCCGCGTTCCTCGCCGCGATGCCGGACGGCGCACTGCTGGTGAACGTCGCCCGGGGCCCGGTCGTCGACACCAAGGCGCTGCTGGTCGAACTGGAGTCGGGGCGCCTGCGGGCCGCTCTCGACGTCACCGACCCGGAACCGCTGCCGGCGGGCCATCCGCTCTGGCACGCTCCCCACGTCCTGATCAGTCCGCACGTGGGCGGCAGCACCTCCGCGTTCCTGCCGCGCGCCAAGCGGCTGATCGCCGGCCAGTTGACCCGCTTCGCCGCCGGGGAGCCCGTTCTCAACGTCGTGCGCACCACCGGCTGACAGCGGTCCGGAGCCGTGTTGTCGCGCCCTGTGCGCACAACACCCCAGGTCGTCACGGAGAGTAGAGGAAGTATGGCTTTGCGTGACGAGTCTGGTGTATCGTCCAGAGGCGGGGGCTGCGCCGTGGAAGGACGGCGGCGGGGCGGGCAGCTGGACGCGAGGGGGCAGTGGGCGATGTGCGGCCAAAAGCGGGACGGACGGACGCCGAACCGGCGGCAGCGGTCTTTGACGGGAGCGCTGCCGGGCAGCCGCCTGCCGTCGCGACCGGTGCCGCGCCGCGTGCCGGTGGGCCGGAGTGTGCCGGCGCCGCACGGAGCGGTGCGGCGGACTGCCCCGGACCCAGGGGCCGTCCGGTGAGCGCCCTGGACGCATCGCTCTCCCGCCGGACGGCCGCGTCCGCCCGCGCGAGGGTGCTGCCCCAGGTCCTGCTCGCCCTCGTCTGCGCGGGGTACGCCGTCGGCGCCGCCGTCGGCTGGGGATCGACCCGACTGGCGCTCTTCATGGGCGACTTCGGCCTCAGCCTGGCGGCCCTCATCGCCTCCGTCTCCTGCTTCCTGTACGCGGGCGCGGCAGGCCGGCCCGCCCGGGCCGCCTGGCTGCTCTTCTCGTTCTCCTCCGCGATGGCCGCCTGCGGCAACGCCGTCTGGGGCTGGTACGAAGTCGTCCTCGACGGGCACGTACCCCCGCTCTCCGCCGCCGACTTCTTCTTCCTCTGCTTCGCGCCGCCCGCGATCATCGGACTCCTGGTGCTCGCCAAGCGCCCCGTCAACCGGGCCGGCTGGTTCTGTCTGGTGCTCGACAGCTGGCTGATCGGCGGATCGCTGCTCACCCTCTCCTGGAGCCTCGCCCTCGCCCACACCACCGACGTCGTCGGCGAGGGGGAGAGCGTCGCCCGCGCCGCACTCTCGCTGGCCTACCCGCTGCTCGACATCGTGCTCGTCTCGATGGTCCTGGCCCTGCACTTCCGGCAGAACAACGCCAACCGCTCGGCGGTCAACACCGCCATCGCCGGACTCGCCCTGACCGTCGTCAGTGACGCCCTGTTCACCTCGCCGCTGCTCCGCTCGACCTACCACTCGGGCCAGCTCCTGGACGCGGGCTGGTTCGCCGGCTCGCTCCTGCTCGCGTACGCGCCCTGGGGCGTACGGCACACGGCCGGGCACCCCGAGTGCGCCGAACGCCCCGGCCGGGCGGCGCGCGCCACCAGTCGCCCGATCGCCGGATCGCTCGCCGCGCTCACGCCCTACCTCGCCGCCGCCGTCTGCACCCTCGGCATCCTCTACAACGTGGTCGAGGGACGCAGGGTCGACGCCGTGGTGGTCTTCACCGGCTGCGCGGTCGTGCTGGCCCTCGTGCTGCGCCAGGCGATCATGCTGCTGGACAACCTCACCCTCACCCAGGAACTCGCCCAGCAGGAGAACCACTTCCGCTCCCTGGTCCAGGGCTCCAGCGACGTCATCATGATCGCCGACGCCCACGGCAAACTCCGCTACGTCAGTCCGGCGGCGGCCGGGGTCTACGGCTGCCCGGCGGAAGACCTGCTCGAAGCCGAACTCATCTCGATCATCCACCCCGACGACCGCGGCAGAGTCGTCCACCAGGTGCGGCGCTTCCTCGCCGCCCACCCCGTCGAGGAGCCCACCACCCGGATCGAGTGCCGCTTCCGTTCGGGCGCCGGGGACTGGCTCAACGTCGAGTCCACCGTCAACCGCCACCACGGCGGCCTCCTCCTCAACAGCCGCGACGTCACGGAACGCGTCCGCCTCCAGGCCCAGTTGCAGCACAACGCCGAACACGACCCGCTCACCGACCTGCCCAACCGGGCGCTCTTCACCACCCGGGTACGCCAGGCCCTCGGCGGAAGGCGGGCGGGCGACCTCGGCACCGCCGTGCTCTTCATCGACCTCGACGGCTTCAAAGCCGTCAACGACACCATCGGGCACCAGGCGGGCGACGAACTCCTCGTCCAGGCCGCCCAGCGGCTCGCCGACTCCGTCCGGGCCGGGGACACCGCCGCCCGCCTCGGCGGCGACGAGTTCGCCGCACTGATCCTCGGCGACGGCACCCGCGACCAGGCCGCCCGGGAGTACCAGGTCCACGAGATCGCGGACCGGCTCCGCCTCACCCTCTCCCAGCCGTACCTCATCGGCCCCGGCGAGGTACGGGTGGCGGCCTCCATCGGTGTCGCCTTCACCGAGCCCGGGATCACCCCCACCGACCTGATGCGCAACGCCGACCTCGCGATGTACCGGGCCAAGGCCGCGGGCAAGGACCGGGTCGAGCTGTACGCCCCCCAGATGCAGGCCGACGTGGTGCGCCGCTCCGAGCTCGCGGTCCGGCTGCGCACCGCCCTGCGCGACGGCGAGTTCGCCCTGCTCCACCAGCCCGTGGTGCACCTCGCCACCGGCACCGTCGCCGCGGTGGCCGCCCAGGCGCGCTGGCGTTCCGCCCAGGGCATCCTCTTCACCCCCGCCGAGTTCCTGCGTGCCGCCGACGACGGCGACCGCACCGCCGAGCTCGGCCGCTGGCTCCTGGAGGAAGCCGTCCAGCAGGCCGCCGAGCGCACCAGGGCCGGGTACCCGGTCTCCGTGTCCGTACGGCTCTCCGCCGGGCGGCTGCTGGACAACGCCCTGCCTTTCGGCTCGGTCGAGGCGCTGCTGACCCGGCACGGCCTGCCCTCCGGCGCCCTGATGATCGAAGTGGGCGACAGTGACCCCCGGATCTCCTTCGACGAACTCGAACGCCGTCTCGTGGCGCTGCGCCGCCTCGGTGTGCGCATCGCGCTCGACGGCTTCGGCAGCGGGTACGCCGCCATCAACGCCCTGCGCCGCCTCCCCGTCGACGTACTCAAACTCGACCGGGGTCTCGTCGAGGGCGTGGTGGAGTCGGCGCGCCTGCACAAGATCACCAGCGGGCTGCTGCGGATCGCCTGCGACCTCGGGATGCAGTCGGTGGCGGACGGCGTGGACGTCCCGGAGCAGGTGCTCGCGCTGCGGGCCATGGGGTGCACCCACGGCCAGGGGATGGCCTTCTCGGGGCCGCTGGACGAGTACCGCCTGCGCCACGCGCTGCGGCGCGGGCACTTCCCCGTACCCGGCGTACCAGCAGCTCAGCCGGTTCTCGCGGGGGGGTCGCCGCCCCGGCTGGGCGGCTCACATGATGAGACGTCCGTCCCACCCGCTTGACACGGCCGCCGTGCCGGAGAGAGGGTCAATGCCATGCGCACCCGAATTCTCGTACTTGGAAAGCGCGTCGGCTGAAGCGGAGTCCTACGACACTCCGCTTACCGCACCGGCGCGCTCCCCTCGCTTGCCTCACGGCACGAGGGGTTTTTTGTTGCACTGGCACTCCCCAAAACCCCGCAAAACCCTCAGCCTCGAGAAGAGAATGCCGATGACCGAGCAGGCCACCGGGGCCCACCACCCCCAGTCGCGGTCCCGTAACGGTGGACAGCCGTCCGCCATCGTTGAGCACGTCACGGGCGCGCAGTCCCTCATCCGTTCTCTCGAAGAAGTCGGCGCCGACACGGTATTCGGCCTTCCCGGCGGCTGCATTCTCCCCGCCTACGACCCGCTGATGGACTCCACCCGGGTCCGCCACGTCCTGGTGCGGCACGAGCAGGGTGCGGGCCACGCCGCCTCGGGGTACGCCCTCGCCACCGGCAAGGTCGGCGTGTGCATGGCGACTTCGGGCCCCGGCGCCACCAACCTGGTGACCCCGATCGCCGACGCGCACATGGACTCCGTGCCGATCGTCGCGATCACCGGGCAGGTCGTCACCGCGTCCATCGGCACGGACGCCTTCCAGGAAGCCGACATCTGCGGCATCACCATGCCGATCACCAAGCACAACTTCCTGGTGACCAACGCCGACGACATCCCGCACACCATCGCCGAGGCGTTCCACATCGCCTCCAGCGGCCGTCCGGGCCCGGTCCTCGTCGACATCGCCAAGGACGCTCTCCAGGCGCAGACCACCTTCAGCTGGCCGCCCGTCCAGGACCTCCCGGGCTACCGCCCGGTCACCAAGCCCCACGCCAAGCAGATCCGCGAGGCCGCCCGTCTCATCACCCAGGCCAAGCGCCCGGTGCTGTACGTCGGCGGCGGCGTGATGAAGGCCGGTGCCACGGCGGAGCTGAGGGTCCTCGCCGAGCTCACCGGAGCCCCGGTCACCACCACCCTGATGGCGCTGGGCTCCTTCCCCGACAGCCACCCGCTGCACGTGGGCATGCCCGGCATGCACGGTTCGGTCACCGCCGTCACCGCGCTGCAGAAGGCCGACCTGATCGTCGCCCTCGGCGCCCGCTTCGACGACCGCGTCACCGGCAAGCTGGACAGCTTCGCCCCCTACGCCAAGATCGTGCACGCCGACATCGACCCGGCCGAGATCGGCAAGAACCGCCTCGCCGACGTGCCGATCGTGGGCGACGCCCGCGAGGTCATCGCCGATCTGATCCAGGCGGTCCAGGCGGAGCACACCGAGGGCAACACGGGCGACTACAGCGCCTGGTGGAAGGACCTCAACCGCTGGCGCGAGACCTACCCCCTCGGCTACGACATGCCCGAGGACGGCAGCCTCTCCCCGCAGCAGGTCATCCAGCGCATCGGTGAACTCGCCCCCGAGGGAACGATCTTCGCCGCGGGCGTCGGCCAGCACCAGATGTGGGCCTCGCACTTCATCCAGTACGAGCAGCCCGCCACCTGGCTCAACAGCGGCGGCGCCGGGACCATGGGCTACGCGGTCCCGGCCGCGATGGGCGCCAAGGTCGGCCGGCCGGACGCTCCCGTCTGGGCCATCGACGGCGACGGCTGCTTCCAGATGACCAACCAGGAACTCACCACCTGCGCCCTGAACAACATCCCGATCAAGGTCGCCATCATCAACAACGGCGTCCTCGGGATGGTCCGCCAGTGGCAGACCCTCTTCTACAACCAGCGGTACTCCAACACCGTGCTGAGCGGCGGGGCGGACACCGACGGCGTCCCGCAGCGGGGCACCCGGGTGCCGGACTTCGTCAAGCTGTCCGAGGCGATGGGCTGCTACGCCATCCGCTGCGAGGACCCCGCCGACCTGGACAAGGTCATCGAAGAGGCCAACGCCATCAACGACCGCCCGGTCGTCATCGACTTCATCGTCCACGAGGACGCCATGGTGTGGCCGATGGTCGCCGCCGGCACCTCCAACGACGAGGTCATGGCCGCCCGCGGTGTCCGCCCCGACTTCGGCGACAACGAAGACGACTGAGAGACAGAGAGACCGACTCCATGTCCACCAAGCACACGCTCTCGGTTCTCGTCGAGAACAAGCCCGGTGTCCTCGCCCGGATCACCGCCCTCTTCTCCCGGCGCGGGTTCAACATCGACTCGCTCGCCGTCGGGACCACCGAACACCCCGACATCTCCCGCATCACCATCGTGGTCAATGTCGAGGACCTGCCCCTGGAGCAGGTGACCAAGCAGCTCAACAAGCTGGTCAACGTCCTGAAGATCGTCGAACTGGAGCCCGGCGCTGCGATCCAGCGCGAGCTCGTCCTGGTGAAGGTCCGTGCGGACAACGAAACCCGCTCGCAGATCGTCGAGATCGTCCAGCTGTTCCGCGCCAAGACCGTCGACGTCTCCCCGGAGGCGGTCACGATCGAGGCGACCGGAGGTGCCGAGAAGCTGACCGCGATGCTCAAGATGCTGGAGCAGTACGGCATCAAGGAGCTCGTCCAGTCGGGCACCATCGCCATAGGGCGCGGCGCGCGCTCGATCACCGACCGATCCCTGCGCGCACTCGACCGCACCGCATGACCCCGCGGGGGGTCCGCGGCGCGGAGCCCGGACCCTCCGCCCCCGTCTCGCCGTTCGGATGGCGAGACCGGAGCACGTACACGGCGCCCCCCGCCGTACGGTGGGACGCAACACCTGCACACCAAGGAGAAACACCAGTGGCCGAGCTGTTCTACGACGCCGACGCAGACCTGTCCATCATCCAGGGCCGCAAGGTCGCGGTCATCGGCTACGGCAGCCAGGGCCACGCCCACGCGCTGTCGCTGCGCGACTCCGGCGTCGACGTGCGCGTCGGTCTGCACGAGGGCTCCAAGTCCAAGGCCAAGGCCGAGGAGCAGGGCCTGCGCGTGGTCACCCCGGCCGAGGCCGCGGCCGAGGCCGACGTCATCATGATCCTCGTGCCGGACCCGATCCAGGCCCAGGTCTACGAGGAGTCCATCAAGGACAACCTCAAGGATGGCGACGCGCTGTTCTTCGGCCACGGCCTGAACATCCGCTTCGACTTCATCAAGCCGCCGGCCAACGTCGACGTCTGCATGGTCGCCCCCAAGGGCCCGGGTCACCTGGTCCGCCGCCAGTACGAAGAGGGCCGCGGCGTTCCCTGCATCGTGGCCGTCGAGCAGGACCCGTCGGGCAAGGGCCTGGAGCTGGCCCTCTCCTACGCGAAGGGCATCGGCGGCACCCGCGCCGGCGTCATCAAGACGACCTTCAAGGAAGAGACCGAGACCGACCTCTTCGGCGAGCAGGCCGTCCTCTGCGGTGGCACCGCCGCCCTGGTCAAGGCCGGTTTCGAGACCCTGACCGAGGCCGGCTACCAGCCGGAGATCGCGTACTTCGAGTGCCTCCACGAGCTGAAGCTCATCGTGGACCTCATGTACGAGGGCGGCCTGGAGAAGATGCGCTGGTCCATCTCGGAGACCGCCGAGTGGGGCGACTACGTCACCGGCCCGCGCATCATCACGGACGCCACCAAGGCCGAGATGAAGAAGGTCCTCGCCGAGATCCAGGACGGCACCTTCGCCAAGAACTGGATGGCCGAGTACCACAACGGTCTGCCCAAGTACAACGAGTACAAGAAGGCCGACGGCGACCACCTGCTGGAGACCACCGGCCGCGAGCTCCGCAAGCTCATGAGCTGGGTGAACGACGAGGCGTAAGCCTTCCGGCCGCCGGACGGGTCCCGCCCGCACGAGGGGGACCCGTCCGGCGGCCACACGCCCGGCCCCGTGTCACTGCGGGGCGCGACGGGCGGCACACGCACGGACCGGAAGGCCGCGTCCGGAGGTGTGGTCGTACGTATGTACAGGCTGTCCACCCTCGGATGAGTGATCCTTCCACCGGGGCGCGTTCAACGCCCCGGCGCATGACTACACTGCTCAACACATATACGCGTCAGGGCCCACAGTGTCGTGCGTCTACCACGCGGCTAGCCTCCACCGCCTGCGGCCGTCGGGACGGCCGTCCGCACTGGGATTTGTGAGGACACACGTGAGCTCGAAACCTGTCGTACTCATCGCCGAAGAGCTGTCGCCCGCCACGGTCGACGCCCTGGGACCGGACTTCGAGATCCGGCACTGCAACGGCGCCGACCGCGCCGAACTGCTCCCGGCCATCGCCGATGTCGACGCGATCCTGGTGCGTTCCGCCACGAAGGTCGACGCCGAGGCCATCGCCGCGGCGAAGAAGCTCCGGGTCGTCGCCCGTGCGGGTGTCGGTCTGGACAACGTCGACGTCTCCGCCGCCACCAAGGCCGGTGTGATGGTCGTGAACGCACCGACCTCCAACATCGTCACGGCCGCCGAGCTCGCCTGTGGTCTGCTGGTCGCCACCGCCCGCCACATCCCGCAGGCCAACACCGCCCTGAAGAACGGCGAGTGGAAGCGCTCGAAGTACACGGGTGTCGAGCTGAGCGAGAAGACCCTCGGTGTCGTGGGCCTCGGCCGCATCGGCGTGCTGGTCGCCCAGCGCATGTCCGCCTTCGGCATGAAGATCGTGGCGTACGACCCCTACGTGCAGCCGGCCCGCGCCGCGCAGATGGGCGTCAAGCTCCTCAGCCTGGACGAGCTGCTGGAGGTCTCCGACTTCATCACCGTCCACCTGCCCAAGACGCCGGAGACCCTCGGTCTCATCGGCGACGAGGCGCTGCACAAGGTGAAGCCCTCGGTGCGCATCGTCAACGCCGCCCGCGGCGGCATCGTGGACGAAGAGGCGCTCTACTCCGCCCTCAAGGAAGGGCGCGTCGCCGGAGCCGGCCTCGACGTCTACACCAAGGAGCCCTGCACGGACTCCCCGCTCTTCCAGTTCGACCAGGTCGTCTGCACCCCGCACCTCGGCGCCTCCACGGACGAGGCCCAGGAGAAGGCCGGTATCGCCGTCGCCCGCTCGGTGCGCCTCGCGCTCGCCGGCGAGCTGGTACCGGACGCCGTCAACGTCCAGGGCGGAGTCATCGCCGAGGACGTACGCCCGGGCCTGCCGCTCGCCGAGAAGCTCGGCCGCATCTTCACCGCCCTCGCGGGCGAGGTCGCGGCCCGTCTCGACGTCGAGGTGTACGGCGAGATCACCCAGCACGACGTGAAGGTGCTCGAACTCTCCGCGCTCAAGGGCGTCTTCGAGGACGTCGTGGACGAGACCGTCAGCTACGTCAACGCCCCGCTCTTCGCGCAGGAGCGCGGTGTCGAGGTCCGCCTCACCACCAGCTCCGAGTCGGCCGAGCACCGCAACGTCGTCACCGTGCGCGGCACCCTCTCGGGCGGCGAGGAGGTCTCGGTCTCCGGCACGCTGGCCGGCCCCAAGCACCTCCAGAAGATCGTCGCCATCGGCGAGCACGACGTGGACCTGGCGCTGGCCGACCACATGATCGTCCTGCGCTACCAGGACCGTCCCGGTGTCGTCGGCACCGTCGGCCGCATCCTCGGCGAGGCCGGTCTGAACATCGCGGGCATGCAGGTTTCGCGCGCGGACGTGGGCGGCGAGGCGGTCGTCGTCCTCACCGTCGACGACACCGTCCCGCAGTCGGTGCTGAACGAGATCTCCGAGGAGATCGGGGCCGCCATGGCCCGCTCGGTGAACCTCGTCGCCTGAACCGTTTCCCGCACCGCGTGCCTCGGCGCGCCGTGGCCTTCGCACGCCGTGACCCGCGCACGCCGTGACCTTCGCACCCGGGGCCCGTACGTCTTGTGAGACGTACGGGCCCCGGGTGTTTCGCTGTTCGCGCTGTTCCCGCTGTTCGCGACGTGTAACGGGCGCCTCGCCCGTTCCGCCCGGTCGGCTGAATAGTCCGGTATGGGCCTGGAGTTGGGCCCTGGGGCCCACGACTCGGACGGCCGGCCGCCCTTAGCGTGTGCGGCAGTCGTGTCGCGTACGGGCACCGGGGGTTGGGGTCAGCATGTCGGCAGTCGGTGGGATACCCGTGGGCGGGGCCGCAGGGGCTCCGGCGCCCGGTGGCAGACAGCCGTTGCCGCGCGCGCTGGCCCTGGCGCAGATTCTCCTCATGGTGCTGGCCGCCGCGACCGCGGTGGGCGCCGTCGGCCTGTTCGGCTCCGCCTTCGCGGTGGACGCGGTGGGCGGTCGGCTCCTCGGCGTCGCCGCCTGGGCGGCCCTGCCCGGAGCGCTCGCCTGGTGGCTCTCGCGCCGGCTGCACGAGGGTGGCAACGGCCTCAGGTGGGCGCTGATCGCCCTCCAGCTCTGGCTGGCGGCCGGAGGCGTCTCCAACCTCGCCGACGGTTCGGCGCACGGTCTGACCCAACTCGCCGTACCCGTGGCGGTGCTCGTCCTCCTCTTCCGGCGCCGCAGCCGGGAGTGGTTCCTGCTGCCGCCCGGACGCCGGGCGGCGAAGCCGGAGTTCTCGCTCCCGCACATGATCACCTGGCGCCGCGACCGGGGTCAGACGGCGCTGGAGTACCTGGGCCTGGTCCTCATCGTCGTCGCGCTCGTCGGGGCGCTCACGGCCGGCGGGCTGGGCGGCCGGATCACCGAGGGTCTCCAGTCCGCGATCTGCTCGCTCACCGGCTCCTCCTGCCCGGCCTCCGGCAGCGGTTCGGTGGAAGCGGGCGGCAGTACGGGCGGCGAATCGGGTACGGGCGGTGCGACCGGCGGCAGTTCGGGTACGGGCTCCTCCGGCGAGGGCTCGTCGACGACCACCGGCGGCACCGGACCGGACGGCGGCTCCACGACGACCGGAGGCACCGCGACCGGGGGCTCTTCCACGGAGGGATCGGCGGCCGGCGGGTCCGCTTCGGGGGCCACCGGCGGGACCACGTCCGGTTCCACCGGCGGCACTTCCACCGGCGGCACTTCCGGCGGTGTCTCCGGCGGAACTTCCGCCGGCCCGGACACGTACCCCGAGACGAGCGAGGAGCCGGAAGCCGCCTACGACACACCGGCGTCCGTCACCGATCCCTCCGGCGACGAGGGCGGCGAAGGGGGCGGTGAGAAGAAGGAAGAGAAGGACTGCGGCGGCTGGGGATTCTTCGGCTGCGCCTGGGACCAGACGACCCAGGTGGTCAAGGGCGTCGCGGTCGACGGTGTCTGGGGCGACCTCACCGGCATCGTCAGCCTCGTCAAGCCGGAGACCTGGTCCGGCATCGCCGACTACGGCAAGCAGCTCGGCAGCGACTGGATGCGGGACTCCAAGGACGCCTCGGGCAAGTGGAGCGACGGCGACTACCTCGGCGCGGTCTTCGACTGGGGCAAGGCATCGGTCAACACCGTCGTCAGCGTCGGCGACACCGTGTTCGTCGGCGACGAGGTGCGCGACCGGTGGAACAACGGCGAGAGGACCCGCGCCGTCACCGACGTGCTGTGGAACGTCGGCTCGCTCTTCATCCCGGGCTACGACGTCGGCAAGGTCGCCGGAAAGGTCGGCGAACTCGGCAAGATCGGCAAGGCCGCCGAAGAGGTGGCCGAGGCGGCCGGGGACGCGGGCGCGGCGGCCCGCCGGGCGGCCAAGGCAGCCGAGGCGGGTGACCTGGAAGGGCTGAGCAAGGCGGCGAAGGAGGCCGACGAGGCCGCCGACAAGGCCGAGGACGCGGCACGCAAGACCGGCTGTGTCATCGCCTCGGGCCCGCTCGTCCGCACGGGGCCGGGCGGCGGGGCCCCGGGCGGCACCCGCCCGGGTGGAGGAGGGGTCGCCGGGTCGGGCACGGCCGTTCTCGCCTCGGGCCCGGCGGGCCGGATCGTCCTCGCGGAGGGCGGCTGCGACACGGCAGCGAAGGAGGCCGCGGAGAAGGCCCGCGCCGACGCCCGTGCCGCCGCGCTGGAGAAGAAGCGGCTGGAGGAGCCCGAGCGGGCCCGTAAGGCGGCCGAGGACCTGAAGCAGTACCCGGAGCCCCGCCACGGGGACACCTCGGACCCCCGCAACTACGAACCGGCCCCCTGGGCGAAGGACTTGAACGACCCCGAGCTCGGCTCCGCGGACCTCGGCGACGGCTACTGGGCGAGCCGCGACCGCAACCCCCAGCCCAACTGGACCAACGAGTCCTGGCTCCGCTACCAGGAGCAGGTCACGGGCACGGTCCGAGGTCGGGAGTACGTCGTGCCCAGCACCAAGGAGGGCAAGCCGGCGGTCGAGTACGACGGCTGGGACTCCGGCAGGCAGACGTTCCTGGAGGCGAAGAACGGCTACACCAGCTACCTCGCCCAGCCGGGCAAGGCGGCCCTCACCGCCTCCGGCAAGGAGAAGTTCCTCGCGGAGGCGCGCGCCCAGGTGGAGGCGTCCGGAGGACGCGCCGTCGAATGGCACTTCTCCGATCCGGACGTGGCCAAGGCGGCCCGTGCCGCCTTCCGCGAGGAGGGACTGCCGGTCAAGGTGGTGCACACCGCGCAGAAGCCGATCGACAGCGCGCGGAAGCCGGGCGCGTTCGACTGAAGGCCGTCCGGCGCGGAGCAGTGGGGCAGCCAGTAGATCCTGTCGGTCTCGTTGCTACGGTCGCCGGGTGGAGAACTGGGACGGGGACGGGGTCCGCGCGCGGATTCGGGAGATGGCCGCAGCGGACCCGGGGTTCGCTCGTTTCGGGGCACGTACGCACCGGTACGCGCTGGAACCCCGGCTGCCGGAGACCGAGATCCGGGCGTTCGAGGCGTTCCACGGGATCGCCCTGCCGGTGGAGTACCGCTCCTTCGTCGCCGAGGTCGGCGACGGTCCGGCCGGGCCGGGGCATGGGCTGATGCCGTTGGTCTCCCTCGGCGCCGAGGCGGCCGAGGACGGGGACCGGGCCGTGGACGACGAGTGGGCGGAAGACCGGAGGCCGGGCCGGCTCTCCGCGCCGTTCCCGCTCACCGGACCGCTGCCCGGCCGGATCGGGTCACCGGGGCTCGAAGAGCTGACACCCGGCACGCTCGTGCTGGCCGAGGAGGGCTGCGCGATGTTCCTCCGGCTGATCCTCAACGGCCCGTACGCGGGGGAGATCTGGCGCATCGATCCGGACTGGGGCGGCTTCACGCCGGCGAGTTCCGGTTTTCGCGCCTGGTACGGCGACTGGCTGGCGAGCCGTTGACGCGGCTCGTCACCGCCGGACCGACTCGTTTGCCCCGTTTGCCCCGTTGCCCCGCGCTCCCGCGAACCCCGCCGCCCGGGGCGCGGCCAAGCTGCTAGCCTTCCGGAGGCCGTGCGAGAGAACGAGGAGGTGGTACCCGTGAACCAATTCACTGTGGTGCTCTCCTCCGGGGTCACGGTCGGGCGATAGGTCGTCCGGGAGCGCCGTCACGAGCTCTCCCGAAAGGCACGACCATGCGTTTCACTTCCGAACGACGCCTCGACGAAACCATGTTTGAGCGCGAGTTCACCCTCGGCGACATCCCCGGCATCCTGTGGACGCCCGCATCGGCATCCGGGTCCGCGCCGGTGCCGCTGATCCTGCTCGGCCACCCCCCGCTCGGGCTGGGCAAGATGTACCCCCGGCTGGTGGGGCGGGCCCGGCAGGCCGTGGCCGACGGCTTCGCCGCAGCCACCGTCGAACTCCCCGGAAGCGGCGACCGGCCCCGCCTGGCCGCCGTCGACCAGGCCCGTGCGGACATGCGCCGGGCCGTCCAGGCGGGCGAACCGGTCGGCGACGACACCGTCGACGCCCTCGTCCTCCCGCTGGTCGAACAGGCGGTCCCCGAATGGCAGGCCGCCATCGACGCCCTCCTCGCGCTGCCCGGCATCGACGGTCCGGTCGGGTACTCGGGGGGAGTGATCTCCATCGGAATCCGGCTGGCGCTGGTCGAGCCGCGCGTCTCGGCCGCCGTCCTGTTCGCCGGGAGCTTCGTACCGCGCGCCATCCAGGAGGAGGCCCGCCGGGTCACCATTCCGCTCCACGTCCTGTTGCAGTGGGACGACGAGGGGAACGACCGGCAGGCAGCCCTGGACCTCTTCGACGCCTTCGGCTCCGAGGAGAAGACGCTGCTCGCCAGCATGGGCGGCCACACCGGCGTCCCGCAGTCGGCGGGTGAGGACGCGGCCCGCTTCCTCACCCGGCACCTGAGCTGAGGGGGCACCCGTAGGCGGTGTCCGGCGGACACCGCTTCAGCGGTACGGCCCCTGTCGGCAGCGGCAGGGGCCGTACGCTCCCCGGGGCGACTCCTACGGGGTGTTCGCGGCGATCGTCCGGCCGTGCACGACCTCCTGCTCCCACCGGTCCTCCGGCTGGGTGTGCAGCCGCCAGTAGTGTTCGGCGATCAGATCAGGGTCGAAGGAGGTACCGGGCACCACGGGCCCGTCCACGGTCACGGAGGCGACATGGACGCCCCGGGAGCCGTACTCCAGGCCGAGCAGGTGCACCAGGGTCCGTACCCCGGCCTTGCCGAGGGAGAGGCTGACCCATCCGGGCTTCGGCTCGGGCATTCCGCCGGTGACGAGGAAGGTGCCGCGCCCGCGCTCCGCCATGCCCGGCGCGACGTGGGCGGCGGTGGTGAGCGCGCCGCCCACGTTGACGGCCCAGGCGCCGAGCTGACCGGAGGCCGAGAGTTCGCCCGGTGCGTCCGACCTGATGATCGCGGCGTTGTACACCACCACGTCGGCCGGGCCGAACTCGTCGGCGGCCGCGTCCAGGGCGGCGCGCAGCGCCTCCTCGTCGGTGGCGTCGGCCGTCAGCGTGAGCAGCGGGCCGCCGTCGGCCGGAATCGCCTGGGCGGCGGCCTTCAGCGTTCCCTCGCCGCGTGCGAGGAGCGCCACCGGCAGACCCTCCCGCGCGAACCTGCGAGCGACCGCCGCGCCGATTCCGGTACCCGCTCCGACGACGACTGCTCCGGACATGCCGATCTCCCCAACTCGCCTTGCCTGCGGTGACAATGAGGACGGTAGGACCTCACACCGGTGTGAAGGTCAAGGCGGTCGACGGCGCGCGCCCCGCGACCGGACGGCAGGGGGACGGGCATGCGGATCGGTGACCTCGCTGAGGCGACCGGGGTGAACAGGCGGCTGCTGCGCTACTACGAGGAGCAGGGCCTGCTCCGCCCGCGACGGCTCGCGAACGGCTACCGCGACTACGACGACGGGGACGTCGTGGCGGTGCGCAGCATCCGCTACCTCCTCGCGGGCGGCCTGCCCACCTCGGTGATCGCCGGGCTGATGCACTGCGTGCACGCCGAGGACGACCGGCTCGTCCCCTCCGGCTGCCGGGGCATGGTCTCCGCACTGCAACGCGAAACCGCCAGGGTCGCCGAGGCGATCGCCGGCCTGCGGGCCTCCCAGGAGGCGCTCGACGCCATGCTCGCCGCCGCCGTGCGCAAGCTTGGTGAGTGACCGGCGCGGCTTCGGGCCGACGGCGGCTACGCGGCCGGTGACCCGGTCATCGGAATCGCGTCCACCAGCCGGCGGACCGCGTCGGGACTCAGCGCCGGGTTCGCGGCGGCGGCGTGGGCCAACTCCTCGTCGTCGAGGAGTTCCGCCAGTCGCGGCCGCGGAAGATTCGGGTGGCGTGCCGCCGCGGCCCTCACGGCAGGGTCCGGGTCCCGGGAGAGCCGGTCCACCACCGCCGGCCCGGTCGCGGGGTCGCGTGTGGCCAAGGCCCGGACCGCGGGCTCCTCGTGGTCGGCGAAGGCGGCCAGTCCTTCGGTCGGGAAGTCCGGCCGGGTGGTGAGGTGGGCGCGCTCGGCACCGGTGTACTCGACGAAGCTGCGCAGCAGGAGTGGTGCGGGGGCGTCCGGATGGTTCTGTGCCAGCAGGACGCGGACACCGAGGTCGTCGTCGGCCAGGCGCGCGACGAGGTCCGGCGGTAGCAGGTGATATCTGGCCGCTCGCCGGCGCAGCAGCGGGTGTTCGGAGAGTGCGTTCGGCCGGACGGCTTCGGGATCCTCGGGTGTCCAGGCCGGAAGACACCGGCCGAAGTCGCCGCCCGGGGGAACTTCGTAGTCGATCCGGGCGCGTTCCTCCTCGCTCAGCCCCGGGTGGACGGACACGGCCAGCCGGACGTCCGGGTCGGGGTCCGTCGCGAGCGCGGCGCGCTCGGCCGGTCCCAGGTCCGCGTGGTGCGCCACCTTCCTGCGTACGCCCGGGTCAGGGTCGGCGACGAGTGCACGGCGCTCGGTGGGCCGCAGGTCGGCGCGGCGCGCGATCCGGCCCCGGATCTCCGGGTCCGGATCGGCGGCCAGGAGGATCACGGCGTCGGGAGGGAGGGTGGGGTTGCCGGCGATCATCGCCCTGTCCTGCCTGCCGACGGGCGTCGCGAGGACGCATCCCACCACGGCTGCGCTGAGGGCTCTGTTGACCAGCATGTCGGTGCGGGCGTGGCACGGTCGGTCGGGGAGCGCGCTCTCCACCCACGCCGGGTCTTCGAGGCGCGCACGCTGCCGCGCCATCTCCCGGACACCCTCGTCGGGGTCGGTCAGCATCGCGGCCCGTACCTCGGCGGAGCTTGATCCGAACATGCCGAGCCCCCGGCGGCGGACCTCCGCGTTCGGGTGGGTGGGCATGGACGCACGCAGCCCGGCGGACACATGACGGTAGAGAGACCACTGGAGATCGTCGTCATACGTTCTGATCATGTGGATGACGGTTTCGTCGGGCAGGGGTCGGGGCCGGTCGAGCAAGTCCACTTCGGGCCCTTCGGCGAGGTGCGCTCGGACGAGCCACTCGGGATCGTCCACCAGCCGGGCCCGCTGGGCCGGATCGACATGGGGGTTCCGGGCGAAGAAGCCGCGGGTGTGGTGGTCGGGGTGCGCGATCACCGCGTCGACCACCGCGTCGGGCAGCACCCGGTCCCGGCACAGCACCATCCGTACCGCCAACGGGGCGGCGGCGAGCAGCCTCAGCAGGACGCTCTCGGGCACGGACGGGTTGAGGGCCAGACCGGCGAGCCGCCGGGTGGGGAGATCGGCGTCCTCCCGGAGTCGCGCAGGTGCAGGCATGGCGTGGCCCCCCATGGGTCAACCGGCTCCGTGGAACTCCCGGTTCACGACCCTATCCGCCCCGCACATCGAGGAACCGAGGGGAGCAGCCCTGCGCCGGGGCCGTTGAGGGAGCTCCCGAACGACGCCGCGGGCAGCCCGCCGTGCGCGAACGCGGTGCGTGAACGCGATGAGGGCGACGCTCGTCGACCCACCGCATCCGACGGCGCGCACCGATCCCCCACGAATGACGGGGCAACCCTTAGTCTGCTGACCCGAGAGGCGTTGGACACCGGGCGACGGAGGAAGCGGATGCGGCGTGTGGTGCGGGGTTTCTGGGGCCCCCGGGTGGAGTCCGTCGAAGAGCTCTCCGGGCGCTGGGAGCTGACGCTCCGGCAGGTCGCCGCGCTCCTCGGGGGCGCGACCGGCCCTGACTGGGCGTGGCGGCGTGTCCGGGCGTCCGGCGCGGACGATGCCCCGCTCGCGCCGGGGCGGGAACCGCTGGCCGAGGTCCTGCGCGAGGCGCGTACCGCCGACGACTGGTCGGACCGGGTCGGCACCGGGCTCCGGCTGATCGCCGCACCGGACGCGGGAGTCGGGGTCGAGATCAGTGGACTTGCGGGCGGCGCACCGGAGTTCCTGCTCCAGTCCGTGGTGGTGGCCGTCGACGCGCCGGACGGCGCGGACGTGCCCGAGGGCGAGCTGCTCGCGGCCCTCGCGCGCGTGTGGGGCCCGGACTTCGGTGACGTCAGCGACGACGACCTCCTCGACGCCCTGGAGGACGAGGCCGGTTACACGGTCGGAGACCCGGTCGTCGGCCGGTACGGCTACCTCTCGCCCGCCCGGGCGGCCCTGGTCCCGGACGGACTCGGTTCGGAGCGGGAGGAGTTGCCCGGCGGAGGCGTTCTACTGGCCCTGGGCGGTACGGCCGAGGTGGTCGAGGCGTACGACGCGCTGAGCGCGGCCGGCGCGCTCCGCCCGCTGCCGCGTCCGCTCGACCGGGCCGTGCTGTGAGCGTCCGCGCCGGGGAGCCCTTCGACGCCGGGCGGGCCGTGGCCGACGTGACGGCGCTGGCGGCGGGGCCCGTACCCGTGGCGGGGCCCACCGTCGGCGAGGGGGACCCCGGGACGGGGGAGTGGCGGGCCACCACCGGAAAGGGGTTCCGGATCGTCCCGCTCTGGGAGGGCGACGGTCTCGCCGGCGTGTACGGGAGCGACTGGAACGACGCGGAAGGCGCCGCACAGCGACAACTCGAAGCGCTCGTAGCGGAATTGGACGTCCGATGGGGGGCGCACCGCCGGGTGGCGATGCACCCCGCGTTGGTGTGGCGCCAGGCGGGACGGCCCCTGCCCCCGCTCCACGCGGCCCTGCTCGGCGAGGACTGTTACGGCGACCTCCGCGTCTGGGGGCCGCTGCCCGGCCGGGACCGCTGGGTGGGGGTGAGCGTCGGCCACAGCGACGGGGACGCACCCCTGGTGATGGTCGCGCTGGTCAGCGCGTCGCCCGTCGTCGAGGCGGACCGGGGCGACTGATCCGGCGGCCGTTCCCGGCGGCGTCGCTGAGAGCCGGCCCCGCTGAGAGCCGGCCCCGCTCAGAGCCGGGCGCGCTTCAGTGCCATGTGCAGCAGCAGCCGGTCCTCGCCGCTGGCGAGGTCGAGCCCGGTGAGCTGCTGGACCCGGGAGAGCCGGTAGTACAAGGTCTGACGGTGGATGCCCAGCTCGGCCGCCGTCCGGCTCGCCTGCCCCGCGAGGTCGAGGAAGGTCTCCGCCGTGCGGGCCAGCTCCGCGTGGGCCGGGGCCAGCAGCGCGACCACCGAGGGGTCGGGGCCCGCGGGGGCGTGGGACAGGGCGGTCAGCAGGCGGTACGGGCCGATGCCCGACCACCGGGCGACCGGGCCGAGCCGGGGTTCGGCCGCCGCCGCTCGGGCCGCCGACACCGCCTCGTGCCAGGCGTCGGCCAGCTCGCCCAGACCCCGGCGCGGGTCGGCCACCCCCGCGGTCGCGTCCCGGCCCGCCGCGGTGCGCAGCCGCTCGGCCGCCGTGTCCGCGGGGCCGGGGGTGTCCGGGGACCGCAGCCGTACGAGCGCGGCGAGGCAGAGCGCGTCGTGCCCGGCCGGCGGGGCGACCACCGTGAGCGCCGCCGCCGAGGGGACCGTCCGCGCCGACGGGGTGTCGTCCGCCGTCCACGGGGAGACGCACACCACCGCGTGCAGCCCGTCGGCGTCCGCGCCCAGCGCCTCCCGGAGCGCGGTCAGCGCCATGTCCCGCTGCCAGCCGTGCCCCGCGGTGAGGGCCGCGCCCAGCTCGCGGGAGAGGTCCGCGCCGGCCCGGACCTCGTCGGCGAGGAGTGCCCCGATCCGGTCCGCCACGTCCATGGCCGCCGCCAGCCGTTCGTCGGTCGGGCCGGGGACCGTGTCCAGCAGCCAGACGTAACCGAGCACCACACCCCGGTGGCGTACCGGGAGGCAGATCCGGCTGAGGTGGACTCCGGCTTCCGGGCCCGCCGGAATGCGGACCGGCCCGGTGGCACGGGTGATGCCGAAGCCCTCGAAGAAGGCGCGGACCGCCGATGTGGAGCGGCGGGTCAGGATCGACCGGGTACGGACCGGGTCCATGGCGGTGTCGTCGTCGCTGTCGTGCACCCCGAAGGCGATCAGGCCGAAGTCGCGGTTCTCCAGGGTGGCGGGCGCGCTCAGCAGTCCGGAGATCTCGTCGACGAGTTCCTGGTAGTCGCCTTTCATCCCGCCATTCTCGCACCCTTCAGACAGATGTATGAGGTGGCGGGCGCGGATGCGTGACAGCTGTCGATGGCACACGTTCGGTGCAATCCATAGATTTCACCGTGGTTCTCCGTGCTGTCATGGTCCGGACCGGTACGAAGCCTTTCGTCCGGCTCCAGGACAGGCGGCCGGCCCCGTAGTCGTCCCGTCGTCCATCAGTACTTTCGTGGAGGTGCCCCGTGCTGGGTCCCGTGATTCTCGCCGCGTCGCGCAGCGACCGGATGCGCCGGTTCATCTCGGCCGCGCCGGGCACCAAGCAGGTCGTCGACCGCTTCATCGCCGGTGAGAACGTCGACCACGTCCTCCCGGTCGTCCGTGAATCCGTCGGAAAGGGCCTGGAGCTCACCCTCGACGTGGTCGGCGAGGACATCACCACGCCCGCCGAGGCCGCTGCCGCGCGCGACGCCTACCTGGAGCTGGTCGGACGCCTGAAGGACCTGGGCTTCGGCACCAAGGCCGAGATGTCGGTCAAGCTCTCGATGTTCGGCCAGGCGCTGGAGAACGGCCACGAGCTGGCCCTCGCCAACGTCCGCCCGGTCGTCGAGGCCGCCGCGGCCATCGGCACCACGGTCACCCTGGACGCCGAGGACCACACCACCCTCGACTCGATGTTCGCCATCCACGAGGAACTGCGGAAGGACTTCCCGCAGACCGGCTGCGTGATCCAGGCGTACCTGTTCCGCACCGAGGACGACGCCCGCCGGCTCGCCGCCGCGGGCAGCCGCGTGCGTATCGTGAAGGGTGCGTACAAGGAGCCCGCCTCCGTCGCGTACCAGGACAAGGCCGAGATCGACAAGGCGTACGTCCGCATCATGAAGATCCTCATGGAGGGCGACGGCTACCCGATGATCGGGTCGCACGACCCGCGTCTCGTCGCCATCGCCCAGGAACTCGGCCGCCAGGCCGGCCGCAAGCTGGACGAGTACGAGTTCCAGATGCTCTACGGCATCCGCAGCGACGAGCACGTCCGCCTCGCCGCGGAGGGCCACCGCATGCGTGTCTACACCGCGTACGGCACCGACTGGTACGGCTACTTCATGCGCCGCCTCGCGGAGAAGCCGGCCAACCTCCTCTTCTTCGCGCGCTCCATCCTCACCAAGGGCTGAGTCCGGCTCCCACCCCCCACCCCGACGAACCAAGGAGACAAGGCACTCATGGATGCTGTCACCCAGGTCCCCGCGCCGGTCAACGAGCCGGTCCACTCCTACGCCCCGGGTACCCCCGAGCGCGCCCGCCTGGAGGCGAAGCTCAAGGAGCTCGGCGAGAACCCGATCGACCTCCCGATGACCATCGGTGGCGAGGAGCGGATGGGCGGCGGCGCCCGCGTCGACGTCGTGCAGCCGCACAACCACCGCGCCGTCATCGGCACCTTCGCCGGTGCCACCGAGCAGGACGCCCAGGACGCGATCGACGCCGCGCTCGCCGCCGCCCCGGCCTGGCGCGCGATGGCCTTCGACGACCGCGCCGCGATCATCCTGCGCGCCGCCGAGCTGCTCTCCGGCCCGTGGCGCGAGACGATGGCCGCCTCCACCATGCTCGGCCAGGGCAAGACCGCCCAGCAGGCCGAGATCGACACCCCCTGCGAGCTCGTCGACTTCTGGCGCTTCAACGTGCACTACGCGCGCCAGATCCTCGCCGAGCAGCCGCCGGCCAACTCCACCGGCGTGTGGAACCGCATGGACCACCGCCCGCTGGAGGGCTTCGTCTACGCGATCACGCCCTTCAACTTCACCGCCATCGCGGGCAACCTGCCGACCGCCCCGGCGCTCATGGGCAACGTCGTCGTGTGGAAGCCGTCCCCGACGCAGACCCACGCCGCCGTGCTGCTGATGCGGCTCCTGGAAGAGGCCGGTCTGCCCAAGGGCGTCATCAACCTGGTGACCGGCGACGGCATCGCGGTCTCCGAGGTCGCGCTGAACCACCGCGACCTGGCCGGTATCCATTTCACCGGCTCGACCCCGACCTTCCAGCACCTGTGGAAGACGGTCGGCAACAACATCGCCAACTACCGCACCTACCCGCGGCTCGTCGGCGAGACCGGTGGCAAGGACTTCGTCGTCGCCCACCCGTCGGCCGACCAGGCCGTCCTGAAGACCGCGCTGACCCGCGGCTCCTTCGAGTACCAGGGCCAGAAGTGCTCGGCGTCCTCGCGCGCCTACGTCCCCGCCTCCATCTGGAACTCCGGTTTCAAGGAGAAGTTCGCGGCCGAGGTCGACGCCATCACCATGGGTGACGTCACCGACCTCTCGCATTTCATGGGCGCCGTCATCGACGACCGCTCCTTCGCGAAGAACAAGGCCGCCATCGACCGCGCCGCAGCCGACCCGACGTGCACGATCGTCGCGGGCGGCACCTACGACGACTCGGTGGGCTACTTCGTCCGCCCGACCGTCATCGAGTGCACCGACCCGGAGAACGAGGTCTTCACGACCGAGTACTTCGGCCCGATCCTCGCCGTCCACGTGTACGAGGACGACCAGTACGACGCGATGCTGGACCAGATGGAGTCGGTCTCCGACTACGCCCTGACCGGTTCCGTCATCGCGGGCGACCGCGCCGCCGCGGCCCACACGATGGAGAAGCTCCGCTACGCGGCGGGCAACTTCTACATCAACGACAAGTCGACCGGTGCCGTCGTCGGCCAGCAGCCCTTCGGTGGCGGCCGCGCCTCGGGTACGAACGACAAGGCCGGCGCCCCGCAGAACCTGCAGCGCTGGACGCTGACCCGCGCCATCAAGGAGACGCTGGTCCCGCCGACCGAGTACACCTACCCCCACCAGGGCTGACGCCCTCCGGGACGCCGGCCGCCCCTCGGTCACCACGACCGCGGCGGCGGCGCCCCGCCCGGAACCCCGCCCCTGTCCGGCACCCCCCCTGCCGGACGGGGGCGGTCTGCGTATCCGCCGGGCGCACCCCGGGCGCGGATCGGGCCTACGCGACCGCGCTCCGGATGCCGAGAGCGACGAGCACCGCCGACGTGGTGCGTTCGGCCGACGCGGAACGCCACGTCCAGATGCCCAGGCCGACGAGGTAGGCGGCGCCGGTGAGTCTGACGGCGGTGAACGCCTGGCTCGAATGCATGACCAGGGCCGACAGACCTGCCACGGCGAAAGCGGCGTGGACGTACAGGCCGGTGACCGTGCCGAGGACGACCGGAACGGCCCGGCGGCGCCCGGCGTCGGTCACGTGCTGGACCAGCAGGGCCAGGCCGGCTCCCGGGGTGGCGATCAGCGGGAGGATCGCCACCAGGAACCCGGCGACGGCGTACGGGTGGATCACATCGCCACCAGGAACCCGGCGACGGCGTACGGGTGGATCACGGTGCCTCCAGGCGCTGCCGCTCCGTGATCAGACCACGACGCGGTAGTGGGTGGTCAGGCGCCGGTCGTCGTCCAGGACGTGGAAGGCGAGGCCGGGGGGCTGCTCGCGGTCCGCGGGCTCGTCGCCTTCCCAGGGCAGGCGCAGGGTCCAGGTGACGGCCGGGCCGACGATCAGCGGACGCCCCGCGAAGGTGGAGGCGGCCGCGGTGTGGGCGTGTCCGGTGAGGACCGCGGTGATCTGCGGATACGCGTCGAGCAGGGCGGCGAGCTCGCCGGGCTCTTCGAGCATGAAGGAGTCGGGCAGCGGGTGGTGGAGCCGGACCGGCGGCTGGTGGAAGGCGATCAGCGCCGGGGCGTCCTCGGGCAGCGCGGCGAGAGTGGTGCCGATCCAGGTGAGCGTCTCCGCGTCGAGACGGCCCTCGTCGCGGCCCGGAATGGTGGAGTCGCACATCAGGATCGTGGTGCCGCCGATGTGGTGGGCCCGGTTGACGGGGCCGTGGCCGGGCGCCTCTTCGAGCAGGGCCTTGCGGTAGGCGGCGCGCTCGTCGTGGTTGCCGGGGCACATGAGCACCGGGAAGGGGGCGGCGAGTATCCGGGCCGCTTCCTCGTATTCGGCCTCGTCGCCGTGGTCGGCGATGTCCCCGGTGACCAGAAGGGCGTCGACCGGCCGGGGCAGGGCCCGCAGGTGGTCCATGACGCGGGTGGCACGCAGGGTCGCCCGCTCGCTGCCGTCGAGGTGCAGGTCGCTGATCTGTGCGAGCAGCAGAGTCATTCCGTCGTCTCCCTCGGTCGCGTCGGCTTCGGCCGCCGCACGTGCGGCGGCACGGCACGTGTCGCCCGGATGCCACCACCCGCCGCAGACTCTAACGGTAGTTTTTGGTTTTCCGTTAGAGGTGTGAGGATGGAGGCCGACGACCCGGGCGCAGAGCCGGAGCTGGAAGGAGACGTCTCGTGGAGCGTTGGCTGGCACTGGAACTGGCGAGCACGATCCGCCACGACGGTGAAGGCGGCATCGCCGACGACCTCGCCACCGTCCCGGGGGCGACCCGCTGGATTCAGGAGTGCGGGGATCTGCTGGCCGGCCGGGTCCCGGCGGAGTTCGCGGCGGACGAAGACCTGAGGCTGCGGATCGTCGAGGTCCGCGAAGCGGTCCGGGCCCTGTTCGCGAGGGCCGTCCGTCCCGCTCAGCCCAGCCCGGCGGACGCCCACCGCCTGATGCCGGTCGACCGGGCCACGGCCCGGCTCAACGCGGCGGCGGCCCTGGAACCGGTCGCCCCGCAGATGGACTGGCCCGCCGACGGAGCTCCCGTCGCCCGGCTGCTGTCGACCGAGGACGATCCGGGCGTACGGCTCCTCGCCGCCCTGGCCCGCGCCGTCATCGACTTCCTCAGCGGTCCGCAGCGCCCACGGCTGCACTCCTGCACCGCACCCCACTGCGTGCGCTATTTCGTCAAGAGCCACGGGCGGCAGGGGTGGTGCAAGCCGTCGTGCGGGAACCGCGCCCGCGCCGCCCGACACTACGAGCGCCGGCGAGCGGTCGCCGAAGGCGGTTCCGCCCCGACCTGACCGGGCGGCGGCTGATGTGCCGGGGGCCCGGCGGATACGGAGACCGCGCCGGTCCTGGTCGCCTCAGCCGCGCTGCCCGGGAATCGCGGGCGGCGCGCCGGCGCCCCACGTGTCCGGCTTCCAGACGCCCGAGCGACGCAGGGACGCCGGGCAGTGCCGGAAGATCTCGTCGATCTCGACCAGCAGCGCCAACTGCGGCCGGGCGCCCTTCGCGTCGGCCAGTTCACCGAAGAACGGCGCGTCCCGCAGGACCCGGGCGCGGCCGTTGACCCGCAGCACGTCCATGACGCCGGGTATGAAGTAGAGCAGGCCCACGTGCGGGTTCTGCAGGATGTTGCGGAAGCCGTCCGAGCGGCGGTTGCCCGGCAGGTCCGGCAGCGCGAGGGTGCGCTCGTCCAGAACGAGCGTGAACCCCGGCTCCCCGCCCTTCGGGGAGGCGTCGCAGTTGCCCGCCGCGTCCGAGGTGGCGATCGTGCAGAGCGGGGACTGGCCGATGAGCCGGAGGTCCTCCTCCGTCAGCCTGTCGTGGACCTTCTCGATGACGATCGGGTGCGGGGCGCCGAGGAGTTCGGTCAGCTCCCCGGGGGCGGTGAGTTCGACCCAGCCGTCGCGGGGGAGCGGGGCGGCGGACGGTACGACGGTGGGCGCTGCGGTGCTGGGGTGCAAGACGACTTCCTGGCAGGTGGCCTGGCGGTACGTACGGACGGAGGTCGCCCTCGCCGGGTACCCGTGGATGGCTGGATCCGTACGGTCAACCGGTGCGGCATCGTGACCCAGACCGGTTTTTTCCGTACATGCTTACAATGTTAGGGTCACCTTACTGTAGGCCCTCGGGTTATCTCCTGGCGGGCATTCCCCCTGCGTGGAGCCGTTGCCGGCTTCACGCGGAGCCCGTTGAGGAGCGAACGATGCCGGACGCGATACCGGCCACCGCGACAGGTGCCCGGTGACCCCGGCCGCCGCCACCCTGCCCTCGGCGCGTACCGCACCGCCGGCCGCCGGCGTCCGCCGCAAGGGTTCCCGTTCCGCGCTCGCCGCCGGTCTCCTGGCCGCGCTGGTGGTCCTCGTACTGATCGCCGCGGTCAGCCTCGCCGTCGGATCGGGGCACGTACCCCTCGCCGACGTGTGGCACGGACTGGTCAGCCCCGACGACGCCCGGCGCACCGACGTCATCGTCCGGACGGTCCGCATCCCGCGCACCTGCGCCGGAATCCTCGCCGGAGTCGCCCTCGGCCTCGCCGGGGCGCTCATGCAGGGCGTCACCCGCAATCCCCTGGCCGACCCCGGCCTGCTCGGCGTCAACGCCGGAGCGTCCGTCTCCGTGGTCCTCGCCATGGGCGTCCTCGGCCTCACCGCCCCCGGGCAGTACCTCTGGTTCGGATTCGGCGGCGCGCTGCTCGCCGCCCTCTTCGTCTACGGCGTCAGCTCGATCGGACGGGAAGGCGCCACCCCCGTCAAACTGGCGCTCGCCGGAGCCGCCACCACCGCCTTCCTCGGCTCCCTCACCACCGCGATGCTGCTGACCGACAGCAAGACCTTCGACCAGTTCCGCTTCTGGCAGGTCGGTTCGCTCTCCGGCCGGGAGACCGACGCGCTCTGGCAGGTACTGCCCTTCATCGTGGTCGGCTCCCTCCTCGCCCTCGCACTCGGCCCCCAGCTCAACGCCCTCGCCCTCGGCGACGACGTGGCCCGGGGCCTCGGCCAGCGGGTGGGCGTGGCCCGCGCCGCCTCCGCCCTCGCCGTGGTCCTGCTCTGCGGCGCGGCCACCGCGATCGCCGGACCCATCGGGTTCGTCGGCCTGGTCGTCCCGCACGCCGCCCGGCTGATCACCGGCCCCGACCACCGCTGGGTGCTCGCCTACAGCGCGGTCCTCGCCCCGATCCTGCTGCTCGTCGCCGACATCGTCGGCCGTCTGGTCGCTCGGCCCGCCGAGGTGCAGGTCGGCATCGTCACCGCCGTCATCGGCTGCATCCCCTTCGTGATCCTGGTCCGCCGACGGAAGCTGGTGGAACTGTGACCGCCCCCGCCGCCACCTCTTCGGTGTCCGCCCCCGCCGGGGCGGTACGTGAGGTCGCCCGGGTGCGCCGCAACGGCCGCGCCCGCTACCTCACGGTCTGCGTGGTCCTCGCCGTCGCCACCGTCGCCGCCCTGTGCGGTTCGCTGGCGTACGGGGACATGGCGGTGCCGCTCTCCGACGTGTTCGCCGCCCTCACCGGGCGCGCCGACCCCGCCACCTGGTTCATCGTCGGCGAGCTGCGGATGCCCCGCGCCCTGATGGCCATCCTGGTCGGGATCGCCTTCGGGCTCTCCGGTGCGATCTTCCAGAGCCTGCTGCGCAACCCGCTCGCCAGCCCCGACATCATCGGCATCAGCTCGGGCGCCTCCGTCGCCGCGGTGCTCGCCTCCTCGCTGTTCGCGGTCAGCGGGGTGCTGCTCTCCGTGTCCGCCCTGGCCGGCGCGGTCCTCACCGGCGCGCTGATCTACGCGCTCGCCTGGCGGCGCGGGGTGACCGGCGCCCGGCTCGTCCTCGTCGGCGTCGGTATCGGCGCCGGACTGTCCAGCGTGATCTCCTACCTGATGACCCGCTCCGAGGTCACCGAAGCGCAGTCGGCGCTGCTCTGGCTCACCGGCAGTCTCAACGGCCGCTCCTGGGACCTGCTGAGGCCCCTGGCCTGGGCGCTCGTGGTGCTGCTGCCGCTGCTCTTCCTGGCCGCCCGCCAGATGCCCGTACTGCAGCTCGGCGACGACACCGCCGCCGGCCTGGGCGCCCGCACCGAGCGGGGCCGGCTCCAGCTGCTCTGCTGTGCCGTCGCGCTGGCCGGTGTGGCGACCGCCGCCGCCGGACCCGTCGGGTTCGTCGCCTTCGTCGCCGCGCCCGTCGCCCGCCGACTGGCCCCCGGGCGGGGCGCCTCGCTGGTCGCCTCCGGGCTGACCGGCGCGCTGCTGGTGGTGGTCGCCGACTTCGCCGCGCAGCACGTGCTGGACCTCGTCGACCTGCCGATGGGTGCCTCCGGGCAGCTTCCCGTCGGGGTCGTCACCAGCGTGATCGGCGCCCCGTACCTGATGTGGCTGCTGATCCGCGCCAACCGTTCGGGACAGGGCGGATGACCCGCCCGCGGCCGACCCCGCAAGCAGGGCCGGCAAGGACTCGCAAGGACCAGATGGAGGGGAGTGCCGCGTGAGCGCGGAACACAGCCTGGGAGCGCGCGGACTGCGCCTCGGATACGGCAGCCGGGACATCGTCAAGGACCTCGACATCGACATCCCGCCGGGCGGCGTGACGATGATCGTGGGCCCCAACGCCTGCGGCAAGTCCACCCTGCTGCGCTCCATGGCCCGGCTGCTCGCCCCCTCGGCGGGCACGGTCCTGCTGGACGGCAAGGACATCCGGTCGATGCCCACCAAGGCGGTCGCCGGAATCCTCGGCATCCTCCCGCAGACCCCGGTGGCCCCCGAGGGCATCACCGTCGCCGACCTGGTCGGCCGGGGCCGCTACCCGCGCCAGGGCTGGCTGCGCTCCTGGACCGCCGAGGACGACGCGGCGGTCGCCGAGGCGCTCGTCGCCACGGACGTACTGGAGCTCGCCGAGCGCCCGGTCGACGAGCTCTCCGGGGGCCAGCGCCAGCGCGTCTGGATCGCCATGGCGATCGCCCAGCACACCGACGTACTGCTGCTCGACGAGCCGACCACCTACCTCGACATCAGCCACCAGCTGGACGTCCTCGACCTGCTCACCGACATCAACCGGGAGCGCGGGGTGACCATGGTCGCCGTGCTGCACGATCTGAACCTCGCCTGCCGGTACGCCGATCACCTGGTCGCGATGAAGGACGGCCGGATCGTCGCCGAGGGCCGCCCCACCGAGATCGTGACCGGGGAACTGGTCACCGAGGTCTTCGGAATGCGCTGCTCGGTCGTCCCCGACCCGGCCTCCGGCACCCCGATGATCGTGCCGATCGGCCGCCACCACGTGCCGGCCGCGGTGCGGCAGGACGAGCCCGTCGCCTGAGCCCGGTCCGGGCCCGAAGCCTCCGGGCGGCGACCCAACTCGCCCTGAAGCGGCGCGAATTGCATCTATCGGACCCCTGTGCGCCGCCTGAATTAAGGTTAGGCTAACCTCATGGGCATGAAGAACGTGCGTCTCCGGAACCCCCTTGCCCGTCGTTCCGGTACCCCCACCCGCTCCCGTGCCTCGCTCGGCCTGCTGGCGCTTCCGCTCGCCGCCGTGCTGATCGGCGCGACCGGCTGCTCCTCCGACGACTCCGGCGACTCCGCCAAGGACACGTCGTCCACCGCCTCCGCCTCGGCCGGAGCCTTCCCGGTGTCCGTCGACACCAAGTTCGGCTCCATCACGGTGAAGGAGCAGCCCGAGCGGGTCGTCGCACTCGGCTGGGGCGACGCGGAGACCGCGCTCGCCCTCGGCGTCCAGCCCGTCGGCGAGAGCGACTGGCTCGCCTTCGGCGGCGACGGTGTCGGCCCGTGGGCCAAGGGCCTCTACACCAAGAGCCCCGAGAAGATCGGCACCATGGAGCCGGAGTACGAGAAGATCGCGGCCCTCAAGCCCGACCTGATCCTCGACACCAAGTCCAGCGGTGACCAGACCCGTTACGACACCCTCAGCAAGATCGCCCCGGTCATCGGCGTCCCGAAGGGCGGCGACCAGTACAAGCTCTCCTGGGAGCAGCAGACCCGGATGGTCTCCACCGCGCTCGGCAAGAAGGCCGAGGGGGACAAGCTGATCCAGGGCGTCGAGGACAAGTTCGCCGCCGCGGCGAAGGCGCACCCCGAGTTCAAGGACAAGACGGTCACCCTCGCCTCGAAGACCTCGGTCGGCTGGGGTGCGTACGTCTCGGGCACCGGACGCGTCGACTTCATCAAGCGGCTCGGCTTCAAGAACAACCCGGTCATCGAGAAGCAGGCCGGTGACGCGTTCTCGGTCAGCGTCTCCGAGGAGAACCTCGACCAGTTCGACGCCGACCTGATCGTCACCGCGCCCATCGGCCTCAAGCCCGCGCAGGTCACCTCCGACGCGCTCTACAAGAAGATCCCCGCGGTCGCCGACGGTCACGCCATGGTCTTCGACGAGGGCGGTCTGAGCCAGGCGTTCGCCACCGACTCGATCCTCTCGACCACCTACGCGATCGACCACGTCGTGCCGGAGTTCGCGAAGTACGTCAAGAAGTAGCGGAACCGCCAGGTCTCCGGGCCGGTGGGACGGGCGCACGGTCGCGCCCGTCCCACCGGCCCGGTCCGTTTTCCCGGGAGCGGGGGGCGGGGGCCGGGATTCGGTTCGGTCGGGTCGGTCGTCCTGGGCCGGGCGGGTGGATCATGCGGGACATGTCCCGCGAAGAAGCACCCGGCCGGGGTGGCGGTCGCCTCTCCGGCCCGGCTGCCCGATCGGCTGTCCCGGCGCCTCTGAGCAGGCACGATCCCGCGTGGGCCGGGTGCGCGCGGGTGGATTGCGGGTGCGGGCGTGGACCGGGTCGTCTCAGATAGTAGGAAGTCCGAGTAATTGTGGAGACAGGGCGCCCCGGGTGTCCTAGTTTTGTAGGAGCCGAACGATTCGCTTCTACCAGCGACTGGTGGTGAGCGGGTACGCCCCATGCAGGCCACCCCTGCGGCGTCCGCTCCCGCACCTTCCGGCGCTTCCCACCCTTGTGTACCTGGTCCCGCACGGCCGGCGGCAGTGCGTCACCCGCCGTCCGCAGCGCGACCGGGTCCGGCCCCGGCCCACGCGTTCCCCGCGGCGGCCCGTCGTGCCCCCGATACCCGTGACACACCGATACCCGTGACATCCGTGATTCTCAGGAGGCGTTCCCCCATGGCAGAGACCACCGTCCGCCGCCGCGTCCGTCACACCCCCCGCCCCACCGAAGCCGAGCGCGACAACGCCGCCGCGGCCCTCCAGCGCGCCCTGGACCGCCGCGACAACGGCGGGGCCACCGGCCACTGAGTCCCGACAGGCCCGAAGGCTCCCCTCCGCCGCCCCGAGGGACGGACGGACGGGAGCCCCCGGACCCGGTGACCGTGCCGGATCAGCCGCGGCTGACCTCGAAGTGGTCGATGCGCGCGCCCGACTCGGCGAGCGCGGTGACCTTCATCTTCGGGTGCTGCCCCACCGTGACCTCGACCGCGAGGAACGAGTAGCCGGTGTACCGCACACGGGACCACTCGACGGTCTCCGTCGCGTGCACGCCGCCCTTGGCCACGTAGTACGTGTCCACGCTCTCCTGGTCGTGGACGTGGCCCTCGTACGTGTCGGGGGCCGGGAAGTCGTAGAGCGACTTGCCCGCGCCGCCGGCCGTGACGTACACGATGCCGTCGCGGGTCGGGTCCGTGCGCTCGCCGATCGGCACCTTGCGGGAGACCACGTTCTTCAGAATCGCGTCCGTGCGCTCGTACACGTGGTTGTGGCCGTTGATGACCAGGTCCACCTGGTGCTTCTCGAACAGCGGCACCCACGCCTCGCGCACCCCGCCCTCGGAGGCGTGCGCGTTGGTGGTCGAGAAGGCGCAGTGGTGGAAGAAGACCACGACGAAGTCGACGTCCTTGCGGGCGCGGAGCTCGCCGAGGCGGCGGTCCAGCCACTTCGTCTGCTTGCCGCCGCTGATGCCGAGGTTCGCCGGGATCTCGTTCGAGACGTCGTTGGCGTCCAGCGCGACGACCGCCACGTTGCCGTGGACGAACGAGTACACGCCCGGCAGGCCCACCGGGTCGGGGCCGTTGTCCGGCAGCGTCCAGCGGGCGTTCTGGCCGCCGTAGCCGTCGGGGGAGTACCACGCCTCCATGTCGTGGTTGCCGGTCGTCACCATCCAGGGGACCGTCTTCGCGACGGTCTCCGTCTGGGCCAGGAACTGGTCCCAGGTGCGCGCGTCGTAGACGTCGGTCTCCTGGCCCTGGCCGGACGGGTCGGCGTAGCAGATGTCGCCGGCGTGCAGGTGGAAGGCCGGGTTCTGGCCGAGCAGCAGCTGGTCGTTGCCGAGGGCGTGGTAGCTGACGCCCTGGTCGCCGAAGGCCGTGAACGTGAAGTTCTCGGCGCGCGAGGGCGCGGTGGTGAACGTACCGAGCGAGCCCAGGTTGCGGGTGTCCGCCGGGTCGAAGCCGTCGTGGCCGACGCCGTAGTAGTACGTCGTGCCGGGCTGCAGGCGCTCCAGGCTCGCGTGCACGTAGAACTGCTCGGCGGCGGCGATCGCGCCGTTGTTCAGCGTCGGCGTGGTGAGGTGGCGCACCTCGGCGTCGATGCGGCGGCTCAGCGACCACGGCTTGAGGCCGATGCGGATGTACGGGCGCTTCACGGCGAACGGGACCTGCCACGAGACGCTCATCTGCGTCTTCGGGTCGGCGCCGTACGCGAGGTGCCGGCCGAACGGGGCCACCAGCGAGCCGTCCACCTGCGTGGTGGAGCGCGAGGTGAGCACCGTCGGGGAGTTCTTGGCGGAGTCGGCGGCGGCGGGCGAGGCCGTGAGGAGGCCGGTGCCCAGACCCGCGCCGGCGACGGCGGCGGTCGCCACGCTCGTGCGCAGCACGCCGCGGCGCGTCAGTCTGGTGCGGAGGTACTCGTGCTGCTCCGCCATGCTCATGCGGGCGGCGAGCTTCTCGGGGATTCCGAAGCGGGGGATGTCCATGGCCAGAACATCTACTTGTCGAGTGACCCGATCCCGTCCGTGAGGTGAACGGCACGCGTACAGCTCACCATGTGTCCGTATAGTGGACGGCTGGTGTCATGGGGTGGGACGCACGGCTAAGGTGCCGTCATGTCTCGCAGCATCAATCTCGCAGTGATCCCCGGTGACGGAATCGGCCAGGAAGTCGTTGCCCAGGGCCTCAAGGTCCTCAACGCCGTCCTCCCGCAGGACGTGAAGCTGGAGACCAAGGAGTACGACCTTGGCGCCCAGCGCTGGCACCGTACCGGTGAAACCCTCCCGGACGCGGAGCTCGAATCCCTCAAGGGCCACGGCGCCATCCTGCTCGGCGCGATCGGCGACCCCTCGGTCCCGTCCGGCGTGCTGGAGCGCGGGCTCCTGCTGAAGCTGCGCTTCGCCTTCGACCACTTCATCAACCTGCGGCCGTCGAAGCTCTTCCCGAACACCGCGACCCCGCTGGCCGGACGCCCCGACATCGACTTCGTCGTCGTGCGCGAGGGCACCGAAGGCCCGTACACCGGCAACGGCGGTTCGCTGCGCACCGGTACGCCCGCCGAGGTCGCCACCGAGGTCAGCGTCAACACCGCATACGGTGTCGAGCGCGTGGTCCGCGACGCCTTCGACCGTGCCGCCGCCCGCCCGCGCAAGAAGCTGACGCTGGTCCACAAGAACAACGTCCTCGTCTTCGCCGGGCACCTGTGGAAGAACACCTTCGACAAGGTCGCGGCCGAATACCCCCAGGTCACCACCGACTACCTGCACGTCGACGCCGCGACGATCTTCTTCGTCACGCAGCCGGAGCGCTTCGACGTCATCGTCACCGACAACCTCTTCGGCGACATCCTCACCGACCTCGCCGCCGCCGTCACCGGCGGTATCGGCCTGGCCGCCTCCGGCAACATCAACCCGACCGGCGCCTTCCCGTCGATGTTCGAGCCGGTCCACGGCTCGGCCCCCGACATCGCCGGCCAGGGCAAGGCCGACCCCACGGCCACGATCCTCTCCGTCGCCCTCCTGCTGCGCCACCTCGGCTACGACACCGAGGCCGCGCGCATCGAGGCAGCCGTCTCCGCCGACCTCGCGGAGCGCGACGGGGCCACCCGCACCACCGACGAGATCGGCGACGCGCTCGCGGTACGCGTAGCGGGCTGACCCGACGACTCTCCACGAAGCCGCCGGGTCGCGAAGGCACCCGGCGGTTTCGCACGTGCGGCCCCGGGGCCACCATCGACCCGGGACCGCACTCCCGCCGCGTTTCGTGCCCGGCCCCTCACGCGTGATAATCGAACGTGGGGCCGCGGCTCGTGGCACTGCTCGGACGTCCTCGCACTTGTTCGCACCTGCGGGCGGGAGCGGGCGGGAGCACGGTCCCTCACACACAGATACGGTGAAGGACACGCACATGACGACGCCCACGATCGAGCTCAAGCCCACCTCGTCCCCGCTGTCCGACGCGGAGCGCGAGGCGATCCTCTCCGCCCCCGGATTCGGCCGCCACTTCTCGGACCACATGGTCACCATCCGGTGGACGGAGGGCCGCGGCTGGCACGACGCCCAGCTCGTCCCGTACGCCCCGCTCTCCCTCGACCCGGCGACGATGGTCCTGCACTACGCGCAGGAGATCTTCGAAGGGCTGAAGGCGTACCGGCAGCCCGACGGCACCGTCGCCACCTTCCGCCCCGAGGCCAACGCCCAGCGCTTCCAGCGCTCCGCGCACCGACTGGGCATGCCGGAGCTGCCGGTGGAGACCTTCATCGGGGCCTGTGACGCGCTGGTCCAGCAGGACAAGGCGTGGGTCCCGGCGCACGGCGGTGAGGAGTCCTTCTACCTGCGCCCGTTCATGATCGCCACCGAGGTCGGCCTCGGTGTGAAGCCCGCCAACGAGTACCTCTTCCTCGTCATCGGCTCCCCGGCCGGCGCCTACTTCGCCGGCGGTGTGAAGCCGGTCTCCATCTGGCTCTCCGAGGACCGGGTCCGCGCCGTCCCGGGCGGCATGGGCGACGCCAAGACCGGCGGCAACTACGCCGCGTCCCTGCTCGCCCAGGCCGAGGCCACCGCGAAGGGCTGCGACCAGGTCGCCTACCTCGACGCCGTGGAGCACAAGTGGGTCGAGGAGCTCGGCGGGATGAACCTCTACTTCGTGTACGACAACCACATCGTCACCCCCGCTCTCACCGGCTCCCTGCTCGCCGGTGTCACCCGTGACTCCCTCCTCACCGTCGCCCGCGACCTCGGCTACACCTCCGAGGAGGGCCGGGTCTCCATCGACCAGTGGCGCGAGGACAGCGCGAACGGCACCCTCAAGGAGGTCTTCGCCTGCGGCACCGCCGCCGTGATCACCCCCGTCGGCACCGTGAAGTCGGCCGGCGGCGAGTGGACCCAGGGCGACGGCACCCCCGGCGAGACCACCATGAAGCTCCGCGACCGCCTGCTGGACATCCAGCGCGGCATCGCCGAGGACACCCACGGCTGGATGCACCCGCTGGGCGACTGACGCCCCCTGCTCCGCCGCACACGCAGTACGTACGAAGGCCGCGCCCGGGTCAGCCGGGGCGCGGCCTTCGTGCTTCACGCGCGGTGACGGCCCAAGGGACAAACCGTCAGGAGGGTTTCGCGCCCTGAGCTCAGGGCGCCGCCCGCCGGGCGCGGTGCGCGCGGACCCGTCCGCGGCTGGCGCACGCCGGGGAGGGGCACCACCGGCGGCGGCCGGCGGGATCGGTGAAAACGCCCCGGCAGTCGTCCTCGGGACACACCTTGAGCCCGGTCCGGTCCGCGCCGGTCAGGTGGTCCGCGGCCTGCCGCGCGATGCGGACGAGAGCTTCGCCGGCGGTGGCCGGCGAGCTGCGGCGCAGGCGGTCGCCGCCGGTGAGTTCCACCGGGTCGTCGGCCACGACGAAGTCGCTCAACCCGGTGACTGCTTCTTCCGGAGGGGTGCGGCCCTGGGTGGTGGCAAGGGCCAGGGCGCGCAAGCACTCACGCAACCGCCGTGTGTGTTCCAGGTCGGCGTGCGTGGGCCTGCGGTGCGGCGCCAGCTCGCTCATCCTCAGCCATTCCGCCAGCAGATCCGCCGAGCCGAGGCGTTCGACCGGGTGGCTGCTGAAGGCGCGGCCCCGTGTGGCGAGCAGGTTGAGCCAGGTGGCGCCACAGTCGAAGCGGAAGCTGTGCGGGTCGTCGGTGGCCATGCGCCGAGTGTAACGCCTCAACCGTTACGTCTGTTAACGTCGTAACGCCTTGACCGTTACGCACTGATGAGGAGGCCGACCATGGCCGATTCCGGACCTGTCGACCCCGTGCCTCTCTCCGAGCGGCTGACCCCTGCCGTTCTCGACCGGGAGGCGGGCCATCGGACGCTCGACACCCTCCAGGACCCCGCGACCCAGGCGCTCTTCCCTTGGCTGGAGGATGTGGCTCCGGGCTTTCCCGACTGGCTGATCACCACCCTCTTCGGCGGCACCTATCAGCGCACCGGACTCTCGCCGCGCGAGCGCCAGTTGGTGAACCTGGGGGCGCTCACGGCGCTCGGCGGCGTCGATCCGCAGCTGGCCGGGCAGGTCGTCACCTCGCTGCGGGTGGGTCTGGCACCCGAGGAGGTGGTCGAGGTCTTCGTCCACCTGGCGCCCTACGTCGGCGTTCCCAAGGCGCTGGCCGGCCTGCGGGTCGCCGCCGCGGCGCTGGAGGACACCGCGGCCCCGAGCGAAGCGGATCGGAGTGACCTCCGGTGAGTGAGGTGACGCACCCCGTGGCGGGACGGACGGTGAGGACCGTACTCGGCGACATCGACCCCGGTGACCTGGGCGTCTGCGACGCCCACGACCACTTGTTCCTGCGAAGCCCGCGCCTTCCCGGCGAGGAGCTCGACGACACCGCGGCGGCACGGTCGGAACTGGACTCCTTCGCACAGGCCGGGGGGCGGGCCATGGTGCAGTGGACGCCCTGGGGTATGGGACGGCGGCTGTCCGCCCTTCCCGCGCTCTCCCGCGACAGTGGCGTCCACCTGATCGCGGCGACCGGCCTGCATCAGGCGAAACACTACGAAGGCGTCCGGTTCGCGCACGGTGTCGACGAGTTGGCGGAACTCTTCGTCCGGGAACTCACCCGGAGCCCGGTGAGAGCGGGCCTGATCAAAGTCGCCGGTGCCTTCCACCGACTGGACGAGCACGCTCGCCGGACGATGGCCGCAGCGGCGACAGCCCATCACGCCACCGGCGCACCGATCGGCGTCCACCTGGAGGGCGGCACCGCGGCCCTGGAAACCCTCCAACTCCTCTGTGCGGACCACGGTGTACCGGCCCACCGGGTGATCCTGGGCCACCTTCTCCGTTACCCCGATCCCGCTGTCCACCTGCGCGTCGCGGAAGCCGGGGCGTACCTGGCGTTCGACGGGCCTTCCCGGGCCCATCACGCCGGTGACCACCGACTGGTGGAGTGCGTGGCGGCACTCGCCGACGCCGGGCATGCCGACCGCGTGCTGATCGGCGGCGACACCGTGGTGGCGTCGGCCCGCTCGTCGGCGGACGGGCCAGGAACGCGTCACCTCCTGGAAGGAGTCGCTCCCCGCATCGCCCAGGAAATCGGCAGGGACGTGGCCCGTGCGATCTTCGTCGAGAACCCCGCCCACGCCTTCGCGGCACACTGGCCGGGCCCCGCACGACCATCGCCGGGGATGCCCCCCACGTCCGCGGAGCCCGGCTGATCCGCGTATCTGGGCCCTGCGGAAACCGCTGCCGGTATCGATGGCGTGCGTACCGCCCGGCCCGACTCCCCGGTCGCCCGGTACGTCGGGCGCCCCGGACGCCCCGCTTCTACTCCCGCTCCCCCCGCACCAGCTCCGCCACCTCGGCGAGCGAGTCGACCGACCAGTCCGCCGTGGCGCGGACGGCCGGGTCGTCGGCCCACCAGTGGCCCCACGGTCCGCGCCGCAGGTGCGCGGTGCGCAGGCCCGCCGCGTGGGCGGGGAACACGTCGTTGACCGGGTGGTCGCCGACGTACAGGGTGTGCTCGGAGCGGGTGTTGGAGACGCCGAGGACGCGGGCGAAGAAGGCGGGGTCCGGCTTGGCGGCGCCCCACTCCTCGGACATCACGACGAGATCGGCGGGCAGCTCCAGCGCGCGCAGCAGCTCTCCGGCGCGGGCCGTCTGGTTCCCCGCGACGATCACGCGGACGCCGAGCGCGCGGAGCCGGCCCAGGGTCAGCCGCACGTCCGGATAGAGGTCCGACTCGTCCAGGTACTCGCCCCGGCCCGCCGCCTCGCGGGCCCGCCACTCGGCCTCGACGTCGATGCCGGGGCGGACGAGGCGCAGCGCGTCGGAGTTGTCGCGGCCCTGGGTCACCACCGCCCCCACCAGGGCGCTCATCGTGTGCCGGGGGACGTCCAGCCAGTCCGCCCAGGAGCCCCAGTACCGGTTGTCGTTGGTCAGCGTCTCGCCGACGTCGAAGACGATGGTCTCGATCACCGGGCCGACCCTACTGCGCGGCGGAGCGGGGAGTCCGGCCCCGGCGGCTTCCTCCGCCGCCCGTTTCGTCCGGGCCTCGCCGGGCAGGCGCCGTCCTGCAGGCACTGCCGGGGTGGCCTACGTTGGCAGTGCAAGGTTCGTCCGTCCGAGGAGGCCCCGTGACTGAGGGAAGCAAGGACAAGGTCAAGGGCAAGGCCAAGGAAGCCATGGGCAAGATGACCGGCAACCGCGGCAAGGTCGCCGAAGGCAAGGCCGACCAGGCCAAGGGTGCCGCGAAGGACGCCGTGGGCGACGCGCGCAGGAACCTGCGCGACAAGACCGGCCCCAAGGACCCGCTGATCACCGACGACGAGTGAGTCCGGTACTCACTCTTCGCGCCCCCGCCCTTCCCTGGGCGGGGGCGCGTCGGCTTTCACGGCGTGCCGCGCCGTGTCAGCGCCAGCGGTACGTCCGGTCGGTGATCGGCGGAAGCAGTACGGGTCCGGGGCCGGGCGGGCCGTAGGCCGGGAGCAGGTGGCCGAGCACGTCGGCCACGGCGGGGTAGAGGTGGAGGTCCGCCGCCTCCGCCAGGGGGACCCACACCACCCGGGTGGGGTATTCGGCGTCCTGCTCGGTCTCCGGCAGGGTGTCCCGGAGGTGGCGCGGAAGAGCCAGCACGTGGATCAGGTGGAGGCGGCGGAAGGTGCCGGGGCGGCCGGGGCGCGTGGTGAGCTGGTCCTGTGCCCAGAGCAGCCGGGGCGGGTCGGGCAATGCGCCGACGTCGAGGGTGAGCTCCTCCCGGAGCTCGCGGGCGAGCGCCTCCGGTACCTCCTCGTCCGGTTCGAGGAGCCCGCCGGGCAGGGAGTGCTGTGTCCCGCCGGGGCGGGAGCGGCGGATGAGGCAGATCTCCCCGCCTTCGACGAGCGCGGCGCAGACCCGGACGGTGATGGCCGGGGCGGGATCAGTGGTGGTCGCGGGCGGGAGGGTGGTCATGGGGCTGGTCCTGGTGGGTTCGGGCCGTGCCGTGGGCCGGTGCGGACCGGGGGACGGGCGTACGGGGTGCGGTCCGTGGGCCTTCCGCTCTGCCCGCGCACGCGTCGTACTACCCCTCACCGAAGGGGCGGAACCGCAGCGGGGAGCCAACTCGCCATCCACTCGCCGCTGTTGGCCGCGAACCGTCCCTCTTTCGGTGTACGCAACGCACGCAAGTAAACCGGATCGTTCCCCTCCGCTCCCTTGTCCGCGCTCCCCGCCGTACGGCACGGTGACCGACCATGGGACGTGAGCAGTGGAAGAGGATCTGGGTCGGTTCGGCCGGGAACATGGTCGAGTGGTTCGACTGGTTCGTGTACGCGACCTTCGCGGTCTACTTCGCGGACGCCTTCTTCCCCGAGGGCAACGGGACCGCGAACCTCATGAACACCATGGGCATCTTCGCCGTGGGGTTCTTCATGCGCCCCGTCGGCGGCTGGCTCCTCGGGAGGATCGGTGACCGCCGGGGCCGCAAGGCCGCGCTGACCCTCACCGTCTCGCTGATGTCGGCCTCCGCGATCCTCATCGCCGTCGCCCCGACCTACGCGGTCGCCGGGTACGGCGGGGTGGCCGTGCTCATGGTGGCCCGGCTGCTCCAGGGCCTGTCGGTGGGCGGTGAGTACGCGGCCAGCGCCACGTACCTCACCGAGGCCTCGCGCCCCGACCGGCGCGGGTTCGCCTCCAGCTTCCAGTACGTGTCGATGACCGCCGGTCAGCTGATCGGGCTCGGGCTCCTCATCCTCCTCCAGCACACCCTGTCCGAGGACGCCCTGCACAGCTGGGGCTGGCGGGTGCCGTTCGTGGTCGGCGCGCTCGGCGCGGCCGTCGTCTTCTATCTGCGGCGCACCATGCTGGAGACCGAGGTCTACGCGGAGTCCGGCGCCGCCGAGGACGCCGACCGGGGCACGCTCAAGGCCCTGTGGGCCCACCGGCGCGAGGCGTTCCTCGTCGTCGCGCTGACCATGGGCGGGACCGTCGCGTACTACACGTACACGACGTACCTGACGAAGTTCCTCTCCAAGAGCGCCGGGATGGAGAAGTCCACCGCCACCCTCGTCAGCTTCTGCGCGCTCTTCGTCTTCATGTGCCTCCAGCCGCTCGCCGGACTGCTCTCCGACCGGATCGGGCGGCGCCCGCTGCTCATCGGGTTCGCCGTCGGCTCGACCCTCCTGACGGTGCCGGTCATGACGATGCTCCGCCACGCAGGTACCTTCTGGCCCGCCCTCGGCCTCTCGCTGCTGGCCCTCGTCGTGGTCACCGGCTACACCTCCATCAACGCCTGCGTGAAGGCCGAGCTCTTCCCGACCGGCATCCGCGCGCTCGGAGTGGCCCTCCCGTACGCCGTCGCCAACGCGCTCTTCGGCGGGACGGCCGAGTACATCGCGCTCTGGTTCAAGAACGCGGGCGCCGAGTCCGGGTACTTCTGGTACGTGGCCGGCTGCGCCGCCGTCTCGCTCGTCGTCTACCTCGCCATGCGCGAGACGCGCGAACTCGACCTGCACCGGGTCGGCACGGAGGCGCCGGCCGCACCCGGTGCCGGGCGGCCCTCGGACGGGACGAGTGTCACGACCGCATTCTGAGACGGGCCCGTCACGGGGGCGGTGCTGTGCCAAAATGCTCCCGTGTCCTCGTTGTCCACGATTATTGGCAGCAGGCGCGCCGGTCCGCAGTGACGTCCCGTACCACCACGTACGGCACGCTCATCGTGCCCCAGACCCGCGCGCAGACCTCTCGCACCCGCGAGGGGTTTTTTCGTTTTCCGGCCCCCACCCAGGCCGGGGCGGCGTGCGCGGGATGATGGGGGCAAGTGGAGCCCGATCGTCCGGATCCACTCATCCGACAGGAGTCGCATCAGCATGACCAACAAGGCCACCGCCACCGACGACAGTTTCCATGTCTTCGACACCACCCTGCGCGACGGTGCACAGCGTGAAGGCATCAACCTGACGGTCGCCGACAAGCTGACCATCGCCCGGCACCTGGACGACTTCGGCGTCGGATTCATCGAGGGCGGCTGGCCCGGCGCCAACCCCCGGGACACCGAGTTCTTCGCCCGCGCCCAGCAGGAGATCACCTTCGCCAACGCCCAGCTCGTGGCGTTCGGCGCGACCCGCAGGGCCGGCGGCAAGGCCGCCGAGGACCCGCAGGTCAAGGCGCTGCTCGACTCCGGCGCCCCGGTGATCACCCTGGTCGCCAAGTCCCACGACCGCCACGTCGAACTCGCCCTGCGCACCACCCTGGACGAGAACCTGGAGATGGTCCGCGACACCGTCTCCCACCTGCGCGCACAGGGCCGCCGGGTCTTCGTCGACTGCGAGCACTTCTTCGACGGCTACCGCGCCAACCCCGAGTACGCGAAGTCCGTGGTCCGCGCCGCCGCCGAGGCCGGCGCCGATGTCGTCATCCTCTGCGACACCAACGGCGGGATGCTCCCCGCCCAGGTTCAGGCCGTCGTCTCCACCGTCCTCGCCGACACCGGCGCCCGGCTCGGCATCCACGCCCAGGACGACACCGGCTGCGCCGTCGCCAACACCCTCGCGGCCGTCGACGCGGGTGCCACCCACGTCCAGTGCACCGCCAACGGCTACGGCGAACGCGTCGGCAACGCCAACCTCTTCCCGGTCGTCGCCGCCCTGGAACTGAAGTACGGCAAGACGGTGCTCCCCGAGGGCGCCCTCGGGGAGATGACCCGCATCTCCCACGCCATCGCCGAGGTCGTCAACCTGACCCCCTCCACGCACCAGCCGTACGTCGGGGTCTCGGCCTTCGCCCACAAGGCCGGGCTGCACGCCTCCGCGATCAAGGTCGACCCCGACCTCTACCAGCACATCGACCCCGCGCTCGTCGGCAACAGCATGCGGATGCTCGTCTCCGACATGGCGGGGCGCGCCTCCATCGAGCTGAAGGGCAAGGAGCTCGGCATCGACCTCGGCGGCGACCGCGAGCTGGTCGGCCGGGTCGTCGAGCGGGTCAAGGAACGCGAACTCCGCGGCTACACCTACGAGGCGGCCGACGCCTCCTTCGAACTGCTGCTCCGCGGCGAGGTCGCGGGCACCCCGCCCCGCTACTTCCGTACCGAGTCGTGGCGGGCGATCGTCGAGGACCGCCCGGACGGGGTGCACGCCAACGAGGCGACCGTGAAGCTCTGGGCCAAGGGTGAGCGGATCGTCGCCACCGCCGAGGGCAACGGACCCGTCAACGCCCTGGACCGGGCGCTCCGGGTGGCCCTGGAGCGGATCTACCCGCAGCTCGCCAAGATGGAGCTGGTCGACTACAAGGTCCGCATCCTGGAGGGGCGTACCGGCACCGAGTCCACCACCCGGGTACTGATCACCACCGGCGACGGAGCCGGCGAGTGGTCGACCGTCGGGGTCGCGGAGAACGTCATCGCCGCGTCCTGGCAGGCGCTGGAGGACGCGTACACCTTCGGCCTGCTGCGGGCCGGGGTCGAGCCCACGGAGTAAGGGCGTGCGGAGTGTGCCGCCGGACGTCCGGCGGCACACTCACCGCCCCTGCCGCGCGCGGTACCGCGTCACCCCAGCCGCGGTCGCTCCCAGGGGTACGGCGACGGCGGGCACCGTCCACGTCGGGGTGCCGATCCACATGGCGAGCAGACCCACCGCGAAGCAGATCCCGAAGTTGATGGTGAGCAGCGTATTGCCGTCCGGGTACCACAGGTAGGACCGGTAGGCGCGGGGCCGGACGAGACGCACTGCCCCGAACACGAAGGCCTGGGCCGCGAGGAGCGCGGCGAACACGCCGACGGCGGTGTTCATCTGAAGCTCGTCACGGGGCGCGTCCGGGGTGTTCTGCCGTTCGCCGTCCTTGCTGACCACCACGATGTCGCCCCGCCATACGGTGGCCGTGACCTGGTCGCCGGGTGCGAGCTCCCTCAGGAGCGGCCCCTCCTTGCCGCCGGCCCGCACTCTTCCCCGCCAGCCGTCCTCATCCGTCAGGGTCGCCTCGTAGTACCAGCTCTTCCCCCCGTTCTTCCTCTCCGTCTTCTCCACGGTGAGGCGCAAGGCACTCAGACAGTCCGCCGGCCCCTGCCGCACCGTGCGGGAGGAGCAGGACTCGGCCGCGCGGTAGTCCTGGAGGCGCTCGCCGTCGGAGGGCAGCCACCAGGAGAACACCACGTAACAGCCCGCCGCCGACATCAGGGACAGCAGGATCATCAGCACGCCCGCGAGCCGCGTCCGCCCCGTGGACCGCCGGTCGGCATCCTTCTGGTGCGGCTGTCCGTTCGTGCTGTGAGCCCTCGCCCGCGTCGTTGTCATGACGTACCCCCTCCTCCTGAGCATCCTTCAGTCAGAGACAGGAATACACGCACGTCAACGGCAGTCTGCGGGCGGTCGGGGTTGCCGGACTCCGGCAACCCCGACCGCCGGGGCCGAGGTGCGCCCGGTCCCGGCGGTCACCGCGGAACTACTGGAGCCGCCACTTCTGGTTGGCGGCCCCGGTGCAGCTCCAGATCTGGGCGCGCGCTCCGTTGGCCGTCGAGGCGTCCGTGACGTCCAGGCACTTGTTCGCCGCCGTGTTCACCACGTCCCCGGTGCTCGCGTTGTACGTCCACCGCTGGGCACCCGTGCCGTTGCAGGTGTAGAGCTGGACCTTCGCGCCGTCCGCGGTCGACGCCGAGGTCACGTCCAGGCAGGCGCCCAGCGCGCGGATGGTGCCGTCGGACTGGACCGTCCAGCGTTGCGCGGCCGAGCCGTTGCAGTCGTACAGCTGGACCGCCGTGCCGTCCGCCGAGCTTCCGTTCGCCGCGTCCAGGCACTTGCCGCCGGTGCCGGTGAACGCACCCGAGGTGCCGGTCGGGGTGCCGGTACCGGACTGGGTGCCGGACCAGGTGAAGGTGGCCGAGGTGCGGGCGGGCAGCGAGTAACCGAACGTCGAGCCGCCCCAGTTGACGGTGAGCTGCTGTGCCGAGGAGCCGCCGTTGTAGGCGATCAGCGCCTTGGAGCCGTCCGTGTTGCGCCACGCGACGTTGGGGACGGTGGAGCTGGCGGTGGAGGCGATCCGGGAGGCACCCGGGCGGACGAACTTCGTCAGGTGGCCCATCGTGTAGTACTCGATGGTGTAGTCCACCTGCCCGCTCCTGGCGTCACCGTTGTGGACCGTGATCAGCCCGTCGCAGGTGCCGCAGCCGCCGTTGTGCGGGCCCCGGTTCTGGTCCACCGCGAGGGACCACTTGGTGACCGACTTCGCCCAGTTGCGGGTGTAGTCGATGATGTTGAGCATGTCCTCCTTCTGCTGGTCGGCGATCCAGGTGCCGCCGGAGTGCTCGGTCTGGAAGGCGTCCATCGTCGGGTACTGGTTGTGCACCGCGGTCTGCTTGGCGATGTCACCGCCGTAGCCGTGCCAGGCGACCCCGCCGAAGTTGGGGTGGTTGCGCACCGCCGCGTCGTCCACCGTGGGCGCGGCGTAGGCGTCGTAGGTGTCCCAGTTCCAGTCGTGCGCCAGCACCTTGGTGGAGAGCCCCGCCGCCTGGAGCTTCGGCAGCAGCTCGCTCTTGGTGAAGTACGCGAGCCCCGAGCCGTTCCAGCTCATCGAGGGGTAGCCCGAGCAGCAGGTCGGCTCGTTCTGCGCGGTGACGTACTGGACCGGGACGCCCTGGGCCTGGTACGCCTGGAGGTACTTCACGAAGTAGTCGGCGTACGTGCCGTAGTTCTCGGCCTTCAGCCAGCCGCCGTTGAGCTGGCCGCTGTCCTTCATCCACGCCGGGGCGGTCCAGGGCGAGGCCATCGTGGTGAGGGCCGGGTTGAGCTGCTTCGCCTGCTTCGTCAGCGGGAGGACGTCCGCGAGGTCGTGCGCCACCGAGAAGTTCGCGAGCGTGGGGTCGGTCTGCCCGGCGGGCAGGTCGTCGTAGGTGTACCCGGTCCGGGCCAGGTCCGAACCGCCCATCGGATTGCGGACGAACGAGAGCCCGATCCCCTCGGTCGGGGAGAAGAGCTTCTTCATCGTGGCGTCCCGGGTCGCGTCGCTCAGCGCCCCGCTGCTCTTCATCAGCCAGGCCGCGGTGTCCGTGAAGGACGCGCCGCCGCCGGTGAAGGCCTGGTACCGGGTGTTCTCGTCCACCGTCACCACGGTGCCCGCGCTCCCGCCGCCGGCGGCGAAGGAGACCGGCGTCTGGGCCTGGAGGCCCCGGGTGACATGCCGGCCACCGGAGTCGTCGGTGGTGGTCAGCACGATGGAGACGCTCTCGCCGGCCGCCTGGGCGGCGGGCGCGGCGAGCCCGGTGAGGCCGGCCGCGGCGAGTGCGGTCGCCAGGAGCGTCGCACCTGTTTTCAGAGGTCCGCTCGATCGGATCATGGGGGAATGCCCTTCTTCGGCACTTCTTCGGCACAGGGGTGGGGTGCTGCCGTCGATCGAGGCGTGAGTGAACTGCCCTCACAGGCTCGCGTCAAGGGGGTGCGTGCGTACAAGAATTGAATGCACAACTCCCTTCTCCCGCCCGCCGGATGGGTCTGGATCAATCTCGGTGTGAAGTATTGACGGCTCTGTCCGGGCGGGGTTAACTCCAGCCGCGACGCCGGTACCGGTTCCGGGACCGGTACCGCGAAGTGGCCGGCCCAACGGGCCGCGCCCGTGCTCCCCGTTGCCTCCCGAAGTGGTGAAGTCCGCCCGCCCGGCGGCGAAATGCTCTGTACGTCCTGTGTTCTCGCCTGGTCAGGGAGGCTCCGTTGCGCGTCACCATCGCCGATGTGGCCCGTGCCGCCGGAGTCAGCAAGACCACCGTTTCACGGGTGCTCAACACCAAGTCCGACGTGGACCGTTCCACCGCCTCCCGCGTTCGTGAAGTGATCGCACACCTCGGCTACGTCCCCAGCTCCGGAGCGGTCGGCCTGGCCCGGGGCAGCAGCCGCACCGTCGGGATGCTGGTGCCCTCGCTGACCTGGTCCTGGATGGGCGAGGTCCTCCAGGGAGTCGTGGACACCGTCGAGGCGGCGGAGTACGGCCTGCTGCTCTTCACCTGCAACCGGGGCGCCGAGTCCGTCCGCCGGTTCACCACGCAGGTCTCGGCCCGCGCTTTCGACGGGCTCGTGGTCGTGGAGCCGGAGAACACCCTCGGCCACCTCACCGCGTTGCACCGCAGCGGCCTGCCGATCGTGCTGATCGACGACCGGGGCCACCACCCCGAGTTCCCCTCGGTCGTGACCACCAACCACGAGGGCGGCGCGAGCGCCGCCCGCCACCTGCTGGCCGACGGGCGCACCCGCCCACTGGTGCTCAGCGGGCCCGCGCACTACGGCTGCGTACGCGAACGGCTCGACGGATTCCGGTCCGTGCTGCCGGACGCCCTCGTCGCCCAGGGCGACTTCACCGAACGCGGCGGCGAACGCGTCATGGCCCGACTCCTCGCCTCGGGGACGCGGTTCGACTCCGTCTTCGCGCACAACGACGTCAGCGCCACCGGTGCCCTGAGAGCGCTCCACGCCGCCGGACGCCGGGTCCCCGACGACGTCGCCCTCGTCGGCTTCGACGACATCTTGATGGCCGCGCACACCGCGCCCCCGCTGACCACCGTCCGCCAGCCCACCCGCGCGATGGGCGAGACGGCGGCCCGGATGCTCCTCGCCCACCTCGACGGCGAACCGGCCCCGGACGAACCGGTCGTGCTCCCCACGGAACTCGTGGTCCGCCGCTCGGCGCCCTGACTCTCCGGCCCGGCGCACGCGCGGCTTCGGACGGCCGCGCGCACCGGTACACCCACACACCCCCCACGGGCTCCGGCCCCGCACCACCCCCCGGCCCCACCCCCTCGCCCCACCCGTACCGCTGCCGACCCCGTGCAGCCGAGACGAGAGAAGAGCCGCAATGCCAGCTACCCGTCACCGAAGAGGATCGGCGAGGGCCCTCCTCGCCGCCGTCACCGTCCTCGCCGGACTGATCACCGCGGCCGTGCCCGCGGCGGCCGACGACCCCGCACCGGTGCTCGTCGACCGGTACGAGGGCGAGGTCCCCCTCAGCGCCCCGCCCGCCGACTCGATCTTCACCTGGGGCTCGGACGCCGACGACCAGCCGAAGCTCGCCTTCACCGAGCGCGCCGACGCCCCCGAGGGCTCCAAGGTCCTCGAAGGCACCTACGACATCAGCGGCTGGGGCGGACTGAGCCACGAGTTCGCCGTCGACCAGGCCCCCCAGGACTGGAGCGCCCACAAGGGCATCCGCTTCTGGTGGTACGGGCAGAACAAGGCGCCCCTGCCGCCCGGTTCCGGCAAGAAGATCAGCTTCGAGATCAAGGACGGCGGCGCCAACGGCGGCGCGTCCGAGCTGTGGACCATGTCCTTCACCGACGACTGGGAGGGCTGGCACCAGGTCGAGGTCCCGTTCGCGGACTTCGTCTACCGCGGCGACTACCAGCCCGTCGGCGGCATCGACCACATCCTCGGGCTCGACCGGATGTGGGGCTACGCCCTCACCCTGCCGACCGGCGCCCCCGGCTCCTTCGCCATCGACGGCATGGAGCTCTACGGCAAGGCCGACCCGGCGCTGACCGCGGGCATCGCCACCGACGCCACCGTGCACCCGGTGGACGACGGCGGCGCCGCGACGGTTCGCCTCACCCTCTCCACCACCGGCGGCCTCCCCGTCGAGGAGCCCGTCACCGTCGCGTACACCACCGAGGGCGGCACCGCGGTGGCCGGCACCGACTACACCCCGGTCACCGGCACGTACACCTTCCCGGCGGGCACCGCGTCCGGCGCCACCCACACCGTCACGGTGACGACCAAGAAGGCGAAGAAGGCGTCCGAGGCCCGGACGGTCCCGCTCGTCCTCACCGTCACCGGCGCCAAGGCACCGACGGAGACCCCCCAGGTCGTCATCAACGCCCACGGCCTCCCGTACCAGAACGCCAAGCTCCCGGTGAAGCGGCGCGTCGCCGACCTGCTCTCCCGGCTCTCGCCCGCCGAGAAGGCCGGCCAGATGACGCAGGCCGAGCGCAACGCACTGCGCAGCCCCGGCGACATCGCCTCCTACGACCTCGGCTCGCTGCTCTCCGGCGGCGGCTCGGTCCCCACGCCCAACACCCCCGAGGCGTGGGCGTCGATGATCGACTCGTTCCAGCTGCGCGCGCAGGCGACCCGCTTCCAGATCCCGCTGATCTACGGCGTGGACGCGGTGCACGGCCACAACAACGTCGTCGGGTCGACGATCATGCCGCACAACATCGGCCTCGGTGCCACCCGCGACCCGCAGACCGCCCAGAAGACCGGCGCGGTCACCGCGAGCGAGGTCCGCGCCACCGGCGTCCCGTGGGACTTCGCCCCCTGCGTCTGCGTCACCCGCGACGAGCGCTGGGGCCGGTCCTACGAGTCCTACGGCGAGGACCCGGCGCTCGTCGAGTCCATGGAGACCGTGATCCAGGGCATGCAGGGCGCCGCGAACGGCAGCGACCTGGACCGCAACGACAAGGTGCTCGCCACCGCGAAGCACTTCGTCGGCGACGGCGGCACCGAGTTCGGTTCCTCCACCACCGGTTCGTACACGATCGACCAGGGCGTCACCAAGGTCACCCGCGAGGAGCTGGAGGCGGTGCACCTCGCGCCGTTCCAGGAGGCGGTGGACCGCGGCATCGGCACCGTCATGCCGTCGTACTCCTCGCTGGACATCCTGGGCGACGACCAGGGCCCGGTGAAGATGCACGGAGACGCCGAGATGATCAACGGCGTCCTCAAGGACCGGATGGGCTTCGAGGGCTTCGTCATCAGCGACTGGCAGGCCATCGACCAGCTCCCCGGTGACTACGCCGACGACGTGCGCACCTCGGTCAACGCCGGCCTCGACATGATCATGGTGCCGACCGCGTACCAGGACTTCACCACCACGCTCAAGAGCGAGGTCGCCGCGGGCCGCATCAGCCAGGCCCGGATCGACGACGCGGTCTCGCGCATCCTGACCCAGAAGTTCAAGCTGGGCCTCTTCGAGAAGCCGTACGCCGACACCTCGAACATCGACGACATCGGCTCCGCCGCCCACCGCGCGGTGGCCCGTGAGGCCGCCGCCAAGTCCCAGGTGCTGCTGAAGAACGACGGCGCGGTCCTCCCGCTGAAGGCGGACCAGAAGGTCTACGTCGCCGGCTCCGACGCCGACGACATCGGCAACCAGGCCGGCGGCTGGACCGTCAGCTGGCAGGGTTCCTCCGGTGCCGTCACCGAGGGCACCACCATCCTCCAGGGCATGAAGAAGGACTCCGCCTCGGTCACCTACTCCAAGGACGCCTCCGCCTCCACCGACGGCTACGACGTGGGTGTGGTCGTCGTCGGCGAGACCCCGTACGCCGAGGGCATCGGCGACGTCGGCAACGGCAACGACCTGGAGCTGACGGCCGCCGACAAGGCCGCGATCGACAAGGTCTGCGCCGCGATGAAGTGCGCCGTCCTCGTGGTCTCCGGCCGCCCCCAGCTCATCGGCGACCGCCTCGGCGACATCGACGCCCTGGTCGCCTCCTGGCTCCCGGGCACCGAGGGCGACGGCGTGGCCGACGTCCTGTACGGCAAGCGCGCCTTCACCGGCCAGCTGCCCGTCACCTGGCCGAAGTCCGAGGCCCAGCTGCCCATCAACGTGGGCGACGCCACCTACGACCCGCAGTTCCCCTTCGGCTGGGGTCTCACCACCCTGAAGAAGGCCCCCGCGGGCGGCGAAATCACCCTGACCGCCCTCCAGGTGGCCGCCGGAGTCGCGGAGAAGCTCCACCTCGGCACGACCGCGGCGGGCAGGGCGATCGTGGACCAGGCCCGTCTGCTGGTCCAGCAGAAGACCGGCGGAAAGCTGACGGCGGCGGTCTCCAAGCCGTTCGCCGAGGCCGACCACCTGCTGCTCACCGGTGACCTCACCGGCGCGGTGGCCAAGCTGCGGGCGGCCTACCGGGCCGCGTGACCCAGCGGTAGCGAACGTACGAGGGTGTGCCCGGGCAGAGCGTCTGCGCCCGGGCACACCCGTGCGCCCGGGGAGTCCGCGCCCTCGGGGGAGAGCGCGCGGGCCGGGAGGTCCGGAGTAGCGTGAAGTATGCGAAAAAGTCAGATATTCGCACTCTTGGCCGGTCTGCTGCTGGTGCTCTCGACCGCGCTCCTGACCCTCGTCCCCGCCGCGTCCGCTTTCCCCGGGTCTGCCGCACGCGCCCCGGCCGCGACGATCGAGGACGCGGCCCAGGCGCTGCGCGAGGACCCGGTGTACGTGGACCCCGGCGCCCGTGACCAGCTCTCCACCGGACAGGAGAAGGCCCTGGAGGACCGGATCACCAAGGCCGACAAGCCGGTGTTCGTCGCCGTCCTCCCGGACGGCTCCGCCTTCCCCGAGGACGGCCTGCTGGCCACGCTCCGCAACGACACCGGCATCACCGGGGTGTACGCCGTCCGCCTCGGCGACGGATTCGACGCGGGAGCGGACCCGCAGGTCATGCCGGTCCGCGCGGTCGACAACCTCACCGCGGCCGTGAAGGCCCCGGCCGCCGACACCTCCACCGACGCCCAGCTCGACGCCTTCGTCGACGGTGCGCTCGAACAGGCCAAGGGCACCGCCCCGGCCTCCTGGGACGGCGACGGGAACGGCTCCTCGGCAGCCCGCTCCACCGGTACCGGGCTGCTGGTCCTCGCCGGCGTGGCCGTCGCGGGGGCCGCGGGCGCCTACGCGGTCATGCGCCGCAACCGCCGCCGGGCACGCGCCGAGGAGAGCGCCGCGCTCGACAAGCTCCGGACCGTGGTCGACGAGGACATCACCGCCTACGGCGAGACCCTCGAACGGCTCGACTTCCACCCCGGCGAGCCGGGCGCCGACGAGGCGATGCGCGCCGACTACGAGCACGCGCTCGACTCCTACGAGAGCGCCAAATCCAGCATGGAGAAGGCCGAGCGCCCCGCCGACGTCCGCCCCGTCACCCAAGCCCTGGAGGACGGCCGCTACTCCCTCGCCGTGCTGGAGGCCCGCCGCACCGGGTCCGCCCTGCCCGACCGCAGACCCCCGTGCTTCTTCGACCCGCGCCACGGCCCCTCCGTCGCCGACATGCGCTGGCGCCCGGCCGGCGCCTCCTCCCGGGAGGTCCCGGTGTGCGCCGCCGACCGGGCCCGACTGGAGGACGGCGAGGACCCGATGAGCCGCACCGTGGACGTGGGAGACGGGAACCGACGCCCGTACTGGGAGGCCGGACCGGCTTACGGGCCCTGGGCCGGCGGCTACTTCGGCGGCGGGCTGCTCCCCGGGCTGCTGATCGGGACGATGCTCGGCTCGATGCTCTCCACCCCCGCCTATGCGGCGGAGTACGGCGGCGGCGACTTCGGCTCGGGCGGTGACTGGTCCGGCGGTGACGCCTCCGGCTCCGATTTCGACTCCTCCGGCTTCGGCGACGGCGGCGGCTTCGGGGACGGCGGCGGCTTCGGCAGTGGCGGAGGGTTCGACGGGGGCGGCGGGTTCTGAGCCTGCGCCCGCAGTTCCGGGACGGGAAACCGCGTGTTGCCGTTCCGGCAAGTGGGCTTGTCTGGGCGTGCGGGGCGGGCGCACCCTCTCCTCGTAACGCCGTGACGGACGTCAGGAGACCGCATGACCAGCGACAGCACCGCCCCCGCCCATCCGCGCGCCGACGCGGAAGCGGCCACCCCCGCCGAACTGTGGGACGAGCGCTACCGCCTGAGCGACCGGATCTGGAGCGGGAACCCCAACACCGTGCTGGTCCGCGAGGTCGCGGGGCTGGAGCCGGGGCGCGCCCTCGACCTCGGCTGCGGGGAGGGTGCGGACGCCGTCTGGCTGGCGGGCCTAGGCTGGCAGGTCACCGCGACCGACCTCTCGCGCGTCGCGCTGGAGCGGGCGGCCGTCCACGCGGCCGACGCCGGGGTCGCCGACCGTGTCGACTGGCAGTGGCACGACCTGGGGGCGTCCTTCCCGGACGGCGAGTTCGACCTGGTCTCGGCGCAGTTCCTGCACTCCATGGCGGACCTGCCGAGGGAGCGGATTCTGCGGCGGGCGGCAGCCGCCGTCGCGCCCGGCGGAATTCTGCTGGTCGTCGGCCACGCCGGATTCCCGCACTGGGAGACCGACCCCGACCCCTCCGTCCGGTTCCCGACGCCCGACGAGGTGCTGGCCTCGCTGGAGCCGGCGCCGGGGGAGTGGGAGGTGCTGCTCAGCGGCGAGCACGAGCGGGTGCAGAACGACCCGGACGGCAACCCCACCACCCGTACGGACAACGCGCTGAAGATCCGGCGCCGGTAGCGGGACGGGCACGGTCCGGCCGCGCACGCACGAGCGCCCGCCCCGGTCCTCCCCGGCGGGGGAGGGAGGGGCGGGCGCGCTCGGGTGGGGCGGGGATCAGGCGGCGGCCTTGATCGCGGAGATGTCGAAGGTCAGCTTGACCTTGTCGCTGACCATCACGCCACCGGTCTCCAGCGCGGCGTTCCAGGTCAGGCCCCAGTCGGAGCGGAGGATGGTGGCGCCACCCTCGAAGCCGACGCGCTGGTTGCCGTACGGGTCGGTCGCGGAGCCGTTGAACTCCAGGTCGATGGAGAGCGGGCGGGTGACGTCCTTGATGGTGAGGTCGCCGGTGATCCGGTAGGTGTCGCCACCGAGCTGCTCGGCGGAGGTGGAGCGGAACGTCATCAGGGGGAACGCCTCGGCGTCGAAGAAGTCGCCGCTGCGCAGGTGGCCGTCGCGGTCGGCGATGCCGGTGTCGATGCTGGCGATCTTGACGTCGATCGAGGCGGTGGAGTGGTGCGGGTCGGTGCCGTTCAGCACCAGGGTGCCCTCGTGCTCACCGAAGGAGCCGCGCACGTTCGTCACCATCGCGTGGCGCACCGTGAAGCCGATGCTGCTGTGGGCCGGGTCGATCGTGTAGGTGCCGGTCAGGGCGGCGAGCGCGGGGTCCACGGCGGGCTTCTCGGCGACAGCGGTCGTGGTGGCGGACTTGCGGTTGAACAGAGCCATGGCTCCTCCTCGGGAGACGTTTTCCTCGAAGTCGAAGGCCCTGGTTTGTTCAACCTTCAACGACTTCGACTGTAGACCTGATTGGTTCAAAGTTCAACATCTAGCGTGGGGCTCGTCGTGCTGGCGTCGATCCCGGCGCCCTCCGGCCCGGCGGCGGCCGTCCCGACGGTCCCGGCGTTCACCGCATCGCCACGGACGCGGTCTGGCGGACGCGCGTAGAACTCGGGCAGTATCGCCATGCCGCGCCGTGCGGTGGTCCCGCGTTCACCCCATTCGTCGTGCGGCGGCAGACCCGAATTTGTCATGAGCAGGAGGAGACCCCCCATGTTGACCCGCCCCAGGCTCCGCTCCGCCCTCACCGCCCTCGCCCTCGTGCTGGGCGTCCTCTTCGCGCCGGGAGTCGGCGTGATCGGCGGCGCCACCGACGCCCACGCCGCCACCAAGCTCACCCACTCCCAGGCCACCGCCCGGTTCAGCTCCTCCGGGATCACCTGGTCCTCGTCGGGCGGCTGCTCCGACCGCAACAACTCGACGTGTACCTCGTTCGACCAGCTCAACCTGGCCACCGCCCAGGGCGCCCAGACCCTCAAGAGCGCCACCGGCTGCGCCATCAACATCACGGGCGGTACCGAGACGGGCCACGCGAGCGGCACCTACTCGCACTGGAACGGCTACAAGCTCGACTTCGCGAAGAACACCTGCCTGAACAACTACGTCACCGGCACCTTCACCTACATCGGGCTCCGCGGTGACGGATACGCCCAGTACCAGGCGGCCTCCGGCAACATCTACGTCAACGAGGGCAACCACTGGGACACGACCTACTACAACTGCGGCGGCTGCTGACCCGGCACCGACGCCCGGCCGCCACGCACGCGTGCCCCCTCTCCCGCCGTCGGGAGAGGGGGCACGCGCGCCGTGGGGGTCCAGGAGCGGGTCAGGAACCGACGCTCACGGTGAAGCGCCGCGGGTTGCCGTCGTTGGCGGCGCCCGAGACGTCGGGCTGACCGTCGGGGCGCACGTCGTCGTAGGGGAAGGCGTACCCGATCGGGCTGTTGGCGTGCACGATGCGGGACCAGTGGTTGGTCACGGCTTCCTGGTAGTAGTCCGCGGTGGTCGTGCCGTTCGGCTGGTCCGGGTGGCTGAGCATGATCGAGCGGTTGAACCCGGCCGCCAGCCGCGCCAGCAGGGCCTTCTTGTCGTCCGAGTCGGCGGGGTTGTTGGTGAAGGGGCCGTGGTTGCAGGTGAAGACGTCCTTGGACACCGGTTTGGTGAACGTGTGGCCGCCGTCGAAGACCAGGTCGTCCCCGCTGACCCGGCCGGCCAGCACGCCCCGGCCGCCCTGCAGGTCGATCCGCAGATCGGTGGAGCGGTACTTCTCCCAGACCTGGTCGATCTGCGCCGTGAACAGGTCCCGGAAGGGCATCTGGTCCGGCCGGTCGAAGTACGGTGCCATGAGGTTCTGCGGGGAGACGACCCGCAGGACCTGCCCGTCCGCCCCCCGGGTGACCAGTTGGTCCCAGGGCTGCCCGTCCGCGGCCGCCTGGGCGATCAGCCCGTCCGCGATCCGCCGCACCGCGCCGTCCGGCAACGGGGCGACGGTGTGGGTGGAGTCGCCCTCCAGGGTCAGCCCGATCGGGAGCGCCGTGACGAGGTCGACGTAGCTGATGTTCGCGTAGAGCTGCTGCGGGTTGAAGGTGAACTCGCAGAAGGACCAGGTCCGCCCGTAGTTCGCGTCCGTCGAGGTGGCGAAGGCCGGCTCCACCAGCGCGGGGCCGGGGTTCAGGTAGAAGTCCAGGGTGTCGTCGCGTACGAAGTACACCCGGGCGCCGTACATCTGCGGGAGTGTCAGCACCACCGGGGCGCCGCCCGCCGGGTTCAGCGGGATCGAACAGTCGACCGGCAGGGGGGTCTGCGCCGCGGCGGGGGAGTCCGGCCGGTAGAGGCTGCCGTCCGCGCGCAGGAGCACCCAGCGATCGGTTCCCTGCTCGTGGCCGGTGACGTACGCGCGCACCGTGCCGGGCAGCGAGCGGTTCTCCAGGGCCAGCTCGCAGGTCGCGGCGGCGGCCGAGGCGCGCGGGGAGAGGGCGCTGCCCCAGACGGGATAGCTGAGCGCCGCGGCCGAGGCGGCGGCGCCGGTGAGGAAGGTGCGACGAGAGATCACGAGGAGCTCCGGAGGGGTGGGGGGGATGGGCGGAGCACGGCCGGACCGTGCGGACGGTGGGGGCCGCCCTGTGGTGCGGACCACTTTCATCACGCCTGTCACAGGCGTCAAGAGGTGTGACTGAGAGCGCTCTCAGAATCAGTGTTTCTTCACAACTCGTCTTCAAGGTGCCCGCGTTGGTGCGTGGAAGGGCGCGACTTCCCGTTGTTCCGGTCAAGAGGTGACAAGGGCTGAAAGGGGGCGGGTGCGCGGCGCACGACGGCCGCCGGGCCGGCAGGAGTGCCGCCGACGGGTCGTGGCGAGGCCGCTCCGCCGCCGCGAGAGGGCCCCGGGGAGGGATGCCGGGGAAGGGGCCCGGCGGGGAGGCGGCCGACGTGGCCGTTGCCTTCCGGAGGGGGACGGTCCATTAGGCTCGACCCCCGTACGGGTCGCCAGGGCCGTCCCGGACGCCCTCCCGCCTTTTGTGGGAACCTCATAAAGCGGGAGGGGTCTCAGATGGTGGATCGCACGCATGGTGCGAGGCTTCTGTCGGCCCTCGCCAGGAAACCGGGCAGGAGACTGTACGGATTCGACGGCGGTATTTGCGCCGCTGGATTCGTAGGGTCGGTACATGACCGTTGTGGACGAAATCCCGGGTGAGCCGAGCGACACGCGTGGCCGGGTGGCCGAACTGCTGGCCCTGCGTGAGCAGGCGCGGCGCGGCCCGAGCGACCGGGCGACCGAGGCGCAGCACGCCAAGGGCAAGCTGACCGCCCGCGAGCGCATCGAACTCCTGCTGGACGCCGGTTCGTTCAAGGAGGTCGAGCAGCTCAGGCGGCACCGGGCCACCGGCTTCGGTCTGGAGTCCAAGAAGCCCTACACCGACGGTGTCATCACCGGCTGGGGCACGGTCGACGGCCGGACGGTCTTCGTCTACGCGCACGACTTCCGGATCTTCGGCGGTGCGCTGGGTGAGGCCCACGCCACCAAGATCCACAAGATCATGGACATGGCCATCTCGGCCGGAGCGCCGCTGGTCTCCCTGAACGACGGCGCCGGCGCCCGTATCCAGGAGGGCGTCAGCGCGCTCGCCGGCTACGGCGGCATCTTCCAGCGCAACACCCGGGCGTCCGGTGTCATCCCGCAGATCAGCGTGATGCTCGGCCCGTGCGCGGGTGGCGCGGCGTACAGCCCCGCGCTCACCGACTTCGTCTTCATGGTCCGCGAGACCTCGCAGATGTTCATCACCGGCCCGGACGTCGTCAAGGCGGTCACCGGCGAGGAGATCACCCAGAACGGCCTCGGCGGCGCGGACGTGCACGCCGAGACCTCGGGCGTCGCGCACTTCGCGTACGACGACGAGGAGACCTGCATCGCCGAGGTCCGCTACCTCATCGGGATGCTGCCCTCGAACAACCGCGAGAACCCGCCGACGGTGGCGAGCGACGACCCGGCGGACCGGCGCGGCGACGTCCTGCTGGACCTGGTTCCGGCCGACGGGAACCGCCCGTACGACATGCACAAGGTCATCGAGGAGCTCGTCGACGAAGGCGACTACCTGGAGATCCACGAGCGCTGGGCCCGCAACATCATCTGCGCCCTCGCCCGGATGGACGGCCAGGTCGTCGGCATCGTCGCCAACCAGCCGCAGTCCCTGGCCGGTGTGCTGGACATCGAGGCGTCCGAGAAGGCCGCGCGATTCGTCCAGATGTGTGACGCCTTCAACATTCCCATCATCACTCTTCTGGACGTACCCGGCTTCCTTCCGGGCGTGGACCAGGAGCACGGTGGGATCATTCGGCACGGCGCCAAACTGCTCTACGCCTACTGCAACGCCACCGTGCCGAGGATCTCGCTGATCCTGCGCAAGGCGTACGGCGGCGCGTACATCGTCATGGACAGCCAGTCCATCGGCGCCGACCTGACCTACGCCTGGCCGACCAACGAGATCGCGGTCATGGGAGCCGAAGGTGCCGCCAACGTCATCTTCCGGCGCCAGATCGCCGAGGCCGAGGACCCCGAGGCCATGCGGACCCGCATGGTCAAGGAGTACAAGGCCGAGCTGATGCACCCGTACTACGCGGCGGAGCGCGGGCTGGTCGACGACGTCATCGACCCGGCCGAGACCCGCGAGGTGCTGATCGCCTCGCTCGCCATGCTCCGGAACAAGCACGCCGACCTGCCGTCCCGCAAGCACGGCAACCCCCCGCAGTAGTCGTCGGCCCGCGCGGTACCCGCGCACCGGAACGACCCCCTGCCGAGAAGACGGAGACATCCCATGAGCGTCACTTCTGCCGAGTCCGTGCTGCGCGTCGAGAAGGGCCACGCCGCCCCCGAGGAGCTCGCGGCCATCACCGCCGTGCTGCTCGCCCGCGCGGCGGCCCGGCCCGCTCCCGTCCGCGGCGGCCGTGACACGGCCGGATGGCGCCGCCTGGAGCGCACCCCCGGCTTCCGCGCCCCGCACAGCTGGCAGGGCTGACACACCTCCCCGAGGGCCGGACCGACACGGGTCCGGACTCCGGTGCGGCGGACATCCCGCCCACAGTGCCCCACAACGCCCCTCAAAGCCCTGGAGGGCCGCTCCGGGCTCCGCACGAGGCCCCGGCCGGGAAGTTCTCCGGCCGGGGCCATTGCGTGGCCGGAAACAGCCGTCATGGCCCGCGCAGGGGCTCACGGGAGCGCGGACCGGTCCCGTACGCACGCGGAAGAAGCCCCGGCCCTCCGGTGAACAACCGGGGGTCGGGGCTTCTTCGCGTACGGGCCGTACCCGGACGTCAGCGCAGCCGGGCCATGAGGGCGTGTTCGACGAGGGTGATGAGGGCGCTCTTGGCGTCCGAGCGGTGTCGGGCGTCGGTGGTGAGGATCGGGGTGTCGGGTCCGATCTGGAGTGCCTCGCGTACCTCGTCGGGGGTGTAGGGCTGGTGGCCGTCGAAGCCGTTGAGGGCGATGACGAAGGGGAGGCCGCTGTTCTCGAAGTAGTCGACGGCGGGGAAGCAGTCGGCGAGGCGGCGGGTGTCGACCAGGACGACGGCGCCGATGGCGCCGCGTACGAGGTCGTCCCACATGAACCAGAAACGGTCCTGCCCGGGGGTGCCGAACAGGTACAGGATCAGGTCCTGGTCCAGGGTGATGCGTCCGAAGTCCATGGCCACCGTGGTGGTGGTCTTGTCCCCGGTGTGGGTCAGGTCGTCGATGCCCGCCGAGGCGGACGTCATCACGGCTTCGGTGCGCAGCGGGTTGATCTCCGAAACGGCACCGACAAACGTGGTCTTACCCACGCCGAAGCCCCCTGCCACCACGATCTTCGCCGAGGTGGTGGAGCGGGCCGCTCCGCCGCTAGAGCTTGCGAAGTCCACTGAGCACCCTTTCGAGCAGTGTCACATCTGGCTGGCCGCCGGCGGTCTCGTCGCCGCCGGGCTGATGGATAGCGACGAGTCCGGCCTCGGCCAGATCGGCGACGAGGATCCGGGCAACGCCGAGCGGGATCGAGAGAAGGGCCGAGATCTCGGCCACCGACTTGATCTCGAAGCAGAGCCGGCAGATCCGCTGGTGCTCGGGCAACTGCCCTTGCAGCCGGGACGGATCGGCCGTCGTACTGACCAGCGCCTCGATGGCGAGCTGGTAACGCGGCCGCGTCCGTCCGCCGGTCATGGCGTACGGGCGGACCAACGGGTTGTGAGCGGCGGGCGCCGACGGCGCGGGCCGCGGAGGCCGCTGCGCCACCGGCTGGATCCGGGGTGCCGGGGCGTCGAACCGCTGCGGCGGCTCCTGCCGGGGCTGCCACTCGGACTGCTGCCGCTGGGACCACTCCGGCCCCGGATGCTGAGGCCAGTCGGCTCCGCGCGGGTGCGACTGCGCGGGCTGCTGGGGCGGGAGATAGGGGTCGTAACCCTGCACACCGCCCTCGGCGCTCGGCGTGGAGGGGAAGTTGAAGCGGTTTTCCCCGTGCTCGTCCGGAACCCGCTGACTGCCGTCATACGGGTGTCCGCCTGTGGGTGCTGCCACGTCTCCTCCTCCTACTGCCGTTCGCCGATCCCAGTGGGGGCGCGCCACCGCACCCTATGGCGCGGTGACGAGAAACGCACTGTCTGTCTCCTAGTTGAGAAGACTTCCCTGGAGTTCGGCGCGGAGATCCGGCGTCAGAACACCGCCCGCGCGGTCCACCAGAAGTGCCATTTCGTACCCAACCAGGCCGATATCGGCGTCCGGGTGGGCCAGAACGGCCAGCGAAGATCCGTCGGAAATCGACATGATGAAGAGAAACCCTCGCTCCATCTCCACAACAGTCTGGTTGACGGCGCCGCCCTCGAAGATCCGGGAAGCGCCCGCGGTCAGCGACGTCAGACCGGAGGCGACCGCCGCCAACTGGTCGGCGCGGTCACGCGGGAACCCCTCGGACATGGCCAGCAGGAGTCCGTCGGCGGAGACCACCACCGTGTGCGACACCCCGGGGGTGCTGTCCACGAAGCTGGTGATCAACCAGTTGAGATTCTGCGCCGCCTGGCTCATCGGGCTCACACTAACGCTCCTGGTTGTAGGTATCACTGCTGTCCGAACCCTGGTTGCGTCCCTGCTGGATGCCGCGCCGCAGGTTGCTCAACCTGCCGCGGATGTCCTCGGGAGCACGGGAGACCTGGGGCCCGCCCTGCTGGGACTGCTCCGCGGTGCCCTCGACCAGATTGGCCTTGGGCACCCGCCGGGGAAGCCCGGAAAGGGTTATTCCGCCGGCCTTCGGGTCCCGGAGCTTGTCGGCCCGCTCCCAGCGCTCGTCGTTGGTCGAACGCCAGTCTTCCGTGCCTCCGCCGTCCTGCGGTCCGGCGGCGGCCGACGGGGAGTCCTGCTGTCGGGGCTGGTCGGCGGCCGCGGACCGGTCGTTGTCCGATCCGTCGGGCTGCCAGTGCTGCTGCCCGCCCCGGCGCGGGAGCCCCGCGTCGGTCATCTCGTGACCGGCGTTCGCGGTGGGACCCGAATGGTCGAAGCCTACGCGCTCGGGCGTCTCCTCGGGAGCGCCGGGAGCGGATTCCGTTTCTTCCTGGGCGGAGGACTCGTAACTGCCCTGGAAACCACCCTGTTCCGGCCACCCGCCCTGCTGGGACTGGTCACCGTGCGGCGTGAAGTGATCACCGTACGAAGGCTGTTGGGCTTCCTGAGTCGCGTAGTCCTGTTCCGCATAGCCGCTTTGGGGGAGCTGCTCCGCGTCCGGCCGGAAGCCGGCGTCCGCCGCGTACGGGTCGTACGCCCCCTGGTGACCGGACTGCTCGAAGCCCTGCTGCTGTCCGTAGGAGCCGGACTCGTAGGAACCCTGCTCGAACCCGCCCTGCGGGTAGCCGTTCCGGTCGTACGAGGACTGCTCCTCGTAGCCGGCTCGCGGGTAGCCGTCCTGCTCGAACAGCTGCTGCGGCGCGGCTTGACCGGCGCCTTCGAACGGAGATTGCTCGCCGCCGGTGTGCGCGGCCTCCAGGGCGGCCCGGCGCTCCTCGCGCATCAGTGAGCGGCCCACCGGGTCGAGCGTCGGCGAGTCCGCCTCGTAACGCGAGTCGTCGAAGCCGAGTTCGGCGGCCGTGCGCATTCCCGAGAGCTGCGGAGCGGCGGGCAGGGACTGCTGCTGCTCCGGGATGATCGAGGAGACGGTGAAATCGTCCGACGCGGAGACGGGTTCGCCGCCACCACCGTGGGTGATGGCGTCCGGCAGCATGACCAGCGAGGTCGTGCCGGCCTGCTCGCCCGAGGGGCGCAGCTGGACCCGGACGCCGTGGCGGTCGGAGAGCCGGCCGACCACGAAGAGACCCATCCGCTGGGAGACCGCGGCGTCCACGGTCGGCGGGTTGGCGAGCTTGTGGTTGATGTCGGCGAAGTCCTCGGCGGTGAGGCCGATTCCCTTGTCGTGGATCTCGATCATCACGCGACCGTCCGGCAGCCGCGTCGCGGTGACCCGGACCTTGGTCTGCGGCGACGAGAACACCGTGGCGTTCTCCAGCAGCTCCGCCAGCAGGTGCACGAGGTCGGTCACGGCCTGGCCGTGGATCTCGGTGTCCGGGACGCCGGTGAGCTCGATGCGCTCGTACGACTCCACCTCGGAGGAGGCGGCGCGCAGCACGTCCACCAGCGGCACCGGCTGGTTCCAGCGGCGGCCCGGCTCCTCGCCCGCGAGGACCAGGAGGTTCTCGCCGTTGCGCCGCATACGGGTGGCCAGGTGGTCCAGCTTGAAGAGGCTCTCCAGCTGGTCCGGGTCGGCCTCGTTGTTCTCCAGGCCGGTGATGAGGGTCAGCTGGCCCTCGATGAGCGACTGGTTGCGGCGCGAGAGGTTGGTGAAGATCGCGTTGACGTTCCCCCGCAGCATCGCCTGCTCCGAGGCGAGCCGGACGGCCTCACGGTGCACCTGGTCGAAGGCGCGGGCGACCTCGCCGATCTCGTCACTGGTGTTGATCGGGATCGGCTGGACCCGGGTGTCGACCCGGCCCGGTTCCGTCCGCGACAGCTGGTCGACCAGCGACGGCAGCCGCTGCTCGGCGACCTCGAAGGCGGCGGTGCGCAGCCGGCGCATCGCCCGGCTCATCTGTCGCGCCATGAATCCGGCCGCGACGAACGCGGCGAGCAGGGCGACGACGACGATCGAGGCGTTGACGATGGCGTCGGACTTGGCGTCGGAGGAGATCTGCGCGGCCTCTTCCACCGCCTTGTCGACGAGCTCGTCCGTGACGGTGGCGTACCCCTCGAACTTCGCGGTGGACGCGGCCAGCCAGGTCTCCGGGGTGATCCCCTTCGCCTCCAGCTCGGACGGGGAGAGACCCTTGCCGATCTGCGCGGCCATTCCGTCGAAGACCGAGCCGCCGACGCTGGGCGGGGCGACGAACGGAGCCCCGGTGGCCTCGGCCTGCTCCTTGGCGGCCTTCAACTGCTCGGCGCCCTCCGCGGCCTTGCCGGCCATGACCGTCTTGAGGCGGTTCACGTCCCCCTCGGTGCCACCGGAGTTGAACTCGCCGAGCGCGATCTGCTCCAGGTAGTTGTACGAGCCGAAGGCCTTGACCTGGTCGTTGAAGGTGGACTCCTTCTCGCTCGGACGCACCAGCAGGTGAAGTCCGATCGAGCGCTGGAGCGATTCCGCGGCCTGCGAGAGTTCGAGCGCGTAGACGGTACGGCCGTAACTGGTGATGTTGCCGGTACCCAGACCGAGCTCGTTGGCGAACTCCATCAGCGAGTGCTGGATCTGGGTGTAGCCCTCTTCGGTGCTCACCGGGTCCAGGCTCGTGGAGTACGCGGACTTCCGCAGCGCGGCGAGCTTCGGTTCCTCACCCCTGAAGAGCTTCAGCCGACGCTGTAGACCCGCGGTCTGCGGCATGCCGGCCACCGCGGCGGTGAACCCCGACGCCGCGGCGTCGGTGGCGGCACGGCTCTGCGTCACGACCGAATCGGTGGACTTCTTCGTCAGGAGGGGCTGTGCGGTGAGGTCGCGCTCGTTCAGCAACGCCTGCCCGTACACCGAGGCCGCACGGACGACGAAGGCGGTCTTCTCGGCGTCCTGCGCCTCGTTCCAGGTGTCGATCGACCCCTTCACCTGGAAACCGCCCATGGTGAGGCCCACCAGGGCGGGGATCAGGAGGATCGCATTCAGTCGCGTCGCCACACGCCAGTTGCGGGGGGACAGCTTGCTCGTGCTGCCGACGGGCGGTCCGTCGTCGGCCGTGTCCGTACGGTCGGCGCGCTCCCCGGGGGACACAGCGGTGCGCGGCGGCGTGAAGTTGCCTCGCTCAGGCTGCGTCGGGGAGCCTTCGTTGCTTCGCCTCACTCGACCAACAACCTCTCGGCGTCGGCACCTACGTTGTGCCGGTAAATTCGTTCAGGGCCGTACTACTCGGGAGTTCGCCGCATTCCAGCATGGGGACCTGCCGCGTTCCAAACACTCGAACTCGATCGGTCCGAGTGGCGCATGCCTCAGATAAAACGGGCATAAAGAACGAGCCCCGCCAAAAGGCGAGGCTCACATGAGCGGAGCGGCACCGGACGGATGCGTCGGGTGTCGGCCCACGGGAAATTCTCTGTCGAAACGTTATGAACGCGGGGGCGGATCGTGTCGAAGGACACAGGACCACCCCCGCGTGACTACGGCAACTTACCTACGCCGATACCGACTTATGCCTACTTGAGCCGGGCCATGAGGGCGTGTTCGACGAGGGTGATGAGGGCGCTCTTGGCGTCCGAGCGGTGTCGGGCGTCGGTGGTGAGGATCGGGGTGTCGGGTCCGATCTGGAGTGCCTCGCGTACTTCGTCGGGGGTGTAGGGCTGGTGGCCGTCGAAGCCGTTGAGGGCGATGACGAAGGGGAGGCCGCTGTTCTCGAAGTAGTCGACGGCGGGGAAGCAGTCGGCGAGGCGGCGGGTGTCGACCAGGACGACGGCGCCGATGGCGCCGCGTACGAGGTCGTCCCACATGAACCAGAAACGGTCCTGCCCGGGGGTGCCGAACAGGTACAGGATCAGGTCCTGGTCCAGGGTGATGCGTCCGAAGTCCATGGCCACCGTGGTGGTGGTCTTGTCCCCGGTGTGGGTCAGGTCGTCGATGCCCGCCGAGGCGGACGTCATCACGGCTTCGGTGCGCAGCGGACTGATCTCCGAAACGGCACCGACAAACGTGGTCTTACCCACGCCGAAGCCCCCCGCCACCACGATCTTCGCGGACGTGGTGGAGCGGGCCGTACCGCCGCTAGAGCTTGCGAAGTCCACTGAGCACCCTTTCGAGCAGTGTCACATCCGGCGTTCCGCCGGCCTCTCCGTTGCCCGGCTGGTGGATGGCCACCATGCCGGCTTCCGCCAGGTCCGCGACCAGGATCCGTGCCACACCGAGCGGCATGGACAGCAGGGCCGAAACCTCGGCCACCGACTTGACCTCGCGGCAGAGGTGGCAGATCCGCTGGTGCTCGGGCAGCAGCGTTCCCAGGTGCGCGGGGTCGGCCGTCGTACTGACCAACGCCTCGATGGCGAGCTGGTAACGCGGTCGTGTCCGCCCGCCGGTCATGGCGTACGGACGAACCAGCGGCTGGTCGCCCTCCCCGTCGTACGACGCGTGGTGCAGAGCGCCGTACGGATCGGGTGAGGCGGGTGGCGGGGTCATGAATCCTCCGGGCGTGACAGCGAGGTGTCTACTCGCCGTCTGCAAGGGGCCGGTGGGGGCGGTGAGCGGCCGGACGAGTGAGGGTGGTGGGCAGTACCTGAGGAGATCCCGAGGGATTTCCGCTGCGTGGCCGCCTAGTGGAGCAGACTTCCTTGGAGCTCGGCGCGCAGGTCGGGCGTGAGGACGGTGCCGGCACGGTCGACGAGCAGAGCCATCTCGTAACCCACGAGGCCGATGTCGGCCTCCGGGTGGGCGAGCACGGCCAGCGACGAGCCGTCCGAGACGGACATCAGGAACAGGAAGCCGCGCTCCATCTCCACCACCGTCTGGCTGACGGCGCCGCCCTCGAAGATCCGGGAGGCGCCGGCCGTCAGCGAGGTGAGCCCGGAGGCGACCGCGGCCAGCTGGTCGGCGCGGTCACGCGGGAATCCTTCGGACATGGCCAGCAGGAGTCCGTCGGCGGAGACCACCACCGTGTGCGACACCCCGGGGGTGTTGTCCACGAAATTGGTGATCAGCCAGTTCAGATTCTGCGCGGCCTGACTCATGGGGCTCAACTAACGCTCCTGCTGGTGAGTGGGGCCGAGTTGGAAGCTGCCGGTCGACTGGCTGTTCGCCTGCCGACCCTGCTGGATGCCCCGGCGGAGATTGGTCAGACGCCCGCGCACGTCGTCGGGCGCACGCGAAACCTGAGGTCCGGTCTGGTGATTCTGCTGCTGAGCGGTACCGGGAACCAAATTGGCACGCGGAACCCGCCGGGGAAGCCCCGAAGTGGTGACACCGCCGGCGGCCGGCTTCTTGACCCGCTCGGCCTGACGTACGAGTTCGTCGTTGGGCGAAGCCCGCCACGGACCGGCCGGCGTCGCGTCACCGGAGGAGCGGCGCGGAGCCGCCTCGGCCGGAACGCCGTCGGACGGTGAAGGTGCCGCCTCGGCCGGCCTGCCGCCCTGCTGCGGACCGTGGAACCAGTTGGTTTCGAGGGTGTCGTACAGCGGTGTACGGCCGTCGCCCGGACCGGCCGGCGGCAGCGCCTCCGGTGCGGGACGGCGCGGCGGCAGCGAACGCTGGGGCGGCTCGGCGGCCGGAGCCGGACGCGGCACACCGTGCTCGTCGGTGTTGCCGTACTGGCGCGGAGCGGGCAGACCCTGGTCCGGAGCCCCGAAGTCGGGACGGGCGAACTGTGCGGTGCCCGCGGGGTCCTGCGACTGCGGGACCTGCGGCGCCGAGAAGTCCGGGCGGGCGAACTCCGAGGTGGAGCCCGGCCCCTGGCGGTCGTCGCCGGGAGTGCGCCGGTTCAGCGGGGAGTTGAAGTTCCGGTTCGGGACGGGTCCCGTACCGGCCGCGAACTGACCCGTGGCCTCGGCCTCTTCGTGCCCGCGCGGCGCGTCGGCGGGACCGCGGCGCTGCGCGCCCTGGTCCTCCATGCCCCAGGTGGTGGTCTGCGGCTGCGGATGCTGCGGCTGCGGGTTGCCCCCGGGCAGCTCGGCACGCGGGCCACCGGGCGGCGGCAGCTGACGGCCGGGACCGCCGGGCTGCTGGAACCCGCGCTGACCCTGGCCGCCCTGGGGCTGGTTGCCCTGGTCCCGGCCGAACGCGGGCTGACCGCCCTGGCCCTGAGCGAACTGGCCGCCCTGGCCCTGAGCGAACTGATCGCCCTGACCGAACTGATCGCCCTGACCGAACTGATCGCCCAGGCCGAACTGGCCGCTCTGACCGTTCTGGCCGTTCTGGCCGAACTGATCGCCCTGGCCTTGGCCGAACTGACCGGTCTGGCCGTTCTGGTTGCCCGGGTTGGCGGGGCTGCCCTGCCACTGCTGCTGTCCGTTGGCTCCGCCGAACACGTCCTGCCGTACGGGACGGCCACCCTGCTCCGGCCGGCCCATCGGGGCCTGCTGCCCCATGGGCGCCTGAGCTCCCGTCGGGGCCTGCGGGGCCGGGGCGTTGTGTCCGAAGAGGTTCGGCTGGTCCTGCTCAGGACCGCCCTGCGCGCCGCGAGCGCCCAGCCGGGCGCCACCGCCGAGGGCACCGCCCTGCCGCTGCGGCTCGGGCCGCCCGAAGTCCTGCGGACCCTGCGGCGCCTGCGGGCGACCGGCCTGCGGCCCTGCCTGCGAGACGGACGGGCCGCCCGGCTGCCGCTGGGGCATGCCGCCCTGCTGAGGACCGCGCGCCGCGGTGTCGCGCGACGGCAGCGCCGCACGCGGACCGGAGCCCGCGCCGACCTGGCCGCGCGCGGCACCCGGGAGCCCCTTGGCTCCGGCCGTCGGACCGCCGAGACCGGCGCGCGGAGCGCCGCCGCCGGCGAGCAGACCGCCGGGGGCCTGCTGCTGGCCCGCGCCCTGCTTGGTCGGCGGCTGCTTGCCGCCGTGCGCGACGTCCACGGGCAGCATGACGAGCGCCGTGGTGCCGCCGGAGTCGGAGGGCCGGAGCTGGATGCGGATGCCGTGACGCAGGGAGAGCCGGCCGACCACGAACAGACCCATGCGTCGGGAGACCGACACGTCCACGGTGGGCGGCGAGGCGAGTCGCTCGTTGATGGCCGCGAGGTCCTCGGGAGAGAGGCCGATACCGGTGTCGTGGATCTCGACGAGCACCCGGCCGTCCGGCAGGGCGTGACCGGTGACCCGCACCTTCGTCTGCGGCGAGGAGAACGACGTGGCGTTCTCCAGCAGCTCGGCGAGCAGGTGCACGAGGTCGTTGACGACCCGGCCGGCCACTTCGGTGGCGGGCACGGCGGCCAGTTCGATGCGCTCGTACTGCTCCACCTCGGACGCGGCGGCGCGGAGCACGTCGACCAGCGGGACGGGGCGGGTCCAGCGGCGACCCGGTTCCTCACCGGCGAGGACGAGGAGGTTCTCGCCGTTGCGGCGCATACGGGTCGCGAGGTGGTCGAGCTTGAAGAGCGAGGACAGCTGGTCCGGGTCGGCCTCGCGGGACTCCAGCTCGGAGATGAGCGAGAGCTGGCGCTGGATGAGGCCCTGGCTGCGGCGCGAGAGGTTGGTGAACATCGCGTTGACGTTCCCTCGCAGGAGGGCCTGCTCGGCGGCGAGACGCACGGCCTCGCGGTGCACGTCGTCGAAGGCCGCGGCCACCTGGCCGATCTCGTCGCGGGAGTGGACACCGACGGACTCGACGGAGGTGTCGACGTCCTGCGGGTCGGTCTCGGAGAGCTGCCGGACGAGCTCGGGCAGCCGGTCCTGGGCGACCCGGGTCGCGGTGTCCTGGAGGCGGCGCAGCGAGCGGATCATGGACCGCGCCACGACGAAGGCGCCGACGAGCGAGACGCCGAGCACCAGCAGGATGATGGCTCCGTTGAGGATCGCCTCGCGCTGGGAGGCCTCGCGCAGCTCGCGGGCCTTGCCCTCCATGTCGCTGAGGAGGGTCGCCTCGATGGTCTCCATCGCCTGGATCTTGGTGGAGCTCTGGTCGTACCAGTCGAGGTACGAACGCGGCTTGCGCCCGTTCATGCCGACCGTCGTGTCCAGCACCTGCTTGGCGTAGGTGTCGGCCGCCTGGATCTCCGGGTTGCCGCTGTCGAGCGGTGCGGTGAGGTCGGAGGCGCTGTTCCCGGTGGTCGCGTAGATGGTCTCGAAGGAGTTCATCGCGAGGCTCTCCTTGCGGAGCGCGTTGCGACCGAACTGCTTGTCGTTGTCGGCGAGACGTGTCTTCGTGCTGTTCCCGCCCGGCAGCGCGGCGGCGATGATCGCCCGCTGGACCGAGGCGTACTCCTTCGCGGAGGAGAAGGCGGCCAGCGCACGGGTGCGCTTGATCATCTCCGGGCTGGAGGTCGCCTGGGCCATGTCCTGCGAGAGGCTCAGCAGCGAGGTGATCAACTGGCTGTACTGGTCGATCGTGTTGACGCTCGGCGTGCCCTTGGCGTACGCGGTCTTGCGGATGTCGCGGATCTGCCCGAGCTGCGTCGCGATCATGTTGACGCTGGCGTGGATGCCTTCGAGCGCCTCGTCGTTCTGGGTGTCCCCGATGGCCATGGTGGCGTCGAGGAAGGCTTCCTTGGCCCGGTCCGTCTTCTTCCGGGGTTCGGTGACCTTGTAGTTGGTCGCCTTCACGCCGTTGGAGAGCGGTCCCGCCGACTCGTCACGCTCGACCTGCAGCGCCTGCGCGAGCGCGGTCGCCTGCTTGGTCATCTGCGTCAGCAGCTGCATGTGCTCCAGCTGCTGCATGTCGTTCATGGACTCGTTGATGCGGAGTCCGCCCAGCGAGGTCGCCGCGACCACGGGGAGTGCCAGGAGGGAGACCAGGCGGGTACTGATGCGCCAGTTACGCAGGGCTACGCGTGAACCCGTGCTCACCGGGTCCCGGGGTTTCGCCGCAGCCGCCGGCTCGGCGTTCGTCGTCGTCGTGGAGCCCGGGCGAGGAGTCTGCTCCGCGCCGTCGCCGGCGCCTGCCGACCCGGGGTTCTGGGCGTGCTGGGGCGAGGAACCGCGGTCGGTCCCGCCGCGCGGCTCCTGTTCCGCCGGAGCGCTGCCATCCCTCTTGAAACGTCCCTGCACTAGCGTCGCAACCTCTGGACCAGGCGTCCCTCCGCATGCGCGGTGGTGACGGTGTCGGCGTCGTGGGGCACTGGACGCGCCCCATGGTGGTCGATGAACGACCGGCGTTCTTGAACCCCCTCCGCCGCCACTCGGCGCTGCGTTGCGCCCCTGCGCGCCGGTCTCTACCCGCGGCGGTGCGTGGAATTCCAGCACAGTGCCGGACCTCCAACAAGGCCCGCGGGTTCCCCATGGGTAGGTGTCACGGGGTGTGATGGCCGTGTGACCAGCCGTGCAGCGTGTTCGTGTGGAAAGTGGATCATTACGGACAGGGTGGCCGGACGAGCATGGTGTCCCAGTCCTGATGATCAGGAGCGGAATAGAACATTCAGTGGTGCAATGTCCGTTTTCTCTTGCGTGATCATCATTCCGATATGCGGCATTTAGGGGGTCAGTGGTGAGCAAACTCACATGATGATCGCGGTCTCATCCGGGGCTCGGCCGGGAATCCGATGTTTAGCCTGACGCTTTACTGGGATGGCGAACCCGACTAACTGGGCGCACCCCGGGGTGCGCCCCCGGCGACAAGGTCCGAACGGCAGATGAACACGACGCAGTCCCGCAGCCTCGCCAACCCCCGGCGCACCACGCTGGCGCACCTCCCGGACGCCTCCTCGCTGCGCGCCCCCGAGCGGCCCGAGCACCCCACCACGCTGCCCACGCAGACGGCCAACCCCCGCCGCACCATCCTCAGGTAGCCGTTCCCGCCGGGAGCCCGTCCGGTGCCTCGGTCCCGCCGTCCGCCCCTTGGGGCAGGCCGCCGCGACGATCCGCCGGACACTCCCCGGTCCCCCCACGGCGAGGCGATAGCCTGGAGCGTCAGTCTTCAGCCAGCCAGCAAGTGAGGGGCGACAGCATCCCGTGCGCATCGCCAGGTTCTCCATCGACGGCAATGTCGCCTTCGGCGCCGTCGAGGGGGAGGGCACCGTGGAATCCGGTGGCCTCGTCCTCGACATCATCAAGGGCATTCCGTACGCCGACTTCGAGCTCTCCGGCACCAAGGTCCCGCTGAGCAAGGTCCGGCTCCTGCCCCCCGTGCTCCCCAACAAGGTCGTGGCCATCGGCCGCAACTACGCGGAGCACGCCGCCGAACTGGGCAACGAGGTCGGGGACGTCCCGGTCGCCTTCTTCAAGCCCACCACCTCGGTGATCGGTTCCGGCGACGCCATCGAGTACCCCTCCTTCTCGAACGAGGTCCACTACGAGGCCGAACTGGCCGTGGTGATCGGCCGGATGTGCCGCGAGGTCCCCCGCGAGCGCGTCAAGGACGTCATCCTCGGCTACACCTGCGCCAACGACGTCACCGCCCGTGACGCGCAGAAGCGCGAGAAGCAGTGGGCCCGGGCCAAGGGCTTCGACACCTCCTGCCCGCTCGGCCCCTGGGTGGAGACCGACCTGGACCCGTCCGACCTGACGATCCAGACGACGGTCAACGGTGAGCAGCGCCAGCTCGGCCGTACGAGCGAGATGGTCCGCTCCATCGAGGACCTGGTCGTGCACATCTCCGAGGCGATGACGCTCCTCCCGGGCGACGTCATCCTCACCGGAACCCCCGCGGGGGTCGGCCCCCTGCACGTCGGCGACGAGGTCGCCGTCACCATCGAAGGCATCGGCACTCTCACCAACAAGGTGATCAAGCGTGGTTAACGGCTCCTCCCCCCGAGTCCGGTTCTGTCCCTCCCCGACCGGCAACCCCCACGTGGGTCTGGTCCGGACGGCCCTCTTCAACTGGGCCTTCGCCCGGCACAACGAGGGCTCGCTGGTCTTCCGCATCGAGGACACCGACGCGGCGCGCGACTCCGAGGAGTCGTACCAGCAGCTGCTCGACTCGATGCGCTGGCTCGGCTTCGACTGGAACGAGGGCCCCGAGATCGGCGGCCCGCACGCCCCGTACCGCCAGTCGCAGCGGATGGACATCTACCGTGACGTCGCCGAGAAGCTGAAGGCCGGCGGGTACGCGTACGACTGCTACTGCACCACCGAGGAGCTCGACGCCCGCCGCGACGCGGCGCGCGCCGCCGGCAAGCCCTCCGGGTACGACGGCAACTGCCGCGAGCTCACCGCCGCGCAGGTCGAGGCGTACGAGGCCGAGGGCCGCTCGCACATCGTGCGCTTCCGGATGCCCGACGTGCCGCAGACCTTCACCGACCTGGTGCGCGGCGAGCTGACCTTCCAGCCGGAGAACGTGCCGGACTACGGCATCGTCCGCGCCAACGGCGCCCCGCTCTACACGCTGGTCAACCCGGTCGACGACGCGCTGATGGAGATCACCCACGTCCTGCGCGGCGAGGACCTGCTCTCCTCCACCCCCCGCCAGCTCGCCCTGTACGCGGCCCTCACCGAGCTGGGCATCGCCAAGGCCACCCCGGTCTTCGGCCACCTCCCCTATGTCATGGGCGAGGGCAACAAGAAGCTGTCCAAGCGGGACCCGGAGGCGTCGCTCAACCTCTACCGCGAGCGCGGCTTCCTCCCCGAGGGGCTGCTCAACTACCTCTCGCTGCTGGGCTGGTCGATCGCCGAGGACCGGGACATCTTCTCGATCGAGGAGATGGTGGCCGCCTTCGACATCGCGGACGTCAACGCCAACCCGGCCCGCTTCGACCTCAAGAAGGCCGAGCACATCAACGCCGAGCACATCCGCCGGCTCGACGTGAAGGACTTCACCGAGGCGTGCGGTCCCTGGCTGCGGGCGCCGTACGCGAACTGGGCCCCCGAAGCGTTCGACGCGGAGAAGTTCGCCGAGATCGCGCCGCACGCGCAGACCCGGGTGACCGTCCTCTCCGACATCACCGCCAACGTCGACTTCCTCTTCCTCGACGAGCCGGTCCAGGACGAGGCGTCCTGGACCAAGGCGATGAAGGAGGGCTCCGACGCCCTGCTGGCCACCGCCCGCGCGGGCCTGGCCGGTGCCGAGTGGAACGCCGAGGCGCTGAAGAGCGCCGTCCTGGCGGCGGGCGAGGCCCACGGCCTCAAGCTCGGCAAGGCGCAGGCCCCGGTGCGCGTCGCCGTCACCGGCCGCACGGTCGGGCTGCCGCTCTTCGAGTCCATGGAGATCCTGGGCCGGGAGAAGACCCTGGCCCGGGTGGACGCGGCCCTCGCGAAGCTCGCCGCGTAACGCACCGCCGTACGCACGCCCCCGAAGGGCGGACCACCGGAGAACCCCGGTGGTCCGCCCTTCGGGCGTTTCCCGGCGCCCCGCGGCCCGGCGCCGGCCGGTCGGCGCCGGGCCGCGGGGGAGCGGGGGCGGTAGCGTGGCCCGTATGGCGATACGCGCGGTGCTCTGGGACATCGACGACACGCTCTTCGACTATTCCGGCGCCGACCGGCGGGCCATGGCACGGCTGCTGGAACTGGAGGGGCTGCCCGGCGGTTACGCCACGCCCGACGAGGCGCTGGACGACTGGCGGACTATCGCCGGACACCACTGGGCGCGGTTCTCCGCGGGGGAGACGGACTACGAGAGCCACCGCAGGGACCGGGTGCGGCAGTTCCTGGCGCTGGATCTCGCGGACACGGAGGCCGACGCGTGGTTCCGGCGGCACACGGTCCACTACGAAGCCGCCTGGAGCCTCTTCCCGGACGTGGTTCCGGTCCTCGACCTGCTGGGCGGCTACCGCCACGGTGCCCTGTCCAACGCCGGCGCCGTCGAGCAGCACCGCAAGCTGACGGCGTTGGGCGTGCGGCACCGGTTCGAGGAGCTGCTGTGCGCCGTGGAGCTCGGCGTCTCCAAGCCCGACCCCGCCGCCTTCCACGCCGCTTGCGAGGCACTCGCACTGGACCCGCACGAGGTCGCGTACGTCGGGGACGAGCCCGACACCGACGCCGCGGGCGCGGTCGCGGCCGGGCTGACGGGGATCTGGCTGGACCGCGGGGAGCGCGGCGGCAGAGCCGATCTCGTGCGGATCACGGGCCTCCATCAGCTGCCCGCGCTGCTGTCCGGCGATACCCGTTTTGGAGCGCCGGACACCTTCGGGTAATGTTCTTTCTGCGCCGCCCGAGCGGGTCGAAAGATCCGGCCGGGAAGCGCAGACAGAGACAAGGCCCTCAGGGGTTGCGTTTCAGTGGGCTATGGTGTAATTGGCAACACTACGGTTTCTGGTACCGTCATTCTAGGTTCGAGTCCTGGTAGCCCAGCGCAAGTCCGAAGTCCGTGGTTCGTAGGACTTCTCGTAACAAGCCCCCGTTGTGTAGCGGCCTAGCACGCTGCCCTCTCACGGCAGTAGCGCCGGTTCGAATCCGGTCGGGGGTACAGATCCTTCCCGCGGGAACAATCCGGGTCGCACCCGATGTTCTTGATGCAGGATCGCTAGGGCCCCCGTTGTGTAGCGGCCTAGCACGCTGCCCTCTCACGGCAGTAGCGCCGGTTCGAATCCGGTCGGGGGTACGTACCACACCATGGGCTATGGTGTAATTGGCAACACTACGGTTTCTGGTACCGTCATTCTAGGTTCGAGTCCTGGTAGCCCAGCGCAAGTCCGAAGTCCGTGGTTCGTAGGACTTCTCGTAACAAGCCCCCGTTGTGTAGCGGCCTAGCACGCTGCCCTCTCACGGCAGTAGCGCCGGTTCGAATCCGGTCGGGGGTACAACCCAGCAGTAGGGAAAGGCCCTTCACTTCGGTGGAGGGCCTTTCCCGTGCGCCCTGGCCGTGTGCGTCGCGGCCGTCCGCGGGGCCGGCGCCGCCCCGCCCCGGGACAGGCGCGCGTCCTGCCATCTCCCCTTCCGTGCACGGCCGTTCGGTCCCGGGCGCGCACGTCCGGGGGCGCGTCCCTCCCGCACTGCTCCCGGGTATGGAAAAGGCCGCCACGACGTTGGGGCGGCCAGTGCGAACAGGAGCGGTAACGCGAGCAAGGGCGGTAGCGGTAACAGCCGGAGAAGAGGCGGGGGCACGGGTACGGAGAACCGTCGTCGAGGTGATCAGCCGCGGCGCAGGGCCTCGCTGAGCCGTGCGGCCGAGTCGATGACCGCCTGCGCGTGCATCCGGCCGGGGTGCCGGGTCAGCCGCTCGATCGGGCCGGAGATGGAGACTGCGGCCACCACCCGGTTCGACGGCCCGCGCACCGGCGCGGAGACCGACGCGACGCCCGGTTCGCGCTCACCGATCGACTGGGCCCATCCCCTGCGGCGTACCCCGGAGAGGGCCGTAGCCGTGAACCGGGCGCCCTGCAGGCCCCGGTGGAGGCGCTCGGGCTCCTCCCAGGCCATCAGGATCTGCGCGGAGGAGCCCGCCTTCATGGTGAGCGTGGAGCCGACCGGCACGGTGTCCCTGAGCCCGGAGAGCCGCTCGGCCGCGGCGACACAGATACGCATGTCGCCCTGGCGGCGGTAGAGCTGTGCGCTCTCGCCCGTGATGTCGCGGAGGTGGGTGAGTACGGGTCCGGCCGTCGCCAGGAGGCGGTCCTCGCCGGCCGCCGCGGCAAGCTCGGCGAGCCTCGGGCCGAGGATGAACCGGCCCTGCATGTCCCGGGCCACCAAGCGGTGGTGTTCGAGTGCCACGGCCAGTCGGTGGGCCGTGGGGCGAGCGAGACCGGTCGCCGCGACCAGTCCGGCGAGGGTGGCCGGACCGGACTCCAGAGCGCTCAGTACGAGTGCAGCCTTGTCGAGAACGCCGACGCCGCTAGAGTTGTCCATACGACGATATTCGCGTCTCACTCTGTGAAACGCAAGTTCAATTTTCCCCGGAAGTTGCGAACCTGTACCAGCGGCCGTACAACGGCCCGCGGTCGCCGCCCCGCTCGGGGGAGCCGTCCCGCACGGGACCGGGACGGTGGCGCACCGAATCTCTAGTTGGGCCGGCGAAGGCGCCGGTCGGAGGGAAAGCGATGGGTAGGACACTCGCGGAGAAGGTCTGGGACGACCACGTCGTCCGGCGCGCAGAGGGCGAGCCCGACCTCCTCTACATCGATCTGCACCTGCTGCACGAGGTGACCAGCCCGCAGGCCTTCGACGGTCTGCGGCAGGCCGGACGCCCGGTGCGGCGCCTCGACCTCACCATCGCCACCGAGGATCACAACACCCCGACCCTCGACATCGACAAGCCGATCGCCGATCCGGTGTCCCGCGCCCAGCTGGAGACCCTGCGCAAGAACTGCGCGGAGTTCGGCGTCCGCCTGCACCCGCTCGGCGACGTCGAGCAGGGCGTCGTGCACGTCGTCGGGCCCCAGCTGGGCCTCACCCAGCCGGGCATGACCGTCGTCTGCGGCGACTCCCACACCTCCACCCACGGAGCCTTCGGCGGACTGGCGTTCGGCATCGGCACCAGCCAGGTCGAGCACGTGCTGGCCACCCAGACGCTGCCGTTGGCCCGCCCGAAGACGATGGCCATCACCGTCGACGGGGACCTCCCCGAGGACGTCACGGCCAAGGACCTCATCCTGGCGGTCATCGCCCGGATCGGCACCGGCGGCGGCCAGGGCTACATCCTCGAATACCGCGGCTCCGCCATCGAGAAGCTCTCGATGGAAGCGCGGATGACCATCTGCAACATGTCGATCGAGGCCGGCGCCCGCGCGGGCATGATCGCCCCGGACGAGACCACCTTCGCCTATCTCGAAGGCCGTGCCCACGCCCCCAAGGGCGAGGACTGGGACGCCGCCGTCGCGTACTGGAAGACCCTGCGCACCGACGACGACGCCGTCTTCGACGCCGAGGTGGTCATCGAGGCCGCCGCGCTCGCTCCGTTCGTCACGTGGGGCACCAACCCGGGCCAGGGCGCTCCGCTCTCCGCCAACGTCCCCGACCCCGCTTCGTACGAGGACGCTTCGGAGCGCCTCGCCGCCGAAAAGGCCCTGGAGTACATGGGGTTGACCGCCGGGCAGCCGCTCCGCGACATCGGCGTGGACACCGTCTTCGTCGGTTCCTGCACCAATGGCCGTATCGAGGACCTGCGCAACGCCGCGGCGATCCTGGAGGGCCGCAAAGTCGCCGACGGCGTACGGATGCTGGTCGTCCCCGGCTCGGTCCGCGTCGCCCTGCAGGCGGTCTCCGAGGGCCTGGACAAGGTCTTCACCGCAGCCGGTGCCGAATGGCGCCACGCGGGCTGCTCGATGTGCCTCGGCATGAACCCGGACCAGCTGGCGCCCGGTGAGCGCTCCGCGTCCACCTCGAACCGCAACTTCGAGGGCCGGCAGGGCAAGGGCGGCCGGACGCACCTGGTCTCCCCGCAGGTCGCCGCCGCCACCGCGGTGCTCGGCCACCTGGCCTCGCCCGCCGACCTGTCCGACGACCGCACCCCCGCCGGAGTCTGAGAACCATGGAAGCTTTCACCACGCACACCGGCCGGGCCGTCCCGCTGCGCCGCAGCAACGTCGACACCGACCAGATCATCCCCGCCCACTGGCTGAAGAAGGTCACCCGCGACGGGTTCGAGGACGGTCTCTTCGAAGCCTGGCGCAAGGACGAGAACTTCATCCTCAACCGCCCGGAGCGCAGCGGTGCCTCGGTCCTGGTGGCCGGCCCCGACTTCGGTACCGGTTCCTCCCGCGAGCACGCCGTCTGGGCCCTGCAGAACTACGGCTTCAAGACCGTGATCTCGGCCCGGTTCGCGGACATCTTCCGCGGCAACTCGCTGAAGAACGGCCTGTTGACCGTGGTTCTCGACCAGGAGGTCGTGGACGCGCTGTGGGAGCTGACCGAGGCCGACCCCGCGGCCGAGGTCACCGTCGACCTGGAGGCGCGCCAGGTGCGGGCCCAGGGCATCGAGGCCGGCTTCGAGCTCGACGAGAACGCCCGCTGGCGGCTGCTGAACGGGCTGGACGACATCAGCCTCACCCTTCAGAACGAAGCGGACATCGCGGCATATGAGGTGGCAAGGCCGACCTTCAAGCCGCGTACAATTGAGGTCTGAGCAGCGCTTTTCCGGACTGCGCCCCCTGCCTTCGGGTAGGGGGCGCAGTCGCTTGTTGAGACCCTGTCGGGCGACAACTCGCCTCAGATGGCACAATCGGTGCATGGAAGGCGACAACCAACTCAAGCTCTATGGCCAAGTCGCCGACCAATTGAAGGAAGCGCACGGAAGGGTGCGCGCACTGCAAGTCCCGGAGGGCGTACGGATGACGCTGTCCCGGAAGCTGTTGGCCGTCACGGCCACGGCGAAGCACGATCTCTCAGGCGCGGCAAGGCGCCTGGACCGGTTGATGAAGGACCTCGATGAGGACCGATTCCCCGAAGGTGACTGACTCCGCGGAAGTCCGCATCAGTCGACTTCGTTGCGGCACTAGGGTGATTAGCCCGTTTCGTGTTTGATTTGCGGTATATATCTGCCTAACGTGCGAAAACGCTTGAACACTTTCGTTCAGGCAATGTCTCCGAAGGGGAAGACGTGAACAAGGCACAGCTCGTAGAAGCGATCGCCGAGAAGGTCGGCGGCCGCCAGCAGGCCGCGGACGCGGTGGACGCGGTACTGGACGCGATCGTCCGCGCGGTCGTGGCCGGAGACCGTGTCTCGGTCACCGGCTTCGGTTCGTTCGAGAAGGTCGACCGCCCGGCGCGGTACGCCCGCAACCCGCAGACCGGCGAGCGCGTCCGGGTCAAGAAGACCTCGGTGCCCCGCTTCCGCGCGGGTCAGGGCTTCAAGGACCTGGTGAGCGGCTCCAAGAAGCTCCCCAAGAACGACGTGGCCGTCAAGAAGGCCCCCAAGGGCAGCCTCTCGGGCGGTGCTTCCACCCGTACGACCACCAAGGCCGCGGCCAAGAAGGCCACCGCCCGCAAGGCCGCGACGGCGCGGAAGACCACCGCCGCCGCCACGACCACGGCGAAGAAGACCACCGCCACGCCCGCCAAGAAGGCGACCACCGCCACCGCGGCGAAGAAGACCACGGCGGCCGCGAAGAAGGCGGCCACGCCGGCGAAGAAGACCGCCGCCGTCGCGAAGAAGACGGCCCCGGCCAAGAAGGCCACGGCCAAGAAGGCGCCCGCCAAGAAGACCACGGCGCGCACCACCACGGCCAAGAAGGCCACCGCTCGCAAGAAGTGAGACCGAGCACCCGCTCGCTCTCGCACGACGCGCCGGGCCGGGTTCCCCTCGGGGAGCCCGGCCCGCGGGCTGTCCGGGCCGGGCGGTGCCCGGCGGACCCCCGGCCGTCGTGGCCGAACGGGCCGCGCCCAAAGGCCTGACGGCCCCGCCCAAAGGCCTGGCGGGCCGCGCTCAAAGATCTGACGGCCCCGCTCGGAACGCCTGACGGGTCCCGCTCAGAAGGTCTGCAGGGTCACCAGGTCGATCCGGAGCGAGGCGCCCTCGCCCGAACCCTCGATCCGCACCCGCTGGCCGGGGCGGAGCAGCCGCAGGCCGCCCGCGTCGAAGGCGGCGGAGCCGAAGTCCACCGGGGTGCCGTCGTCGAGCAGCACACTGCCGCTGCGGGTCTCGGAGTCGTACGTGTACGCGGTCGCCTGCATGGGCCGCAGCCTATCGCCCGGTGGGAGCGGGGCCCGCGGACCGCGGGAGCGCCCCGGGCCCCGGCGCGTACCCGTCCGCGCCGGCGCGGCGCCCGGGAAACCCGGCGGGGTCCGCCCCGGGCACCGGACTTCCCCGGTGGCCCCGCTCACGACGAGGTCCCGCCGCCCCGGAGCCGTACGCACCGGACCGCGTCCGCCGTCCGGTCGAAGGCCACTTCGGGGGTTCTCAGCCGTACGGCGTCCCGCAGTTCCGCCGTACGCGGACCCACGCCCAGGGCCAGTGCCACCCGCAGATCGTCCCCGGTGTCCACGTCCCGCCGGACCGAATCCACTCCCGAGGTCGGCACCTCCCGCGCGCCCGAGGCGAGATGACGCCCGCGCGACGGGCCGCCGAAAGCGGGCCGCAATTCCACTCCGGGGGCCGCCGAGAGAAATGTCGTGCCGATTCCAGCGGCGTCCGAAAGGAATGTCCGGGGAAATCCGGAAGAGAATTCGAGGACCCGCGACAATTCCGAGGGGCGCAGTGCGGGGAGATCCGCGTTGAGGGCCGCGACCGGAGCGGACGGCCGCGCCGCGCGCACCAGGCCCGCGCCGTACGCGAGCGCGGCGTTGAGACCGGCGGCCGGGGCGTCGGGTGCCACACGGGCCCCCAGCGCCGCCAGGGAGACCGCCGCCACCGTGTCGTCCGTGACGACCACCACATCCCGTACGTCCGGACAGGAGAGCGCCGCGGCGACCGTGTCCTCGGCGAAGGCCAGGGCGAGTCGGGGCCGCAGTCCCTCGCCCAGGGCGTCCCGCAGCCTGCTCTTGGCGTACGCCAAGGGCTTCAGCGGGACGACCAGGGACCAGCGGCGGGACGGGTCGGTGTTCGTGGCGATCTCCCCCTTCGTGAACGTCGGCCCCATTCTCGCCCGTCGGGTGCGACAGCCTGCAGGTCCGGTCCGGGGAGCGGGGCGTACGGTGTTCTCGACAGAGCAGGGGCCTGGGGCGGGACATGACCGTCCGTGGCTGATCAGCAGGTCAGGTCCGAGAGAATCCCGAGTGAGAGGTGTCCGAGTGTCCCGCCGCAGAATCGGCTTCTGGTACCGCCTGGCGGCGGTCATCGCCAAGCCGCCACTGGTGGTTCTCTTCAAGCGTGACTGGCGGGGAATGGAGCACATTCCGGCCGACGGCGGATTCATCACGGCCGTGAACCACAACTCCTACGTGGACCCGCTCTCGTACGGGCACTTCCAGTACAACACCGGCCGGGTGCCGAGGTTCCTGGCGAAGGCCGCCCTCTTCCGGGCCCCGTTCGTCGGGATGATGCTGCGCGGCACCGGCCAGATCCCCGTCTACCGCGAGACGACCGACGCGCTGAACGCGTTCCGCGCCGCCGTGGCCGCGATCGAGGACGGCGAGTGCGTCGCCTTCTACCCCGAGGGCACCCTCACCCGCGACCCCGGCATGTGGCCGATGAACGGCAAGACCGGCGCCGCCCGCGTCGCGCTGATGACCCGGGCGCCCGTCATCCCGGTCGCCCAGTGGGGCGCGAACCTCGCGATGCCGCCGTACGCCAAGGAGAACAAGTACCGGTTCTTCCCCCGGAAGACCCTCCAGGTGCAGGCCGGTCCGCCCGTCGACCTCAGCCGCTTCTACGACTCCGAGCCGACGCCCGAGGTGCTGCGCGAGGTCACCGAGGTCATCATGGCCGCGATCACCGAGCAACTGGCGATCGTGCGCGGCGAGAAGGCTCCCGCCGAGCCCTACGACCACCGCAAGGCCCGCGCGAACCAGCGGCGCGAGGCCGAAGAGAAGGGCTCCCAGTGACCAACCCGCGCAAAGTGGCCGTCTTCGGGGCGGGCTCCTGGGGCACGGCCTTCGCCGTGATCCTGGGCGACGCCGGCTGCGACGTCACCGTCTGGGCCCGTCGTGCCGAGGTCGCCGAGAGCATCAACACCACCCGGACCAACCCCGGCTACCTCCCCGGCGCCGAACTCCCCAAGTCGGTCCGCGCCACCACCGACCCCGCCGAGGCGCTGCGCGGCGCCGAGTTCGCGGTGCTGGTGGTGCCCTCCCAGACGCTGCGCGCCAACCTCGCCGACTGGGCCCCGCACCTGGAACAGGACACCGTCCTCGTCTCCCTGATGAAGGGCGTCGAACTCGGCACCGCCAAGCTGATGAGCGAGGTGATCGCGGACGTGACGAAGGTCTCCGCCGACCGCGTCGCCGTCGTCACCGGCCCCAACCTCGCCGGCGAGATCGCCGCACGACGTCCCGCGGCGGCCGTCGTGGCCTGCCGGGACGAATCGGTGGCCCAACGGCTCCAGGCCGCCTGCCACACCCCCTACTTCCGCCCGTACACCAACACCGACGTCGTCGGCTGCGAACTCGGCGGCGCCGTCAAGAACGTCATCGGCCTGGCGGTCGGCATCGCCGACGGCATGGGACTCGGCGACAACGCCAAGGGCTCGCTCATCACCCGCGGACTCGCCGAGACCACCCGGCTGGGTCTCGCCATGGGCGCGGACCCGTTGACGTTCTCCGGTCTCGCGGGCCTCGGCGACCTGGTCGCGACCTGCTCCTCGCCGCTCTCGCGCAACCACACCTTCGGTACCAACCTCGGCCGGGGCATGACGCTCCAGGAGGCCGTCGCCGCCACCAGCCAGACCGCGGAGGGCGTCAAGTCCTGCGAGTCGGTACTCGATCTGGCGCGCCGGCACGGAGTCGACATGCCGATCACCGAGACCGTCGTCGGGATCGTCCACGAGGGCAAGCCGCCCGCCGTCGCGGTCAAGGAGCTGATGTCGCGGAGCGCCAAGCCCGAGCGGCGCTGACTCCTTCCGGTACCAGCAGGTACGCTCATCGCGATATGAGCAGCGAGAACCTCCCCCAGAGCCCTGAGCGTCCGAAGAGCCCTGAGCAGCAGCGCCGCAAGCCGCGCGTGGCTGTCGTGTTCGGCGGACGCAGCTCCGAACACGGCATCTCGGTCGTCACGGCCGGCGCCGTCCTGAAGGCCATCGACCGGACGGTCTACGACGTCCTGCCGATCGGCATCACCAAGGACGGCCGCTGGGCCCTCACCGGCGACGACCCGGCCCGCATGGCCATCACCGACCGGCAGGTGCCGGACGTGGACTCGCTCGCCGAGTCGGAGAAGGGCGGCGTGGTTCTCTCCGTGGACCCGGGCAGCCGTGAAGTCGTCCTCAACGAACCGGGGTCGGTGCCCCGGGAGCTCGGCGAGGTGGACGTCGTCTTCCCCGTGCTGCACGGCCCGTACGGCGAGGACGGCACCCTCCAGGGCCTCCTGGAACTCTCCGGCGTCCCCTACGTCGGCGCGGGCGTCCTCGCCTCCGCCGTCGGCCAGGACAAGGAGTACATGAAGCGGGTCTTCATCTCCTTCGGGCTCCCGGTCGGCCCCTACCTCGTCGTCCGCCCCCGCGAGTGGGAGAACGACCCCTCCGCCGCCCGCAAGCGGATCGTGGACTTCGCCGGCGAGCACGGCTGGCCGCTCTTCGTGAAGCCCGCGCGCGGCGGCTCCTCGGTGGGCATCAGCAAGGTCGACGGGATCGGCGGCCTGGAAGCGGCGATCGAGGAGGCCCGCCGCCACGACCCGAAGTTCCTCGTCGAGTCGCTGCTGAGCGGACGCGAGATCGAGTGCGGGGTGCTGGAGTTCGAGGACGGTCCGCGTGCCAGCGTGCCGGCGGAGATCCCGCCGGTCACCGCGCACGACTTCTACGACTTCGAGGCCAAGTACATCGACTCGGCGGACGCCCTGGTGCCCGCCCCGCTCACCCCGGAGCAGACCGCGGAGGTCCAGCGGCTCGCCGTCGACGCCTTCGAGTCCGTCTCCTGCGAGGGCCTGGTGCGCGCCGACTTCTTCCTCACGGACGACGGCGAGTTCGTCATCAACGAGATCAACACCCTGCCCGGATTCACGCCCATCTCGATGTTCCCGAGGATGTGGCAGGAGAGCGGCGTCGACTACCCCGAGCTGGTCGACCGGCTGATCCAGGCGGCCCTGACCCGGTCCACCGGCCTGCGCTGACCCGTACCCCGTACCCCCGTACCCGCCCCTCCGGCCACCACCGGCCGGCGGGGAGGCGGTTCGGGTGACGGCGGTTCGGGTGACGGCGGTCCGCCGGGGCGGCTTTGGCCGGGAGGCCGGGAGACCGCCGGGGACTCCGGCTCAGAGGCTGTCGGGGACCGTGTCGCGCACCGGCTTCGCGAACTCGGCGAGCGGGCTGGCGTCGTGGGCGAACCGCGTCCCCAACGTGACCTCGACGTACGCCTTGCGGTACGTCGTCGTGAACCGGGGCCCCGCGTCGGCGCGTTGCTCCAGCAGCCAGTTCACACCGTCCGCGTCGATCCCCTTGGAAGCCGCGTCCGCCATGGCGGCGGGCCGGGGAACCCCGCAGCGAAGTACGATCGCCCCGTCCCCCCAACCGGCGGTCAGCTCCGACTCCGGTGCGGGATCACCGCGTTCCAGCCCGGCCACGCTCTTCGGCAGCACCTTGTCCAGCGCCGAACAGTAAGCGGCCGCGTCCCGGGACGGTGCGGGCACCGCGACCGACGGCTGCGAGTCGCCGGAGCAGCCCGCCGCCAGCAGGAGCGCGGCGGCGGACGGCACGAGGAACGACGGACGGAGGGACCGGCGGCGGGAAGACGTCACCGGACCAGCGTAGACGGGGGTCAGAGGTGGACTACGGGGCAGGTCAGGGTTCGTGTGATGCCTTCCACCTGCTGGACCCGGGCGACCACCATGCGGCCGATCTCGTCCACCGTGTCGGCCTGGGCGCGCACGATCACGTCGTAGGGTCCGGTGACGTCCTCTGCCTGGATCACTCCCGGGAGTTTCGCGATGGTCTCGGCGACGATCGACGCCTTGCCCACCTCGGTCTGAATAAGGATGTACGCCTGTACCACGGAACCTCCAGGGCGGCCACGAGGATCATGTGGGGGAGAGGAACGCCACGTTATCGCGTCGCGGACGGGAGCGGGGAGACCCGGGGACCCGGAGACGTCCGTAGCGTGGCGTACGGGCGACACGGGCCGACGTGTCTCCCGGCATCACGGACAGCGGTGACCGCTCGCGACCGCGGAGCGGCCCGGCCCGCGCGGGGGACGGGCACAGGCGGCCCCGGGGAGGCCCGCGGCCCGCGCGGACACGTCGGAGCAGCCCGCACCGGACGCCGGTGCGACGAACGAGAGGTGACACCCGGTGAAGGGAACCGTGGGTGAGTTGGGGGAGTTCGGGCTCATCAGAGAGCTCACCGCCCGCCTCACCACCACTCCGGCGGTACGGCTGGGGCCCGGCGACGACGCCGCGGTCGTGGCGGCTCCGGACCGCAGGGTCGTGGCCAGTACCGACGTACTGATCGAGGGACGCCACTTCCGCCGCGACTGGTCGACCGCGTACGACGTCGGGCGGAAGGCCGCGGCGCAGAACCTCGCCGACATCGCCGCGATGGGAGCCGTGCCCACCGCGCTGCTGCTCGGCCTCGTCGTCCCGGCGAGCCTCCCGGTGACCTGGGCGACCGAACTCATGGACGGGCTGCGCGACGAGTGCCAGGTCGCCGGGGCGGCCGTGGTCGGCGGCGACGTGGTCGGCGGGGACACCATCACCGTCGCGATCACCGCGCTCGGCGACCTCCGCAACCACGAACCGGTCACCCGCTCCGGCGCCCGCCCGGGCGACGTCGTCGCGGTCACCGGCTGGCTCGGCTGGTCCGCCGCCGGATTCGCCGTACTCTCCCGGGGATTCCGCTCGCCCCGCGCCTTCGTGGAAGCCCACCGGCGCCCCGAACCGCCCTACCACGCGGGCCCCGCGGCCGCCGGGCTCGGCGCCACCGCGATGACCGACGTCAGCGACGGACTGGTCGCCGACCTCGGACACATCGCCGAAGCCAGCAAGGTCCGCATCGACCTGCGCTCCGGACTCATCGACGTCCCGTCCCAGATGTCGGACATCGGGCAGGCGGTCGGCGTCGATCCGCTCCAGTGGGTGCTCACCGGGGGAGAGGACCACGCGATCGTGGCGACCTTCCCGCCGGACGTGAAGCTGCCCGCCCGCTGGAAGGTGATCGGCGAGGTCCTCAACCCGTCCGCCCTGCCCCAGGTCACCGTCGACGGCGCGCCCTGGACCAGCAGGGGAGGCTGGGACCACTTCGGCGACGTCGAGGACACTCCCCAGTAGGGTCCCTCGGACGGTGTCCGGCCGGTGGACCGCCGGCCCGGCGCACCACGGCTCCCAGTAAATTGCGGGCATGCCGATATCTGCCGCCGTACCTCCCCGTGTCCTCACCGTCGCCGGATCGGACTCCGGCGGCGGTGCCGGCATCCAGGCCGACCTCAAGACGATGCTGGCACTCGGCGTGCACGGCATGAGCGTGCTGACCGCCGTGACCGCCCAGAACTCCCTGGGCGTGCAGGGCGCCTGGGAGCTTCCGGCCGACGCGGTACGCGCCCAGTACCGCAGTGTCGTGGACGACATCGGTGTCCAGGCGGTGAAGACGGGCATGCTCGCGTCCGCCGCACTGGTGGAGACGGTCGCCGGACTCCTCGCGGGCACGGGCGCCCCGGTCGTCGTCGATCCCGTGGGCGTCTCCAAGCACGGGGACGCGCTGCTCGCCGCCGAGGCCCTCGAATCCGTACGGACGGAACTGCTGCCGCTGGCCACGGTCGCCACCCCGAACCTGGACGAAGTGGCACAGCTCACGGGCGTGGAGGTGGCCCAGGAGCCGGACATGCGGCGGGCCGCCGCCGCTGTGCTCGCCTTCGGCCCGCGCTGGGTGGTGATCAAGGGCGGCCATCTCCCCGGCGAGGCCGTCGACCTGCTCACCGACGGTGACCAGGAGTACTGGCTGCGGGCCCCGCGCCACGACAACCGGCACACCCACGGCACGGGCTGCACCCTCGCCTCGGCCATCGCCTGCGGCCTGGCGCGCGGCCAGAACGTGCCCACGGCGGTACGGAACGCGAAGACCTACGTCACCGGGGCGATCGAGGCCGGCTTCGCACTCGGCTCCGGCATCGGCCCGGTCGACCACGGCTGGCGGAGCCGCCGGGCCTGAGGCCGCGGGAGCTCGGGCCCGGCGGGACCGGGTGCTCCCCGTCCGGGCACAGCAAAAAGCCGGTCCACCGAGGTGGACCGGCTTTCTGGGCAACCGGAAGGCTGCGCTACGACGGGGAACGTCAGCGCGCGACCTTGCCGGCCTTGATGCACGAGGTGCAGACGTTGAGCCGCTTCGGCGTCCGACCGACCACGGCACGCACGCGCTGGATGTTGGGATTCCAGCGACGAGACGTACGGCGGTGCGAGTGCGAAATGTTGTTGCCGAAGCCCGGCCCCTTGCCGCAGACGTCGCAGTTGGCAGCCACGGGTCACTCCAAAGACTTCAGGTGCACTTACAGTGAATTCCGGCGCGCCGGAATCAGTGAACTGAAGTGGCGGCACCGGAGGAATGGCCCGACTTTCATCGGGCAACCGAAACACCATACAACGGCTGCGTCGGTACAACGAAACTACCATGGTTCAGCTGCCCGCCGTCCCGCCCCGGGTGCCGGGCCGCTCTCCGGCGGCCCGGGGTTAACCTGCGGTGCAGCCCGCCGTACACGGCCGCTTCACGGGGCGTGTGGTGAAGTCCCGCCTGCCCGGCGACGCCTGGCACGCACGCTCGCCGCGTTGTCGGGACCGCCCGCACCAGACACCGCCGGCCCCGCTCTCCGGGCGGACGGCGCCCCTTCCAGAACACGACCCAGGAGGACCCAGGTGCCGCAGCCCCCCGACGATTTCGACGCCGTCGCGGTACGCACCTGGTGCTCCCTGGCCCTCGAAGCCCTGGGCCGGGAACGCGCCGCGATCGACGCGATCAACGTCTACCCCGTCCCCGACGGGGACACCGGCACCAACCTCTTCCTCACCGTGGAGTCCGCGCGGGCGTCCGTCGAGGCCGTCTTCGCCGCACACGACCGCGACTCCCCGGTGCCCGGTCCCGCGGAGCCGGGCACCGCCGAGGCGGTACGCGCCATGGCGCACGGGGCCCTCATCGGGGCGCGGGGCAACTCCGGCACCATCCTCGCCCAGCTCCTGCGCGGGATGGCGGCCGTACTCGCGGACGGCGGGGACGCGGACCACCTGGCCCGGGCGCTGGCGCACGCCGCCACGGCCGCCCGCCGGGCCGTCGCCCATCCCGTCGAGGGCACCATCCTCACCGTCGCCACCGCCGCCGCGGGGGCCGCCGGGGCGGTCGCCGCCGGGAGCGGCCTGGCGGCCGTCGCACGGGCCGCGCACGCGGGAGCCGCCGAGGCGTTGGAGGAGACCCCCGGCCGGCTGCCGGTGCTCGGCCGCGCCGGAGTCGTGGACGCCGGCGGACAGGGCCTGGTGACCGTGCTGGGGGCGCTGCTGGAGACGGTGACCGGACAGGCGCCCGTACGCGCCCCCCGGCAGGCGCCGGAACCCCTTCCCGTGCCGGAGGGCCCCGCGGCCCACCCCGGCGAGTGCGGCGACCCCGCGGACCGGGCGGCGGCCGGCGACGGGCCCGCCTTCGAGGTCATCTACCTGCTGGAAGCCGGGGAGGCCGAGGTGGACCGGCTCCGCGGGCGGCTCGACGCCCTCGGCGACTCCCTCGTCGTCGTCGGCGGCGACGGCCTGTGGAACGTCCACGTGCACGTGGACGACGCCGGCGCCGCCGTGGAGGCGGGCGTGGAGGCGGGACGCCCGCACCGGATCCGGATCACCCACTTCGGCGCCGCCCGCACCGGCCCGCACCCCGAACCCGCCCCGCGCTCCGTCGTCCTGGTCGTCCCCGGCGAGGAACTCCGCGGGCTGTGCGAGGAGGCCGGCGCCGTCACCGTGCTCGGGCGCCCCGGGAAGCCGCCCGCCAGCGGCGACCTGGTCGAGGCCATCCGCCGCGCGCACGCCCGCGAGGTCGTGCTGCTCCCCAACGACGCGACCCTGCGCCACGTCGCGGCCGCCGCCGCCGAGCAGGTCAGGGGCGACGGCATCCGGGTCGCCGTCGTGCCGACCCGCGCCGTCGTCCAGGGCATCGCCGCTCTCGCCGTGCACGAGCCGGGCCGGAGTTTCGACGAGGACGTCGTCGCCATGACGGCGGCAGCCGGAGCCACCCGCTACGCCGAACTCGCCGTCGCCGAACGGCAGTCGTGGACCACGGCCGGCATCTGCCAGGCCGGCGACATCCTCGGCCTGATCGACGGGGACGTGGCCGTCATCGGCGCGGACGTCCCCGGCACCGCCCGTACCGTCCTCGACCGGATGCTCGCGGCCGGCGGGGAACTGGTCACCCTCGTCCTCGGCGAACACGTGCCCGACGCCCTCGGCGACACACTGGAGTCGTACGTACGCGAGGGGCACCTGGCCGTCGACACCACCGTCTACCGGGGCGGGCACCCGGGGACCCCGCTGCTGATCGGCGTCGAATAGCCGCCGGACGGCCCGCTGAGCCCGACCGCCGGACACGCCCCGGGCCCTCCCGCCGGACGGGTGTCGGTGGCGTGGTGTGCAATGGAACCCGTGTCCGCGCTCGATGAACCCCTCAAGAAGCTGCTCGGCGGAGCCACCGCGAAGGTGATGGCCGAACACCTCGGCCTGCACACGGTCGGCGACCTCCTGCACCACTACCCGCGACGGTACGAGGAGCGGGGCCGGCTCACCCCGCTCTCCGACCTCCCGCTGGACGAACACGTCACCGTGGTCGCCCAGGTCGCCGACGCCCGGGTGCTGGGCTTCAACAACGGGCGCGGCAAACGCCTGGAAGTCACCCTCACCGACGGCAGCGGCCGGCTCCAGCTGGTCTTCTTCGGCCACGGGGTGCACAAGCCCCACCAGGAACTCCTCCCCGGCCGCCGGGCGATGTTCGCGGGCAAGGTCGGCGTCTTCAACCGCAAGACGCAGCTCGCCCACCCCACGTACCAACTGCTCGACACCGAGGCCGGCGCGGCGGACGGGGAAGCGGGCGTGCGCGAGGCCGTGGACGCCTTCGCCGGCCGGCTGCTGCCCCTCTACCCCGCCTGCAAGCAGCTCGACTCCTGGCGCATCGCCAAGGCCGTGGACACCGTGCTGCCCAGCGCCCAGGAGGCCGTCGACCCGCTGCCCGCCCCGCTGCGCGAAGGACGCGGATTCGTCTCCCTGCCCGAAGCCCTGGTGAAGGTGCACCGGCCGCAGACCAAGGCGGACATCGAGGACGCCAGGGAGCGGCTGAAGTGGGACGAGGCGTTCGTCCTCCAGGTCGCGCTGGCCCGCCGCCGGTACGCCGACACCCAGCTCCCCGCGGTCGCCCGCCGCCCGGCACCCGACGGACTGCTCGACGCCTTCGACGCCCGGCTGCCGTTCACCCTCACCGAGGGCCAGCGGAAGGTGTCCGGCGAGATCTTCGGCGATCTCGCCACCGAACACCCCATGCACCGGCTGCTCCAGGGCGAGGTCGGCTCGGGCAAGACCATGGTCGCCCTGCGCGCGATGCTCGCCGTCGTGGACAGCGGCGGCCAGGCCGCGATGCTCGCACCCACCGAGGTGCTCGCCCAGCAGCACCACCGTTCCATCACCGAGATGATGGGCGACCTCGCCGAGGGCGGCATGCTCGGCGGCTCGGCCCTCGGCACGAAGGTCGTCCTGCTCACCGGCTCCATGGGCACCGCGGCCCGCCGCCGGGCGCTGCTGGACCTGACCACCGGCGAGGCCGGACTGGTCATCGGCACCCACGCGCTGATCGAGGACAAGGTGTCCTTCCACGACCTCGGGCTGGTCGTCGTCGACGAGCAGCACCGCTTCGGAGTGGAGCAGCGCGACGCCCTGCGCTCCAAGGGCAAGCAGCCGCCGCACCTGCTGGTGATGACCGCCACCCCCATCCCGCGCACGGTCGCGATGACGGTCTTCGGCGACCTGGAGACGTCCGTCCTGGACCAGCTCCCCGCCGGGCGCTCGCCGATCGCCACCCACGTGGTGCCCGCGGCCGACAAACCGCACTTCCTCGCCCGCGCCTGGGAGCGGGTCCGCGAGGAGGTGGAGGGTGGCCACCAGGCGTACGTCGTCTGCCCCCGGATCGGCGACGACCCCGAGGAGGCGGCCGGGGCCAAGGGCGCGAAGACCGGCAAGGGCGCGAAGGCCGCGGCGAAGGCGGAGGAGCCGGACGCCCCGAGTCCCGACGGCGACAAGCGCCCGCCGCTCGCCGTGCTCGACATCGCTGCCCTGCTGGCCGCGGGACCGCTCGCCGGGCTCCGCGTCGAGGTGCTGCACGGCCGGATGAACCCGGACGACAAGGACGACGTGATGCGGCGGTTCGCCGCCGGCCAGGTCGACGTGCTGGTGGCCACCACCGTGATCGAGGTCGGGGTGAACGTCCCCAACGCCACCGCGATGGTGATCATGGACGCGGACCGGTTCGGCGTCTCCCAGCTGCACCAGCTGCGCGGCCGGGTCGGCCGGGGCTCGGCCCCCGGGCTCTGCCTGCTGGTCAGCGAGGCCCACGAGGCGAGCCCGGCCCGCGCCCGGCTCGGCGCGGTCGCCGCCACCCTGGACGGCTTCGAGCTCTCCCGGATCGACCTGGAACAGCGCCGCGAGGGCGACGTGCTCGGCCAGGCCCAGTCCGGGGTCCGCTCCTCGCTGCGGATGCTCACCGTCATCGACGACGAGGAGATCATCACCGCCGCGCGGGCCGAGGCCACCCGGACCGTCGCCGCCGACCCGGAGCTGACCGGCCACCCGGAGCTGCGGACCGCCCTGGACGCCCTGCTGGACAAGGACCGCGAGGAGTTCCTCGACAAGGGGTGACCGGGAAGACCCCGGGTCCGCCCGGGCCCGGGCGGACCGCACGCCATATCGTGGGACCCGGGCCTTTCATCCGGGGCGGGCGAGCCCAGCCCGGTCCGGACGCAGGACCCCAGAGGTACGCGACCCCCGCGTGCCGTCCCGCGACCCGAGGACCGACTCCCATGACCCGCGTGATCGCCGGTTCGGCCGGCGGACGCCGCCTGGCCGTACCGCCCGGCAACGGCACCCGCCCCACCTCCGACCGTGCGCGTGAGGGCCTCTTCTCGACCTGGGAGGCGCTGCTCGGCACGCTCGACGGCGTCCGGATCGCCGACCTGTACGCGGGGTCCGGCGCGGTCGGCCTGGAGGCGCTCTCCCGGGGCGCCGTCCACGCCCTGCTCGTGGAGGCCGATCCGAAGGCCGTCCGCACCGTCCGCGAGAACGTCCGCTCCGTCGGTCTGCCCGGCGCCGAGGTCCGCACCGGCAAGGCCGAACAGACCGTCTGCGGACCGGCGCCGGCCGACCCGTACGACGTGGTCTTCCTGGACCCGCCCTACCTCGTCACCGACGACGATCTCCGGGAGATCCTGCTCACACTCCGCTCGCGGGGCTGGCTTGGCGAGGGCGCACTCGTCACCGTGGAACGAGCCACCAGAGGCGGGGAATTCGGCTGGCCGGAGGGTTTCGAGCCGTTGAGGTCCCGTCGTTACGGCGAGGCGACCCTTTGGTACGGTCGCGCCGCCTCCACGTGCGAAGACGCACGATGACCGGACCCGGGAGCGAGGGAACCACGTTGCGCCGCGCCGTCTGTCCGGGGTCGTTCGACCCCATCACCAACGGACATCTCGACATCATTGGCCGAGCCTCGAAGCTGTACGACGTCGTACACGTCGCGGTGATGATCAACCAGTCCAAGAAAGGGCTGTTCACCGTCGACGAGCGGATCGAGCTGATCCGCGAAGTCACCTCCGACTTCGGCAACGTCGAAGTCGAGTCCTTCCACGGCCTGCTGGTCGACTTCTGCAAGCAGCGGGAGATCCCGGCCATCGTCAAGGGGCTCCGGGCGGTCAGCGACTTCGACTACGAACTGCAGATGGCCCAGATGAACAACGGCCTCTCCGGTGTCGAGACGCTCTTCGTCCCCACCAACCCCACCTACAGCTTCCTGTCGTCCTCGCTGGTCAAGGAGGTCGCGACCTGGGGCGGAGACGTCTCCCACCTGCTGCCGCCGACCGTCCACGCCGCGCTCCAGGAGCGGCTGGAGCGCACGTGACCGCCTGAGCGGCCGTCACCCGGTGTCGGACGGGAGCCGACTGGCCTTACAGTCGTCCCGTCCGTCTCCAACAGCGGCAGAGAGTGGCGAGCACACGGTGGACGTGCAGAAGAAGCTCGACGAGATCGTCGAGGCGGTCGGGAACGCCCGGTCCATGCCCATGTCGGCCTCGTGCGTGATCAACCGCGCCGATCTGCTCCGGATGCTCGACGAGCTCCGCGAAGCGCTGCCCGGCTCGCTGGCCCACGCCGAGGAGGTCATCGGCGGCAGTGAGCAGCTCGTCGACCGGGCCCGCCAGGAAGCGGAGCGGATCATCGAGTCCGCCCACGCCGAGCGCGGCTCGCTGATCTCCGGTACCGAGGTCGTCGTCCGGTCCCAGAACGAGGCCGACCGCATCCTGGCCGACGCCCGCCGCGAGGCCGCCGAGGTCAAGGCGGAGGCCGACGAGTACGTCGACAGCAAGCTCGCCAACTTCGAGGTCGTCCTCACCAAGACCATCGGCTCCGTGGACCGGGGCCGGGAGAAGCTGCTCGGCCGCGGCCACGGCCTCGACGAGCAGGGCTACGAAGACCCCGACTTCGCCGAGGCCCCCGAGCGCAGCGCCGACCCGGAGACGCTCCAGCGGCGCGCCGACGAGTACGTCGACACCAAGCTCGGTGCCTTCGAGGCCGTGCTCGGCAAGACCCTGGAGGCGGTGGGCCGCGGCCGGCAGAAGCTGCACGGCCGGGTGGCCACCGACGACCTCGGCGTGCACATGGCCGCCCAGGACGCCGCCGGCGGCCAGGGCCACACCAGCGACGCCGACTACCTGGCGGGCCTCGCCGAACTGGCGGACCCGGAACCGCCGCAGGCCTCCCCGAACTACCCGGCGAGGCCCCAGTCCCCGTACGCCGAGCCCGTCCAGAGCTACGACTACCAGCAGCCGGTCCAGCAGGACCCGTACGGCTACGCGCAGCCGCGGCAGGACGGATACGAGCGGCAGGACGGCTACGAGCAGCCGCAGCAGGACGTCTACGCCTACCAGCAGCAGGCGTACGACCCGAACGCCTACCAGCCGCAGAGCGAGCACGACGGAGAGCCCGGCCGGCCCGAGTACGGGTGGGCCGACCAGCAGTCCCAGCAGCGGCAGCCCGCGCTCGACGAGACCAGTCTCTTCGACACCAGCATGATCGACCTGGAGCAGCTGCGCCGGTACGAACAGGGCCACTGACCGGGCGCCGCACGGCCCCCACCGGCCCCGACCGGTCCGGATTGGGTGCTGGGCGGTACGTCAAGTATCCTGGCTCCTCGGTCGCGCGTATCTCCGCCGATCCCGGCTGCCCGTTTCGACTCCGGAACGGGCCGGCCCCTCCCGACGCAGTGCGATGCACATGAATCCCGAAAGCAGGAGCAGCCCTGAACGGCCACCTCGACCACCGCAATCCTCTCGTGTTCGATACGCACGAGCTGGGTCGGCGTCCCGGTGCCCTGAAGCGGCTGACCCGCTCGGTGGAAGCACCGAGGGACCTGGGTATCGACGGCGTCATCGGCGTGCCGGAAGGCGCACCGCTGACGCTGGACCTCCGCCTCGAATCGGTCATGGAAGGGGTGCTCGTCACAGGCACCGCCCGTGCGACCGCCGAGGGGGAGTGCGTAAGGTGTCTGGAGCCGCTGACCGTCGAGGTCGAAGCGGACTTCCAGGAAATGTTCTCGTACCCTGACGCCGACGACCGGGGTCGCAGCAAGATCGCGGACCCGGCCGACGACGCCGAGGACGACGAGGACGAGTTTTTCCTTGAGGACGGCTTGTTCGACCTCGAAACGGTGCTGCGTGACGCGGTAGTGCTCGCACTGCCGATGCAGCCGGTGTGCACGGAGACCTGTGCCGGTCTGTGTTCCGAATGCGGAATCAGGCTGGACGAGAATCCTGGCCACCACCATGACGCCGCCGACCCCCGGTGGGCGGCATTGCAGGGACTCGCCGAGACCGTTCAGGACGGCGAGAAGGACAACATGGGCGGCGCCGAACCTGGCGTCGACGAGAAGCAGGAGAAGTAGCCGTGGCTGTTCCGAAGCGGAAGATGTCGCGCAGCAACACGCGCCACCGCCGGTCGCAGTGGAAGGCTGCGGTCCCCACCCTGGTTTCGTGCGAGCGTTGCCAGGAGCCGAAGCTCCAGCACATTGCGTGCCCGAGCTGCGGCACGTACAACAAGCGCCAGGTCCTCGAAGTCTGAGTGGCTGGTGAGAGGCACGATGTCTGAGTTGTCCCACGCCAAGAAGCAGGCAGACAACGTCAACACAGCCTCGTCCCACACGCTTCTGGAAGGGCGGCTCGGGTATCACCTTGAGTCCGCCCTTCTGGTGCGTGCGCTGACCCACCGCTCGTTCGCGTACGAGAACGGCGGTCTGCCCACCAACGAGCGGCTCGAATTCCTCGGGGATTCGGTGCTCGGCCTGGTGGTCACGGACACGCTGTACCGGACCCACCCCGACCTGCCCGAAGGCCAGCTGGCCAAGTTGCGGGCCGCGGTGGTCAACTCGCGTGCACTCGCGGAAGTGGGCCGCGGCCTCGAACTCGGTTCCTTCATCCGGCTCGGCCGTGGTGAAGAGGGCACGGGTGGCCGGGACAAGGCTTCCATCCTCGCCGACACCCTTGAAGCGGTGATCGGCGCGGTCTATCTCGATCAGGGCCTCGACGCGGCCTCGGAGCTGGTCCACCGGCTTTTCGACCCGCTCATCGACCGGTCCTCGAACCTCGGCGCCGGCCTGGACTGGAAGACCAGTCTCCAGGAGCTCACCGCGAGCGAGGGTCTCGGAGTCCCCGAGTACCTCGTCACGGAGACCGGCCCGGACCACGAGAAGATCTTCACTGCTGCCGCTCGCGTCGGTGGTGTCTCGTACGGCACCGGCACCGGTCGTAGCAAGAAGGAAGCGGAGCAGCAGGCGGCCGAGTCCGCCTGGCGCGAGATCAGCGCCGCCGCCGAAGTGAGGGCGACCGCGGAGAAGTCCGCGATCGACGCAGGGGCCGCCGACACCTCTGCCGAACCCCCGCCGAACACGGACGTTTCTCCGGCCTGACCCCGTTCGCGACCCCCCGGTGCCCTGCGCGCCGGGGGGTCGCTGCGTTTCCCGTACCCCTGGTGCCCCTGGAGGAGCGTCACCGTGCCCGAGCTGCCCGAGGTCGAAGTCGTACGCAGAGGTCTGGAGCGCTGGGTCACCGGCCGGACCGTCTCCGAGGTGGAGGTCCTGCACCCGCGCTCGGTGCGACGCCACCTCGCGGGCGGGGTCGACTTCGCCGCCCGGCTGCGCGGCATGCGCCTGGGAACGGCGACGCGGCGCGGCAAGTACCTGTGGATCCCGCTGGAGGACGCGTCCATCGCCCTCCTCGGCCACCTCGGCATGAGCGGCCAGCTGCTGGTGCGGCCCGACGACGCCCCGGCCGAAAAGCACCTGCGGATCAGGATGCGCTTCGCCGACACGCTCGGTACCGATCTCCGCTTCGTCGACCAGCGCACCTTCGGCGGGCTCTCGCTGCACGCCACCGCTGCGGACGGGCTCCCCGACGTCATCGCGCACATCGCCCGCGATCCCCTCGACCCCGCCTTCGACGACGCGGCTTTCCACACCGCGCTGCGCCTGCGCCGGACGACGGTCAAGCGTGCCCTGCTCGACCAGTCGCTGATCAGCGGGGTGGGCAACATCTACGCGGACGAGGCGCTCTGGCGCGCGAAGCTCCACTACGACCGGCCCACCGCCACCCTCACCCGCCCGAAGTCCGCCGAACTGCTCGGCCACGTCCGGGACGTGATGAACGCGGCGCTCGCCCAGGGCGGCACGAGCTTCGACAGCCTGTACGTCAACGTGAACGGCGAATCGGGCTACTTCGACCGTTCGCTCGACGCCTACGGCCGCGAGGGCGAGCCCTGCCACCGCTGCGGCACCCCGATGCGCCGTCGCCCCTGGATGAACCGCTCCAGCTACTTCTGCCCGAACTGCCAGCGGGCGCCGCGGGCACGGTGAGGGGGCGCCGGGGCGCTGAGCGGGGATGCCGGAGCCGAAGGCGAGTGCGGCGCCCCCCGGACCGGGAAGCGCCGCACGCCTGTCGGAGCGACCGGAACCGTCCCGGTCAGAAGCCGAAGTCCTGCGTCCACCAGGGGCCGCCGTCGGCGATGTGGACGCCGACACCCAGGGTCGTGTAATCGCAGTTGAGAATGTTTGCTCGGTGGCCTTCGCTGTTCATCCAGCTGTCCATCACGGCCTGTGCGTCGGCTTGGCCGCGGGCGATGTTCTCCCCGCCGAGGTTGGTGATCCCGGCCGCCGCCGCGCGGTCCCAGGGAGTGTCGCCGTCCGGGTCGGTGTGATCGAAGAAGTCACGGGCCGCCATGTCCTGGCTGAAGCTCTGGGCCAGCGAGGTCAGCGAGGAGCTGAGCGTCACCGGGCTGCAGCCGGCCTTCGACCGTTCCTGGTTCACCAGGTCCAGTACGGCGGTCCGGGCGGAAGCGACCGCGGACGTCGCGGGCGCCTCGGTCTTCGGCGCGGCCGATGTGGGTGCCGGTGCCGCCGCGGCTGCGGTGGACTTCGCCGGAGCGGGCGCGGCGGTCGTCTTCGTCACCGAGGGGGTGGCGGACGGCGTCGGGCTGGCGGTCTTCTCCGTGGGGGACGCGGAGGGGGTGGCGGAGGCCGGCTCCGAGGGTGCCCCGGGGCGCTCGCTGCCCCGGCTCGCCGGGGTGGGGGACGCCGCACGGTCCGTCGCGTCGGCGCTCGCGGTGCCCTGCGTGAGCAGGTCCGGGGCGCCGGCGGAGTCGGCGCGGTCGGCGTGCGAGCTGTCGCTCAGGCCGTACGTCTCGCCGCCCGGGAGCATCCCGGACGCGGCCGCGACGGCGCCCACCGCCACGGCGGCGGAGATCCCCAGCAGCCCGGCGCGCACCGGCAGAGGCACCCGGCGCTTCGTCCGGCGGGCGCCTCCGTGCCGTCCGCCGGAAGGCGCCGGGGCGGTCTCGTCAGCGGCGGGGCCTGCGGCGGCGGATCGTCGGTGGCGTCCCATGCGCTGTGCCTTCCTCGTGCCGTCCGGCGGCCCCCGTGATCCCCGGGAGCGTCACCGTGTCCGTGGTTCTCACCCGATCGGGTGAGCTCATTGCGACCGGACTGTACGCCATGACGGACGGGCCGCGAGGGGCTTCGGGCGGCTCGGCCCGGTTAGCGTTCCGGTATGAGTGAAGACGCACGACTCGTGGTGTGGGTACGCGGCCGAGTACAGCAAGTAGGGTTCCGCTGGTTCACCAGGGCAAACGCTCTGGAGATCGGAGGGCTGGCCGGCTTCGCCCTCAATCTGGACGACGGCAGGGTGCAGGTCGTCGCCGAGGGAGCACGTGAGAATTGCCACCGTCTGCTGGAGTGGCTGCGCTCGGACGACACGCCCGGACGCGTGGACGGAGTGACTGAGATCTGGGACACCCCGCGCGGCGGCTACGACGGATTCGCCATCCGGTGACCGCCCCGCCGCGCGCCGGGGCGCGGAGGCCGACCGTGCGGCGCTCGCGACGCCCCGCCGTGGGGCGCACCGGCCGGCGGCACCCGGAGTGACCTGCGGTGGAGTCACGGCGTGCCCCGGTGTTGCCAAGGGGTGCGGGGCATGCGAAGCTACCCGGCTGACCAAGATCGCCGAGGGGCGCCGGTCGTCCGGCGGCGGCGGGCCGGGTGATCGTCGGACGGGTCGCCCCGGGGATGGTGGCGCCCACGGGGTGTGATCGTGTTGACCGTCAAACTTTTTGGTGAGACTCTGAAATCCCCGCGCACCTCAGCTGTTCGACAGGGCTGTTTCCGCAGCAACCGCAGTGATGACAAGAGCACTGCCGGGCACCGCGGGTGCGATTCCCTCACGACCCACACCGCTTCGGTCGGTCACTCAGTGTGGAGGACCATCCATCATGGCAAAGGCGCTTCTCGGTTACGTCGGCGGTTCCGACCCGCGACTCCTCGCCGAGATGCGACGGCTCCAGAAGCGCGTCCAAGACCTGGAATCCGAGCTCGTACGGATCCAGGACGAGAACGACGCGCTCAACGCCGCCGCCCAGCACCAGTCGCTGCTCGACGGCATCGACATCGATGTACCCCAGGCAGAGCCCGCTCTGACCTGACCGGTCGCCCGTAAGGGGGCCGGCCGGGCCCGCAAGACATCTCAGCGGCCCGGGAACGTTTCTGGATCGTCTTCACCGCGGATCGGCGGTACCGGACGCCGTGATCGCCCGCGGTCCCGGCCGAAGCCGCTGATCCGTCGCCGCGCGGGACGATCCGCGGACCTGAACCACAGGACCGTGCGCGAACGATTGCTCCACGCACCACCAGGGACGCTTCGGCGTCCCTTCTTTCTTTCCCCCTCGCGTCAACCCGGCTACCGGGTCCGCCCCTGCCCCACGCCCCGTCCCGCATCCCTTGCCCCAGGGGAGATCAGCGGTGCGGTTAACGTCAGATGTGCCCTGCACCCTCAGCGGTGAAACCGTGTGCGAAAGGTAGAGTCCGGCGGCGTGCATCTCAAGGCCCTGACCCTGCGTGGTTTCAAGTCGTTCGCCTCCGCCACCACGCTGCGCTTCGAACCGGGGATCACCTGCGTCGTCGGTCCCAACGGATCGGGCAAGTCCAATGTGGTGGACGCGCTCTCCTGGGTCATGGGGGAACAGGGGGCCAAGTCCCTGCGCGGCGGCAAGATGGAGGACGTCATCTTCGCCGGGACGACCGGGCGCCCGCCGCTCGGCCGCGCCGAGGTCTCGCTGACCATCGACAACTCGGACGGCGCGCTGCCCATCGAGTACGCCGAGGTGACGATCACCCGGATCATGTTCCGCAACGGCGGCAGCGAGTACCAGATCAACGGAGACACCTGCCGGCTGCTCGACATCCAGGAGCTCCTCTCCGACTCGGGCATCGGGCGCGAGATGCATGTCATCGTCGGGCAGGGGCAGTTGGACTCCGTCCTGCACGCCGATCCGATGGGCCGCCGGGCGTTCATCGAGGAGGCCGCCGGCGTCCTCAAGCACCGCAGGCGCAAGGAGAAGGCGCTGCGGAAACTCGACGCGATGGGTGCCAACCTGGCCCGCGTCCAGGACCTCACCGAGGAACTCCGCCGACAGCTCAAGCCGCTCGGCCGGCAGGCGGCCGTCGCCCGGCGGGCCGCGGTGATCCAGGCGGATCTGCGCGACGCGCGGCTGCGCCTGCTCGCCGACGACCTGGTGACCCTGCGGGACGCGTTGCGTGAGGAGATCGCCGACGAGGCCGAGGCGAAACGCCGCAAGGAATCCGCCGAAGCGCGCCTGAAGGAGGCCCTGGCCCGGGAGGCCGAGCTGGAGGGCGAGGTCCGCCGGCTCGCCCCGCGCCTCCAGCGGGCCCAGCAGAGCTGGTACGAGCTGTCGCAACTGGCCGAACGGGTCAGGGGCACGATCTCGCTCGCCGATGCCCGGGTGAAGAGCGCCGCCGCCGTACCCGAGGAGGAGCGCCGCGGCCGGGACCCCGAGGAGATGGAACGCGAAGCCGCCCGGATCCGCGAGCAGGAGGCGGAGCTGACCGCCGCGCTGGAAGCCGCGGAACACGCACGGGAGGACACCGCCGCCCACCGGGCCGAGCTGGAACGCGAACTGGCGGCCGAGGAACGACGCCTCAAGGATGCCGCGCGGGCTCTCGCGGACCGCAGGGAAGGGCTCGCCCGGCTCGGCGGCCAGGTCAACGCCGCGCGCGGCCGGGCCGCCGCCGCCCAGGCCGAGATCGACCGCCTCGCCGACTCCCGGGACGGGGCGAGGGAGCGTGCCGCCGCCGCGCAGGAGGAGTACGAGCAGCTCAAGGCCGAAGTCGACGGACTCGACGCGGACGACGCCCGGTTGGCCGAAGAGCACGCGGACGCGCGGCGGGACCTGGCCGAGGCACAGGCCGCCCACGGCGCCGCACGGGACGCCGCGACCGCGGCGGAGCGCGGCCGGGCCGCCACCGCCGCCCGCCACGACGCCCTCGCGCTCGGGCTGCGCCGCAAGGACGGTACGGGCGTCCTGCTCGGCGCCGGGGACCGGCTGGCCGGACTGCTCGGCCCGGCCGCCCGCCTCCTCGACGTCGAGCCCGGCTACGAGGTGGCGGTGGCCGCCGCGCTCGGAGCGGCGGCCGACGCCGTCGCGGTGACCGGGACCGCGACGGCCGCCGAAGCGATCCGGCTGCTCCGCGCCGAGGACGCGGGCCGCGCCGCGCTGCTGCTCGGAGGTACGGAGCCGCTCGGAGGTACGGAGCTTCTCGGCGGTCCGGGGCCCCTCGGCAGCCCGGCCGAAGACCCCGGGCGGGTACCGGCGCAGGGCGGCGGCCACACGGCCGGGCGCCCTGCCGCGGTACACCCGCCGGCGGTCGCCGCCGAGTCGCCCGCCGCCGAGTCGCCCGCCCCGGTGTCCGTGTCCGCCGGTGAGCCGGCCGGTACGGCTTCGGGGACGCGCGACGCCCCCACGGGAGTCCGTACCGGCACCGGCCGGCCGGTCGCCGTGCTCGTCCGCGCGCCGGGCGGACTCATGGAGGCCGTGCGGGCGCTGACCCGGGACATGGTCGTGGTGCCCACCCTGGAGGACGCCGAACGGCTCGTCGCCGCCGAACCGGGACTCACCGCCGTCACCGACGAGGGCGACGTGCTCTCCGCCCACTTCGCGCACGGCGGCTCGGCCGGGGCACCCAGCCTGCTGGAGGTGCAGGCATCCGTCGACGAGGCCGCCGCCGAGCTGGCCTCCCTCGTCGTGCGCTGCGAGGAACTCGCCGAGGCCCAGCGGCTCGCCGGCGAGCGCCGCAAGGAAGCCTCCGCCCGCGTGGAGTCGCTGGAGGAGCGTCGTAGGACGGCGGACCGGGACAAGTCCCAGGTCGCCCAGCAACTCGGCCGGCTCGCCGGACAGGCGAGAGGAGCGGCGGGCGAGGCCGAACGGACCGCGGCCTCGGCCGCCCGCGCGCAGGAGGCGCTGGAACGCGCCACCGAAGAGGCCGAGGTGCTGGCCGAACGGCTGCTGGTCGCCGAGGAGACGCCCCTGGAGGAGGAACCGGACACCGGGCGGCGCGACCGGCTCGCGGCGGACGGGGCCAACGCCCGCCAGACCGAGATGGAGGCCCGCCTCCAGGTCCGTACCCACGAGGAGCGGGTGAAGGGCCTCGCGGGACGGGCCGAATCCCTCGACCGGGGGGCCAGGGCCGAGCGCGACGCCCGCGCCCGCGCCGAGCAGCGCCGCGCCCGGCTGCGCCACGAGGCGTCGGTGGCCGCCGCGGTCGCCCACGGCGCCCGGCAGCTGCTCGCGCACGTCGAGGTGTCCGTCGTACGGGCCGGGGAGGAGCGCGCGGCTGCCGAGGCGGCGAAGGCGGAGGGGGAGAACGCACTCTCCGCCGCCCGCGCCGACGGCCGGGACCTCAAGGGGGAGCTGGACAAGCTCACCGACTCGGTCCACCGGGGCGAGGTGCTGGGCGCCGAGAAGCGGATGCGCGTGGAGCAGGTGGAGGCGAAGGCGCTGGAGGAGCTGGGCGTCGAGCCGGCGGCCCTGGTCGCCGAATACGGCCCCGGCCGTCCCGTCCCCCCGTCGCTCCCGGCCGAGGGAGAGGAACTGCCCGAGGACCCGGAGCACCCGCGCAACCAGCCCCGGCCCTTCGTGCGGGCCGAGCAGGAGAAGCGGCTGAAGTCGGCCGAACGGGCGTACCAGCAACTCGGAAAGGTGAATCCGCTCGCGTTGGAGGAGTTCTCCGCGCTGGAGGAGCGCCACCAGTTCCTCGCCGAGCAGCTCGACGACCTGCGGAAGACCAGGGCCGACCTCCTCCAGGTCGTCAAGGAGGTCGACGAGCGGGTCGAGCGGGTCTTCACCGAGGCGTACCACGACACCGCCCGCGAGTTCGAGGGCGTCTTCTCCCGGCTGTTCCCCGGTGGCGACGGACGGCTGATCCTCACGGACCCGGAGCACATGCTCACCACCGGCGTGGACGTGGAGGCGCGCCCGCCGGGGAAGAAGGTGAAGCGTCTGTCGCTGCTGTCCGGCGGTGAGCGGTCCCTGACGGCGGTGGCGCTGCTGGTCGCCATCTTCAAGGCGAGGCCGAGCCCGTTCTACGTGATGGACGAGGTGGAGGCGGCCCTCGACGACACCAACCTGCAGCGGCTCATCCGGATCATGGAAGAGCTCCAGGAGAGCTCCCAGCTGATCGTGATCACGCACCAGAAGCGGACGATGGAGGTCGCCGACGCTCTGTACGGGGTTTCCATGCAGGGTGACGGTGTATCGAAAGTCATCAGTCAGCGCCTTCGCTGAATCTTCACGTAATTCCCCGGGCTGCTTCACGTGAATGGAAGGGGCCCGGGTAGGCGTGGACTCTCGTACGCGCCCGAATTCGACGAATGAACGGACGAACCCCGACGCATCCCCTGCGTATTCAAGTGGTGGCGATCTGTTTCGTATGCGCCACTTAAAGGGCTCATCCATCCACGTCTGACATTGCGGGCAGGCACCAGGAGTTCATGTGACCAGCAGAGTGCAAGGACCGGAGTCCGGAGCCAGGGGAGCTCACCCGGACCACATCGGGCACGTCATCTTCATCACGGCCGCCGCCGCGATGGGCGGTTTCCTGTTCGGCTACGACAGTTCCGTGATCAACGGAGCCGTCGAGGCCATCCGTGACCGGTACGACATCGGGTCAGGAACCCTCGCCCAGGTCATCGCCATCGCCCTGATCGGCTGTGCCATCGGCGCCGCGACGGCGGGACGCATCGCCGACCGCATCGGCCGTATCCGCTGCATGCAGATCGCCGCGGTGCTGTTCACCATCAGTGCGGTCGGTTCGGCGCTCCCCTTCGCGCTCTGGGACCTGGCGATGTGGCGCATCATCGGCGGGTTCGGCATCGGCATGGCCTCCGTCATCGGACCCGCCTACATCGCCGAGGTCTCGCCGCCCGCCTACCGAGGCCGCCTCGGCTCCTTCCAGCAGGCCGCGATCGTCATCGGCATCGCGATCTCGCAGTTGGTCAACTACGGCATCCTCCAGATCGCGGACGGCGACCAGCGCGGCAAGATCGGCGGGCTGGAAGCCTGGCAGTGGATGCTCGGCGTGATGGTGGTGCCCGCCGTCCTGTACGGGCTGCTCTCCTTCGCCATCCCGGAGTCGCCCCGCTACCTGATCTCGGTCGGCAAGAAGGAACGGGCCCGCAAGATCCTGGCCGAGGTGGAGGGGAAGAACGTCGATCTGGACGCCCGCGTCACCGAGATCGAGACGGCCATGCACCGGGAGCACAAGTCCTCCTTCAAGGACCTGCTCGGCAGCCGCTTCGGCTTCCTGCCCATCGTCTGGGTCGGTATCGGACTGTCGATCTTCCAGCAGCTCGTCGGCATCAACGTCGCCTTCTACTACTCGGCGACGCTGTGGCAGTCGGTCGGCATCGACCCGACGGACTCGTTCTTCTACTCGTTCACGACCTCGATCGTGAACATCATCGGTACGGTCATCGCGATGGTCCTGGTCGACCGGGTGGGCCGTAAACCGCTCGCCCTCACCGGCTCCATCGGCATGGCCATCGCTCTGGCCTTCGAGGCGTGGGCCTTCTCCGCCAAGCTGGTCGACGGGAAGCTGCCCAACACGGAAGGCACCGTGGCGCTGGTCGCCGCCCACGTCTTCGTGCTCTTCTTCGCCCTCTCCTGGGGTGTCATCGTCTGGGTCTTCCTCGGCGAGATGTTCCCCAACCGCATCCGCGCCGCGGCGCTGGGCGTCGCCGCCTCCGCGCAGTGGATCGCCAACTGGGCCATCACCGCGAGCTTCCCGAGCCTGGCGGACTGGAACCTCTCCGCGACGTACATCATCTACACCTGCTTCGCGGCCCTCTCCATCCCCTTCGTGATCCTGTTCGTGAAGGAGACCAAGGGCAAGGCCCTGGAAGAGATGGGCTGACCGCCCGCCCCGCGTCGGCCCGCCCGACCGGCCGGCCCTCGGCTTCCGCCCGCCCGTACCGCCCCGCTGCCCCGGCTCAGGCCGGGGCAGCGGTATTTCCGGTGCCGTGCGGGTGCCGGGCCCGCCCGCGCGTCCCTGACGTGTCCCGGCCGTGTCTCCGCTCACCACAATGACCGCCAAAAGGTGCAAAGTGGTGTATCGGATGCTGGAGGGCACTCCGAGGCAGCTCCCCGGCTCCGCCCGTGGCCGATACTGGACGGGTTATGGAAATCGTCATCCTTGCTGTAGTCATCGCCCTGGTCGCTGTCGGCCTGATCAGCGGGCTCGTGGTCAGCAGCCGCAAGAAGAAGCAGCTGCCGCCCTCGGCGCCGTCGAGCACGCCGACCATCACTCCTCCCGCCGAACCCCGTGCCGGTGAGGAGTCCGAGGCGCCGCGCGACGAAGCGCGGCGCACCACCGAGGAAGCCGGTCTCCCGGACGCCGAGGCCCCTGCCGGGGAAGCCCCGGCCGCCGCGGCAGAGGCTCCCGCCCTCGACGTCCCCGAGCCCACCGCGGGCCGTCTCGTACGGCTCCGCGCGCGGCTCGCCCGCTCGCAGAACTCCCTCGGCAAGGGGCTGCTCACGCTCCTGTCCCGGGACAATCTCGACGAGGACACCTGGGAGGAGATCGAGGACACCCTCCTCACCGCCGACGTCGGCGTGGCTCCCACCCAGGAGCTCGTCGAGCGCCTGCGCGAACGCGTCCGGGTGCTCGGCACCCGGACCCCCGAGGAGCTCCGCGCCCTGCTGCGCGAAGAGCTGATCACTCTGCTGGGCCCCGACCTCGACCGTGAGGTCAGGACCGAGGGCGGCGCCGAGACCCCGGGCGTCGTCATGGTCGTCGGCGTCAACGGCACCGGCAAGACCACCACGACCGGCAAGCTGGCCCGGGTGCTCGTGGCCGACGGCCGCAGCGTGGTCCTCGGCGCGGCCGACACCTTCCGCGCCGCCGCCGCCGACCAGCTCCAGACCTGGGGCGAGCGCGTCGGAGCACGTACGGTACGCGGCCCCGAGGGCGGCGACCCCGCGTCGATCGCCTTCGACGCCGTGAAGGAGGGCATCGCCGAGGGTGCGGACGTGGTGCTCATCGACACCGCCGGCCGGCTGCACACCAAGACCGGCCTGATGGACGAGCTCGGCAAGGTCAAGCGCGTCGTGGAGAAGCACGGCCCGCTCGACGAGATCCTGCTCGTCCTCGACGCCACCACCGGCCAGAACGGTCTGGTCCAGGCCCGGGTCTTCGCCGAGGTGGTGGACATCACCGGCATCGTCCTGACCAAGCTCGACGGCACCGCCAAGGGCGGCATCGTCATCGCCGTCCAGCGTGAGCTGGGGGTCCCGGTGAAGCTCATCGGGCTCGGAGAGGGACCGGACGACCTGGCCCCGTTCGAGCCGGGCGCCTTCGTCGACGCGCTGATCGGCGACTGACCGTCCCGCGCACCCCGCACGTACGCCGATGGGCGGCGGCCCCCCGACCGGGGGCCGCCGCCCATCGGCGTTCCGGGGGCTCTACGTGCGGTGGCAGCTGTACGCCAGGGTGCCGAGCAGCAGCCGGGCCGGCGGGGGAGCGGCCGCCGTTTCCAGGGCCGGCGGGCGCAGCCAGCGGACCGGGCCGCGGCCGCCGAGGTCGCAGGGCGGCGCGGTGATGTGGGTGCCCGGCCCGAGGGCACGCAGATCGAGCGGGGCGTCGTCCCAGCCCATCCGGTAGAGCAGCTCCGGAAGCTGGGCGGCGGCTCCGGGGGCGACGAAGAACTGGGCCCGGCCGTCCGGGGTCACCGCCACCGGGCCGAGCGGCAGCCCCATCCGCTCCAGCCGGACCAGCGCCCGCCGGCCGGCCGTTTCCGCCACCTCCAGGATGTCGAAGGCGCGGCCCACCGGCAGCATCATCGAGGCTCCCGGGACTTCGGCCCAGGCGCAGGCGGCGTCGTCGAGGGAGGCTCCGGCGGGGATCTCGCGGGTGGACTCCAGCGGATGGGCGCCGGGCGCGGCGCAGCGCCGGTCCCCGCAGGAGCAGGAGCAGGTGCGGGAGCCGGTCCGCGCGCGGGCGCCGGGCCGTACGGCCCAACCCCACAGACCGGTGTACTCCGCCACGGCCGTACTCCCGGCCGTGCGGTCGCGTCGCCGCGATCCGGATCGCAGCTCGCGGATGCCGCCGATCGTGAAGCCCATGCCCCCTCCAACGGGTCCGGAGCGCCGATGGTTACGTGGCGGCAGGGGTCCCGCGGTCCGGCAGCCCGCCGGTGGTCGCCCCCGAACGGGCGGCGCACGGGAGTACTCGGGGGTGGCACGATTCGATCCGCGCAACCCGAAGCACTCCTTCGCGCCCCCTGTTGTTCGGCGCCTGTCAAGTCAAGCGCGCCCCGCGCCGGACAGCTTCATTCGAAGGGGTGGCGAATGGTGGCGTTTCTGAATTCGCCCTCGCGGCGAGGGTGATCGTAGGATTACCGTCGGTACACGGACTCTGGGAGTATGAGCACCCGCGGGTATGCCGGTGGCAACCCGTTTTCTTGTTCGATGGCGGACGACTTCCGTACGGGCGGTACCGGGTTACGGCATTCTGGGTGGCCGGGCAGAGGTTCGCACGAAGAGGTTTCGGCGAGATGGGGGCGTTCCGGTGAGTGGCAGTGGCGCAGGCGACACGAATGCCGGAAAGCGCCCCAACGGGCAATTGGGATCATGGTTCGTGCGCAGCGGCTGGTCCAAGGGCGAGCTCGCACGCCAGGTCAACCGGCGGGCCCGCCAGATGGGCGCCCACCACATCAGCACCGACACCTCACGTGTGCGGCGGTGGCTCGACGGCGAACAGCCCCGTGAGCCGATCCCGCGCATCCTGTCCGAACTCTTCTCGGAGCGCTTCGGCAGCGTCGTCGCCGTGGAGGACCTCGGGCTGCGGACCGCCCACACGTCGCCGTCCGTCTCCGGAGTGGATCTGCCCTGGGCGGGCCCGCAAACCGTCGCCCTGCTCAGCGAGTTCTCCCGCAGCGACCTGATGCTCGCCCGCCGGGGCTTCCTCGGCTCCTCGCTCCAACTCGCCGCCGGACCCTCGCTGATCGAGCCCATGCAGCGCTGGCTGGTGCCCGTCGCCCCCACCGGTCCGGCCGAGACCGAATCGCCCGCCGCCGCCCGCCGCCCGTCCCGCCTCTCCAAGCCCGAACTCGACCTGCTGGAATCCACCACGGCGATGTTCCGCCAGTGGGACGCGCAGTGCGGCGGCGGACTGCGCCGCAAGGCGGTCGTCGGCCAACTCCACGAGGTCACCGACCTGTTGCAGGAACCCCAGCCCGCCGCCACCGCCGTCCGGCTCTTCCGCTGCGCCGCCGAACTCGCCGAGCTGGCAGGCTGGATGAGCTACGACGTAGGCCTCCAGCCCACCGCGCAGAAGTACTTCGTCCTCGCCCTGCACGCGGCCAAGGAGGCCGGCGACAAGTCGCTGGGCTCGTACATCCTCTCCAGCATGAGCCGGCAGATGATCCACCTCGGCCGCCCGGACGACGCTCTGGAACTGATCCACCTCGCGCAGTACGGCAGCCGGGAGTGCGCGACGGCACGTACCCAGTCGATGCTGTATGCGATGGAGGCCCGCGCCTACGCCAACATGGGCCAGCCCGGGAAGTGCAAGCGCGCGGTCCGCATGGCCGAGGACACCTTCCTCGACGCCGGTCTGGACGACGAGCCCGAGCCCGACTGGATCAAGTTCTTCTCCGAGGCCGAACTCAACGGCGAGAACGCCCACTCCTACCGTGACCTGGCCTATGTCGCCGGCCGCAGTCCCACGTACGCCTCGCTCGCCGAACCCGCCATGGCCAGAGCCGTCGAGCTGTTCGCCGAGGACGACGAGCACCACCGCAGTTACGCGCTCAACCTCATCGGCATGGCCACCGTCCATCTGCTCAAGCGCGAGCCCGAAGAGTCCATGGTGCTGGCCGGCCAGGCGCTCGCCGTCGCCAAGAAGGTCCGCTCCGAGCGGGTCAACACCCGTCTGCGCAAGACCGTCGACGCCGCTGCCAGGGACTTCGGGGACGTGGCGGACGTCGCGCACCTCACCGAGGCGCTCGGCGACCAGTTGCCGGAGACCGCCGAAGCGATCTGATCCGGCGCCGCGCCCACCGGCCGCGGCGGCCGTCCCGAGACCACCGGCAGGCTCCAGGGCCTGTATGGGGTTGGCCCGCGGCGTCGCGGGGCTGGGCACGCGCGCTCGCGGTGTTGCCGAAACGCCCTGGTAGCTCCGCTACAAGGACGCTCCGGCGCCTTGCGATCGCACGCACCCAGCCCCGCTCCTTCTTCCGCGCGACAACCCCATACAGGCCCTAGGGCGCCAGGTGGGCGGGGGGCCGCCGTGGCCGGTTCGCGTGTCGCGGGATTTCAACCGCACCGTATGCGGCATGGACCGCATGGTAGGCGGGACACCGGTTACGTCGCTCCGGGTTCATGCCGACGTAACACTCCCGGCGGCTTCGTCACTGCGGCGAAACACCGAGCGGCATCCGTGGAAACGGTGCTCCGCCAATCTCATGGCGCATAAGGCCCGCACCTTTCTCAGTGGTCCCGCAGCCTTCCCCCGCACGCCGCGGCCGCTCCGACGACGAGGAGACGCCGATGCCCCCAGGCATCACGACGCTTGCCGCAGACACCCCCCAGCTGTCTGCCGCCAACACCGGGTTCATGCTCATCTGCTCGGCCCTGGTGATGCTCATGACCCCGGCCCTCGCCTTCTTCTACGGAGGCATGGTCCGCGTCAAGAGCAGCCTGAACATGCTGATGATGAGCTTCATCAGCCTCGGGATCGTGACGATCCTGTGGGTGCTCTACGGATTCAGCCTCGCCTTCGGCACCGACTCCGGCTCCATCATCGGCTGGTCGTCCGACTACGTCGGCCTCAGCGGCATCGGTCTGACCGAGCTCTGGGACGGCTACACCATCCCGGTGTACGTCTTCGCCGTCTTCCAGCTGATGTTCGCCATCATCACCCCCGCCCTGATCAGCGGTGCTCTCGCCGACCGCGTGAAGTTCACCGCCTGGGCGCTCTTCATCACCCTCTGGGTGACCGTGGTCTACTTCCCCGTCGCCCACTGGGTCTGGGGCGCCGGCGGCTGGCTCTTCGAGCTGGGCGTCATCGACTTCGCCGGCGGTACGGCCGTCCACATCAACGCGGGTGCCGCCGCCCTCGGTGTGATCCTCGTGATCGGCAAGCGCGTCGGCTTCAAGCGCGACCCGATGCGGCCGCACAGCCTGCCGCTCGTCATGCTCGGCGCCGGCCTCCTGTGGTTCGGCTGGTTCGGCTTCAACGCCGGCTCCTGGCTCGGCAACGACGACGGCGTGGGCGCCGTGATGTTCGTCAACACGCAGGTCGCCACCGCCGCCGCGATGCTCGCCTGGCTCGGGTACGAGAAGCTGCGCCACGGTTCCTTCACCACCCTCGGTGCCGCCTCCGGCGCCGTCGCCGGACTCGTCGCCATCACCCCCTCGGGCGGTGCCGTCAGCCCGCTCGGCGCGATCGCGGTCGGTGCCATCGCCGGTCTCCTCTGCGCCATGGCGGTCGGCCTGAAGTACAAGTTCGGCTACGACGACTCGCTCGACGTCGTCGGCGTCCACCTCGTCGGCGGTGTCGTCGGCTCGCTGCTCATCGGGTTCTTCGCCACCGGCGGAGTCCAGTCCGACGCCAAGGGCCTCTTCTACGGCGGCGGCCTCGACCAGCTCGGCAAGCAGGCCGTAGGAGTCTTCTCCGTCCTGGCCTACTCTCTGGTGGTGTCCGCGGTCCTCGCCTTCCTCGTCGACAAGACGATCGGGATGCGGGTCACCGAGGACGACGAGATCTCCGGCATCGACCAGGTCGAGCACGCCGAGACCGCGTACGACTTCAGCGGAGCCGGCGGCGGCGCGGCCTCCCGTACCGCGGCACCGGTCCTGGACACCCCGGCAGCTCCGAACAAGAAGGTGGACGCATGAAGCTCATCACGGCGGTCGTGAAGCCCCACCGGCTGGACGAGATCAAGGAGGCCCTCCAGGCCTTCGGCGTCCAGGGGCTGACCGTGACCGAGGCCAGCGGCTACGGACGCCAGCGCGGCCACACCGAGGTCTACCGCGGTGCCGAGTACACCGTCGACCTCGTACCGAAGATCCGCATCGAGGTCCTGGTCGAGGACGAGGACTCCGAACAGCTCATCGACGTCGTCGTGAAGGCCGCCCGGACCGGCAAGATCGGTGACGGCAAGGTCTGGAGCGTGCCGGTCGACACGGCGGTCCGGGTACGGACCGGCGAACGCGGCCCGGACGCTCTCTGACACCGACGCCCGTGGAACGGAAGGCAACTGGGTGACGAGTACCGAAGTGACCACCGAATCCGAAGACTCGGGACCCAGCGGCTACGCGGCGGCCCGGCTGCGCCTCCTCCAGCAGGAGACGCGGTCCGGGCCGCCGCGCCGTTCGGCCCTGGCCGGCCTCACCGACGACTGGCTGAACGCCCTCTTCACCGCCGCCGCCGAACACGCGGGGGTACGCGGCGCCGCCCTCGTCGCCGTCGGCGGATACGGCCGCGGCGAACTCTCCCCGCGCAGCGACCTGGATCTGGTCCTGCTGCACGACGGGTCGGCCGACGCCGGAGCCGTCTCGGCCCTGGCGGACCGGATCTGGTACCCCGTCTGGGACCTGGGCCTCGCGCTCGACCACTCCGTACGCACCCCGGCGGAGGCACGCAAGGCCGCGGCCGACGACCTCAAGGTCCACCTCGGCCTGCTGGACGCCCGCGCGGTCGCCGGCGACGTGGGCCTCGTCACCGCGCTGCGCACCCACGTCCTCGCGGACTGGCGCAACCAGGCCCCCAAGCGACTCCCCGCCCTCCGCGAGCTCTGCCAGGAGCGGGCCGAACGCATGGGCGAGCTCCAATTCCTCCTGGAACCCGACCTCAAGGAGGCCCGAGGCGGCCTCCGCGACGCCACCGCCCTGCGCGCCGTCGCCGCCTCCTGGGTGGCCGACGCCCCCCGCGAAGGACTCCTCGAAGCCCGCCGCGTCCTCCTCGACACCCGCGACGCCCTGCACCTGGTGACCGGCCGGGCCACCGACCGGCTCGCCCTCCAGGAACAGGACCAGGTCGCCGAGGCACTCGGCCTGCTCGACGCCGACGCCCTGCTCCGCCAGGTGTACGAGGCCGCCCGTACCGTCTCGTACGCCAGTGACGTCACCTGGCGCGAGGTCGACCGCGTGCTGCGCGCCCGCTCGATGCGCCCCCGCTTGCGCGCCATGCTCGGCGGCGCCAAACCCGCCCCCGAACGCACCCCGCTCGCCGACGGGGTGGTCGAGGCGGACGGCGAGGTCGTCCTCGCCCGCTCCGCCCGCCCCGAGCGCGACCCCGTACTGACCCTGCGCGCGGCGGCCGCCGCCGCCGAGTCCGGGCTCCCGCTCTCCCGCCACCTGGTGCGCCACCTCGCCGGAGCCGCGGCGCCCCTCTCCGTACCCTGGCCACCCGAGGCCCGCGAGGAGTTGGTCACCCTGCTCGGCGCGGGCGAGGCGACCGTCGCGGTGTGGGAGGCCCTCGAAGCCGAAGGCATCGTCACCCGGCTGCTGCCCGACTGGGAGCGCGTCCACTGCCGCCCCCAGCGCAACGCCGTCCACACCTGGACCGTCGACCGCCACCTGGTCGAGACCGCCGTCCGCGCCTCCTCCCTGACCCGCCGGGTCGGGCGCCCCGACCTCCTGCTGGTCGCCGCCCTGCTGCACGACATCGGCAAGGGGTGGCCCGGCGACCACTCCGTGGCCGGCGAGGTCATCGCCCGCGACATGGCCACCCGCATCGGCTTCGACAAGGCCGACGTCGCCGTCGTCGCCACGCTCGTACGCCGCCACCTGCTGCTCATCGAGACCGCGACCCGCCGCGACCTGGAAGACCCCGACACCGTCACGGCGGTCGCCGAGGCGGTCGGCTCCCTCTCCACCCTGGAACTGCTCCACGCGCTCACCGAGGCCGACGCGCTGGCCACCGGACCCGCCGCCTGGAGCACCTGGCGTGCCTCCCTCGTCGACGACCTCGTCGCACGGGTGGCCGCCGTACTGGCCGGGGAGGCACCCGCCGACCCCGGGCCCGCCGTGCCCGACGCCGAACAGGAGCGCCTCGCCGTCGAGGCGCTGCGCACCCGCGAACCCGTCCTCGCCCTGCGCACCCAGCCCGAACCGCCCTCCGAGTCGGGCGAACCGGGCCCGGTCGGCGTCGAACTCCTCATCGCGCTGCCGGACCGGCCCGGGGTGCTGCCCGCCGTCGCGGGGGTGCTCGCCCTGCACCGCCTCACCGTCCGCGCCGCCGACCTGCGCGCCGTCGAGCTCCCCACCGAGCTGGGCGAGTCGGCCGACCTGCTGCTGCTCAGCTGGCGGGTGGCCGCCGAGTACGGCGAGCTGCCGCAGGCCTCCCGCCTCCGCGCCGACCTCCTGCGGGTGCTCGACGGGGCGCTCGACATCCAGGCCCGTCTCGCCGAACGGGAGTCCGCCTACCCCCGGCGGCGCGGCATCAAGGCCCCGCCGCCCCGGGTCACGGTCGCCTCGGCCGCCTCGCGCCAGGCCACGGTCATCGAGGTCCGCGCCCAGGACGCCCCGGGGCTGCTGCACCGGATCGGGCAGGCGCTGGAGGACAGTGCGGTACGGGTGCGCTCGGCCCATGTCGCGACGCTGGGCGCCAACGCGGTGGACACCGTCTACGTCACACGCGTGGACGGGACGGTCCTCTCCGACGAGGAGGCCGCCACCGTGGCGAAGTCGCTGGAGGCCGCCCTGCGCTGAGCGGGCCGTCCCGGCCCGGGGTGCGGGAGGAGCGTGCTCTCCTCCCGCACCCCGGGCCGGGCCGTGCCGCCGCGCGCCCGCCCCCGTACGTACCGATCGCCACCGGCGAGGACGGCCGCTCGCCCGGGCCGGATACTCTAGGAGGCGACCTGTTACGCCCCCGACCCTGAGGACCGACGAGCGCCGTGTTCGATACTCTCTCCGACCGCCTTGCCGCGACTTTCAAGAACCTCCGGGGCAAGGGCCGCTTGTCCGAGGCGGACATCGACGCCACGGCTCGCGAGATCCGTATCGCCCTGCTCGAAGCGGACGTCGCGCTTCCGGTGGTCCGCGCCTTCATCGCCAACGTCAAGGAGCGGGCGCGCGGCGCCGAGGTCTCCGGCGCGCTGAACCCGGCCCAGCAGGTCGTCAAGATCGTCAACGAGGAGCTCGTCTCCATCCTCGGCGGGGAGACCCGGCGGCTGCGGTTCGCGAAGAACCCGCCCACCGTGATCATGCTCGCGGGCCTCCAGGGTGCCGGTAAGACGACCCTCGCCGGAAAGCTCGGCCTCTGGCTCAAGGGGCAGGGACACAGCCCCCTCCTCGTCGCCTGCGACCTCCAGCGCCCCAACGCCGTCAACCAGCTGAGCGTCGTCGCCGAGCGCGCCGGCGTCGCGGTGTACGCGCCCGAGCCGGGCAACGGCGTCGGTGACCCGGTGCAGGTCGCGAAGGACTCCATCGAGTTCGCCAAGACCAAGGTCCACGACATCGTCATCGTCGACACCGCGGGCCGCCTCGGTATCGACCAGGAGCTGATGCGCCAGGCCGCGGACATCCGCGACGCCGTCAGCCCCGACGAGATCCTCTTCGTCGTCGACGCGATGATCGGCCAGGACGCGGTCAACACCGCCGAGGCCTTCCGCGACGGCGTCGGCTTCGACGGCGTGGTGCTCTCCAAGCTCGACGGTGACGCCCGCGGTGGTGCCGCCCTGTCGATCGCCCACGTCACGGGCAAGCAGATCATGTTCGCGTCCAACGGCGAGAAGCTCGACGAGTTCGACGCCTTCCACCCGGACCGCATGGCCTCCCGCATCCTCGACATGGGTGACCTGCTCACCCTCATCGAGCAGGCGGAGAAGACGTTCAGCCAGGAAGAGGCCGCCAAAATGGCCTCCAAGCTGGCGTCGAGCAAGGGCAAGGACTTCACGCTCGACGACTTCCTGGCCCAGATGGAGCAGGTCCGCAAGATGGGCTCCATCTCCAAGCTGCTCGGCATGCTGCCCGGCATGGGGCAGATCAAGGACCAGATCGCCAACATCGACGAGCGCGACGTGGACCGCACCGCCGCGATCATCAAGTCGATGACGCCCAAGGAGCGCGCCGAGCCGACGATCATCAACGGCTCGCGCCGGGCCCGTATCGCCAAGGGTTCGGGCGTCGAGGTCTCCGCGGTGAAGAACCTCGTGGAGCGCTTCTTCGAAGCCCGCAAGATGATGTCGCGGATGGCCCAGGGCGGCGGGATGCCCGGGATGCCGGGGATGCCGGGCATGGGTGGCGGTCCCGGCCGGCAGAAGAAGCAGATCAAGCAGGCCAAGGGCAAGCGCAAGAGCGGCAACCCGATGAAGCGCAAGGCCGAGGAGCAGGCCGCCGCGGACCGCCGCGAGCAGGCGGCGGCCCAGGGCGGCGCCTTCGGCGTGCCCGGCCAGGCCGCGCAGGGCAAGGACTTCGAGCTGCCGGACGAGTTCAAGAAGTTCATGGGCTGACCGCTGCGGGCCCGCCCGGTTCACGGGCGCCCGCAGGAGGCGAGAAGGGGCGCGCACCGCGACGGTGCGCGCCCCTTCTCGCGTGCCGCGGGTCGTGCCTCCGGGGTGTGCCGCGTACGGCCCATGGGGCTCACCCTCCGGGGGCTATGGAGCGTTTTCTCCCCTAATGTCGCGAATAGCGCCACTCACGGTCGTCGGCAGAGGAGAGCGTGTGACCACCCCCGTACCTCCCCGCGATCGCCCCGACCAGCCCTGGCGCTCCGAAGGAGCACCCCCGCCCCCTCCGCAGCGCCGGAAGATGCCCGGCGGCTGGGGACGGCTGCTGCTCACCGCGCTGATCGTCTACCTCCTCGCCAACCTGGTGCTCTCCCTCTTCAACGGCGACGACGAGCCGACCATCGCCTACACCGAGTTCACCAAACAGGTCGGCGCCGGGAACGTCTCCAAGATCTACTCCAAGGGCGATGCCATCCAGGGCGAGCTCAAGAAGAAGGCGAAGGTCCCCGGCGAGGACACCGAGTACACCAAGTTCACGACCCAGCGGCCCGCCTTCGCGGACGACGACCTCTGGGACGAACTGGTGGACGACGACGTCACCGTCACCGCCGAGCCGGTCGTCCAGCAGCGGAGCTTCCTCGCCAACCTCCTGATCTCGCTGGCGCCGATGCTGCTCCTCGTCCTGCTCTGGGTGTTCATCGCCCGGCGGATGTCGCGCGGCGGTCCGGGCGGCGGGATGGGCGGCTTCGGACGCAAGGCGCCGCCCAGACCGGTCGCCCTGGAGAGCTCCACCCGCACCACCTTCGCCGACGTGGCCGGCATCGACGAGGTGGAGGGCGAACTCAACGACGTCGTCGACTTCCTGAAGAGCCCCGAGGCCTACCGGAAGATGGGCGCCCGCATGCCGGGCGGGGTCCTGCTCGCCGGGCCGCCCGGTACCGGCAAGACGCTGCTGGCGCGCGCCGTCGCGGGCGAGGCCGGGGTGCCCTTCTTCTCGGCCTCCGCCTCCGAGTTCATCGAGATGATCGTCGGCGTGGGCGCGGGCCGGGTGCGCGAACTCTTCGCCGAGGCCCGCAAGATCGCGCCCGCCATCGTCTTCATCGACGAGATCGACACCATCGGCCGCGTCCGCGGCGGCGGTGCGGGCATGGGCGGCCACGACGAACGCGAGCAGACGCTCAACCAGATCCTCACCGAGATGGACGGCTTCTCCGGCTCCGAAGGCGTGATCGTGCTGGCCGCGACCAACCGCGCCGACGTACTCGACCCCGCCCTCACCCGGCCCGGCAGATTCGACCGCATCGTGCAGGTCAGCCCGCCGGACCGGGGAGGCCGCGAGGCGATCCTGAAGATCCACACCCGGCGGATCCCGCTCGCCGACGGAGTCGACCTCTCCCGGGTGGCGGGCGCCACCCCCGGGATGACCGGCGCGGACCTCGCCAACCTCGCCAACGAGGCGGCGCTGCTGGCCGTCAAGCGCAAGGGGTCCGAGGTCGAGCAGACCGACCTCTTCCAGGCGCTGGAGAAGGTCCAGCTCGGCGCCGAACGCCCGCTGGTCATGCCGGAGGAGGAGCGCCGCAGGACCGCCTACCACGAGAGCGGCCACGCCCTGCTCGGCATGCTCCAGCCGGGAGCCGACCCGGTGCGCAAGGTCACCATCGTGCCGCGCGGCCGGGCTCTCGGCGTCACGCTCTCCACGCCGGACGCCGACAAGTACGCGTACACCGAGGACTACCTGCGCGGCCGGATCATCGGCGCCCTCGGCGGCATGGCCGCCGAACACGTGGTCTACGACGTCATCACCACGGGCGCCGAGAGCGATCTGGAGCAGGTCACCAGCCTGGCGCGGGGCATGGTCGGACGGTGGGGGATGAGCCACCGGGTGGGCAGGCTCACGGCCATCCCGGCCGACGCCCAGCAGGCGTACGGGCTGTCGGCCGCGCCCGCCACGCTGGACGCGATCGACGAGGAGATGCGGCGCATCGTCGACGAGTGCTACGAGGACGCCTGCCGGCTGCTGCGGGAGAACCGCGACCGCCTCGACTCGCTCGCCGAGGCGCTGCTGGCGAACGAGACGCTGGAGGAGGCGGAGGCGTACCGCGCGGCGGGCATCACCCGGCTGGAGAAGCCGCACCCTGCGTGAAGGGCGCCCCGTGGCAGCGTGTCCGTTCACGCCGCCGCGGGGCGCGGGCGGATCTCAGCAGACGCAGACCAGGTAGCGGAAGACGTTCGGCATCCACACCGTGCCGTCGGACCGCCGGTGCGGATGCAGCGCCTCCGCGATCTCCTTGGCGACCTGACCGCAGTCCGTGGCCGCCACCGCCGCGTCGAAGAGCCCGGTCGAGAGCAGCCCGCGGACCGCGCTGTCCAGGCCGGCGTAGCCGAACGGGCAGGACACGCGGCCCGAACCGTCCGGTTTCAGCCCCGCACGGGAGGCGATCTCCTCCAGATCGTCCCGCCGCGCCGGCCGCCGGGCGCCGGAGCGCGCGCCGCCGGACGGGTTCGCGAGCCGGTCCGCCACCTCCAGCACCGCGGCCGTGGCACACCTCTCGGGCGGCCCCCAGCCGGTCAGTACGACGGTCGCGCCCCGGGCCGCCAGCGGTACGGCGGCCTCCAGCCCGGGGGTGAGCCCTTCGGAGTCGCCCGCCGCGCAGCCGATCGGGTCGAAGGCGGTGAGCAGGTTGTACGGAACACCGTCCGCGGGGGCCGCCGCCGGGACGGCGTCGAACAGCCGCGGTGGCGCGCCGGCCGCGGGACCGTACGGCCCGGCCCGGCCCGCGGGCCCCTCCGCCCCCGGCGGCAGCAGCCGCTCCCGGGCCAGGGCGAGCCGGTCGCGGTCGGTGTCCACGCCGGTGACCCGGGCCCCGCGGGCGGCCGCGATCAGCAGCGCGAGCCCGGAACCGCAGCCGAGGGAGAGCATGCGGGTGCCGGACCCGATTTCGAGTCTTTCGTAGACCGCTTCGTACAGCGGTGACAGCATCCGCTCCTGGATCTCTGCCCAGTCGCGGGCACGGGTACCGGTGTCCACCGGAGCGGGGGTGTCCGCGTACCTGCGGTGCCGGACGAGCGTTGGTGTCATGGATGTACCCCAATCGCCAAGAGGGTTCGGTCGTGCCCGAATGGGCGCCCCCGCGTGCGGGCGTCCGCATCCCCGTATGTCAGAGAACTGCGCATCAGCCGCCGCGTCCAGGGGGCGCAGGGTCATTCATTGCGCGCCCTGGACGTGCGCCCTCCGGGGGCGGGGTGCGCCGCACCGCCGACTCTCGCCGTTGGGAAGGCGGTACCGATCAGCTTCGCGGGCCTCGCGGTCCGCAGGGTGGCGCCGCGCGGTCCGGCGGTCCGCGGTGGGACGGGCGGACATCCGGAACGCGAGCCTCCCGTTCCTTCCGCCCAGTCTTACCCGACACGCCGAGCGCAGCACGTCGAGCCTCCACCGCCCGCGTACGGCGTGGTCACGGGGGTGGTCGCGGGGCTCGGGCGGACGGCCCGCGCGTGCGCCGGACCGCGCACGGGGGCGGCGGGCGGGGCCGGTGCTCCGTTCGGGGGGCGGGCCCGGTAGCCTCGCCCCGACCGGGCGCGGACCGCGTCTCCCGTTCCGGTTCCCGGCCCCGCCACCTCACGGGGACCCGGGCTCCGGGCGGTGCGCGAAAGCATGCGAAAGCGGTACGGACCCGTGCACCCCGACGAGAGTGTCTACGTGTTATTACGTACGAGCTTGGTGTGAGCTGTGCGGCTTCTCCGCAGTTCGGCGTACCCGCCCGCGTACACGGGGCATCGCCGCCAACCGGCTGGTACGTGCAAATTATTTGGGATGCCCCGGAATAGGAACACCGGGGCCCTCAGGCTCGTTATCACGACGTGAGCACGACACCACCTGTACTTGCCGCAGAGCTGGCACAGGCGTGGGCCGACATTCAGCGGTACCACCCCGAGCTGCCCGATCTCGCCGCACCCGAGTCCCTGATCGGAGAGTCCTCGTCCGCCTGTGGCGCCGAACTCTCCTTCGAGCGACTGCTCCACGAGGCAGTCCACGGCATCGCCGCCGCCCGAGGTGTCCGCGACACCTCCCGCGCCGGCAGGTACCACAACCGACGTTTTCTGGCGATCGCGGAAGAGCTGGGCCTCGACCACACCGAGGAGCCCCACCCCAGCAGCGGCTTCTCGCTGGTCACCCTCGACGCGGAGGCCAAGAGGCGCTACCGCCCCACGGCCGAGCGCCTCCAGCGCGCGCTGAAGGCGCACACCGTGGCGACGGCCGCCGACACCAAGCGGTCCTTCCGGGGCCCCGCCGCCCGGCACGGCTCGTCCGGTGGCGGCGTCCGCGTCAAGGCCGTCTGCGACTGCGGACGCAACGTCCGCGTCGTCCCCTCGGTCCTCGCCCAGGCGCCGATCGTCTGCGGGGGCTGCGGCAAGCCGTTCCGGATTCCGGAAGCCACCGTCGCGGTGGGGTGAGCAGATGGCGTGTGGCACAATGGACAGCTGCACTCGACAGTCGCACAGGACCCCTCTCTCCTCCGGCTGACGCGTCCATCGGGCACCTCGGGTGCCACAACCCCACGTGGCATTTTGTTGTGCCCAATCCCGTCAAGACCAGGAGACACCACTTCCGTGGCAGTCAAGATCAAGCTGAAGCGTCTGGGCAAGATCCGTTCGCCTCACTACCGCATCGTCGTCGCCGACTCCCGTACCCGCCGTGACGGCCGGGCCATCGAGGAGATCGGCCTGTACCACCCGGTGCAGAACCCGTCCCGCATCGAGGTCAACGCGGAGCGCGCGCAGTACTGGCTGTCCGTCGGCGCCCAGCCGACCGAGCCCGTCCTGGCGATCCTGAAGCTCACCGGTGACTGGCAGGCCCACAAGGGCCTCCCGGCCCCCGCGCCGCTGCTGCAGCCGGAGCCCAAGGCCGACAAGCGTGCGCTGTTCGAGGCTCTGACCTCCGACGGCGACGAGGCCAAGGGCGAGGCCATCACCCCGAAGGCCAAGAAGTCCGAGAAGAAGGCTGACGAGGCGGCCGACGCCGCCGAGTCGACCGAGGCCTGAGCATGCTCGAGGAGGCTCTCGAGCACCTCGTGAAGGGCATCGTCGACAACCCCGACGATGTGCAGGTCGCCTCGCGTGATCTGCGCCGCGGACGCGTGCTGGAGGTCCGGGTGCACCCCGACGACCTCGGCAAGGTGATCGGCCGCAACGGCCGCACCGCGCGTGCTCTGCGCACTGTCGTGGGCGCCATCGGCGGCCGTGGCATCCGTGTCGACCTCGTCGACGTGGACCAGGTGCGCTGAAAAGGTTGAACACCGGCCAGGGCCGGGGAGGGCTTCACAGCCGTCCCCGGCCCTTGTCGTCGCTCCGGCGCCGAGGCCGCGTCCGACGATTCGCGCCGCCCGACGGGAATCGTCAGTCACGGCCCGGTGGCGCCCGGGGCGGCCCTCCCGTACCCCCGGCGCTGTCGCCCGGCTCATCCCGGACGCCCGCGTCCGCCCCATCAATCGGAGAATCAGCGTGCAGTTGGTAGTTGCGCGGATCGGCCGCGCCCATGGCATCAAGGGCGAAGTCACCGTCGAGGTCCGCACGGACGAGCCGGAGCTGCGCCTCGGCCCCGGTGCCGTGCTCGCCACCGAACCGGCGGGGGTGGGACCCCTCACGATCGAGACCGGCCGGGTGCACAGCGGCCGGCTGCTGCTCCGCTTCGCGGGCGTGAGCGACCGGACCGGCGCCGAAGCGCTGCGCAACACCCTGCTGATCGCCGACGTGGACCCCGAGGAGCTCCCCGAAGACCCGGAAGAGTTCTACGACCACCAGCTGATGGACCTCGACGTGGTCCTCGCGGACGGTACGGAGATCGGCCGGATCACCGAGATCACCCACCTGCCCTCGCAGGACCTGTTCATCGTGGAGCGCCCGGACGGCAGCGAGGTGATGATCCCCTTCGTCCAGGAGATCGTCATCGAGATCGACCTGGAGGAGCAGCGGGCCGTCGTCGACCCGCCGCCCGGTCTGATCGACGCGAGCGAGGCGCTCGTCGCCTCCTCGCGCGACGAGGAGGCCGAGGGCGGCGACGGGGAGGCCGGCGGCAGCGCCGAAGGGGCCGACGCGGGGAGCAAGGCGTAATGCGTCTCGACGTCGTCACGATCTTCCCCGAGTACCTCGAACCGCTGAACGTCTCGCTGGTGGGCAAGGCCCGCAACCGGGGCAGCCTGGACGTGCACGTCCACGACCTGCGGGAGTGGACGTACGACCGGCACAACACGGTGGACGACACCCCGTACGGCGGCGGCCCCGGCATGGTCATGAAGACCGAGCCCTGGGGCGACGCGCTCGACCAGGTGCTCGCCGACGGCTACGAGTCCGGCGCGCACAGCCCGGTCATGGTCGTGCCCACGCCCAGTGGACGCCCCTTCACCCAGGAACTCGCGGTCGAGCTCTCCGAGCGGCCCTGGCTGGTCTTCACCCCGGCGCGGTACGAGGGCATCGACCGCCGTGTGACGGAGGAGTACGCCACCCGCATGCCGGTCGTGGAGGTCTCCATCGGGGACTACGTCCTGGCCGGAGGGGAGGCGGCCGTACTCGTCGTCACGGAGGCCGTGGCCCGTCTGCTGCCCGGTGTCCTCGGCAACGCCGAGTCGCACCGGGACGACTCCTTCGCCCCCGGCGCCATGGCCAACCTGCTGGAAGGCCCCGTCTACACCAAGCCCCCCGAGTGGCGCGGCCGGACCATCCCTGACGTACTGCTCACCGGCCACCACGGGAAGATCGCGCGGTGGCGCCGGGACCAGGCGTTCGCCCGTACCGCGCTGAACAGGCCCGATCTGATCGAACGCTGCGCCGCGACCGACTTCGACAAGAAGGACCGGGAGATCCTCTCCATCCTCGGCTGGGCACCCGAGCCCGGTGGCCGATTTTGGCGCAGGCCTTCCGCCGTGGAAGAATGAGCAGCTGCTGTACGTCCGACGTGCGCCCCTGCCACAGGGGGAACGACGTCCGCCCGACGTGGTCAGCACATTCGATCTTCCAGACGATCTCCCGTCGATGACCTGTGGCATCGGCGAAGAAAGCAGACACAATGGCTTCCCTGCTCGATGGCGTCAACGCCGCCTCCCTGCGTTCGGACCTCCCGGCGTTCCGCGCCGGTGACACCGTCAACGTCCACGTGCGCGTGATCGAGGGCAACCGCTCCCGTATCCAGCAGTTCAAGGGCATCGTCATCCGCCGTCAGGGTGCGGGCGTCAGCGAGACCTTCACGGTCCGCAAGGTCTCCTTCAGCGTCGGCGTCGAGCGCACCTTCCCGGTGCACAGCCCGATCTTCGAGAAGATCGAGCTCGTCACCCGCGGTGACGTCCGTCGCGCCAAGCTGTACTTCCTCCGTGAGCTGCGCGGCAAGGCCGCGAAGATCAAGGAGAAGCGCGACCGCTGAGCTGACACCGACGTCCACAGCGCGGCCGGATAGGCTTCGGCCGCGATGGACACGGAAGAACAGCACACGAAGCGCGATCGCTCCTCCGGACCCGCGAAGGGTCCGCAGGAGCGATCGCGCTTTTCGCGTTCCGGGAGCTCTGAGGACCGGCCGGCCGATCCCGGAGGCCTGCCGGGTGAGCCGGGTGATGGGAACGAGCCGGGCCGGGGCGACGGTGGGCGGACCGGGCGGAGGCCCGCGCTGCGACGGGCGGCCCTGATCTGCGCCGCCCTGCCTGCCGCCGTACTGCTCCTCAGCGCGTTCGTCGTGCAGCCCTTCCTCATCCCGAGCGGCTCGATGGAGCCCACGCTGCGGGTCGGGGACCGGGTGTTCGTGAACAAGCTGGCCTACCGTTCCGGCTCCGCGCCGGCGAGAGGAGACGTCGTCGTCTTCGACGGCGCCGGCTCCTTCGTGCCGGACACCGCGGGTCGCAATCCCGTCGCCGGACTGCTGCGCGGGGCCGCCGCGGTCCTGGGTCTGGCCGATCCGCCGGACACCGACTTCGTGAAGCGGGTCGTCGGGGTGGGCGGCGACCACGTGGTCTGCTGCGACCGGGACGGCCGGCTGGAGGTGAACGGCACCCCCCTGGACGAGGAGTACCTGCACACGGGAGACGCCCCGTCCCGGGTACCGTTCGACATCGTCGTGCCCGGCGGCACCCTGTGGATGATGGGCGACCACCGTGACCGGTCCAGCGACTCGCGCAGCCACCTCGGGGAACCCGGGGGCGGCATGGTGCCGGTGGACCGGGTGATCGGACGGGTGGACCTGATCGGCTGGCCCTGGAGCCGGGCGGGAGCGCCGACCGGCTCCGGCGGCGCGTTCGACGGCGTACCCGCGCCGGACGGCTCGCATGGGTAGCCGCGGTCGCGGGAACCGCCCGGCAGCCGAGGACGCCTCGTACGGTGCCGTGGACACGGACCGGTCCGCGCGGCCGGACGGGACCGGGGGCGACCGTACGCCACCGACCCGGGCCGAGCGGCGGAAGCTGGCGCGGCGGGTCGCGCGACGGCGCCGCAGGTCCCGGGTGGTCGAGGTACCCCTCCTGCTGGTGTTCGCGCTGCTCATCGCGCTGTTCCTCAAGACCTTCGTCGTCCAGGCCTTCGTGATCCCCTCCGGGTCGATGGAACAGACCATCCGGATCGGTGACCGGGTCCTGGTCGACAAGTTCACGCCGTGGTTCCACGCGGAGCCGCAGCGGGGCGACGTGGTGGTCTTCAAGGACCCCGGGGGCTGGCTGGGAGAGAGCGGGACCGCGAGCACCGCTGCCGCACCGGCCGGTGTCCGGCAGGCGAAGGAGCTCCTCACCTTCATCGGGTTGCTGCCATCCGCCGACGAACAGGACCTGATCAAGCGTGTGATCGCGGTCGGCGGCGACACCGTGAAGTGCTGCGGCGAGGACGGACGGCTCACGGTCAACGGGGTGGCCGTCGACGAGCCCTACCTGAACCTTGGGGATGTGCCATCGGCCATCCAATTCGAGGTAAAGGTTCCCGAAGGCCGGATCTTCGTCATGGGCGACCACCGGTCCAATTCCGCCGACTCCCGCTACCACCTCGGCAACGGCTTCGACGGCACGGTGCCGCTGTCGGACGTCGTGGGGCGCGCCGTGGTCATCGCCTGGCCGGTGGGAAGCTGGGCCACGCCGGGCCACCGCGACGCGTTCTCCGGGGTGCCGGACGCGGCGGCGGGAGCGTCGGCCGCCCCCGGTCTCTCGCATAGTGTGTCCCACCAGGATCCCTACGGAATGATCCCGCTCCCGACCCCTGCGGAACTCCCGCTCGTTATGGGAGTGATGGGCCTGCGTCGCATCCGGCGCGGGCCGTGGCACGGATTGAGGAGTGGATGTGGGGGATTTGGCGGTCGGCGCACGATCCGGACACGACGAACCCGAGGACCGGCCCGGACGGGACGGGGACCCGGCAGAGGCGGCGGCGGACCGGACGGGGGATGACGACACTCCGGACAGTGCTGCCGGAGGCCCCAAGCAGCGCTCCTTCTGGAAGGAGCTGCCGCTCCTCATCGGGATCGCGCTCGTCCTGGCCCTGCTGATCAAGACCTTCCTGGTCCAGGCGTTCTCGATCCCCTCGGACTCCATGCAGGACACGCTCCAGCGCGGCGACCGGGTGTTGGTGGACAAGCTCACCCCGTGGTTCGGCTCCGAGCCGGAACGCGGCGAGGTCGTCGTCTTCCACGACCCGGGCGGCTGGCTGGAGGGTGCGGCCACCCCCGATCCGAACATCGCGCAGAAATTCCTCAGCTTCATCGGGCTCATGCCCTCCGCCGAGGAGAAGGACCTGATCAAGCGGGTCATCGCGGTGGGCGGCGACACGGTGGAGTGCAAGCAGAACGGCCCCGTCACGGTGAACGGGAAGGCTCTGGACGAGAAGTCGTTCATCTACCCGGGCAACACCCCCTGCGACGACAAGCCGTTCGGCCCGATCAAGGTCCCCGAGGGCCGGATCTGGGTCATGGGCGACCACCGTCAGAACTCTCTGGACTCCCGCTACCACCAGAACCTCCCCGGCCAGGGCACCGTCTCCGTCGACGATGTCGTCGGCCGTGCCGTGCTGGTGGTCTGGCCCGTCAACCGGTGGGCGACGCTGCCGGTGCCCAGCACCTTCGACCAGTCCGGCCTGAACGCCGCGGCGGCGGTCGGTCCGGCCGCGCTCGGGGTGGCAGGAGCGCTCCCCCTGGTCTTCTGGCGCCGCAGGAGGCTGACCGGCGGTCGTACCGACGGGTAGTGTGCCGACTCGGATCAGCGATTGTCGATCTCCGATGGGGGACGCTGGGATGAGTGGAACAGGACGTACGGGAGACGGCCACGGTCGGCTCGGCAGTGTGCTGTCGGGTCTGACCGTGGCCGTCGGCTGTGTGCTTTTCCTCGGCGGGTTCGCCTGGGCCGCACTGGTGTACCGGCCGTACACCGTGCCGACCGATTCGATGTCCCCGACCGTGGCGGCCGGGTCCAAGGTGCTGGCGCAGCGGATATCGGGCGACGAGGTGCGGCGCGGCGACGTCGTGGTCTTCACGGACAAGGTGTGGAGCGACTCCCCGATGGTCAAGCGGGTCATCGGGACCGGAGGCGACATCGTGGTCTGCTGCGACGCGAAGGGCCGGCTCACCGTGGACGACGTGCCGATCGAAGAACCGTATCTGCAGAAGCCGGTGGGCAGCTCCGGAGATCTCGGGGACTCCGGGGCTTCCGGGGCTTCCGCAGAGAGCGAGGGCTCCGCCCCGGCGGCCTCGTCGGAGTTCAGCGCGGAGGTCCCCGAGGGGGAGCTCTTCCTGCTCGGGGACAACCGGGTGACCTCCCTGGACTCCCGGGTCCACATGGCGGAGGAGGGGCAGGGTGCGGTGCCGCGCGACACGGTCGAGGCGCGGGTGGACGCCGTGGTCTGGCCCTCCCGCGGCATGCTCGACCGGGCGGACGGGTTCGCCGCGCTTCCCGGCGGGATCTCGTCCCGGGGTCCGCTGCCGCTCCAGCTCTCGGCCGTGGTGCTGGGCGTGATCCTGATCCTGGGCGGCTGCGCCTACGGGCCGGTGGCCGCGTGGATCCGGCGCGCCAAGTCCGCCGAGGCGGTGGCCGGTGTCCGCTGAGATCCGGACGGTCGCCCGGGTCGTCCTCCTCGACCCGCAGGAGCGGATTCTGCTGCTCCACGGCTTCGAACCCGAGGACCCCGCGAAGACCTGGTGGTTCACTCCGGGTGGCGGGCTGGAGGGCGACGAGAGCCACGAGCAGGCCGCCCGCCGCGAGCTCGCCGAGGAGACCGGCATCACGGACATCGAACTCGGTCCGGTCCTCTGGAAGCGCAGGTGTTCCTTCCCCTTCGACGGCCGCCGCTGGGAACAGGACGAGTGGTACTTTCTCGCGCGAACCGAGCAGACCGCCACCGACCTGGGGGGTCTGACCGAACTGGAGCGCCGCAGCGTGGCGGGTCTCAGGTGGTGGACTTCCGCCGAACTGCGGGCGACCCGTGAGACGGTGTATCCGACCAAGCTCGCCGAACTGCTGCGCACGCTGCTCGACGAGGGTTCTCCGAGCGTTCCGCAGATTCTCGCCCCCGAAATCGCCTGAACGTCCGGGGGCGTCACCGGCTGCAGCACAATGGGGGGACGCACGGCTGAAGGGGACGCATGCCATGAGCGCCGAGGACCTCGAAAAGTACGAGACCGAGATGGAGCTGAAGCTCTACCGGGAGTACCGCGACGTCGTCGGTCTGTTCAAATACGTGATCGAGACCGAACGTCGCTTCTACCTCACCAACGACTACGAGATGCAGGTCCACTCGGTCCAGGGGGAGGTGTTCTTCGAAGTGTCCATGGCGGACGCCTGGGTCTGGGACATGTACCGGCCGGCGAGATTCGTCAAGCAGGTGCGTGTGCTGACCTTCAAGGACGTGAACATCGAGGAGCTCAACAAGAGCGACCTCGAACTCCCGGGCGGCTGACCGCCACCCGGCGAGAGGGCGGGGAGTCGGGCCGGGGCGTGTGACGGATCGTTTCCCCACTCGTCAATGCGGGCGACCCGGTCATCCTCAAGGGTGGCCGGGTTTTCCACATCCGGGAAGTTGTCCACCAAGATCCACAAGGATCGGCCGCCCCGCGCAGAGTCGGTGCCGGAGGTGGTGCCGGATGAAGAACGCACGGGGAGCACTCGGGCGGTACGGCGAGGAGTTGGCGGCGCGGCTGCTGACCGAGGCGGGCATGGCCGTGGTGGAGCGCAACTGGCGCTGCCGGGCCGGAGAGATCGACATCGTCGCACGCGACGGTGACGCACTCGTCGTCTGCGAGGTGAAGACCCGCAGATCGGCGGAGTACCAGCACCCGATGGCGGCCATCACCCCCGCCAAGGCGGAACGGCTCCGGCGGCTCGCCGAGTTGTGGCTCGACGCGCACGGAGGGCCGCCGCGGGGCGGCGTGCGCATCGACCTCGTCGGGGTGATCGTGCCCCGGCGAGGCGGTCCGGTCGCCGAGCACGCGCGGGGGGTGGCCTGAGATGGGGTTCGCGCGAGCCTGTTCCGTCGCCCTGGTCGGCGTGGAGGGCGTGGTGGTGGAGGTCCAGGCGGACCTGGAACCCGGAATCGCGGCCTTCACACTGGTCGGACTGCCGGACAAGAGCCTGGTCGAGAGCCGGGACCGGGTCAGGGCGGCCGTCGTCAACTCCGGGGCCCAGTGGCCGCAGAAGAAGCTCACGGTCGGTCTCTCCCCGGCCTCCGTACCGAAGTCGGGTTCGGGTTTCGATCTCGCTGTCGCGTGCGCGGTGCTCGGCGCCGCCGAGCGGATCGATCCGGCGGGGATCGCCGACGTCGTCATGATCGGGGAGCTGGGCCTGGACGGACAGGTACGCCCGGTGCGCGGAGTGCTGCCCGCGGTCCTCGCCGCCGCCGAGGCCGGATACCACCACGTCGTGGTCCCCGAGCAGACCGCGGGGGAGGCGGCACTGGTGCCGGGAGTCTCGGTCCTGGGCGTACGGAGCCTCCGCCAGCTGATCGCGGTCCTGAGCGACGAACCGGTGCCGGACGAGCCGGCCGGTCAGCAGAGCAGGCCCGACACCCTGCTCGCCGGACTGATGGTGCCCGGCTCCGGATTCGGTGCGGGACTCGCGCTGCCAGGAGGGCCGGGCGGGACGTACGCCAAGGACCTGAGCGACGTCGCGGGACAGGGCAGGCCGCGCAGGGCCCTGGAGATCGCCGCGGCCGGCGGACACCATCTGCTGCTCTCAGGACCCCCGGGTGCCGGAAAGACGATGCTGGCCGAGCGGCTGGCGGGCATTCTGCCACCGCTGACACGGCGCGAAGCCCTGGAGGTGACCGCGGTGCACTCGGTCGCGGGAATCCTCCCGCCGGGCGAGCCACTGGTGAGCGCCGCACCGTACTGCGCCCCGCACCACTCGGCCACCATGCAGTCGCTCATCGGCGGGGGCAACGGACTGCCGAAACCCGGGGCCGTCTCCCTGGCCCATCGAGGAATCCTCTTTCTGGACGAGGCCCCCGAGTTCTCGGTCAGGGCCCTGGACGCCCTGCGCCAGCCCCTGGAGTCCGGCCACGTGGTGGTCGCCCGGGCGGCGGGGGTGGTCAGACTGCCGGCGCGCTTCCTGATGGCGCTGGCGGCGAATCCGTGCCCCTGCGGCCGGCACAGCCTGGCCGGGGCCGGCTGCGAGTGCCCGCCCTCGGTGATCCGCCGCTACCAGGCCCGGCTGTCCGGGCCCTTGCTGGACCGGGTGGACCTGCGGGTCGAGGTGGAGCCCGTCACCCGCGCGGACCTGGTGGACGGCGGGGGCCGGGGCGAGTCGACCGCCGTCGTGGCCGACCGGGTGCTCGAAGCCCGTGCCCGCGCGGCCGGGCGGCTGGCCGGCACGCCCTGGACGACCAACAGCGAGGTGCCGGGCCATCAGCTGCGCACCCGGCTGCTCGCGGCTCCCGGGGCGCTGGCCGCCGCCGAACGGGACATGGAGCGGGGCGCCCTGACGGCGCGAGGCCTCGACCGGGTGCTGCGGGTGGCCTGGACCGTCGCGGACCTGCGCGGCGCGGACCGCCCGGACGCCTCGGACGTCACCGTCGCCCTGGAACTGCGGACCGGCGTCCCGCGCGGAGTGCCCGTGAACGCGAGGGCCTCGTGACCGGGGCGCGGCGGGAGCCCGTGCCGCAGGGGCCCGTGCCCCAGGACCCCGTGCCCCAGGACCCCGTGCCCCAGCAGGGCCTTCCGCCGGGGAGCCCTCTGCCGGGGGGCCGGGAGGCGACGGGGGGCGGGGGTACGGCTCCGGGGAGGCCCGACGCCGAGCGCCTGGCGCGGGTCGCGCTCACCAGGATCGTCGAGCCCGGCGACGAGCGGGCGGGCCGGTGGCTGCGGACGCACGGACCCGCCGAGGTGCTGCGTCGCCTGACCGCGTACGACGGGTCTCCCCAGACGCTGCCCGGTATGACGGCGGCCCGGCTCGCCGGTTACCGGATGCGGGCCGCCGTGGCCGACCCGGAAGCGGACCTGGAGGCCGCGAGCCGGGCCGGCGGGCGGTTCGTCGTCCCGGGCGACCCGGAGTGGCCCGGTCAGCTGGACGACCTCGGCGACGCCCGCCCGGTGGGGCTGTGGATCCGGGGCGCCGCGGACCTGCGGCTCTGGGCGTTGCGCTCGGTGGCGGTGGTCGGTGCGCGGGCCTGTACCCCGTACGGCGCCCACATGGCCGCGACGCTGGGCGCCGGGCTCGCGGAGCGGGGCTGGGTGGTGGTCTCCGGCGCCGCCTTCGGCGTGGACGGCGCCGCGCACCGGGGGGCCCTGGCCGCCGGCGGCGCGACGGTCGCGGTCCTGGCGTGCGGGGTGGACGTGCCCTACCCGCGCGGCCACGCGGAGCTGATCGGCCGGATCGCGCGGGAGGGCCTGCTGGTGGGGGAGCTGCCGCCGGGCACCCATCCGACCCGCAGCAGGTTCGTCCTCCGCAACCGCGTGATCGCCGCCCTGACCAGGGGCACCGTCGTCGTGGAGGCCGAATACCGCAGCGGCTCCCTGGTGACCGCCCGGGGCGCCCAACGGCTCGGCCGCTCCACCATGGGGGTCCCCACACCCATTTCCGGGGGTGCCGCTCTGGCTCCGATCCGGTTCCGGGTGGCCATCGCCGCCTGAGCCCCAGTCTTCGCCCTCGCCCTGGCGCTACGCTGATTCAGATCGGCGTAGCGCCAGTTGATGTGAATCGGGGGCCTCAGGTTGGCGACAGATAGAGAAGACAGACCCACAAGTTCCCTCTTCGGGGTCACAGGCTCCGACGAAACGGGGCAAGTTACTCAGGATCGGCTGCAAGCTGCGACGCAAAACGCGCTGGAGACGCTTCGGAACATGATGCGGGACAGTGCCAACACCACCGAGGTGCGCCAAGAGGTCTCGAACGGTCAGATCGTCAACGTACAGCTGGGCACCAACACAACGGTCCACACCCCCAGCGATGGCCACCCCACCCTGGCTGAACAGCGGCAGGAATTCTTCTTCGACTTCTTGAAGCACTCGCTCAAGCAGGCCGAGTGGACGTTCCGGCTGAGCGTGTGGTTCATGGCTGGTGGCGCGGCCATCATTCTGACTGCGGCCGTCCTTGGCCTGGTGCACGCCGGAAACCCGGACCTCAGTTACCTTCCGATCGTGACGTTCCTGACGGGCGCACTGATCACGGGCGGCGGCGGCGCGCTGGCGGTTCACGCTCGGCGGGCCAGGGCTCACGTCACAGAGCAGGCCGACCGGATGGACGTCAAGATCGACCTGGACCACAAGATGGAGACAGCCACCACCTTCATCGATCGCGTCGACGATCCGGCCGTGCGTGATCGGCTCAACTCGGCCGCTGCCATGAAGGCGCTCGACATGCAGTCGACTCCCGAGGTGATGGTCGACCGTCTCTTGCCCGAGCGGGACAGCCGCCCGCCGGGCGAGATCGAGCCCGGCGGCGCAGCCCGCTGAACACCGCGAGGCCCGGGAGGGCATTCTCCCGGGCCTCGCGGTGTTCAGCGGGCCCGGGAGGCCGGGGCGGGGTCTCGTGCGCTCCGTGGTGCCACCGGAGGCCGGGACGGCCTATGCGGTGGGCTGGGAGTGCACTCCCTCCGGCTGTTCTTCCTCGGTTTGCTCCTGCTTCAGGTCACGCCAGGCAATCCGAGCACGACGTGCCGAAGCGAAAACGTCCGGCAACTGGTCGAGGAACCCTCGGATGGCGAAGAGCAGGATCGACAGCACACCGAAGATGGCGAGGATGCCGAGCGTCACGGCCGCGTCCAACAGTCTCAGTACCTTTCAGGCAGGTGACCGAGCCGGGTCTCTTGCGCAGGGCATTCGTCAGCTCGGCCACGGTGAAGTGGCTCGAACCGAGAAGCCCCACGCTCGACGCAACGCTGGGTGTCTCAGTGGCCGAGGCGGGTGCGCTCGGCAATACGGTGGTTCTTCATAGAGCTGTAGCGAGTCGAAGCTCCTCAAGCGACCTTGCGAGCCGACATCGATTGGATGTGACCAGCGGGTATCCGACCCGCCTGCCTCATCCCGGTCTCGCGCCTCCTGGAACGCCCTGCACCATCTGGATGCAGATCACAAGAAGCGAAGCAAAGGGCTTCGACTGCATGCGAGAGCTTGCAACCTCCCACACGCAGAACTGATAGTAAGTCAAGCTTGGGTGAGAACGCAGCTCGATCCTCCATAAAGCGAGCCCCGTCTCAGTCGAGTTGACTGGACGGGGCTCAGCTTCCTTGCGGCCTACGCCGCGAGGGGCGGCTCCTCCTCGTTGTCGGGCGCAGGCGGTTCGTCCTGCACGACGGGTTCGCCCTCCTTACCCCGGAAACGGCGCCACGCGGCGCGGGTCTGAGAGGCGGAATCCAGCAAGCCAGACACCTGATCCAGGGCGACCTTCAACGCGATGAGAATCGCGGCCACAGAGGCGATGGCGACAGTCACGGCCGTGTCCAACGGTCTCGAACCTTTCAGTTACGGGTGACCGAGGCAGGGCTCATGCTCAGGGCATTCGTCAGCTCGGCCACAGCAAGGTGGCTGAACTGAGAAGCCCTGCTTCCGACGCATCGCCGGGTATCTCAGACGGTCAGGCTCTCGCCCAACCGGTGAATCAGTACTCGAAAATCCCCTGAACAAGTATCAGTAGCCATGGTGATGATGACCCGGCGTCGGATGGCCTTCAGTGCCGTGCAGTTGGCAGCTATCAGGCCCGTCGGGTCGCTGTCCTCTGGAACGCCCCGCATATCGGATGCGGATCGCAGAGGCAACCACATGATCTTGTCCGCTACCCAGGCAGAAGAGTTCGCAGCTTCCGCCGCCTAGGTATCTCTCACGAGGATAGCGCCCCGTGCCTTAACTGTCGCCCTGCGCAGCGGGGTTGCTCTCTGGCCTGCTGAAACGCGGAAGCCCCGCACCGGAGAAACCGATGCGGGGCTGCGGACTCGGCCGGAACGGCCTACGTGGAGGGGGCGGCCCCGGTGAGGTCTTCCCAGCCGAGGTCGGCGGCCACTCGCGCCGCGTCCCTGTCAACCACCGTGGTGCCTGTCGTTCGGCGGACCTGGTGGCCACCCGCCCTCGCTTGAATCAGCAGCGATTTGAGCTTGGCGTCGTGCCCGGGAGCGAAGGTGCGTTTGGTCGTGGCCGTGCAGTCGGTTGTCGTCTGCTGCCATACCTTGTCGCCCTCGGTGTTCTCGTGAACGAGGACCAGGAGCGAGTAGCCGGAGCACTCGCAGGGCTTGGCGGTCTCAGATGTCGTCATGCGGTTGCCCCCACAGGTCGAATACGGTCGAGCGGCACATCCCACTCAATACCCCCGCCCTGGGGGCGCATGAACGCCTGACGGCTGACCACCCGCCCGCCTTCCTTGAGTCGTTCCTCGACGACGCCGACCAGGTGGCCCGTGCGCTCCGAGATCGTGTCCTCGACCAGGGTCCCCACCGGATACGGCAGGGCCCCGTGGCTCAACGTCGTCGGTGGCTTCTCGTTCATGGCGTCCGTCCCCTCGTCGGTCTGACCAGCAGGTATCGCGATATCGCGATGTCGCGTGATCGCATATTACTGCGGTAGCGCGGGTAACGGCGTGCTCTTACGGTCAAAGGGTGACTGGGGATCTTGACCGAAGCCGACCGATCTGGCGCCAGGTGGCCGCGACCATTGAGGCGCGCGTGGCCGATGGCACCTACCCGCCGGGCAGCCGCGTGCCGGGCATCGTGGACCTGAGTGCCGAGTTCGGCATTGCCACGTCGACTGCCCAGAAGGCGTTGGCGCATCTGCGGACGGCCGGCGTCGTGCGCACCGAGTTGGGCTTGGGTACCTTCGTCGCCGACGCAAGGTGACGAGGTCCCGGGGGAGGCCCCGGGACCTCCGAGCCCTCAGAGCACGCTGATCGAAGTGAGTGCCACTAGGCACAGCGTCAGCGCGCCCCCGAAGACGCCCCCGCCGTACAGGATTGCGGGTCCCTTTGGGGTGTTCGGCCGGTGGCTGATTAGAGCCGCCACCATGCCGACGATGACTGAGAACAGAAAGCAGACCGCGAAGACGAGCAGCTTGACGCTCAGGGAGAGATTCAAGGGTCCGAAAACCTTTCCGGTGATCGGACCGTGGCACGTCAAGCCTCAGCCGACCACCACGCTGAACACGTGTTGATCTTGCTGAGGCCCACCGACGCTGGGGCTCATCTCCCGCTGGCACCCCGTTTAGGTGCCCCACTTCTCCCGTCAAGCCTGTCGCAGGCTGCGCTAAAGCTGGGGCTCTACCCCTGCTATGCCCCTAGCCGTCGGTGCCGGTGGCCGCCCTGCGGAGTTCTTAAGGCTCAACTTTACCAAAGGCGCGGCGTCTTGACGTGGCGCCCGAGTGAGAGCCCGCGCGGGCGCGCCCCGCGCCTCGTGCTGGCGGGTACGGTTCCGCGAGCCCCGGGTGAGCACCAGAGGCCACCGGAGCCCCCACGGGAGGCCGGGACAGGGCGCGCAGTGTCCGCTGGCCGGAGCCCCGGACGGCCGGCCGTGGCCTCCGGGGCTCCGATGCGTTCTCAGAGCACGCTAATCGTGGACAGCACGGCCAAGCAGAGAATCATGCATCCAGCGAACGCCCCGCCGCCGGAGAGCACCGCGTCACCGAGCGTCGCGCCTGAGGCGCGATTGATCCACGCGGCCACCATGGCCACGATGATCGAGACCAAGGCGCACATGGCAATGATCAGCACCTTGACACCGAGAGTGATTTTCACTTCCGACCTTCCCGTTTCGGGTGGTGATCGGAGTCCGTGGCACGCAGCCCTCAGCCGACCACCACGTGTAAAGACGTGTGGTCCTGCTGAGGCCGTGCCGACGTTCAGGCTCTCGGTGCCTTTCCAAGGCTGACTTGGATTACTTCACCCTCTGACTGTGCGCCCTGCTGAACGCCTAGCTTTGGTTGTACGTCACGAGGAAGCTTGCTCGAGATCGCTGGACCCTCTGTGGCCCATCCATGTCTGCGATGCGGTCCGAACTGGATCCATCAACTGAAGACGGCCAGCTACTCAACCTACGGGGGCGTCGGACACCCCGCTCGCAGCACGAACAACGTTACCTGAAACAGAGGGCGTTGAGTGACCGGGTGGTCACAGCACCGTCAACGCTCAGCGCCTTCCTGTGTCAACTTCGCGCTTCAACAGGACGACGTACCAGGCGATAGCGCCGATGACCGAGGTAACGCCGAGGAGGATCATGATGAGCCCAATCCGTGCAAGCACGGACAGAACCGGGTCGCCCGCCTTGGAAGGGTCGTCACAGTGCATGGCTGTTCCACCGTCCAGGGGACAGCTGAGGGCGTCACCGGCAATCGTGAACAAGATGCCTCCGACGAACAGGTTCACGAACATCGAGGACCACAGGGCCAAGGCTCGCTTGGGGTGCCGGGCCGCCCACCGTTGCATCGTCGTCTGCCGCATAGAGTCCCCCTCTGGATAGCGTTGGCACATTAAAGCTCGTGAAGTCCACGGGGGCCCTCCCCGGACTTCGTGCTGGCGGGTACGGCCGCACGCCCCGGGTGAGTACCAGAGGCCGCCGGAGACCCCACGGAAGCCCGCCGCTGGGTATGCCGCCGCAGCGCGCTGGGCCGCAGCGCCGCCCCCTGTCGTGTTGAACCCCGCAGTCGCGGCCGGCCGTCACCACCCGTGTTGAAAATCGTCACCTCTCGTGACAGCCGCGGAAGGGTCGGGAACTCCCTGCGTGCTTGCGCAGTAAGCAAATTGTGCGCGGCTCGACCCCCGTGTTTTTCTGGGATCAGCCGGGCGGCTCAGCCCCCGGTCAGGCCCCCGCTTCGGCGGCGCGTGCCGAGGTTCCCGCTTTGGGCGGCTCTCCCACTTCACACCTATGACAGGACCGTCATGCCTGCACGCACATTCAGCCCAGACGCGTTGCGCCGGATTCGGCGTGATCGCGGGGTGACTCAGCGGAAGTTGGCGGCCGAGATCGGCCGTGACTTCACCACGGTCAGCCAGTACGAGACCGGTCGGTGCGCGCCCTCGGTCGGCACGCTGGCCACCATCGCCGCTGCCCTCGACGTCCGCCTGGATGACCTCGTCAAGGCTGCCGCGTGATAGCCGACGAGGCACGCCCCATGACGGACGCCGAGCGTCGTCGGCTCATACGACTCCTGTTCGGCCCCCGGCCGACCGAGTCGAAGTAACCCACCCCAAACACAGTTCGGCCCCGCTCGGTCTGCCAACCGGCGGGGCCACGAAAGGAACTGTCGTCATGATGATTACAGCATCCAGTTTCCCCGCTCAGCAAGTGGTGTCCGACGAGGCCGCCGACAGCATCCGCCAGCACTGGGCCAAATACGCCGACCAGGGCCTGACGATCTTCCCCCTCAAGAAGGGCGGGAAGAACCCCGGCACCGACTTCGGCATCAAGTGGCAACAGGACTGGGTGCAGGCCGGACGGGCCACCTTCCCTGACCTCGCCGACACCTACGAAACCGGTACGTACGGCCTCTGGCTGGCGACCGGCCAGGTGAGCAAGCGGGTCGTCCTGGACATCGACAGCCCCGAGGCCGAGCGGTATTGGCGCGAGAAGCTTGGCGAGGCCGTCTACAACCGAGCGCTCAAGGTCACGTCCGGCCGCGCCAAGGGCAACTTCACCGGGCACCACCTTCACTTCCGCATTCGTGAGGACGACGACCGGGCATGGTCTGGCCACTCCTGCGACGGCAGCGACGGCGACAGCAGCCGGAACGGGACCGGGGCGTACGACTTCCGGGCGGACGGCGGGGGCGTGGTCATGCCGCCGAGCATCCACAAGACGGGCGTCCGGTACGCCTGGCTGGCCGGTGAACTCCAGGACGCGCCCGAGTGCCTGCGCAAGGAAAACCAGCCGAAGCGCGTCAGGACGGGCGATGGCCGGAGCAGCGGATCGGTCGTGACCGACGACCTGTTGAAAGCACCCGACGACCCCGGACGCGGTAACAACTGGCTCTCTCGGGTGGGCGGTTACTTCGCGCGGACCGAGCGCCGGAACTACGAGCGGTACATCGCCATCTTGCGAAACCTCAACTGGGCCAGCACCGACCCGATCGAGGAGGGCGACTTCAACAGGACTGCCGAATCGATCTGGGCGGCCGAGCAGCAGCAGGGCGACCGGCACGAGCAGGCGAACGGCTGGCTCGTCGGCGACGGCGAGCGCCTGTTCACTCTGGTGGAGGTCGGCCAGGGCGACGAGAAGAAGCTCGTTCCGGCCGAGTGGTCGAACTTCGATATCAAGGTGACGGGCATCGCCACCCGCGCCGACGGGACTCGGACCTACGACCTCGATATGACTGTCGACGGCCGGACGATCCGGGACATCGAGTTTGATCCCACCATCATCTCGCAGGAGGCCCGGCTTACCGGATGGCTCGCCGCTCGCGGCGCGCTCGTCCTGGCCGCGCCCTTCGACAAGTACATGAGCTACCCGCAGCGGGTCCGGCTGGCCAAGTACCTCATGAGCCAGGCCGCACCCGAGTCGCTGATCGTGGACCACCTTGGATGGAGCAAGCAGCACAAGCAGTACGTCACCAACACAGGCGTGATTCTCGCTGGAGCGGCCGAGGAAGCCCGGTTCAACGGCGTCCGGCCGCATCGTGACGCGGTGCGTGACGCCAAGGTGCGGTACGGATTCGAGGCGACCCCGGCTGAGGCCGTCGAGATCCTGCGCGAGGTATTGACCTGGCACGACGAAGAGGCAACCTCGCTCATCGGGGCGTGGCTGATGATGGTGATTCTGCGGGGTCAGTACACCGAGCACGTGAAGCCGGGTCTCCAAATCGACGCACATAGCGGCTCAGGTAAGAGCACGTTGATGCGGATGGTGCTCCAGCTCATCGGCTACACCCGCAAGGGCGGCAACTGGACCCGGGCAGCTCTCGAAGACGCGCTGGCGGCCAACCTCAACGGCGTGGTGTGGCTGGACGACAAGGAGATTTCCGAGGAGTTCCAGACCATCATCCGGCAGGCATCCACGGGTGGTGGCAAGCAGAAAAAGCGCGCCGGAGAAGGCAGCGAGGACGGCGGACGCGATTACGTCGCGGCCACGGTCATCACGTCGGAAGGCATGCCGGACACCTGGAACACCCAGCAGGCCAACCGAGACCGGTTCATCCGGATCGGGCTGCCCAAGGTGACCGACCGGATGAGCCTCAAGGACCCGAGCCGCCAGCAGATCGAGGACATCAACGAGCTGTGGGGCGTGAGGTGGGGCGAGGACTTCACCCGCGTTGCCGGATCACTGACGGCCGAGGTCCTCACGCACATTGACGCGGTGGAGCCGATCCGGGGCGGATCGCGTGAGGAGCAGAAGTACGCACTCCTCCGCAACGGCGCTCGGGTGCTGGCCCGGGTGCTGGATGACGAACGCCACCCCGCCCGGGTGGATCAGTGGATCGGCAAGCAGGGCAGCCGGGGCAACGCGTCCACTGTGACCCTGGAGGCCATCCCCACTGTGTGGCGGAGCCTCGGGTTTCCGGTGAGCGCCGGAGTCGACGGCAAATGCATTCCGGTAGCGGTCTACCGGGACGGCGAGGACGGGTCGTTCTGGGTCAACGCGGCAAAGCTGGCCGACGCATTCGCCACCCTCCCGGATGGCAAGGGCGACCGGATGAAGGCGCTGATGAGCCAGACCGGTATCAGCAACGAGCTTCGGGCGATTGGTGCAGGACCGGGCGAGAGCAAGCGCACGGGGCTTTATGGGAAGGGCGCTGTTCTCAAATACCGCGAGATCCCCGAGCGGTACACCGAGGAAATCCACCGGATTGCGACGGGTGACACGGAATAGCCTCGGCTGTAGCGGCCAGCACCGCTACAGCCACCGCTACAGCACCGCTACACAGCCAAAACAGTGACGGCGCGTTAATTAGCCCGAGATGCAAATTGCTTGTAGCGGTCTCGTAGCGGTGCTGTAGCGGGAGGTACCGCTACGGCTCTCTGGCCGGTGAGAGGGGTTTGTAGCGGTGTAGCGGTCCTAGAGAACAGTTTTTTGGGGGTGTGGGTGTAGCGATAACTCCTCGTGGTTTTTCCTGGGAGAGGGGGGTGTGCGCGCCGGAGGACCGCTACACCGCTACGCCGTCCCGGACAAGTTGTCAGAACAGCAAAACGGAATGCCGATGGCGGGTCATGAGAGCTGAGGCCCAGGACAGTACTCCGGAGACCACGAGAGCGGCCGGGCGGCACGAGGCCCCGGGGCGGGCCCAGAGGCCACGGGAGGTACGGCCGGGGGCCGGGACGACACCAGGGCGCGGCGGCGAGTGGCCCCGGAGGCCGAGCCTAGTAACGACGCGTTTCAAGCAATCACGGGAAGTAAGGCCGGCGGCGGGTTAACCCTGAACACGCCAGAGCCCCAGACCGGTTACTACGGTCTGGGGCTCTTTGGTGCACCCGCTGGGACGTCCTAGTCCCGGCGTCAACCCGCGCCATGCCCAGAAAATACCCCATGGGATACCTGTGTCTATTTGCGCGAGAGGCAAGGCCCAATGGGTATTCCAGAGGGAAATACCTGCCTGCTGGAATTGGGGTACGGCAGGGAGAGAGGAGGCCCGGATGTTCTCGGGTCAAAAGTTGCGGGCTGTAAGGGAAAATCGCAACATCTCGCAACGCAAGCTGGCCGCTCGGATGGGGGTTAGCGCCTTCTATCTTTCGAGATGGGAAGGCGGCCGATCCGCGCCGAACGGCGTGAACATGGTCCGACTCCTTCAAGTGCTCGGATGCGAATTGGAGGAGGTGACGGAATGAGTGGGCTCGTGAAAGCGGACGCGGGGTGGGTGGCCATCGAGAGCGACCCGGAATTCGGAATCAAGGTGCAGCGGGTGCGGTTCTTCGAAGTGGACGACGAGGGCGTCCGACCGCTGGTCAAGAACCGGGACGGCCTGATGGTCGAACCGAGCCACCGCACCACCGACGTGATCAGGGCGACGCCGATTAACACCCTGCGGATCACTGCGTTGCGGGAGCTGCTCCGACTCGCGGGGCGGGCCACCACGCAAAAGCAGATGAACGGCATTGCCACCGGTCAGGCGCTGATCATGCGGGGCCCGGTCGGCGAGGAGCTGACCGAGGGGCCCGGCTGACCGGTTTGACACTCATGCAGGTGGGAGCGGTTCAAGGTCTGAACGAGGACCTTACGCACGCCCGGCTCTCGCTCCGCACCGCGTTCCATTCGACAACCCGATCATCGAATAGCAGGAGGAAAACAGAATGCCGAACCGCGATTTCAGCCAGGTGGCGCAGGGACCGACGACGCCGGACGGACCTGGCGTGGACGAGATCCGGGCAGACCTGTACGGCAGTTCGTCGGTGGGAACGCACGCCCTCCGGGAGATCCGGCGGACGGCCGGGATCAGATCCGAGGTCCGGAAGGCGTTGCCGCCGCAGATCGACCCCGTGGCGGGCGAGCCGGTCCGGATCTGCGCCAGCGGCCGTACCGAGCGGCCCCCGGCCCCCAGCGCGTAGCCCCGGCGGCGGACGGAGCGCCTCTCGTCCCGCCAGGGCCCCACGGGCCCGGCCAGCCGCCGGGAGGTCCAGGGAGAGCCGCCCCGGAGCACCGCCAGAACGACACCTGATACGGGCGTGAGCCCGCCCGTTCCGGGTGGACCTCCGTCTGGAGATCCGCCGGGTCCGCCGGACCCACGCTGGCAGGTCCACCGGACCCGGTCTGCCAGATCTCGCGGACCCGCCACCAGGTCCGGACTCAAGGGCCAGATCCCATCCCCAGGTCCAGACCCTAAGCCCAGACCCCGCCCCCGGGGTCCAGATCTCCGGGCTTCCGGGTCCGGACTCACGGACCTCAGGTCCGGACCGCACTTGCCGATCTCGCACAGACCTGCGGCGAGATCCGATATCTCATCAAGGAGTAACCGCCGTGACCGAAGAAGACCTGATGCAGCTTGCCCGCCAGGCGATCGAGGACGGAGACACCGACTGGCTGAACGCCAAGGCCGCAGAGCTGGCCGCAGCCGACGAGCTTGCGAAGGAGGCCGCCGCGAAGGAGGCCCACCGCCAAGCCGTCAAGGCCGCAGCCGAGGAGGCCATCAGGGCCGAGGGCGTGACGCTCCCCGACCTGGGCCGCAAGTTCGATGCGGCGGTGGCCGCCCTGGTTGAGCTTGCCCGTGGAGCCTGCGCGCGCAACGAGGTGATCCGTCAGCACGCGCCGGGCATTCAGACGGTTGGCCTCGTCGATGCCGCGCCGACCCCCGCGCGGGAGCTGCTGGCCCGAGCGGTGGCCGTGGCCGCGAGCGAGGTCGGCACGCCGGACAACGGACTCAACCAGCTGGCCTCTGGGGTCGGGAAGTACTCCGGCCCCCTGCACCGCCAGACGCCCGTGGAGCTGGCCGTCCGGTAGGGCCCGTCCCGGGCGTCCGTGGTATCTCCCGCCGCACGAGAGATCCGCCCCGGCCTCTGGGCCCGCTGGCGGCTCTCAGGCTCTCGGAGATACCACGGGCGCCCTCGGCCGGCCGAAGGTTAACGACGCACGCTGAAAGGCCCGGGAGGGACCGCTCGTGACCACGCACAAAACGTTCAGGCCCGAATTCCGTACCCGTACCGGAAAGCGCGTCAGCTTCGGCGCGAACTACACCCACGACACCACCGCAAAGCGTCGCGCGGGATTCACCAAGAACGGCCGTTCCCGGGGTTCCGCCGTGGGCGCTGGCACGGTCGTCCGGCGTCCCCGCCGCTGGATTCCGTGGGCAGTGTTCGGCGTGAATTCTGCGGCAGCGGGCGGGGCGTACGCCGTTCACGAACTCGGGCCCGTACCCGGCGCGCTGGTGGTCGGCGGCGGCCTCTACTTCGCTTACAGGGTCGCCCGCTGGACCGTGGGGGAGGTGGCCCACTGGAGTGTCAAGTCCCGGCAGATCAAGGGGGGCGGGCAGGTGGCCGTGTTCGCCAGCAACGGCCTGCCGATCCCCCAGGCCCCGGCCGACACGGTCAACCACTCCGGCTTCCAGCGGTAACGAGCCGTAACGACTGGAACCGTAATCGCCGGAACTGGAACGCCCCTCCCATACCCCCTGTGCCCGGGCACATATGGGGTGGGAGGGGGGCGAGTTCCAGCTTCCAGCTTCCAACTTCCGACTTCCAGTCGTTACGAGAGGTGACGAGAGAGGCCCGTCACGTGCCGTGAATGGCGGTGCGCCAAAGCGTGGTCACGCCGATTCTTCTTGTCATTTTTATTTTGGTTCAATTTAGGAAATTGTGCGGCGCGCAAGTCCCGTGATTGGATTTTCCTGGCAATTTCGGCACGGTGTCGGAATTCTGGAACTCGGGAGTCTCAAAATGGCCGCCAAAAAGAATGCCGAAGCCGATAAGGGTGAACGCTGGGTGCCGTGCACCTGTTCGCAGTTCTCCACCGGGGACGGCAAGACCACCGGCTGCGTCGCCACCACCACGCGCCAGTTCGCCCCGGGTCACGACGCCAAGCTGAAGTCGTTCCTCATCAAGGCCGGTGCTGGGGCGCAAGAGGTCACCCGCACCCGGGACGGCATCGTCACCAGCGGCCAGGCCGCCACCATGGCGGACGGGTTCAAGTTCGGCTACATGGTGCAGGCCGGTGTGGCGCGGGCCAAGGACAAGGCCGCCGAGGCCGCCATCCGCGCCGAACGGAAGGCCGAGGAGCGCGCCGCCAAGAAGGCCGCCGAGGACGAGACCGCCTGACCACCACCCCGCCGCCGGGGTGGTCGGTTCAGCCACCCCGGCTCCCCTGAGGAGCCCCAGTGTTCAAGATCCAGTTCCGTAACTCGCGCGGCCGTCTGGTTTCCGCGCGGTGCAGCAACGCCGACACGATCCGCCAGATGGCCGACAAGGCCCGACGCGAGATGCCCGAGACGCACGAGCTGAGGGTGCGCCGGATGGTCATGGACGACGTGTCCGGCGACTTCATCTGGGCCGACTGCACGGCCGATTTCACCCGCTGACGGACGGCCCGACCGGGGGTGCCACCCCCGGTCGGGCCGAATGCTGAGAGACGAGACCCATCTATGAAGCAGAAAGACACAGACGCTCTCGATATCGCCTTGGGAGTAGTCGAGCGCACCACCGAGTCGGTCAGATTGCGGGCCGTCGCCTATGCCCGTGTGTCCACCGAGGAGCAGGCCAAGGGTTACGGCGTGCAGGCCGCCTTGAAGAAGATCACCCGATACATCGCGCGCAAGGACTGGGACCACGTTGGCACCTACACCGACGAGGGCGTCAGTGGCTCCCTGAAGGCCGCCGACCGCGAGGACCTCAGTCGGTTGATGGCCGACGCCCACCGCAAGCCGAAGCCCTTCGACATCGTGGTGGTGAGCGAGGGCCGCGCCATCGGCCGAACAGGCCGGGCGTTCTGGCAATGGGTGTGGGAGCTCCAAGACATCGGCATTTTCGTCGGCGTAGTAGAGGACGACTACGACAACAGCACCTCCGAGGGTCGCAAGAAGATGCGCCGCGATGCCGACTACGCGGAAACCGAGTACGAGGTGATCCGCAAGCGCACCCAGGGCGGGTTGCAGGAGAAGGCGGAGGAGGGAGGGTGGCCCGGTGGCCAGCCCCCCTACGGTTACGAGATCGCTTGTCAGGGCCAGAAGGGCAAGTCGCACCTCGTCCAGTGCGAGGCTGAAGTTCTGGTCCTCCGAGCCATGTGGGGGCTGGTTGTCGAAGACGGCGTTAACACGAACCAGCTGGCCGAGCGGCTCAACATCATGGGTCTCTTCACGAGGTCGGGCGTGCCGTGGTCGGCGGCCAACGCTCGGGCGAAGCTCCTGTCCGAGTCCACGCTGAACGCCCGCGTGATCTTCAGGAACCCCAACCGGACGAACGCGGGGCACGGCGCCAAGTTCGGCCGCGACGGCAAGCCGCTGAACGGTGACACCGTCATCATCAAGCTTGTCCCTATCTTTACGCCGGACGAGGTGGCCGCCCTGAAGCAGGCCATGGGGCGGCTGGCGAATGGCAAGCCGAAGTCGCAGCCGCTGACGTACCCGCTGTCGAAGCGACTGTTCAATGAGCACACGGGCTGTTTGTCGCACCACGTCGGCATGGCGCGGTCATCCCGGGCCGGCCGCTGGTACCGATGTTCAGGGTTGGCGGCTAAGCATCCCGGCGGCCCGGTGTGCACCTGCAAGATGGTGGACGCCGACGCGATGGAGTCGGCCGTCTGGGGCGAGGTCGTCAATCTGCTGGGTGACCCCGCGCGGCTCAAGTCGATGGCGGCTGAGTGGGTCGGCATGACCGAGGGCGACAAGGTGCAGCACGGTGACCGCATCGCCGACTTTGAGCGCCAGATCGCGAACCTGGACAAGGCCATCACCACGATGGTCACGGAGTACGCCAAGGCGGGCCTTCCGGCGTCGGCGGTCGCGGCGGCCACCGCAGCGCTCGCGGAAGAGCGACGCCAGCTCGCCGACCTGCGCAACGAGGCGACCTCATGGCTGGAGGAGACCGAGGCCACCGCCCAGCGCGCCCGCGACCTGGAAACGCTGGCCACTCTGGCGCGCACCCGGCTGGCGGACATGAAACCGTCCGAGCAGGCCGAGGTACTGGCCCTCCTGGACGTGCGCGTCACGATCACCGGCCCGGTTCCCAAGCCGAAGCTCGGTCTGTCCTGCTCGCTGGCCGAGTGGTTCACGGCTGCCAGGCGAGGGGTGCCCCCGGAGCTGACCGACGAGGCATGGGCGCTGGCCCAGCCCGTCGTTAAGGCGTGGGAGCCGCCGAATCACAGGCTCGTGCCGGGACGCCTGATGCTCGACGCGATGTTCTACAAGGCGAGGACCGGAGTCCGCTGGCAGGACTTGCCCGAGCGGTTCGGCTTGTGGAAGGGCATTCACACCCGGTACAAGACGTGGCGGACCTGCGGGGTGTGGGACGAGGTGATGGCCGCCTTGCCGGTGGACGGCCCCGGCTACCTGCCGATTCCTGAACACAACCTCGTGCCGCCGTTCCGGGTGGAAGGACGAGTCGACCCGCGTGTCCTGACGGGCGCCGATATCCAGGAAGAAGCGGTGGTCCCGGAAACAGGTGTCCCGGGGCCCGCGACCAGCTCACTGTCGGCCGGTGTCCACGAACTGCTGCGCGGCGAAGGGGTACTGGTCACCGACGCGGCCGAAGTGGTCGAACTGGTCGGCGAGATCGGCGACCTGGCCCCGCTCCGGCGCGGGCCCGTGCTTCCCAGGGACCTGCTCGGCCCGGTGGCCGCCGCGGTCCTGGACGCGCTGCCCCGCGCGGGGACCGCGCGGGTACGCGATGTCGCCCGTGCCGCGGGCACTTCGGCCGACGAGGCACTCGCTCGGCTGTACGAGCTGCACTCACTCGGGTTCGTCGAACGGGAGGGCGACACCTGGCGGTCGGCGCCCGCGCCGAGACCCAACGACGACACCCGGCGAGGCGGTACTTGACCTGGGGCATTCGGGTGAAAAGGTAAGCCGGGTGACCTCGGTGGTTCGTACGGCGCCACTCCCGGGGCCGAGGCGTACGGTGTCGGCCCCGGTCGTCCCGTACGCCCGGCGGGTGGAGCGCGCGCGGCACCAGCGCGCTCCGACCGCCCTCTCCGGACGCGCAACGCGACGCCTCAGTCACGCTACGCTCACATGTCTCCGCTCCCCACAAGTCCCCAGTACTTCACGGCAGAACGGCTCAAGGCACCACATGCCCCAGCACACCTCCGGGTCTGACCGCGCGGCAGTACCACCCGCTGCGCGTGGCACTGTGCGGCCCCCCGCCCCCTCCTCCCTCGAAGAGTTGTGGCGCACGTACAAGTCCACGGGAGACGAGCGGCTGCGGGAGCAGTTGATCCTGCACTACTCACCGCTCGTCAAATACGTCGCGGGCCGGGTCAGCGTGGGGCTCCCGTCCAACGTCGAGCAGGCGGACTTCGTGTCCTCGGGCGTCTTCGGACTGATCGACGCCATCGAGAAGTTCGACATCGAGCGGGCCATCAAGTTCGAGACATACGCGATCACCCGCATCCGGGGCGCGATGATCGACGAACTCCGGGCGCTGGACTGGATTCCGCGCTCCGTACGCCAGAAGGCGCGGAACGTCGAGCGCGCCTACGCCACACTCGAAGCCCAGTTGCGGCGCACCCCGTCGGAGTCCGAGGTCGCCGCCGAGATGGGGATCGCCCTGGAGGAACTGCACGCGGTATTCAGCCAGTTGTCGCTGGCGAACGTGGTGGCACTGGAAGAGCTGCTGCACGTCGGCGGGGAAGGCGGCAACCGGCTCAGCCTGATGGACACGCTGGAGGACACGGCCGCCGACGACCCGGTGGAGGTCGCCGAAGGCCGTGAGCTCAGACGGCTGCTCGCCCGCGCCATCAACACCCTCCCGGACCGGGAGAAGACCGTGGTCACCCTCTACTACTACGAAGGGCTGACGCTCGCCGAGATCGGCAACGTCCTCGGAGTCACCGAGAGCCGGGTCAGCCAGATCCACACCAAGTCGGTCCTCCAGCTGCGCGCGAAACTGGCCGACGCGGGCCGCTGAGCGGCCCGCGTCCACCGGACGCCGAGGTCGGGCACCTCGCGGGCGGCCCCTCCGCCGTACAGTGGAGCCGTGCCCAGGATTCGAGCGGCCTCCGTGGCCGAGCACCGGACCATGCAGCGCGGCGCCCTCCTGGACGCCGCGCGCTCCCTGCTTTCCGAGGGCGGGACGGAGGCGTTGACCTTCCCCGCGCTCGCGGAACGCACGGGCCTCGCCAGGTCGTCGGTGTACGAGTACTTCCGTTCCCGCGCCGCCGTCGTCGAGGAACTCTGCGCCGTGGACTTCCCCGTGTGGGCGGCCGAGGTCGAGAACGCCATGGCGACGGCCGGGACGCCCGAGGAGAAGATCGAGGCGTACGTCCGCAAGCAGCTCGAACTGGTGGGGGACCGGCGTCACCGAGCCGTGGTCGCCATCTCCGCGAGCGAACTCGACGCCGGGGCACGCGAGAAGATCAGGGCCGCGCACGGCGGGCTGATCACCATGATCGTCGAGGCGCTGGGCGATCTCGGGCACACGCAGCCGAGGCTCGCGGCGATGCTGCTCCAAGGCTCCGTCGACGCGGCGGTGCGCCGGATCGAGCTGGTGGTGGCCGAGGAGCCGGGCGTGATCGCCGAGACCGCCGTCGCCATGATCCTGCGCGGCGTCCGGGGCTGATCCCGCTCCGCAGCCGGGCGGGGGCCGCGACCGCCGGTCCGTCCCGGCCCACTCCTTACGGCGCATCCCCCGGCAGCGGGACGCCCGACACCGGCAGCAGCCGTGACGGGCCGCGCGTCAGCAGGGCGGGCGGCAGCAGCGAGAGCGGGTCCACATAGGTGTCGCCGCGCCGCACGCCCCAGTGGAGGCACCCCGACGGGCAGTGCGAAGGGCCCGGCTCCGTCACCGCCACCGGCGCGCCCGCCCGGACCTCGTCGCCGACGCGCACCAGCGAGCGAACGGGTTCGTACGTGGTGCGCAGCGGCGGATCGCCACTCTCCGCCAGCTCCACGGTGAGGACCCCGCGCCCGGCCACGCGGCCCGCGAACACGACGTGTCCGGCCCCGACCGCGCGGACCGGGGTGCCGGTGGGTGCGGCGAGGTCGACGCCCCGGTGGCCGGGCGCGTACGGGCCCGGCGGCGGCTCCCATCCCCTGACGACCACTGGCCGGCCCGCCAACGGCCAGCTCCGGGCGCCGTCGTCGCCGCCGGTCCCGGCCGGCGCCCGGAGAGCCCCGGCTCCGGCCGGGACCCAGCCCGGCGGCGGGGGCGCCGGAGCGCCCGCCGGGGCCAGGAGGCAGGTCACCAGAAGTGCGAGCAGGGGCAAGAGGACCGGGCCGGACCGGGCCGCCGCCCGCACCCGTGGCCGAAGCCGTGCCCGTGACGGGTATGTGGTCGCGCGTGTCCACCGCATGCCGCAACTCTCCCGCCGGAGGCCGTCTGCCGGGGGATCTTGGGCCCACCCTGTGGAGTACTCGCCGGTTGTGGACAACGCCGTCACCCGGCACGCGAAGGGTCCCGTACACTTCTTGTGGCGACCCGGGTGACCGGGTCGACTTCGCACGCCCCGCCACCTCCCTCTCAGCGGACGGTGGCCGCGCCTCTCGGTCCTTCGTGGCACGGCGCGTGGGGCGTCAGGCGCGACAGCAATCCTGCGGTCGCGGAACCGAGTACTTCAAGGAGATGGCCATGGCCGTCGTCACGATGCGGGAGCTGCTGGAGAGCGGCGTCCACTTCGGTCACCAGACCCGTCGCTGGAACCCGAAGATGAAGCGCTTCATCTTCACCGAGCGCAACGGCATCTACATCATCGACCTGCTCCAGTCGCTGTCGTACATCGACCGCGCCTACGAGTTCGTCAAGGAGACCGTCGCGCACGGCGGCTCCATCATGTTCGTGGGTACGAAGAAGCAGGCCCAGGAGGCCATCGCCGAGCAGGCGACGCGCGTCGGCATGCCGTACGTCAACCAGCGTTGGCTCGGTGGCATGCTCACCAACTTCTCCACCGTCTACAAGCGCCTTCAGCGTCTGAAGGAGCTTGAGGTCATCGACTTCGAGGACGTGGCCGCCTCCGGCCTCACCAAGAAGGAGCTCCTGGTCCTCTCGCGCGAGAAGGCCAAGCTGGAGAAGACCCTCGGTGGTATCCGCGAGATGCAGAAGGTGCCCAGCGCCGTCTGGATCGTCGACACCAAGAAGGAGCACATTGCCGTCGGTGAGGCGCGCAAGCTCCAGATCCCGGTCGTCGCGATCCTCGACACCAACTGCGACCCCGACGAGGTCGACTACAAGATTCCGGGCAACGACGACGCGATCCGCTCCGTCACCCTGCTCACCCGCGTGATCGCCGACGCCGTCGCCGAGGGCCTCATCGCCCGTTCCGGTGCCGCCACCGGTGACTCGAAGCCGGGCGAGAAGGCCGCCGGCGAGCCCCTCGCCGAGTGGGAGCGCGACCTGCTCGAGGGCGACAAGAAGGACGACGCCGAGGTCCAGGCCTCCGCCGAGACCGAGAAGGCCGCCGACGCCGAGCCGGCCGAGGCCGCCGCCGAGACCGCCGAGGTCGAGGCTGCCGCCGAGACCGCCGAGGTCGAGGCTGCCGCCGAGACCGAGCAGGCCTGACACCTCCGTCACGGCTGACTGACGGCGGGGGCCGGTGCCACGCGCACCGCCCCCGCCGTTCACCCGTAGATCTTTCAGACTTCGAGAGAGAAACCCAGACTCATGGCGAACTACACCGCCGCTGACGTCAAGAAGCTCCGCGAGCTCACCGGCGCCGGCATGATGGACTGCAAGAAGGCGCTCGACGAGGCCGACGGCAGTGTCGACAAGGCCGTCGAGGCGCTCCGTATCAAGGGTCAGAAGGGCGTCGCCAAGCGCGAGGGCCGTTCTGCCGAGAACGGTGCGGTCGTCTCGCTCATCTCCGACGACAAGACGTCCGGCGTTCTGCTCGAGCTGAAGTGCGAGACCGACTTCGTCGCCAAGAGCGAGAAGTTCCAGGCCGTCGCCAACACGCTCGCCGCGCACGTCGCCGCGACCTCCCCGGCCGACCTGGAGGCGCTGCTCGCCTCCGAGATCGAGGCCGGCAAGACCGTCCAGGCGTTCGTGGACGAGGCCAACGCCAACCTCGGCGAGAAGATCGTCCTGGACCGCTTCGCGCAGTTCACCGGCGGTTACGTGGCCGCGTACATGCACCGCACCATGCCCGACCTCCCGCCGCAGGTCGGCGTGCTCGTCGAGCTGGACAAGCCGAACGCCGAGGTCGCCAAGGACGTCGCGCAGCACATCGCCGCCTTCGCCCCGAAGTACCTCAGCCGCGACGAGGTCCCGGCCGAGACGGTCGAGAACGAGCGTCGTGTCGCCGAGGCCACCTCGCGCGAGGAGGGCAAGCCCGAGGCCGCCCTCCCGAAGATCGTCGAGGGTCGCGTCAACGGCTTCTTCAAGGACGTCGTCGTCGTGGAGCAGTCCTTCGCCAAGGACGCCAAGAAGTCGGTTCAGAAGGTTCTCGACGAGGCCGGTGTCTCCCTGCAGCGCTTCACGCGCATCAAGGTCGGCATCTGAGTCCCGTCCGCGAATGACGGTGGACCCGGGATAGGGTCTGATGCAGTCGTCGGCCGCACACCTGCCGAGCGACCGCAGATCTGACGAGGAGGCCATTGCCGCTGAGGGACACCAGACCCACCGGCAATGGCCTTCTTCGTATGTGCACGAGGAGAATTTCCATGGACAAGGGCGCGGACGCCAAACAGGTTGACCACAAGCGCGACGAGAAGGTGCCCGGACGCTTCATGCTGAAGCTCTCCGGTGAAGCGTTCGCCGGTGGCGGTGGACTCGGGGTCGATCCCGACGTCGTGCACGCCATCGCCCGCGAGATCGCCGCGGTGGTGCGCGACGGTGCGGAGATCGCCGTCGTCATCGGCGGCGGCAACTTCTTCCGCGGCGCCGAGCTCCAGCAGCGCGGCATGGACCGGGCCCGGTCCGACTACATGGGCATGCTCGGCACCGTGATGAACTGCCTGGCGCTCCAGGACTTCCTGGAGAAGGAGGGCATCGACTCGCGCGTACAGACCGCCATCACCATGGGCCAGGTCGCCGAGCCGTACATTCCCCTCCGTGCCGTGCGCCACCTGGAGAAGGGGCGCGTCGTGATCTTCGGCGCCGGCATGGGCATGCCGTACTTCTCCACCGACACCACCGCCGCCCAGCGGGCCCTGGAGATCGACGCCGAGGCGCTCCTGATGGGCAAGAACGGGGTCGACGGGGTCTACGACTCCGACCCGAAGAAGAACCCCGGCGCGGTGAAGTTCGACGCGCTGGAGTACAGCGAGGTGCTCGCCCGCGATCTGAAGGTCGCCGACGCCACCGCGATCACGCTCTGCCGCGACAACCGGCTCCCGATCCTGGTCTTCGAACTGACCACCGCGGGCAATATCGCCCGTGCCGTCAACGGTGAGAAGATCGGCACCCTCGTGAGTGACGAGAGCACCCGGGCCTGACGGCCCACGGATGGACAACGGCCTGCCGGTCGGACACCGTGCAGGTGAGGACGCGACGCAGGATCCGCAGGGCCCGGCGATGACGATGCCGGGCCCACTCAAGACACGCAGGAGCACGTGGTGATCGAAGAAATCCTCCTCGAGGCCGAGGAGAAGATGGAGAAGGCCGTAGTCGTGGCGAAAGAGGACTTCGCCGCGATCCGGACCGGCCGCGCGCACCCGGCGATGTTCAACAAGATCGTCGCCGACTACTACGGCGCGCTGACCCCGATCAACCAGCTGGCCTCGTTCTCGGTTCCCGAACCGCGGATGGCCGTGGTGACGCCGTTCGACAAGACCGCGCTGCGCAACGTCGAGCAGGCGATCCGCGACTCCGACCTGGGCGTCAACCCCAGCAACGACGGCAATATCATCCGAGTGGTCTTCCCGGAGCTCACCCAGGACCGCCGCAAGGAGTACATCAAGGTCGCCAAGACCAAGGCCGAGGACTCCAAGATCTCGATCCGCTCCATCCGCCGCAAGGCGAAGGAGGCGCTCGACAAGCTCGTCAAGGACAAGGAGTCCGGCGAGGACGAGGTGCGCCGCGCGGAGAAGGAGCTCGACGACACCACCGCGAAGTACGTCACGCAGGTGGACGAGCTGCTGAAGCACAAGGAAGCCGAGCTGCTCGAAGTCTGATGAACGACTCCTCCCTGGGCGCCCCGCAGGGTGCCGGCTACTGGGGCTCGTCCGAGATCGCGGCCGCTCCGGCGGGTCCTGCCCACGATGCGCACGGCGCCCAGCAGACTCGGCCCATGCCCATCGTGCCGGACACTCCCGACGCAGGTAGAGACGACGCAGACGACCACGACGGCCGGGACGGGGACGCCACGCACATCAGTGGCCCCCTGTTCCGCGACGAGGTGCCGCAGGCACCCGCACCCGCCCCGCGGACACCCGCGCCTGTCCCGCCCCCCGCTCCGCAGAAGAAGCGGGCGGGGCGTGACCTGCGGGCCGCCATAGGGGTCGGCGTGGGCCTCGGCGCCGTCGTCGTGGCCTCGCTGTTCGTCGTCAAGGCCGTCTTCGTCGGTGTCGTCGCCGTCGCCGTCGTCGTCGGCCTGTGGGAACTCACCTCCCGGCTGGACGAGCGGAAGTCGATCAAGGCTCCGCTCGTCCCGCTCGCGGTGGGCGGCGCCGCCATGGTCGTGGCCGGCTACGCGTGGGGCGCCGACGGCGCCTGGATCGCGATGGCGCTCACCTCGCTGGCCGTGCTCGTCTGGCGGATGACCGCGAAGCCGGAGGGATACCTGCGGGACGTCACGGCGGGTGTCTTCGCCGCGTTCTACGTGCCGTTCCTGGCGACGTTCGTCGCGCTGATGCTGGCCGCGGACGACGGCCCCTGGCGGGTGCTCACGTTCCTGCTGCTGACGGTGGTCAGTGACACCGGCGCGTACGCGGTCGGCTGGCGGTTCGGCAAGAACAAGCTCGCCCCGCGCATCAGCCCCGGAAAAACCCGTGAGGGTCTGTTCGGGGCCATCGCCTTCGCGATGGTGGGCGGCGCGCTGTGCGTGCAGTTCCTGATCGACGACGGCTCCTGGTGGCAAGGGCTCCTGCTGGGGCTCGCGGTCGCCGCCAGCGCCACCCTCGGCGACCTCGGCGAATCCATGATCAAGCGGGATCTCGGCATCAAGGACATGGGTACGTTGCTGCCCGGTCACGGCGGGATCATGGACCGGCTGGACTCGCTCCTGCCGACCGCCCCGGTCGTCTGGCTGCTGCTGGTGCTGTTCGTCGGCAGCGGCTGAGGCGATACGTTCCGGCTGAGGTGCTCCGAAGCCGGTCCCATCGGCCGGAATGTTCCCGCGCCACCCGCTCCACCTGCGTCTTCTTGCGTCAAGGGCCCGCTGTCCACAGGACGGCGGGCCCTTCCCGTCGCGTCTGCGACACTGGAAGAACCATGCCTAAGCCCGGAGAACTCACCTTTGTCGCGCCCCGCGGAGCCAAGAGGCCCCCGCGGCACCTCGCCGACCTCACGCCCGCCGAGCGCAAGGAGGCAGTCGCCGCGACCGGCGAGAAGCCGTTCCGCGCGCAGCAGCTCTCGCAGCACTACTTCGCGCGGTACGCGCACGACCCGGCCCAGTGGAACAACATCCCGGCCGGATCTCGGGAGAAGCTCGCCGAAGCGCTGTTCCCGGACCTCATGTCCGTGGTCCGGCACATCAGCTGCGACGACGACACCACCCGAAAGACGCTCTGGAAGCTGCACGACGGGACGCTCGTGGAGTCCGTCCTCATGCGCTACCCGGAGCGCGTGACGATGTGCATCTCCTCACAGGCCGGCTGCGGGATGAACTGCCCGTTCTGCGCCACCGGACAGGCGGGGCTGGACCGGAACCTCTCGACCGCCGAGATCGTGCACCAGATCGTGGACGGCATGCGGGCGCTGCGCGACGGCGAGGTGCCGGGCGGGCCCGCGCGTCTCTCCAACATCGTCTTCATGGGAATGGGCGAGCCGCTCGCCAACTACAACCGCGTCGTCGGCGCCATCCGCCGGCTGACCGACCCCGAGCCGGACGGCCTGGGCCTCTCGCAGCGCGGCATCACCGTCTCCACCGTGGGCCTGGTGCCCGCCATGCTGCGCTTCGCGGACGAGGGCTTCAAGTGCCGGCTCGCCGTCTCGCTGCACGCCCCGGACGACGAGCTCCGTGACACCCTCGTGCCCGTGAACACCCGCTGGAACGTCCGCGAGGTGCTCGACGCCGCATGGGAGTACGCGGAGAAGTCGGGCCGCCGGATCTCGATCGAGTACGCCCTGATCCGCGACATCAACGACCAGGCATGGCGCGGCGACCGGCTCGGCCGGCTGCTCAAGGGCAAGCGGGTGCACGTCAACCTGATCCCGCTCAACCCGACGCCCGGCTCGAAGTGGACGGCCTCCCGTCCCGAGGACGAGAAGGCTTTCGTGGACGCCATCGCGGCCCACGGCGTACCCGTCACGGTGCGTGACACCCGTGGCCAGGAGATCGACGGCGCCTGCGGGCAGCTGGCGGCCTCCGAGCGCTGAATCCACGGCGTGGGGGCGTTCTCCCCGGTCAGGCCGCCGTCGTCGGCCCGACCGGGGAAAGCCCCGTACAGGGGCCCGTGTAGCCTGGCCCCGCATTCAACTTCATATTCCGACAGGGGAGCGCCACAGCGCTGAGAGTGCGGCACCGGTGAGACGGATGGCCGCAGACCCTCTGAACCTCGCCCGGGTCATTCCGGGTAGGAAGTTCGGACCTTACTCAAGCTGTTGCGCCCTGCCCGCTTCCGGTTTCCGCCGAGGCGTGCGGGGCCGCGTCTCTTCCTGGTCACCTCCAGGAGGAACCACATGCACACCACGACGAAGTACGCGGCGACCGCGCTCGCCGCCGCACTCGGCGTCACCGCGCTCGCCGGCTGCGGGAGCTCCGACGACGACACGTCCGGCTCCGGCACCTCGAAGGGCAGCAAGACCGTCACCCTGGTCAGCCACGACTCCTTCAACGCGTCGCCCGACGTGCTCAAGGAGTTCACGAAGGAGACCGGCTACACGGTCAAGGTCCTCAAGAGCGGCGACGCCGGCGCGGCCCTCAACCAGGAGATCCTCACCAAGGGCTCCCCGCGCGGCGACGTCTTCTTCGGCGTGGACAACACGCTGCTCTCCCGCGCCCTCGACCAGGGCCTCTTCACCCCGTACGAGGCGAAGGGGCTGGACGCCGTCGCCGCCGACACCCGGCTCGACGCCAAGCACCGGGTCACCCCGGTCGACACCGGCGACATCTGCGTCAACTACGACAAGAAGTACTTCGCCGACAAGAAGCTGGACCCGCCGAACTCCTTCGCGGACCTGCTCAAGCCCGAGTACAAGAACCTTCTCGTCACCGAGAACGCCGCCACCTCCTCGCCCGGCCTCGGCTTCCTCCTCGGCACCGTCGCCGACTCCGGCGCCGACGGCTACCAGGACTACTGGAAGAAGCTGAAGGCCAACGGCGTCAAGGTCGTCGACGGCTGGGAGCAGGCCTACAACGAGGAGTTCTCGGGTTCGGCCGGCGGCAAGAAGGCGCATGCCGACCGCCCGCTCGTCGTCAGTTACGCCTCCAGCCCGCCGGTGGAGGTGTACTACGCCGACCCGCAGCCCACCGAGGCTCCCACCGGCGTCGCCACCGCGACCTGCTTCCGCCAGATCGAGTTCGCCGGACTGCTGGACGGGGCGAAGAACCAGGCGGGCGGCAAGGCGCTGCTGGACTTCCTGATCAGCAAGACGTTCCAGGAGGACATGCCGCTCCAGATGTTCGTCGACCCGGTCGTCAAGGGCACGAAGCTGCCGGAGGTCTACACCAAGTTCGGCACCACCGTGGACAAGCCGTTCACCGTGGACCCGGCGAAGATCGCCGCCAACCGCGAGCAGTGGGTCCAGGCGTGGTCCTCGATCGTCGTGAAGTGACGAAGGCGTGACGAAGACCGCGGGCCCCGCCGCGCGCCGCCGCACCACCGGCGGCGCGCGCTCCGCCCTGACGCGGCTCGGCCTGATGGCCGTGCCCGTCGCGTTCTTCGCGCTGTTCTTCGCGTACCCGGTCGCCGCGATCGTCGCCCGGGGGCTGAAGACCGAGGACGGCTGGCAGTTCGCGCGCTTCGGCGAGGTCCTCGGCCGCGCCGACCTGCTGGACGTCCTCTGGTTCACCACCTGGCAGGCGTTCGCGTCCACCGCGCTGACGCTGCTGATCGCCCTCCCCGGCGCCTACGTCTTCGCCCGCCTCGAATTCCCCGGCAAACAGATGCTGCGCGCGATCGTCACCGTGCCGTTCGTCCTGCCGACCGTCGTCGTCGGTACGGCGTTCCTCGCCCTGCTCGGACGCGGCGGACTGCTCGACGAACTCTGGGGCGTGCGTCTCGACACCACTGTCTGGGCGATCCTGCTGGCCCATGTCTTCTTCAACTACGCCGTGGTCGTGCGGACCGTCGGCGGCCTCTGGTCACAGCTCGACCCGCGCCAGGAGGAGGCCGCCAGGGTCCTCGGCGCGGGGCGGTTCGCCGCCTGGCGGCGGGTGACGCTGCCCGCGCTCGCCCCCGCGGTGGGCGCCGCCGCGCTGATGGTCTTCCTCTTCACGTTCACCTCGTTCGGTGTCGTGCAGATTCTCGGCGGTCCCGCCTACTCCACGCTGGAAGTGGAGATCTACCGGCAGACCGCGCAACTGCTCGACCTGCCCACGGCCGCCGTGCTGACCCTCGTCCAGTTCGTCGCAGTCGGCGCCATCCTGGCCGTGCACGCGCGTACGGTACGCCGCCGGGAAACCGCGCTGCGCCTCGTCGACCCCTCGCAGACCTCCCACCGCCCGCGCGGCGCCGGACAGTGGGCGCTCCTCGGCGGCCTCCTGCTGACCGTGCTGCTGCTGATCCTGCTGCCGCTCGGTGTGCTGGTGGAGCGGTCGTTCGACCAGCCGGGCGGCCACGGATTCGCCTACTACCGGGCCCTGGGTTCCGCCGAGGCGAGCGGTTCCACCTTCCTGGTCGCCCCGTTGGAGGCGATCGGGAACTCTCTCCAGTACGCCCTCGCCGCCACCGGCATCTCGCTCGTCGTCGGGGGACTCGCCGCCGCCGCGCTCACCCGCAGGGCGGGGCGGCTGGTGAGGGGCTTCGACGCGCTGCTCATGCTGCCGCTCGGCGTCTCCGCGGTGACCGTGGGCTTCGGCTTCCTGATCACGCTGGACGAACCGCCGCTCGACCTGCGCACCTCGTGGATCCTGGTGCCGCTCGCCCAGGCGCTGGTGGGCGTCCCCTTCGTCGTACGGACCATGCTTCCGGTCCTGCGGGCGGTGGACGCCCGGCTGCGGGAGGCGGCGGCGGTCCTCGGTGCTTCGCCGCTGCGGGCCTGGCGGGAGGTCGACCTTCCGCTGGTGCGCCGGGCGCTGCTGGTCGCCGCCGGTTTCGCCTTCGCCGTCTCGCTCGGTGAGTTCGGCGCCACCGTCTTCATCGCCCGTCCCGACCGCCCGACCCTGCCGGTCGCCGTCGCGCGGCTGCTGGGCCGTTCCGGGGATCTCAACTACGGCCAGGCGATGGCCCTCAGCACGATCCTGATGCTGGTGTGCGCCGTCTCCCTGCTGCTCCTCGAACGCATCCGTACCGACCGATCCGGGGAGTTCTGACCATGCTGGAGCTGGAGACGGCGACGGTCCGTTTCGGCGGACGAGCGGTGCTGGACGCGGTGGACCTCTCGGTCACCGACCACGAGATCGTCTGCGTGCTCGGCCCGAGCGGCAGCGGGAAGTCCACCCTGCTGCGCGTCGTCGCCGGGCTCCAGCCGCTCGACGGCGGCCGGGTGTTCCTCGGCGGCGCCGACCAGGCGGGCGTCCCGGTCCACCGGCGGGGCCTCGGGCTGATGTTCCAGGACCACCAGCTCTTCCCGCACCGGGACGTGGCCGCCAACGTCGCGTTCGGGCTGCGGATGCGCGGGGTGGACCGGAGCGCCCAGCGGGCGAGGGTCGCCGAACTCCTCGATCTGGTGGGCCTCTCCGGGGCCGGCCCCCGGGCCGTCGCGGGACTGTCCGGCGGTGAGCAGCAGCGGGTGGCGCTCGCCCGCGCCCTCGCGCCCAGCCCCCGACTACTGATGCTGGACGAACCGCTCGGCCAGCTCGACCGGGGGCTGCGCGAGCGCCTCGTCGTCGAACTCCGTTCGCTCTTCACGGACCTGGGCACGACGGTGCTCGCCGTCACCCACGACCAGGGCGAGGCCTTCGCGCTCGCCGACCGGGTCGTGGTGATGCGGGACGGCCGGATCGCCCAGGCCGGCACCCCGCTGGAGGTCTGGCAGCGCCCCGCCTCCGCCTTCGTCGCCCGCTTCCTCGGGTTCGACAACGTGGTCGGGGCGACCGTGACCGGCACGGCCGCCCGTACCCCGTGGGGCGAGGTGCCCGTACCGGAGGGATCGCCGCAGGGCCACTGCGACCTGCTGGTACGGCCCGCGGGCGTGCGGATCGGCGCTCCGCGGGACGGTCTGCGGTGCACGGCCGGAGCGCGTACGTTCCGGGGCGACCGGGTCGCCGTACGGCTGACCCCCGAGCACGGTCCGGTCGTGGAGGCCGAGTGCGCGCTCGCCGACACCCCGGCCGAGGGCGCGGTCGTGGGAGTCACCTTCGACGCGTCGGGCACGGTGGTCCTGGCGGCCGAAGCGGAGTCCTGACCGTCCCCGAGTCCTGACCGTTCGTCCCCGAGCCGATAGCCTCCCCGCAGGGGGGTTGCGGTGGAACGAATGGTCTTCGAGTGCCTCACGTACCGGGCCGAGTGCCAGGACTGCGGCGCCGAGACGACGTGCTCGGGTGTTCAGGCACTCGTGGGCGGCTCCCTGACCTGGGACACGGAGATCAGCTGCCCGTCCTGCGGGTTGGCGCTCGCCGATCGCGGCGGTGACCTGCCCGCGGAACTGCGGGACCGCCTGCTGGCCGAGCACGGTGCGGCGCGGCTGACAGTGGATCCGGCGGCGAGCGAGGCCGTGGCCATGCGCGTGCTGAGGACCGTACTCGGCCTCGCACTGGCCGACGTCACGTCCGTGTTCCACGAGGTCGTCGCGGGCCGGTACGTGGGCACGATGCCCGAGATGGAGCGCCTGGCCCGCGGACTGCGGGCCGCCGGGGTCGATGCCGTGGCCGCCCGGACGTGAGCGGCGATCCGCCGCCGGGCGGGGGCGCGCCCCCGTGGAGGCCGGCCGGGTGGTGACTACGCTGCCGCGCATGACGACCCCGCAGCCGGCCGAGCCGCGCATATCCGTCCTGTACGACGACTCCCGCCGCGATCTGCGCGACGACTCCGCACCCCGCCCGGTACGGCTCTACGCGTGGGAGCCGGTCCGCAGGGTCACCGACGCGGGGCCGCTGGTCGTGGTGTCGCACGGAACAGGTGGTTCCGGCAGTGCGATGAACTGGCTGGTACGCCCGCTGGTAGGCGCGGGATTCCGTGTGATCGCGCTCGACCACCACGGCAACAACTTCGTCGACGGATACGAGCCCGAGGGCTTCCTCCTCGGCTGGGAACGCGCCCGGGACGTCACCTTCGCACTCGACGCGCTGGCCGCCCGGGGGCCCCTGGGGCCGGTGGGTGCGGCCGGGTTCTCGTTCGGTGGCTACACCGCCGGCGCACTCGCCGGGGCGCGGGTCGACCGGGACCTGGTGGCGGCCATGCTCGACGGGAAGGTGCCGGAGCCGTTGATCCCGGAGTTCCCCGCCCTGATCGCGGCCCTGCGGAAGAAGCGGTCGGCCGAGGAGCTGGCGGCGGCCGTCCAGGACTCCGGGGCGAACGTGTCCGACCCTCGCGTGCGGGCCGTCTTCCAGGTGGCGCCCGGCCTGGGTTCGCTGGTGACGCCCCAGAGCCTGGCGGCGATCCGGATTCCGGTGGAGATCCACTGGGGCGGGGCCGACACCATCACCCCGTACGCGGAGGACACCGCGCCGTATCTGGCACACGTTCCCGGGATCACCGGGGTCTGCGCCGGTCCGGGTGTCCGGCACGAGGACTTCTTCGAGCACGTGGAGGGCGACGAGGACGCACGGAAACGGACCGGCGCGGGTGCCGCCGCGTTCTTCCTGCGGCACCTCACCGGGCCCACTTTGGGCGGCCCGGACTCCTGACCGCCGCCGCGACAGCCCGGACCGGTCGGCGCAAGCTGGGAACGGGCCCGGAAGCCGCCGACCGGAGAGCGGGCCCCACCGGGACCGGAAACGGCCCCCGGCCCCGGCAAAGGAGACTGACGCGGATCATGAGCCACTCAGCACGCGAGGGCATCGACATCACCCGCGTACTCGACGCCCCCAGGCAGCGTGTCTTCCGGGCATGGACCGATCCCGAGGACTTCGCGGCCTGGTACGGCGGCGACGCGGAGGTTCCGCTCGACCGGATGTCCATGGACGTACGCCCCGGGGGCAGCTGGAGCCTGGTGCTGGTGGTGCCCGGCACCGAGATGCCGTTCCACGGGACGTACCTCGAAGTCGCGGACCCGGAGCGGATCGTCTTCACGCTCCAGGACGCCACCGCGTCCGAGGACGCGGGCGAGACGGTGACCGCCATCTTCCGCGAGCGGCCGGGCTCCACCACCGAGCTGGTCTTCCAGCAGCGCGGCGGCCATCTCACGCCCGAGCAGTACGCCGCAGCCGAGGACGGCTGGGAGGCCTTCTTCGACGCTCTCGCCGCGCGTCTGGCCGCGCGTCCCTGAGGTCCGCTCCTCGCCGGGACCCGGCGAGGAGCGGGACCCCTGTGTCCTCAGCCCGACAGGGGGAGGGCCGCCAGCTGGGCGATGGCCCAGGTCAGCGGCGCGAACACCAGCACCAGCACCACCGCCCGCAGCGCGGTCGCGGACCGCAGGACGGACGCGTGGGCGCCCATCCGGTGCAGGGTCTCCGCGTTCCGTGCCCTGTCCTGCCTCGCCTCGATCGCCGAGGTCAGCAGGGAGGCCGTCGTGCAGCCCAGCACCAGGACCGCCCCGAGCGCGGTGAGCGGCCCGTACGGGCGAGCCCCCGGTTGGTACAGCGCCATCGCCGCGACGGCGCCCGAAACCACGGCGCACACGATGCCGAGCGGCCGGCCGATGCGGCGGGCCTCGTCCATCAGGACCCGGCCCGCCAGCAGCCGCACGGCCCCCGGTCGTGCCGACTGGAGCAGCCGGCCGCAGAGGTGGGTGAGGCCGGGCCCGGCGAGAGCCAGGCCGGTCGCGGTGAGGACCCAGCCCGCCAGCACCCCGGCCGGGGTTGAGTCGAGCCGGCCGGGCAGCGGGAAGGGGCTGCCCCCCGATCCCCGGCTCGCGTACGCCTCCACCGCCAGCCCGGCGGCGGCGAGCGCCACACCCCAGGGCAGGCCGGCCGGAGCCGGAACGGGGGAGGGGGGCTCCTCCGCCGCGAACGGTTCGTCCCGGACCGGGGCCGTGGGCCGGGACCGCAGGGCCAGCGCGCTCGCCACGGACGCCGATACGGGAACGAGCGCCAGCAGCACCAGAGCGGCGGCGAGCGGCAGCGGGGTACCGGCGCCCAGGAACGCCGCCGCGCCGCCGTCGAAGGGGAGTCCCGTCAGATCGCCGCGCAGATGCAGGAAGAAGAGCAGGGCCACCATCGAGCCGAGGGTGGTGGCGACCGCCGTGGAGACCGCGGCGAGCACCGACAGCCGGATGGGCCCGAGGCCGAGGGAGGAGAGGCCGGTCCGCGGCCGGGTGCTCGGGTCGGTCCGGGCCACCGCGACGGCGAACTGCACGGTGGCCGCCAGAGGTACCGAGCACCACAGCAGGCGCAGGACCGAGCCCGCCGCCTGGGCCGGGTGCCCGGCGGCGTGGCCGAGCGTGCTCAGCAGCAGGAAGCCCACCCCGGCGGACGCGGAGGCGACCAGCAGCCGCCTCACCTGGACGAGGGGATGGGAGCCGCGGGCTAGACGGAGAGCGAGCACGCCGAGCGGCCTTCCGTATCGGCTCCGGCGGGCAGTTTGACGGTGGCGACCCGGCGGCCGTCCAGCATCGGGACCGTACGGTCGGCGAGTGCGGCGATCTCCGCGTCGTGGGTGGCGATCACCACGGTGATGTCGTGCGAACGCGCCGCCGCCGTGAGGGTCCGCAGCAGCTGGTCGCGGTCGGCACCGTGCAGGGTCGCGGTCGGCTCGTCCGCGAAGATCACGGAGGGGGAGGCGGTGAGGGCGCGCGCCACCGAGATCCGCTGACGCTGGATCTGGAGCAGCGCGTGCGGCCGCTTCTTGGCGAGCGGCCCGATGTCCATGCGCTCCAGCCACTCCATGGCGGCCTTCTTGGCGGCGCGGTGGGAGGTGCCGCGCAGCAGCAGCGGCAGCGCCGCGTTCTCCCAGGCGCTCAGCTCGGGGACGAGCTGCGGGTCGGAGGCGATCCAGCCGAACCGGTCGCGGCGCAGCTGCTCGCGCATGCGGGGGCCCATGGTGTGGACCGGCACACTGTTGAACCACACCTCGCCCTGCTGCGGCACCAGTTGACCCGAGAGGCAGTGCAGCAGAGTGGATTTGCCGCTGCCGCGCGGCCCGGTCACGGCGAGGATCTCGCCTTCGCGGACACCGAGCGAGACACCGCTGAGGCCCGGCGATCCATTGTGGGAGTGATGCAGGGAGCGTGCCCAGATCACGTCGTTGTCCGGCGGGGCCACCATGGCGTACACCTCGGTTCAGGTCAGTTTCCCGTTCCCTCGTACGGGGGAACGAAGACGCGGCCGATCGGTCACTGGGCACGGTAGGGAGTCGTGCCGAGGTGTGCGAACAGCACGCGGCCCGGACGAGTCCGTTCTCACTCGAACGGGTGCATTCGGGTCGAGGTGGCCACAGAGGGCGGGTCGGTGTGCAAGAGCTTTCGGGGCGTGGCTCGGGCCTCTGTCAGGACGGTCCGGAGGAGACCTTCGGTCCCGTCGAAGGAGGACGGAGGTCCTTGCTCACGGCTGTCGGGTTCCCCGCGTGTACGTCCGCTTCTTGAGCTTGAGACAGATGAAGCTCTCGGTGGAACGCACGCCGGGAATGGTCCGTATACGGGTGCCGATCGTCTCCAGGAGGTGGTCGTCGTCCTCGCAGACGATCTCCACCATCAGGTCGAACGACCCGGCGGTCATCGCCACGTACGCGCACTCGTCCATCGCCGTCAGCGCTTCGGCGACCGGTTCGACATCACCGGCCACACGGACGCCGACCATCGCCCGCCGGCGGAATCCCACGGCCAGCGGGTCGGTCACGGCGGCGATCCGCATGACGCCCTGGTCGAGCAGTCTCTGTACGCGCTGGCGCACGGCGGCCTCGGAGAGGCCCACGGTCTTGCCGATGGCCCCGTACGGCCTGCGCCCGTCCTCCTGGAGCTGTTCGATGATCGCCAGGGACACGGCATCGACCGCCGGGGTCGATCCGTTCCCGGTCCGGGACTCCGCGCTACGACTGGCCACGGGCATCACTGTGCACCGCGACCGAGGGAGGTGCAAGCATCCATCGATGGAATTCGTTGTCCTGGTACCGGAGTTCGACTGAATCCGCACATGGTGGCGGTGAGGCATGTCGAGAGCGTCTGTGCGCCCGTGGGTGCGCCGTAGGCTGGCCAGGAGACACCGGCCGACGAAGAGACCGACGAGAAGGAGGGGTGGCTGTGACCACCGAGGTGCGCCGACTGCGCAACTACATCGACGGGGAATTCCGGGACGCCGCGGACGGGCGGACCATCGACGTGGTCAACCCGGCCACGGAGGAGGTCTACGCGACGTCGCCGCTCTCCGGGCCGGCGGACGTCGACGCCGCCATGGCCGCCGCCGCCGCGGCGTTCCCGGGGTGGCGCGACACCACGCCCGCCGAGCGGCAGAAGGCCCTGCTCAAGATCGCCGACGCGTTCGAGGAGCACGCGGAGGAGCTGATCGCGGCGGAGTCGGAGAACACCGGCAAGCCGCTGGCGCTCACCCGAAGCGAGGAGGTCCCCCCGATGGTGGATCAGATCCGCTTCTTCGCGGGTGCCGCCCGCATGCTGGAGGGGCGCTCCGCCGGTGAGTACATGGAGGGCCTCACCTCGATCGTGCGGCGCGAACCGGTCGGTGTCTGCGCCCAGGTCGCGCCGTGGAACTACCCGATGATGATGGCGGTCTGGAAGTTCGCCCCCGCTCTGGCCGCGGGGAACACCGTCGTCCTGAAGCCGTCGGACACCACTCCCGCGTCGACCGTCCTGATCGCCGGGATCATCGGCGAGATCCTCCCCACCGGTGTCTTCAACGTCATCTGCGGCGACCGCGAGACCGGGCGCGCGATGGTGGAACACCCCACCCCCGCGATGGCCTCGATCACCGGTTCCGTCCGGGCCGGCACGCAGGTCGCCGCTTCGGCGGCCAAGGACGTCAAGCGCGTCCACCTGGAACTCGGCGGCAAGGCGCCCGTCGTGGTCTTCGAGGACGTGGACATCGACAAGGCGGTGGCCGGGATCTCCGAGGCGGGCTACTTCAACGCCGGCCAGGACTGTACGGCGGCGACCCGGGTGCTGGTGCACGAATCGGTGCACGACGCGTTCGTCGCGGCCCTGGCGGCAGTGGCCAAGGAGACGAAGACGGGCCTGCCGGACGACGAGGACGTGCTCTACGGCCCCCTCAACAACGCAGGCCAGCTCGCCCAGGTCAGCGGTTTCATCGACCGCCTCCCGGCGCACGCCACCGTCGAGGCGGGTGGCCACCGGGTCGGCGACAGGGGCTACTTCTGGGCGCCGACCGTCGTCTCCGGCCTTCGCCAGGACGACGAGATCATCCAGAACGAGGTCTTCGGCCCCGTCATCACCGTGCAGTCCTTCACCGACGAGGCCCAGGCCCTGGAGTTCGCCAACGGCGTCGAGTACGCCCTCGCCTCCTCGGTGTGGACCAAGGACCACGCCCGCGCGATGCGGATGTCCAGGAGTCTCGACTTCGGCTGCGTCTGGATCAACACCCACATCCCGCTGGTCGCCGAGATGCCGCACGGCGGGTTCAAGAAGTCCGGCTACGGCAAGGACCTCTCGGGATACGGCTTCGAGGACTACACCCGGATCAAGCACGTCATGACCTCGCTCGAAGGCTGACCGGCGCCGCGCGGCTCCCCGACGGCCCCCGGTCACCCGGGGGCCGTTCGGCGTCTCCGGGGTGCGGGACAGGCCGGCCGGGGCCCTTTTGAACGTGTTCATAAAAGGCGTAGAGTGCGGGGCATGAGCGAACGGGCCCTGTTGCGGCGCATACGCGTGTGGTTGGTCTTCTTCATCGTCTGCCTGGTGCTGAGCGGGCTCACCGCCTTCCCGCTCGTGCACGAACTCCGCTGGACCGAGGAGCTGCTGTCCTCCTCCGCGTCACCGGTCCCCGAGCACCTGCCCGCTCTCATGGAGTGGATCACCCGGGTGCGCGCCGGGCTCGACGACGCCGACGCGCGCCACCCCTTCGTGCTGTACGGGACCGACTGGCTCGCCTTCGCCCATCTCGTCATCGCCGTGGCGTTCTACGGGCCCTACCGCGATCCGGTCCGCAACATCTGGGTCGTGGAGTTCGGCATGATCGCCTGCGCCGGCATCCTGCCCCTCGCCCTGATCTGCGGGCCGCTGAGGGGTATTCCGTTCTGGTGGACGGTCATCGACATGTCGTTCGGCGTCTTCGGAGTGGTTCCGCTGCTCGTGGTGCGGCGGATGATCAAGAGGCTGGAGGTGGCGGGGAGTACCGCCGGCGGGCCGTCTTTCCGGCAGGCGCCCGCTCCGGCGGGGTGAGGAGCCGACCCGGTCCCTCGGTGGTTCAGTGCGCGGACGGGGGACCGTACGCCGCCACGATGACGCCCCGGTCCGTGGGGTTCAGCTCCTGGCGGAAGTGCGTGAGCCGTCCGAAGCCAGGTCCGCGCGGCGGCGGACCCGGCGGTCATGGTGCCGGACGACGGCCGGCCGGGACGTCCCGCAGAGGTCAGCTGCCCGTGCTGGAGGCGGAGTCGGTGAGCAGGCGGCGCAGCGCGTCGATCCGGTTGGTGGTGATCGAGTCGACGCCGTGGGAGACCAGCCGCCGCATGGTGCGCCCGGTGTCGGCCGTCCAGGCGGAGACGAGCAGGCCGTCCCGGTGTACGCGGTCCGCGAGGTCCCGCGTCACCAGCCCGAACCGGTAGTTCAGCCAGCGCGGGCCGATCGCCGCGAGGAGTTCGGGGCGCGGCGGGGCGAGGGTCGTCCAGGTCAGGGCGATCTCGGCCGAGGGGTCGTTGGCGCGTACCCGCAGCATCGCGTCGGGTCCGGCGCAGTAGTAGGCGCGCTCACCCGCCCCGCACTCGCGCACCGTGCCCACGATCGTCCGCACGGAGGCGTCGGTGGAGCCGGGCAGGTCCACCATCACCCGGTGCGGGCCGGCCGCGGCCAGCGCCTCGCGCAGGGTCGGCACCCCGCCGCCGGTCCGCTCCGTCAACTCGGCGTGGTCGAGGGCGTCCAGTCGGCGGTCGATGCCCCAGAGCCGTTCCAGCGTGGCGTCGTGGAGCAGTACGGGGACCCCGTCCCGGGTCACCCGGACGTCGATCTCGACCGCGGCCGCCCCCCGTTCGAGGGCGGACCGGATCGAGGGCAGGGTGTTCTCACGGACGCGGTAGGGATCTCCGCGATGCCCCACGGCGGTGACGGTGCGTGTCATGGGGCCATTGTTGCCTTCGGGACGGCCTTCCGGGCCGGTTCAGCGGCCGACCGCCGCCAGCCACTGTGTCGTGTACGTGTCGATCTCGGAGGCCAGCTTCCGCTTGCCGGCGGGGTCCATGAAGGAAGCTTCCACGGCGTTCTTCGCCAGCTCCGCGATCCCGCGCTCGTCGAGGTCCAGCAGGCGGGCCGCCACGGCGTACTCGTTGTTGAGGTCGGTGCCGAACATCGGCGGGTCGTCGCTGTTGACGGTGACCAGCACGCCGGCCGCGACCATCTCCTTGATCGGGTGGGCGTCCAGGTCCGCCACCGCGCGCGTCGCTATGTTGGACGTCGGGCAGACCTCCAGCGGGATGCGCCGCTCCGCGAGGTGCTGGAGCAGGGCCGGGTCCTGCACGGAGGTCGTGCCGTGCCCGATGCGCTCGGCACGCAGCGCCGTCAGCGCGTCCCACACCGTCTGCGGGCCCGTGGTCTCACCGGCGTGCGGCACCGAGTGCAGCCCCGCGGCGATGGCGCGGTCGAAGTACGGCTTGAACTGCGGACGGTCCACGCCGATTTCGGGTCCGCCCAGGCCGAACGAGACCAGCCCCTCGGGCCGCAGGTCCAGGGCCAGCCGCGCGGTCTCCTCGGCGGACTCCAGCCCCGCCTCCCCGGGAATGTCGAAGCACCAGCGCAGCACCGTGCCGAACTCCGCCTCGGCCGCCTTGCGCGCGTCCTCGATCGCCTCCATGAAGCCCTGGTCGGGGATGCCGCGCTTGACGGAGCTGTACGGGGTCACGGTCAGCTCGGCGTACCGGATGTTCTGCCGGGCCATGTCACGGGCGACCTCGTACGTGAGCAGCCGGACGTCCTCGGGGGTGCGGATCAGGTCCACCACCGAGAGGTACACCTGGATGAAGTGGCCGAAGTCCGTGAAGGTGAAGTAGTCGGCCAGCGCCTCGGGGTCGCCGGGCACCTGGGAGTCGGGGTGGCGGGACGCCAGTTCGGCCACGATGCGGGGGGAGGCCGAGCCGACGTGGTGCACATGGAGTTCGGCCTTGGGCAGCCCCGCGATGAAGGGGTGGGGGTCGGTCATCAGAGGTCTCCGGTGGTTCTCGGTACGCCGGCGCCGGCCGCCCAGGGCGCCCGGATTCTCCGGCGGGGACCGCCGGTGGCACCGGTAATCGTAGGCGGCTCCGGAAGGCGCCGGCCGGGCCGTAGCATGACGTGACCACGAGGGGGGAGTCACATGTCAGAGAACACCGAGCCGCCCGCAGGCGCGGAGCCGCCCCGCGATCCCTGGGCGGCGCCGGACGGCCGGGTCGAGTGGGGCAAGCAGGGCGGAGACGTCCGGCCGCCCGCGGTTCACGACCAGCCGACCGTCATCGCCGGGCCGGGCTCCGAAAGCCCGCAGCAGGGTGCCTGGACGGCCCCGGCCACAGGAGGCTTCGGCCCCCCGCCCGCGCAGGGCGGCTACGGGCCGGGGCCCTCGACGATGCCCCCGCCGCCGGTGTCCCCGAACGGGCCGGGGCAGCAGCCGGTGGGCCAGTACGGTTACCCGGCGCCGCCGCAGCCGTACCCCGCCTACACCGGCTACGACGCGTACGGCGGCCAGGGAGTCTGGGCGCCCGTGCCGTCGAACGGGATGGGCGTCACGGCAATGGTGCTGGGCATCGTCTCGATCTGCCTGTTCTTCCTGTGGGGGGTCGTGAGCATCGTCCTGGGGGTGCTGGCCCTGGTCTTCGGCATCCTGGGCCGCAAGCGCGCGCGACGGGGCGAGGCCAACAACGGCGGCCAGGCGCTCGCCGGCATCATCACCGGGTCGGTCGGCATTTTCATCGGCGCGGTGGTCATCGGACTCATCGTCTGGTCCATCGCCGTGTTCGAAGGCGAGATCGAGGACGGCGGCGATTCGTACGACGACCCGTACGCGTCCTCGCTGGTGATCGACCAGGACTGAGACGGCCGGTCCCGTCCGGGCCGTGCGGCCGCGGCCCGGACAGGGATCAGGCGGGCCCGGGCGTTCCTGGCACCGGCGCCCCGTCACGGAGCCGTTCCCGCGCCTCCATCAGCGCGAAGCCCAGCAGGTTCAGCCCGCGCCACCGCCGGGGGTCCTCGGCCCGCTCGTCGTCCTTCGCCAGCCCGATGCCCCAGACGCGGTCCAGCGGGCTCGCCTCCACCAGCACACGGTCTCCGGTGGCGAGCAGATACGCGCGCAGCCCCGGGTCCTGGCCGAACTTGTGGACGCTGCCCGCCACCACGAGCCCGAAGCGCTCCCGCGCCCAGACCTCCTCGTCGAAGCCCCGGACCAGGCGCCCCGCCTTCTTCGCGGCAGCTGGTGTGCGGGCCTCCCGCGCGGCCGGCTCCGCCTCGGCGTCACCGAACAGCCGCGCTTTGCCCGCCATCATCCAGTGCTCGGCCGAGGGGTACGTCACTCCGTCGACGGTGAACTCCGACGGCCACCACTGGCTGAGGCAGGACGGGCCCAGTCGGCCGTCCGGAAGGGGACGGTGCCCCCAGAACAGGAGGTACTTGACCCGCTTTCCGCGCTGGGTCCGGGCGACGAGATCGTCCATCTGTTCCATGAGGAGCAAGTGTGACAGCCGCCTGTGACAGCCCCTCCGGTGAGAGGGGCCAGGCTTCGGCGAGCGGTGGACGGAGTACGCGCGATCACCGCGAGTGAGTTCGGCGATACTGACAGTCCGGGGCGGGCGTGTATAGCATCGCGCAATGCATGGTGACGTGGGTGATCTGGTGGCGGCCCTGAACAAGGGCGAGTTGAAGCCGTTGCGCGACTGGCTGACCACCAAGCAGGTGGAGACCGGCGCGCTGCGCGAACTGCCGCAATGGGATTCCTCGCGCTTCCCCGCGCTGCTGTCGTCGAGCCGTCGGCTGGCCGACCGGACGGGATTCGCCCATGCGGAGACCCTCGCCCAGCTGCCGAAGGCCGCCGCCGAGTCGGGCGGGGTGCCGCTGATGCTGCTCTTCGTCCTCCATTCGGTCGAGGAAGAGTGGGAGATCTCCTACCATTACCAGCCGATGTGGGACACCCTGAGCGGTGCGCAGGAGTGCCTGCACGCCCACGGCGCGATGGTGACGGGGGAGGACGCGCTGCTGACCAGGGCCGTCCTGGCGCTCATGGCGAGCCTCTCGGAGCAGATACGGGCGGAGAACGCCATGACCTCCGGGCAGTGGGCCGGCCATGTGGCCGCCCTCGACGCCGCGGCGGCGCATGCGCGCGAGGCGACCGCGCTCGCCGGTCGCGCGGTCGGCGCGCACCCGGAGGTCAGTACCCACGTCATCGAATGCGCCGAGGAGTGGGTGGCCTACAACGTGGCCGTCGCCGTCGCCGTGCGCTCGGTGCGCGACTTCCTCTCGACGGGCGATTCGCTCGACGGGACCATCGCGGAGCTCGAAGCGGCGGAACGCGGTGGCGAGATCACCGACTCCGCGTACATCAGCGAACTGCGGGCCCACCGGTTCTCCCTGATGGAGCTGAACCGTGTCCGGCACGACCCCTGGTTGAGGATCGACCGGGGAAAAATCGTCTACCTCTACCCGTTCGCCACCCTCGGGGTTCCGACCCAGGCCGTGCTGGACGGCATCGGCGCGAAGGCGGCGGACTGGATCCTGGGGGGCGTGAAACCCCTCTCGGTACAAGGTTCGCTCACGCTCGACGACGTATGGGACGGTTCGGACGCGTTCGGGCGGCACTACCAGGGCGCTCTTCTCGCCCTTCCCGATGTGGTGATACCCACAGACGTCGGCGAATCCGTGCGGCTGCAGGCCGAGATCCGCTTCTCGGAACTGGGCAACCACTACGTGCGTTTCACCACGGGCATCAAGGACGCGATGCCGGGCGAGCTCTACGCGATGATGCTGCGTGCCGCACCCGAGCACGGCCGCGTACGGGTCGACTTCGAGGGCGCTCCGGACGCGCCGGCTGCCCCGGACGCGCCGGACGCTGCGGACACCGGCTGGCCGCGACTGGGGGATCTCGCGGTGCAACTGGCGGAGGACGTCGGCAGATGCCTGCGCCTCGACGCGGCCCTGAAAGAGACGGACGTCGTGGCCCGGCAGGGCATGTTCCAGCTCGTCGTCACCGTCGACGCGGCCTCGACCGCGCCGGGCCCGGCGAACTCCCAGCCCCGGCGCGAGGTGCGCTCCGCGAGCGACCTGCTCGACGCGGTGGGGGCGCAGGTGCTCACCAACCCGGTCGCCTTCATCATCGGAGGGCTCACGGAGTGGATCCGCTACGCGGCGGAGAACGAGCTCTCCTCGACGGCCACCGGTCTGATCGGGGAGCGGACCGTCCGCACCTCCAACACCACCGTCGTCCTGGCGCCCGGCGTGGCCGAGTTCACCCAGGGGACCCGTGGGAGCGTGGCCGAGTTCGCCGCCACGCTGGACGGCCTCTTCGCCGGCTGGTCGCTCGAGCTCGCCGGCCACTACCAGCGGGTCGGGGGCATCGAGGCACAGGTGAACGCCGCGGAACGAGGCGAGGACGCGGGCCCCCCGGCGCCGAGCCCGCTCCCGCGGACCGGGGACCCGGCGGGCAACGACGAGGACACGAGCGCCCTGACGCTGGGCCGGCTCTCGAGAGCCCTGGACGCCGAGAAGCTGCGACTCAACGACTTCGCCGTCCGGGTCCGGTCCACGGTCGCGTTCATCCGCTCGCCTTCCCTGATGGCGTCACCCGTCGCGGCGGACAGCCTCCGGCTGCTGCTGGAGTGCTCCGGCTTTCAGGAGCGAGTCGCGGAGCTCAACGCCACGATCGAGGAAGTGACGAACGAACAACTCGGCCTGACCATAGAGAAGCTGGCCAGGCAGCGCGAGGAGCGGCAGCGCGCCAAGCTGGAGGTGCTCCTCGCGGTGATCGCCGCGGCGGGCGTCTCGGGAGTGATCCAGGTGCTCCAAGCCGGTTTCTTCCAGGACGACATGGCCGCGCGATGGGCCATCGGGGGCGTGGTCGGCATTGTCGCCCTCGCGCTCCTGCTGGGCCTCGTACTGTGGCCACGACCCCGAAGGAACCAGTGACGGGCCCGCCCGCCCGTCCGGAGATCGGAGAAGGACGCTTGGCGACACACCCTTCGCCGCAGGCGCGGACGCGCGTCGTGGATGTCGGCGACAGCAGTCCGCTGGTCGGAGTGATCTACGACGAGATCCTCCACGGGGCCTTCATCCCCGACGAGTTGATCTCGTGCGACAGGCTGCGCGCCATACTGCGGGACGGCCTCGGCGTGCTGACCGCCGTAGTGGACGGTGAGGGAAGGCCGCTCGCGGCGGCGGTCGGCGAGTGGGACCCGGGGAGCAGGGTCCTGCTGCTCTCCTACGTCGCCGTACGCCGGGAGAGCCGGTCCGGCGGCCTCGGACGGCTGCTCATGGACGAGGTCCGCGGAGCCTGGCAGCAGCGGTTCCGGCCGGAGATGACACTCGCCGAGATCGAACACCCGGCGGCCCACTCCGGAGACGAGGAACGCGGTGACGCCGCGGCCCGGGTGCGCTTCTACGAGCGCCTCGGCGCCCGGGCCCTGGACCTGCCGTACTTCCAGCCCGCTCTGCGCCCCGGCGCCGAGCGGGTGTACGGGATGCTGCTCATCGCGTTGCCTCCCCTGCCGGGAGGCGGCGGCCCGGACGGTCCGGTCGACTCCGCCCCGGTGCGCGCCTTCCTCACCGCGTACTTCGTCGAATCCGAGGGAGCCGTCGGCACGGACCCGGCGTCGGCGCGGCTGTGGCGGGCGGTCGACCAGGCGGGCGGCATCGCCCTCCTGCCGCTGAGCGATCCGTCCGCGCTCCCGTTGTCGCACGCCTGACGCACCGTCCGTCACGGGAAGGCCCTGTGAGTCACCTCACAGGACATTGGTGGCTCCGACTCGCGTCATGATCCCGGCCCTCTCCCCTCTCAACCGTGTGGACGCACCGTCCGCGCATACGGAAGAGGGAGGCCGGCGTGGCTGACGCAAGGGCAGGGGCGGCAATCGGGTGGCTGGCATCGGCGGCACCCGATCCGGCGGCGTGCAGGCGGGAGTGGGAGCGCGATCCGCGGGGGATCGCGCTCCTGCCCACCGGCCGGCGCTGGGACGTGCTCGTCCTGTCCGCCAGTCTCGGTTATCCGACGCTCGACGTGCTCACCCGCCTGGTCGACCGGCCGGGCCCGGTGCTGGCGGACTTCGGCGACGCCCGGATGGGCTTCCTCGTGCCGCCGGGCACCGCCGCGCGGTGGATCGGCACGGGGGTGCGAGGCCTGGGGGCCGGTACCTGGATCGTGGTTCCGCGCCCCGGGCGGGCCGTCGGGGGAGTGCGCTGGCTGGTGCCGCCCGACGGGTCGGGGACGCTCACCGACCCCGTTCTGCTGGAACTCGCGATGCACGAGGCGGCGGCCGTCCTGGCGGCCCGTGAACGGTACGCGGAAGGCGGTGACCTGGGCCGATGAGCCGGCTGGGCGCCCGGCGCGTGGTGGTCGGGCGCGGGGTGCGGCGTGTGGTCCGGTGTCAATGGTCTTGACAACTCGATTGGTCTGGACCATGTTGTGCGCGCCGCCCCATTCCCCCCTTGTACGGAGGCAGTTGTGGAACGCACACGATGTCCTGCCCGATTCACCAGAGCTCTGGCCGCTTTCTCCGTGAGTCTGTTGGCGGCCGGCACCCTCGCCGCCGTCGCCCCGGCGGCCGTCGCCGCCGACACCGACCTCGCGCGCAACGGCGGCTTCGAGTCGGGCCTGAGCGACTGGGCCTGCTCGGCCGGGAGCGGAGCCGTCGTCAGCACGCCCGTGCACGGCGGCAGCTCCGCGCTGAAGGCAACCCCGGTCGGCAGCGACTACGCCAACTGCGCCCAGACCGTCACGGTGAAGCCGGGCTCCACGTACACGCTGAGCGCCTGGGTCCAGGGCGACTACGTCTACCTCGGCGCGACCGGTACGGGCACCACCGACGTCTCCACCTGGACGCAGTCCTCCGGCGCGTGGAAGCAGCTCACCACCACCTTCACCACCGGCTCCGCCACCACGTCCGTCAGCATCTGGACCCACGGCTGGTACGGCACCTCCGCCTACCACGTGGACGACCTCAGCCTGGTCGGCCCCGGCGGCGCCCCGGTCGCCGTGCCCGCCGCCCCCACCGGGCTGACGGCAGGCACCCCGACCGCCACCTCCGTACCGCTGTCCTGGACGGCCTCCTCAGGAGCCACCGGCTACCAGGTCTACCGGGGCGGTACGAAGGTCGCCGCGGTCACCGGCACCTCCACCACGGTGACCGGCCTCACCGCCTCCACGGCGTACAGCTTCCAGGTCACCGCCACCAACTCGGCCGGTGAGTCGGCGAAGTCGGCCGCCGTCGCCGCGACGACCGCCGCCACCGGTTCCACCGGCGGCGGGAACAACGCAGGGCTGCCCGACCACGCGCTCGTCGGCTACCTCCACTCCAGCTTCGCCAACGGCTCCGGCTACACGCGGATGGCCGACGTCCCCGCCTCCTGGGACGTCATCAACCTCGCCTTCGGTGAGCCGACCTCCGTCACCTCGGGCGACATCCGCTTCTCGCTCTGCCCGGTCACCGAGTGCCCGAACGTCGAGTCGGAGGCCGAGTTCAAGGCGGCCATCGCCGCCAAGCAGGCGGCCGGCAAGAAGGTGCTGATCTCGATCGGCGGCCAGAACGGCCAGGTCCAGCTCTCCACCACGGCCGCCCGGGACGCCTTCGTCACCTCGGTGTCCAAGATCATCGACACCTACGGGCTGAACGGTCTGGACATCGACTTCGAGGGGCACTCGCTCTCGCTGAACACCGGTGACACGGACTTCCGCTCGCCCACCACGCCCGCCATCGTCAACCTGATCGCGGCGGTGAAGACCCTCAAGGCCAAGTACGGCTCCGGCTTCGTGCTCACCATGGCACCGGAGACCTTCTTCGTGCAGCTGGGCTACCAGTACTACGGATCGGGCCCCTGGGGCGGCCAGGACCCGCGCGCCGGCGCCTATCTTCCGGTGATCCACGCCCTGCGCGACGACCTCACCCTGCTGCACGTCCAGGACTACAACTCGGGCTCCATCATGGGCCTGGACAACCAGTACCACTCGATGGGCGGCGCCGACTTCCACATCGCCATGACCGACATGATGCTCACCGGGTTCCCGGTGGCCGGCGACCAGACGAAGATCTTCCCGGCGCTCCGGCCCGACCAGATCGCCGTCGGCCTCCCCGCCTCCACCCAGGCCGGCAACGGGTACACCACCCCCGCCGAGGTCACCAAGGCGCTGAACTGCCTGACGAAGAAGACCGACTGCGGGAGCTACCAGACCCACGGCACCTGGCCGGGACTGCGCGGCCTGATGACCTGGTCGATCAACTGGGACCGCTTCAACAACGGTGAGTTCGCCCGGAACTTCGACGCCTACTTCGGCTGATCGGGACTCCCGGCCGCGGATCCGTCCCCGGCCGGGACTTCACCGGTACCGGTGGTCCGCCCGGGTCCGTCCCCGGCCGCGATCCCACGGTTGCCGGTCCTCCCGGTCCACCGCCGGGCGCACCACAGCGGGACGAGCAGCAGACCGCTCAGCCACAGGCTGCCGAGCACGTCGAGCGGCCAGTGGTAGCCCCGCAGCATCAGACCGGCGCCCGTCGCCGCCGTCAGCAGGGCGGCGGCGACGGGCGCCATCCAGCGTCGTGGCGGGTACGCCATGAGGAGCAGGGCCGACGCCCCGTACGCCACCGCCGCGGTCGCCGTGTGCCCGGACGGGTAGTAGCCGGTGTAGGGAACCAGCGGACCCTGCCGGTCGGTCCACACCTTCAGCGGTACGACCACCAGCGGCACCGCCACCATGGTCAGGGCCGCGATCAGCACGGTGCCCCGCGCACCCCGCCACAGGGCGTACAGCAGCGCGCAGGCGAGTACGGGCAGGGCGACCGGCATCCCGCCGAGATCGGAGAAGACCTGGGCGACCCCCGAGGGGCCGTGGCCGATGAGTCTCCTGCCGACGCGCTCGTCGAGCCGCAGCAGCGGTCCGGCCACCGCCACCTGCCAGGTGGTGAGGGCGAAGAGGGCCGCCATCAGGCAGGTCCAGGAAAAGAGGAGGGCCGGCCGCCGGGGAACAGGGGGGGTTGTTCCGGGACGGCCGGCCGGATCGGTCCGCCGCGCGCCCCGGGGGGTGTGGGGCGGGCGGCCGTCCGATCGGTGAGGAGTACCGGAGCCAGAGGCTCCAGTGGTGCGCGCCAGGGCGCCACCGGGCAGGTGCTGGGGAAGCCCCGGCCCGGTGCTGTCCGCAGTCCCCTGCGGACGGGGTGTTTCTCTCATCTGCCGAAACCGTACGGCAGCGGGGGCCGAGGGGGACAGACGGAACGTGATCCCGCCATCGACCTCGCACACCTTCTTCACAGGCCCTCACTCCACTGCCGCGAATCCCCTGGGAAACGGCTCTCCGCAGGGGACTCGCGTTCGCACGGATCAGACAGTGGCGAAGGACTGTTCGAGGATGTCGAGGCCCTCGTTCAGCAGCTCCTCGCCGATGACCAGCGGAGGCAGGAAGCGCAGCACGTTGCCGTAGGTGCCGCAGGTCAGCACCAGCAGGCCCTCGGCGTGGCAGGCCTTGGCCAGCTTGCCGGCGGTCTCCGCGTCCGGCTCCTTGGACCCGGACTTCACCAGCTCGATCGCGATCATGGCGCCGCGACCGCGGATGTCACCGATGATGTCGCCGTTCGGCAGCTTGTCCCGCATCGCGGAGAGACGGTCCTTCATGACCTCCTCGATGCGCTTGGCCTTCTTGTTGAGGTCCAGCTCGCGCATCGTCTCGATGGCGCCGAGCGCACCGGCGCAGGCGACCGGGTTGCCGCCGTAGGTGCCGCCCAGGCCACCGGCGTGCGCGGCGTCCATGATCTCGGCGCGGCCGGTCACGGCGGAGAGCGGCAGACCGCCCGCGATGCCCTTGGCGGTGGTGATCAGGTCCGGGACGATGCCCTCGTCCTCACAGGCGAACCACTGGCCGGTACGGCAGAAGCCGGACTGGATCTCGTCGGCGACGAAGACGATCCCGTTGTCCTTGGCGAACTGCGCGACGGCCGGCAGGAAGCCCTTGGCGGGCTCGATGAAGCCGCCCTCGCCGAGCACCGGCTCGATGATGATCGCCGCGACGTTCTGCGCGCCGATCTGCTTGGTGATCTCGTCGATGGCCTGCGCGGACGCCTCGGCACCGGCGTTCTCGGCACCCGTCGGCCAGCGGTAGCCGTAGGCGACCGGGACGCGGTAGACCTCGGGGGCGAACGGGCCGAAGCCCTGCTTGTACGGCATGTTCTTCGCCGTCAGCGCCATCGTGAGGTTCGTCCGGCCGTGGTAACCGTGGTCGAAGACGACGACCGCGGTGCGCTTGGTCCAGGCGCGGGCGATCTTCACCGCGTTCTCGACCGCCTCTGCGCCCGAGTTGAAGAGCGCGGACTTCTTGGCGTGGTCGCCCGGGGTCAGCTCGGCGAGCTGCTCGCAGACCTCCACGTAACCCTCGTACGGCGTCACCATGAAACAGGTGTGGGTGAAGTCGGCCAGCTGCGCGGAGGCGCGGCGCACGACGGCCTCGGCGGACGCGCCCACCGACGTCACGGCGATGCCGGAGCCGAAGTCGATCAGACGGTTGCCGTCCACGTCCTCGATGATCCCGCCACCGGCACGCGCGGCGAAGACGGGCAGCGTGGAGCCCACACCGGCGGCGACCGTGGCGACGCGGCGGGCCTGCAGTTCCACCGACTTCGGGCCGGGGATCGCGGTGACGACGCGGCGCTCCTGCGGGATTGCGGACATGAAGGGCTCCTGGGGGGGTGATGCGGACGGGGGCTGCGCCGACGGGGATGACGCTTCTGCTGCTTGCAGGCTAGGGGCGCGGGAGGCGACCGGTCATGCTCCGATCGGGAGTGGTACGGACGTGTCCTTGTCCGTCACGGACAGAACGAAGACGGAGCGAAACCGGGCGTACCGTCCGGGGGCCCGACCCGGCGCACGGACCTGCCGCGAGCCCGGCCCGGAACGAGGCACAGGCACTAGATTGGCCGGGGCAGCGGACGGACCTGGCTGGTCAGGGGGGAACGGTTCATGGAGAACGACGGCACGCACGGCGTCCGGGACACGCGGTCGGGGCGGGTGCCGCATCCCGTGGGGCCGCCGCCCCCTTCTCCACCGGTCCCGCCCCGCCCCCGCACCGCGCCCTCGGCGGTACCGTCCGTCGACGCCTGGCTGAGTGCCCCGCGCCCGGCCGAGGAACCCGGCGTCTGGCGGTACGGCCACCGGCCGCCGCCCCCCGAGAAGTCCGAGGAGGCCGAAGGGCGCCAGCTGCTGACCGGCGCCCTGATCTCCGTACTCGCCGGCATCCTGCTCTGGTCGCTCTGGCGCAACGGCTACCTCCCCTACCGCCTGCTGCCCCTGCGGGCGTTCACCCCGAGCGACTGGTGGTACGCGGGCACGAACAGCCCCGCCACCGTCGAGGGCCGCGACGCCATCAGCGTCTACGAGGGAATCCTCTTCGGCGTCCTCCTCTACGGCTGCGGCCGGCTGGGCAACTGGTCCGAGGTGTTCCGCCGGTACGTCGCCGAGCGCGGACAGCCCTTCCGCGCGGTGACCGCGCTCGGACTCGCCGGCTTCGCACAGCTCCTGGTGTGGAAGGAGACGATCCCGGTCGCGCGCCCGGTGCTCGCCCTCGTGGTGTCCGTCGCGGGCGGGCGGTTCCTCCAGAGCCAGGCCGCCTCCAACTGGATCTACGCGGCGATCACCCTCGCCGTGCTCGCACCCTTCGCCGTCCTCGGCGACTGGCGCTCCCTGCTCACCGGTCGGTCCAAGCCCGCCGCCGCCACGGACGGCACGCCGGACGGAGCCGGCGCCGCCGCCCCCGAAGGGTCCCCGGCCCGCTGGCCCGAACTCCGGGCGGCCGGCCAGACCGAGGCCGCCGAGACGCTCACCGCGGCGGTGCGGTCCGGCCGCATGAACGACGTGGACTGCGCCCGGCTCCGGCAGGCCTGGTCCGTGGCGCGGCAACGGCCCGACACCGTCGCCCCCTTCACCCACTCCGTGCTGCGCGAGGGCGGAGCCGCCTTCCTGCACCCCTCGGGTCTCCGCGACCTGCCGTCGCGCACCGCCGCCCACGACCTGCTCACCGGACAGGTCCGCATCGGCCGCTGCTCCGCCGACCCGCACAACCCGTACGTCCGCCGCGGCTCCGGCGTCGCCCTGGAGACCGCCCTGCTCGGCACCTCACTGCTGGCGGTCGGGCCTCCCGGCAGCGGCAAATCGGCCCGGCTGGTGCGCCCGGCCGTCGAATGCCTCGCCCTCCAGGCGCTCGCCGGGCGGGCCGCCGTACTCGCCGTTGGCGGGGGCGGCAGCGACCTGGGGCCGGACGGCCTCTACGACGTGGTGGTGCGGATCGGCGGGCGCGAGGCGGCCCACGGCCTCGACCTGTACGGCGGCACCACCGACCCCGACGAGGCCGCCGCGGTGCTCGCCGAGGGGCTCGTCGGAGACGTGGAGACGGTCGACGTACGCCGGGCCGTCACCGTGCTGGCCCAACTGCTCGGCCCGTACCGGGCGGTGTACGGGGTCTTCCCCTCCGTGCCGGACCTGCGGGAGCTCCTCGACGGCCACCCGGCCGCGCTCGCCGCGCTGCGGGAAGCGGCCGAGGCCGGCGGCCACCGGGCGATGCTCCGCGAGCTCGACGCCCGCACCCGGCAGTCCGGAGGCCCCGGGGACCCCGGCCCGGTTCTGGCCGACCGGCTCGCCCTGCTCGACCGGCCCGCGCTCGCCCCCTCCTTCGCCACCGGCCCGGACGCCGCACCGTTCTCCCTGCGTTCGATGGAGCGGCTGCCGCTGCGGGTCAGGATCGACCTGCCCGAGCGCGCGCACGCCGAGGCGTCCCGGCTGCTCGCCCGGCTGATCCTCGCGCAGTTCACCGCCGTCGCCGCCGCGCGCCCGGACCGCACCCTCTTCCTCGGGCTCGTCCTGGACGACGCGACGCGGGCCGTCACCGACGAGACCGTGCGCGGCATCCGCAGGCTCCGCTCCGTCAACGCCGGGGTGCTGCTCACCCTGCGGACCGTCGACGACGTCCCCGAGCGGCTGCACACGGCGCTGCTGGGCGCGGTCGGCTGCAGCATGGCCTTCGCCGGGGTCACCACCTGGGACGGCAAGCGCTTCTCCGAGGCGTGGGGCAAGGAGTGGATGGAGACCCGGGAGGTCGCCCAGCACGCCGTCTTCGCCGACCAGAGCGTCACCCGAGCCCTGCACGCGCTCCGCAAGCTGGTGACCGGAAAAGCGGTGACCCGCGACGCGGTGACCGTGCGCAGGGTCGAGCGGGAGCGCTGGTCGGCCTCCGAGTTGGCGTACGCCGTGCCGGCCGGCCACGCGGTGGTCTCCCTGACGAACGTCGCGGGCGAGCGCACCCCGCCGCTCCTGGTGGAGCTCGGTGGATGAGCTGACGAACGGATGAGTGGATGAGCGGATGAGCGGACGGGTGAACGAACGGACGAGCTGACGAGTGCATGAGCGGATGAGGTGGGAAGCCGCGGTTGCACCGGGGCGGCGTGGCGATTGTGCCGCCCTGGCACAATCGGATGTGCCCGTTCGTACAAGACGGCGCATCGCGAGCCGGTCGACCCGAGCCGGTTCCGGCGGCCCGACCCGACCCGTACCCGATCCCGAGGGTTTCGTTCCATGCCCCCCACGCTCGCTTCCCTCGTCCAGCACACGGCCCTCAGACTCCGCGTCCGCGCGGCGGCGGACCGGCTCGACACCCCGGTGCGCTGGGCCCACGCCAGCGAGCTCGCCGACCCCGTCCCGTACATGGACGGCGGTGAGCTGCTGCTCGTGACCGCCGCCAACCTCGACGCCGAGAACCCGCAGGAGATGCGCCGCTACGTGCGGCGGCTGACCGACGCCGGGGTCGCCGGACTCGGCTTCGCCGTGGGCGTCGTGCACGAGGCGGTCCCCGCGGCCCTCGTGGACGCCGCCGAGGAAGCGGGGATGCCGCTCCTGGAAGTGCCCCGGCCGACCCCGTTCATCGCCATCAGCAAGGCGGTCTCCGCCGCCATCGCGGCCGACCAGTACCGGGCGGTCACCGCGGGGTTCGAGGCCCAGCGGGAACTGACCAGGGCCGCGCTCACCGCCGAAGGACCCGCCCCGCTGCTGAGCCGCCTCGCCGCCCACGTCGACGGCTGGGCCGCCCTGTACGACACCTCCGGCGCGGTCGTCGCGGCGGCGCCGGAGTGGGCCGCCCGCCGGGCCGCCCGGCTCACCCCGGACGTCGCCCGGCTGCGCGAGCGGCCCGCACCGGCCAGCGCCGTGGTGGGCGCGGCGGAGGACCGGGTCGAACTCCAGACCCTGGGCACCGGCCGCCGGGCCCGGGGCGCTCTCGCCGTCGGTACGGGCGCCGCCCTCGGCACCGCCGAGCGGTACGCCGTCAACTCGGCCGTCGCGCTGCTCACCCTGACCACGGCCCGCTCGCGCGCGCTGCACAGCGCCGAGCAGCGGCTGGGGGCCGCGGTGCTCCGGATGCTGCTCTCCGGCGAGCCCGACCACGCGCGGGCCGTCGCGGGAGACCTCTACGGCGGGCTCTTCGACGCGCCGTTCCGGCTGCTGATCGCGGAGCCGGCGGCGGGGGCGGGTGCGAACGGCGCGGCGGGCAACGCCGTACCGGCCGTGGTGGAGGTCCTCGCCGAGGTTCTCGACACGGCGGCCATCCGGGCCGGCGAGCCGCTCCTGGCGGTCCCCGAAGGCGAGCGGCTGGTGGTGCTGGCCGTGGACGGGGGCGCGGCGGTCGCCGCGTGCGCCGCGTACGCGGAGGCGCAGGACGCCCGGCCGGTGCGCGACAAGGGCACGGACGGGGCTCGCCTCGTGGTGGGACTCTCCGCACCCGCCGGGCCGACTGCGGTCGCCGCCGCGTACAAGCAGGCCGGGCAGGCGCTCTCGGTCGCCCGCCGCCGCGGCAGGGCCCTCGTGGAGCACGAGGAGCTGGCGGCCGGTTCGCTGCTGCCGCTCCTCGGGGACGACGCGGTACGCGCCTTCGCGGACGGTATGCTCCGCGCCCTGCGCGAGCACGACGCCAAGGGGCGGGGCGACCTGGTGGCGTCGCTCCGCGCCTGGCTCTCCCGGCACGGCCAGTGGGACGCCGCCGCCGCCGACCTCGGGGTGCACCGGCACACCCTGCGCTACCGGATGCGGCGGGTCGAGGAGATCCTCGGGCGCTCGCTCGACGATCCGGACGTCCGGATGGAACTCTGGCTGGCCCTGAAGGCGACGGCCTCGCCGGCGGCGGACGACTGAGCGGACCGGACGACTGAGCGGACCGGACGACTGAGCGGGCCGGACGGTCGAACGGACCGGACGAGCGGACCAGGGCCGGGGCGTGCCGCCTTCGACAATTCGGCGTCCCACGGTCCGTGCCTGCTCCACCACGGACAAGCCCCACGGGCCGGGCCCCGTCCTACGGTGGGCGGGCGACACCCGCGACGGCGGGCCGCCGCACCCCACGAACCCGGGCGTGACACGACGGGCGTCCCGCGCACCGCGCGACGCACCGTACGGCGCACGTCACGCGCACCACACGACCTCCGAAGGGCCGGACTCCATGACCTCCACCCACGCCTTCTGGCTGGCCGGCCGCCAGGCCACCGGCGAGGACAGCTTCGCCGTCACCAACCCGTGGGACGGCCGGCTCGTCGGCACCGTCAGTGTGCCGACCGACGCGCAGATCGAGGAGGCCGTCGCCGCCGCGCACGCCGTCCGCGAGGAGTTCGCCGCGACCCCCGCGCACGTCCGGGTCGCCGCGCTCGACCACGTCGTACGCCGCCTCGCGGAGCGCACCGAGGAGATCGCCCAGCTGATCTCCGCCGAGAACGGCAAGCCGATCAAGTGGGCCCGCGGCGAGGTCGGCCGCGCCGTCTCCGTCTTCCGGTTCGCCGCCGAGGAGGCCCGCCGGTACAACGGCGGCGACTCCCAGCGGCTGGACACCGACGCGGGCGGTACCGGGCGCCTCGGCCTCACCCGCCGCTTCCCGCGTGGCACGGTCCTCGGTATCGCACCGTTCAACTTCCCGCTCAACCTGAGCGCCCACAAGGTCGCCCCGGCCATCGCCGTCGGCGCCCCGATCATCCTCAAGCCGGCCCCGGCCACCCCGATCTCCTCGCTGATCCTCGGCGAGCTGCTGGCCGAGACCGACCTGCCCGCCGGCTCCTGGTCCGTGCTGACCGTCCCCAACGACCGGATGCCCGCACTCGTCCAGGACGAGCGGCTGCCGGTGATCTCCTTCACCGGCTCCGGCCCGGTCGGCTACTCGATCATGGAGTCGGTGCCGCGCAAGCACTGCACCCTGGAGCTCGGCGGGAACGGCGCGGCCGTCGTCCTCGGCGACTACGCCGGCGAAGAGGACCTGGACTGGGCCGCGACCCGCATCGCGACCTTCTCCAACTACCAGGGCGGCCAGTCCTGCATCTCGGTGCAGCGGGTCATCGTCGACGCCTCGCTCCACGACCGCCTCGTCCCGAAGATCGTCGCCGCCACCGAGGCCCTGGTCACCGGCGACCCCTCCGACGACGCCACCGACGTCGGCCCGCTCGTCAGCGAGGACGCGGCCAAGCGGGTCGAGTCATGGGTCGACGAGGCCGTCGCCGCGGGGGCCCAGCTCCTCACCGGCGGCAAGCGCGACGGCGCCACCTACGCGCCGACCGTCCTCGCCGGCCTCCCCGACTCGACCACCCTCGCCCGCGAGGAGGTCTTCGGGCCGGTCATGTCGATCCAGAAGGTGGACGGCGAGGCGGAGGCGTTCGCCGCCGTCAACTCCTCGAAGTACGGCCTCCAGGCGGGCGTCTTCACGCACGACCTGCAGGCCGCCTTCCGCGCCCACCGGGCCCTGGAGGTCGGTGGCGTGATCATCGGCGACGTCCCCTCGTACCGCGCCGACCAGATGCCGTACGGCGGCGCCAAGCAGTCCGGCGTCGGCCGCGAGGGCGTGCGCTACGCGATGGACGACTACACCTACGAGCGCGTCCTGGTCCTGACCGGCCTCGCTCTGTAGGAAGGGTCCCGGCCGGCGCGAGTCGGCCAGGGACGCGTCACCACGGCCGGAGCCCACTGTGCGGGGGCTCCGGCCGCGGGCGTCCCCGGCGCGGGACGCCCGCCGCTGCGGTGGTGGGGGTGGGACGAATCGGGTAGATACGGACGTGTGCCACCGGTCGCAACCCCGCGGGCGCGGAGCCGGTCACCCGCCGTCAGGCAGTCCCCCGATCCGCCCCGCGGAGAGGTGTAGCCCCCATGTCCGCACCGCAGGCACCGCAGGACCTCCCCGAGCGCCCGGACCCGGCCGCCCGCTCCCGTACCCACCCGCCGCGGACGACGGTGACCGAGCGCGAGGCGCGCCGCGTCGCCGAGGACGCCCGTGAGCAGGACTGGCACCGGCCCAGCTTCGCGAAGGAGCTGTTCCTCGGACGGCTCCGTCTCGACCTGATCCACCCGCACCCGCTGCCCGCCGGGGAAGACGTCCGGCGCGGCGAGGAGTTCCTCGCCCGGCTGCGCGCGTTCTGCCTCTCCCACGTCGACGGAGCCCTCATCGAACGCGAGGCGCGCATCCCCGACGAGGTGATCGCCGGACTCAAGAAGCTCGGCGCGCTCGGCATGAAGATCGACCCGAAGTACGGCGGCCTCGGCCTCACCCAGGTCTACTACAACAGGGCCCTCGCCCTGGCCGGCTCGGCCAGCCCGGCGATCGGCGCGCTGCTCTCGGCCCACCAGTCGATCGGCGTACCGCAGCCGCTGAAGATGTTCGGCACCCAGGAGCAGAAGGACACCTTCCTGCCCCGGCTCGCCAGTACCGACATCTCTGCGTTCCTGCTCACCGAACCCGACGTCGGCTCCGACCCCGCCCGGCTCGCCACCACCGCCGTACCGGACGGCGACGCCTACGTCCTGGACGGCGTGAAGCTCTGGACCACCAACGGGGTCGTCGCCGACCTGCTGGTCGTCATGGCCCGGGTGCCCGAAGGTCCGGACCACCCCGGTGGCATCACGGCGTTCGTGGTGGAGGCGGACTCGCCGGGCATCACCGTGGAGCACCGCAACGCCTTCATGGGGCTGCGCGGCATCGAGAACGGCGTCACCCGCTTCCACGGCGTACGGGTGCCGGCCGCCCACCGCATCGGCCCCGAGGGCGCCGGCCTGAAGATCGCGCTGACCACGCTCAACACCGGCCGGCTCTCGCTCCCGGCGATGTGCGTCGGAGTCGGCAAGTGGTCCCTGAAGATCGCCCGCGAGTGGTCGGCCGTCCGCGAGCAGTGGGGGAGGCCCGTCGCCCGGCACGAGGCGGTCGGCGCGAAGATCTCCTTCATCGCCGCCACCACCTTCGCGCTGGAGGCCGTGGTCGACCTCGCCTCCCAGATGGCCGACGAGGACCGCAACGACATCCGGATCGAGGCCGCGCTCGCCAAGCTGTACGGCTCCGAGATGGGCTGGCGGATCGCCGACGAACTCGTCCAGATCCGCGGCGGACGCGGGTTCGAGACCGCCGACTCCCTCGCCGCCCGCGGCGAACGGGCCGTCCCTGCCGAGCAGATGCTCCGGGACATGCGGATCAACCGGATCTTCGAGGGATCGACGGAGATCATGCACCTGCTGATCGCCCGCGAGGCGGTCGACGCCCACCTCAAGGTCGCCGGCGACCTCATCGACCCCGACAAGCCGCTCGCCGACAAGGCGAGGGCCGGCGCCGCGGCGGCCGGCTTCTACGCCCGCTGGCTGCCGAAACTGGTCGCCGGACCCGGCCAGGTGCCCAGCTCGTACGCGGAGTTCCGGCCCGCCGGACACCCGGACCTCTCCCACCACCTGCGGTACGCCGAGCGCGCCGCCCGCCGGCTGGCCCGCTCCACTTTCTACGCGATGTCGCGCTGGCAGGGACGGATGGAGACCAAGCAGGGGTTCCTGGGCCGCACCGTCGACATCGGCGCCGAACTCTTCGCGACGAGCGCCGCCTGCGTCCGCGCCGAGCTGCTGCGCGGCCAGGGCGAACACGGCCGCGAGGCGTACGAACTGGCCGACGCCTTCTGCCGGCAGTCCCGGCTCAGGACGGAGGAGCTGTTCGGCCGCCTCTGGGCCAACACCGACGACCTGGACCGACGGGTCGTCGACCGGGTCCTCGCGGGCTCGTACACCTGGCTGGAGGAGGGGATCATCGACCCCAGCGGCGACGGCCCCTGGATCGCGGACGCCACCCCCGGCCCGGCCCGGGGCGAGAACGCCCGGCGCCCCTACCGGTGAGCCCGGTGGCCCGCTGAGCCCTCCGGCACACCGGGCCTGCCTTCCGGCACACCAGGCCTTCCGGCGCACAGGGCCCCGGGGCGCGTCCACCCGCTGGACGCGCCCCGCCCCGCGTGCGCGGACACGGCAAAATGACCCACCGTGACCGTCATCCAGATTCCCGGCTCCAAGTCCGTCACCGCACGCGCCCTCTTCCTCGCCGCGGCGGCGGACGGCACCACCACCCTCCTGCACCCGCTCCGCTCGGACGACACCGAAGGGTTCACCGAGGGCCTCACCCGCCTCGGGTACGCGGTCACGAAGGAGCCGGACCGCTGGCACATCGAGGGCCGCCCGGCCGGACCCGGCGTCACCGACGCCGACGTCTACTGCCGCGACGGCGCCACCACGGCCCGCTTCCTGCCCGCCCTCGTCTCCGCCGCGTCCTCGGGCACGTACCGGTTCGACGCCTCCGCGCAGATGCGGCGCCGCCCGCTCGCCCCGCTCAGCCGGGCACTGCGCGAGCTCGGCGTCGACCTGCGCCACGACGCGGCGGACGGCCACCACCCGCTGCGCGTGCACGCCGCCGGCATCGAGGGCGGCCGGATCACCCTGGACGCGGGGGAGTCCTCGCAGTACCTCACCGCCCTGCTGATGCTCGGCCCGCTGACGGCCGGCGGCCTGACGATCGACGTCACCGAGCTGGTCTCGGCGCCGTACATCGGGATCACGCTCGCGATGATGCGGGACTTCGGGGTCGAGGTCACCCGCGAGGGCGACACCTTCACCGTGCCGCCCGGCGGCTACCGCGCCACCACGTACGGAGTCGAGCCGGACGCCTCCACCGCCAGTTACTTCTTCGCGGCCGCCGCCCTCACCGGTGGCGAGGTCACCGTGCCCGGCCTCGGTGCGCACGCCCTCCAGGGCGATCTGCGCTTCGTCGACGTGCTGCGGCGGATGGGCGCCGACGTGACGATCACCGAGGACGCCACCACCGTCCGCTCGGACGGCACCCTGCGGGGCATCACCGTCAACATGCGGGACATCTCCGACACCATGCCGACGCTCGCCGCCCTCGCCCCGTACGCCGACGGGCCGGTCCGGATCGAGGACGTGGCCAACACCAGGGTCAAGGAGTGCGACCGGCTGGAGGCGTGCGCCGAGAACCTCCGTGCCATGGGCATCACCGTGCACACCGGACCCGACTGGATCGAGATCCACCCCGGGACCCCGCGCCCCGTCGAGATCACCACCCACGGCGACCACCGCATCGTCATGTCCTTCGCCGTCTCCGCGCTGCGCAACCCCGGCACCGCCTACGACGACCCGGGCTGCGTGCGCAAGACCTTCCCGGACTTCCACGAGGTGTTCGCGCGCTTCTCCAGCGGCCTGGTCCCGCAGGCCGGCTGACGGGCGTCCCGCGCGACGACTTCGGCGGCGTGCCGCAGGAGGTCACGACCGCGCAGTGGGAGAGATTCCGGGCCGCGCGAGGCTGAACCCGCGGGCCCGGACTCGTGCGAGCCGGGACGCCCTGTCCTCACGCACAGCGGAAGCGGCAACAATGGGGGCCATGACCGACAGCCCTGCCCCCCTCGCCGATCCGCATCTCGTCCACGACGCGACGGAAGGCCGCCGGGACCTCGTGGTCCTCGGATCCACCGGGTCCATCGGAACCCAGGCCATCGACCTGGTGCTGCGCAACCCCGACCGCTTCCGGGTCACCGCGCTCTCGGCGGCGGGCGGGCGGGTCGCCCTGCTCGCCGCCCAGGCGCGCCGGCTCGCGGTGGACACGGTCGCCGTCGCCGCCGAGGACGCCGTACCCGCCCTGCGCGAGGCACTGCGCGCGGAGTACGGCACGGGGGAGCCGCTCCCCGAAATCCTGGCCGGCCCCGACGCCGCCGCCACCCTCGCCGCGAGCCCCTGCCACACCGTGCTCAACGGCATCACCGGCTCCATCGGCCTCGCGCCGACGCTGGCCGCGCTGAAGGCGGGCCGCACCCTGGCCCTGGCCAACAAGGAGTCGCTCATCGTCGGCGGCCCGCTGGTCAAGGCGCTGGCCAAGCCCGGCCAGATCATCCCGGTCGACTCCGAGCACGCCGCGCTCTTCCAGGCGATCGCCGCCGGTACCCGCGCCGACGTGGCGAAGCTCGTCGTCACCGCGTCCGGCGGCCCGTTCCGGGGCCGTACCCGGGCCGAACTGGCCGACGTCACCCGGGAGCAGGCGCTCGCCCACCCCACCTGGGCGATGGGCCCGGTCATCACGATCAACTCCGCGACCCTCGTCAACAAGGGGCTGGAGGTCATCGAGGCGCACCTCCTCTACGACATCCCGTTCGAGCGCATCGAGGTCGTCGTCCACCCGCAGTCGTACGTGCACTCCATGGTCGAGTTCACCGACGGGTCCACGCTCGCCCAGGCCACCCCGCCCGACATGCGGGGACCGATCGCCGTGGGCCTCGGCTGGCCGCAGCGCGTACCGGACGCCGCCCCGGCCTTCGACTGGACCAAGGCGTCCACCTGGGAGTTCTTCCCGCTCGACACCGAGGCGTTCCCCTCGGTCGGCCTCGCCCGGCACGTGGGCGCTCTCGGCGGGACCGCGCCGGCGGTCTTCAACGCCGCCAACGAGGAGTGCGTCGACGCGTTCCTGTCCGGCGCGCTCCCCTTCAACGGCATCATGGACACCGTCACCGCGGTGGTCGCCGAGCACGGCACCCCCGCCCCGGGAACTTCACTGACGGTCGCGGACGTCCTGGAAGCGGAGACCTGGGCGCGCGCCCGGGCCCGTGAACTCTCGGCGAAGTCGACGGCGGAGGCGCACGCATGAGTCTGAGCACGATCCTGCTGACGGTCCTGGGAATCGCCGTCTTCGTGGTGGGCCTGCTGTTCTCGATCGCCTGGCACGAGCTCGGCCACCTCTCCACGGCCAAGCTCTTCGGCATCCGGGTCCCGCAGTACATGGTCGGCTTCGGCCCCACCATCTGGTCGCGCAAGAAGGGCGACACCGAGTACGGCTTCAAGGCCATCCCGGCCGGCGGGTACATCCGCATGATCGGCATGTTCCCGCCGGGGCCGGACGGCAGGATCGAGGCGCGGTCCACCTCGCCCTGGCGGAGCATGATCGAGGACGCGAGATCCGCCGCCTTCGAGGAGCTCGAACCCGGCGACGAGAGCCGCCTCTTCTACACGCGCAAGCCGTGGAAGCGCGTCATCGTGATGTTCGCCGGTCCGTTCATGAACCTGGTCCTGGCCGTCGCGATCTTCCTCGGCGTCGCCATGACCTTCGGCTTCCAGACCCAGACCACCGAGGTGGCCGGGGTCCAGAAGTGCGTCATCGAACAGAGCGAGAAGCGCGAGAAGTGCGAACCCGGCGACCCGGTCTCCCCGGCGCTCGCCGCGGGTCTGCGTGAGGGCGACAAGATCGTCGCCTTCGACGGCGCGAGGGTCGACGACTGGGACAAGCTCTCCGACCTCATCCGCCGGACCATCGGCCCCGCCGACATCACCGTCCAGCGGGGCGGCCAGGAGGTCACCCTCCACGCCGTGCTCGCCAAGAACGTCGTGGTGAAGAAGGACGACAAGGGCGAGGCGGTCGAGGGCAAGTGGGTGGACGCCGGTTACCTCGGCTTCGCCGCCCGCAGCGAGATCGTGCCCCTCTCCTTCGGCGACTCCGTCGTGCGGATGGGCGACATGATCGAGAACGGCGTCGACTCGATCATCGCCCTGCCCTCCAAGATCCCCGGACTGTGGAACGCCGCCTTCGACGGCGGGGAGCGCGCCGACGACTCCCCGGTGGGCGTGGTCGGAGCCGCCCGGATCGGCGGCGAGGTGATGACCCTCGACGTCCCCGCGCAGAACCAGATCGCGATGATGCTGTTCCTGCTGGCGGGCTTCAACCTCTCGCTCTTCCTCTTCAACATGCTGCCGCTGCTGCCCCTGGACGGCGGCCACATCGCGGGCGCCCTCTGGGAGGCGCTGCGCCGCAACCTGGCCAAGGTCTTCAAGCGGCCCGACCCCGGCCCGTTCGACGTGGCGAAGCTCATGCCCGTCGCCTACGTGGTGGCTGGAATCTTCATCTGCTTCACGCTCCTGGTGCTCGTCGCCGACATCGTGAACCCGGTCAAGATCAGCTGACCGTGACCTCGCCGACCTCGTGAACCCGGCGGGAATGGCCGGGCACGGGGCAGGAGTGGCGGCCGGGCGCACCCGTGGCGTCCGGCCGCACCCACGGACGGAACCCGTCGGCGTTCCGAACCGGGTGCTGCGTCCGCCGGGCCCTCGGTGCCGTAACCTCGAAAGCTGTAGCCCGCCGATTTCCGGGCCTCGATCCACACCTTGGGGATGCTCAGCGCATGACTGCGATTTCTCTCGGAATGCCGGCCGTTCCGATCAAGCTCGCCGACCGACGCGTCAGCCGTCAGATCCAGGTGGGATCGGTGGCCGTCGGCGGGGACGCTCCCGTCTCGGTGCAGTCGATGACGACGACGCGCACCTCGGACATCGGTGCGACGCTCCAGCAGATCGCCGAGCTGACCGCCTCCGGCTGCCAGATCGTGCGGGTGGCGTGCCCCACGCAGGACGACGCCGACGCGCTGGCCACCATCGCCAGGAAGTCGCAGATCCCCGTCATCGCCGACATCCACTTCCAGCCCAAGTACGTCTTCGCCGCCATCGACGCCGGCTGCGCCGCGGTCCGGGTCAACCCGGGCAACATCAAGCAGTTCGACGACAAGGTCAAGGAGATCGCCCGCGCCGCGGGCGCGGCGGGCACCCCGATCCGGATCGGCGTGAACGCCGGGTCCCTCGACGCCCGTCTGCTGAAGAAGTACGGCAAGGCCACCCCCGAGGCGCTGGTCGAGTCCGCCCTCTGGGAGGCGTCCCTCTTCGAGGAGCACGGCTTCCGGGACATCAAGATCTCGGTCAAGCACAACGACCCGGTGGTCATGATCAACGCCTACCGCCAGCTGGCCGCCGCGTGCGACTACCCGCTGCACCTCGGCGTCACCGAGGCCGGACCGGCGTTCCAGGGCACCATCAAGTCCGCCGTCGCCTTCGGCGCGCTGCTCTCCGAGGGCATCGGCGACACGATCCGCGTCTCCCTCTCGGCCCCGCCGGCCGAGGAGGTCAAGGTCGGCCTCCAGATCCTGGAGTCCCTCAACCTCAAGCAGCGCCGCCTGGAGATCGTCTCCTGCCCGTCCTGCGGTCGCGCCCAGGTCGACGTGTACAAGCTCGCCGACCAGGTCAGCGCCGGCCTCGAAGGCATGGAGGTGCCGCTGCGCGTCGCCGTCATGGGCTGCGTCGTCAACGGTCCGGGCGAGGCCCGCGAGGCCGACCTCGGCGTCGCCTCCGGCAACGGCAAGGGCCAGATCTTCGTGAAGGGCGAGATCATCAAGACCGTCCCCGAGTCGAAGATCGTCGAGACCCTCATCGAGGAGGCGCTGAAGATCGCCGAGCAGATGGAGAAGGACGGCATCGCCTCGGGCGAGCCCCAGGTCGCCGTCAGCTGACCACCGCACCGGGGCGTACCCGACCGCGCCGGCACCCTCCGCGCTCCGCCAGGACGACACCGTCCGGGCGGGGCGCGGCGGCGTTCCCGCGGCCGGCTCCGTGCGGTCCGCTGCCCGGCCTTCGGATGCGGGCGGCGCCCCACAGCCTTGTTGGGTACAGTGCGGAAATCAGCAGACCGTATGGTGAGGCCCCCTCGTGTTGACGCACACCACCACCCGGGTCCTCGAACCCAGTGACCTCGGCGCCGCTCTGGCCATTCTGGAGAGCGATCCCGTGGCCAACGCCTTCGTGACCTCCCGTGTCCAGATCGCCGGGCTCGACCCCTGGCGCCTCGGCGGTGAGATGTGGGGCTGGTACGCGGACGGGATGCTCCGCTCGCTCTGCTACTCCGGTGCCAACCTCGTCCCCATCTGCGCGGGACCCGAGGCCGTACGCGCCTTCGCGGACCGCGCCCGCAGGGCCGGGCGCCGCTGCTCCTCCATCGTCGGCCCGGTCGAGGCCACCGCACTGCTGTGGCGCCTGCTCGAACCCGGCTGGGGGCCCGCCCGCGAGGTCCGCGCCAACCAGCCGCTGATGGTCACCGACCGCCCCTCCACCACCGTGGACCCCGATCCGTACGTCCGCCGCATCCGCAAGGACGAGATGGACGTGATCCTGCCCGCCTGCGTGGCGATGTTCACCGAGGAGGTCGGGGTCTCCCCGCTCGCGGGCGACGGCGGACTGCTCTACCAGGCACGGGTCGCCGAACTCATCGGCGCGGGCCGCTCGTTCGCCCGCATCGACGACGGCAAGGTCGTCTTCAAGGCCGAGATCGGCGCGGCGACCGACCGGGCCTGCCAGATCCAGGGGGTCTGGGTCGCCCCGGAATTCCGGGGCCTGCGCCTCTCCGAGACCGGGATGTCCGCCGTGCTCAACCACGCGCTCGCCGACGTGGCCCCGCTGGTCAGCCTGTACGTCAACGACTTCAACACCGCCGCCCGCCGGGCGTACAGCCGGGTCGGCTTCCGGGAGACCGGGGCCTTCATGAGCGTCCTGTTCTGACGCCCCGCCCCGGGCGCCCCGCCCCGGGCGTGCGTACCGGTTCCGACGACGGCCGCGCCTCGTGCACCGGCCGTGCGGTGGGCGTCGCCCGGCCGACCTATAGTCGGCAAGGGGGACCGCTGAGGGCCGCTGACCGGTACGTCCGGGACGCCGCCGCCCTCCGACGCGAATGAGCACGCCGATGACCGAGACCGCGTCCCCCGCCGACGACCACGCCGCCCCGCCCACCACCACCGCCCCGGCGGGGGCGGACGCCCGTACGGCCTGGGAGGCGTGGCGCGAGGAGCGCCACGCCTCCGTCACCGCGCCCACCGGCAACCTCGCCCTGGTGGAGACCCGCCCGACGGCTCCCGGAGAGGTGCCCGACCCCGTCGCCGCCGCCGAGGGCCTGCCCGGCAGCGTCACGGTGACGGTCGTGGAGCGGACCGAGCCGGTCAGCGGAGCACCCGAACACTTCCTGCGCTTCTGGGACGCCGAGGCGCCCGCGATCCACTCCTTCCAGCGGATCGACACCTTCCCGTACGACCCGGCCTGGGTGCTCGACGCCGCCTACACGCCCGTCGAAGGCGCCCGCAAGGTCGCGTTCGAGCACATCCGCGACAACGGCGGCACCCGCGACCTGGTCGTCCCCGGCGACATCGCGCTGACCGTGGACGGCACCGATTACACCCTGAGCGCCTTCGACGACGACGGCACCCTGCTGCTGGTCTTCGGCGACCCCACCAACGGCGACTCCACCTACGGCGCCGGACGGTTCCTCTTCGTCCCGCACGAGGCCGGAAGCGACCGGGTCACCCTCGACTTCAACCGCGCCTTCGTACCGCCCTGCGGCTTCTCGGACCAGTACAACTGCCCGATGCCGCCCCGGCAGAACCGCCTCCACCTGCCTGTCGAGGCGGGGGAGAAGCTCCCCGTGGCCGAGGAACCGGACGGCACCGGGCACTGAACCCGCGCCGAACCGCACCCCGGTCGGCCCCCCGAGGCCCTCCCGGGCGGCCGGAGTAGTCTCCCGTGCCATGCCGCACTTTCCCGGAGACCTCAGCGAACCACCCCTGATCGGGCCGCTCGACCTCGCGTCCCGCGTGGACGAGGCGCTCCAGGTGCAGGCCCTCGCCTTCGGGCTCGACGCCCCGGAGGTCGCCGTACGCCGCCAGATCGTGCTGCGCCACCTCACCCTCCCCGGCGCCCGCGCGCTGGGCGCCACCTCCCCCTCCGGACGGCTGCTCGGCTTCGTCTACGGGCTGCCCAACGACCGCGGCCACTGGTGGTCGGGGGTGGTCGAGCCCTACCTGCGCGAGCGGGGAACCGAGGAGTGGCTGGACGACTCCTTCGTCATCACCGAACTCCACGTCCACCCCGGCTTCCAGCAGCACGGCATCGGCCGCGCCCTCATCACCGGGCTGACCGACTCCGCCGCCGAGCCGCGCTCCATCCTGTCGGCCATCGACACCGACAGCCCCGCACGCGGTCTCTACCGCTCTCTCGGCTACCGCGACCTCGCCCGGCAGGTGGTCTTCCCCAGCGCCCCGCTGCCGTACGCCGTCATGGGAGCCCCGCTGCCACTGCGCCGCGGAATCTGACGGATTTCCGCCCGCACCCGCCGCCCGGCTAATCTCGGGGCCATCACCTTCGGGGGTCCGGGGGCGTCCCCCCGGAAGACACAGTCGAGCAGGAGTTCACCATGGCCCAGGTCCAGCGCATGTCCCGATTGATGATCAAGACACTGCGCGACGACCCGGCGGACGCCGAGACGCTCAACCACAAGCTGCTCGTCCGGGCCGGTTACGTCCGCCGCACCGCCGCCGGTATCTGGTCCTGGCTGCCGCTCGGCAAGAAGGTCCTGGAGAACATCACCCGCGTCGTCCGCGAGGAGATGGACGCCATCGGCGGCCAGGAGGTGCTGCTCCCCGCGCTGCTGCCCAAGGAGGCGTACGAGGCGAGCGGCCGGTACGACGAGTACGGCGACCTGCTCTTCCGCCTCAAGGACCGCAAGGGCGCGGACTACCTCCTCGGCCCCACCCACGAGGAGATCTTCACCCAGGTCGTCAAGGACATGTGTTCGTCCTACAAGGACCTGCCGGTGATCCTGTACCAGATCCAGACCAAGTACCGCGACGAGGCCCGCCCCCGCGCCGGTGTGCTGCGCGGCCGCGAGTTCCAGATGAAGGACTCGTACTCCTTCGACACCACCGACGAGGGCCTGGCCGAGGCGTACCGGCTGCACCGCGCCGCGTACATCCGGATCTTCGAGCGCCTCGGCCTCGACCACCGCATCGTCTCCGCCGTCTCCGGCGCCATGGGCGGCTCCGCCTCCGAGGAGTTCCTCGCCCCGGCGCCCGCCGGCGAGGACACCTTCGTCGACTGCCCGAACTGCGACTACGCAGCCAACACCGAGGCCGTGACCTTCAAGGCCACCGCCGTGGACGGCTCGGCGCACGGCCCGGTCGAGGAGCTGGACACCCCGGACACCCCGACCATCGAGACCCTCGCCGCCCACCTCGGCGTCCCGGCCTCCGCCACCCTGAAGAACCTCCTGGTCAAGGTCGACGGCGAGATCGTCGCCGTGGGCGTCCCCGGTGACCGCGAGGTCGACCTCGGCAAGCTCGGCGAGCACCTGGCCCCGGCCGTGGTGGAGCTGGTCACCGCCGAGGACTTCGTGGGCCGCCCCGACCTGGTGCGCGGTTACGTCGGCCCGCAGGGCCTGGAGAAGGTCCGCTACATCGCCGACCCCCGCGTCGCCGCCGGCACCTCCTGGATCACCGGCGCCAACAAGGACGGCAAGCACGCGAAGAACGTCGTCGCGGGCCGCGACTTCGAGGTGGACGACTACCTCGACGTCGTCGTCGTCGAGGCGGGCGACCCCTGCCCGAAGTGCGGCACCGGCCTCCAGGTGGACCGTGCCATCGAGATCGGCCACATCTTCCAGCTCGGCCGCAAGTACGCCGACATCTTCAACCTCGACGTCCTCGGCCAGCAGGGCAAGCCGGTCCGCGTCACGATGGGCTCCTACGGCATCGGCGTCTCCCGTGCGGTGGCCGCCCTCGCCGAGCAGACCGCCGACGACAAGGGCCTGTGCTGGCCCCGCGAGATCGCCCCGGCCGACGTGCACGTCGTCGCCGCGGGCAAGGCGCTCCAGACCGAGCTGGCCCTGGAGGTCTCCGAGAAGCTGAAGGCGGCGGGCGCCCGGGTGCTGGTCGACGACCGCGCCGGTGTCTCCCCGGGTGTGAAGTTCACCGACGCCGAGCTGATCGGCGTGCCGACCATCCTCGTCGCGGGCCGCCGCTCCGCCGAAGGCGTGGTCGAGCTCAAGGACCGCCGCACCGGCGAGCGCGAGGAGCTCACCGTCGACGAGGCGATCGCCCGCATCGCCGCCGACCTGGGCTGACCTTCCGGCCCTTGGTACGACGAACCCCCCGCGCACCCGGTGCGCGGGGGGTTCGTCCGTACCAAGGGCGGGGAAGCGCGGGTCAGAGCCAGCCGGCGAACTCCAGCGACATCTCGCCGGTCTGCCGCCGCCCCTCGGCCAGTGCCCGGGTGCCCGACTCCACCGCACGGAACAGCGTCCAGCCGTGCAGCCGCTCCTGGCCCACCTCCAGCGAGTCCGCCAGCTTGCGCACCCGGCGCCGCGCGGTCGCGGGCCCGCCCGGCGAGGCGATCAGGTCCTCCACCCGGTCGCGCACCAGACGCGCGAGGTCGTAGGCGCGCTCACCCACCAGCGGCTCCGGCCCGACCGTCAGCCAGGGCGCCCGCTCGCCCGACAGCACCTTGCTCTGGCGGAAGTTGCCGTGCAGCAGCAACTCCTCGGCGGGGTCCGCGACCAGCTCCTCGCGGACCGTCAGCGCCGCCTCCACCAGGGGCGCCAGCTCCGGGTCCCCGGCGGCGAACGCACGCATCGCGCCGGTCCGCCGCCCGGTCCGTTCCGCGACCGTCTCGAACGCGTGCCCCTCGGGCGGTGTCACCCAGAGTCTGCGCACGGTGCCCGCCGCCTCCAGCAGGGCCTTGGCCTCCGGCAGCGAACGCAGCGACACCTCCGGATGCAGGCGTTCCAGCAGCATCCCGCCGCCGGGCTCCGCCCCGGGCGCGGCGTCGGGCGGCGACAGCAGGCGTACCGAGCCCCAGCCGTTCCAGTGGGCCAGTGCGGCGCGCTCGGCGTCCGGCGCCGCCCCGGGCGGGGCGATCTTCAGCGCGGCCGGGGTGTCGTCCGCCCGGCGTACCAGCAGGACCACGCTGGTACGCCCGCCGGGGGCGGCCACCCGGTCGACGGAGAGGTCCCGGCCGCCGGCGGACAGTTCCGCCTCCACCAGTGCGCCGAGCGAGCCCAGCCACGCGTCGGCCGCGGCCCTCCCGTACTGCTCCTCCAGCGCCCGCGCCAGACGTTGCGGCGGTTCGAAACCCATACCTGACCTGTACCTTTCCGAGGCCGGTCCAGTGACCCGTCTCAATGCGTCCCGGCGGCGCCCGCGGCCTCCAGGGGAGAGGGGGACCCGGTCCCCGCCCGCCCGGCCCGTTCCGCGAGCCCGGGGAAGGCCGTGCCGGAGCCCCGCCAGTGGGCCGCGCGCACGGCGGCCTCCCGCAGGGCGAGCGCGGCGTCCCGCCGGGCGGTGCCCTCCGTGGCGCGTACGAGGTCGGCGCAGGCACCCGCGACGCCGTCCTCCAGGACGGCCGCCAGCCGGAGCGCTGCCGCACCGTCACGCACCGCGAACGGCAGAGCGTACGCGGCGTCCGCCGCCACCGGTACACCGCCCAGGTCCCGCACCGCCCGGGCGAGGGCGTCCCGGCGGGCCCGGTGCGCGTGGTACGCGCCCGTCGCCTCGGAGCGGCGGCTGCCGGAGGCGCGCGCACCCACCACGCCGTAGCCGTACACGGCCGCGTGCTCGGCGGCCAGGGCGGCCTGCGCCGCCTTCAGTGCCTGGGCCGTCATGATGCCGGGGTCTCCTTGGCCAGTTCGGTCAGCAGGTACGCGTGCACGCCGCAGGCGGCGGCGACCGACGCCAGCAGCCGGGACAGCTCGGGTTCCGCCTCCAGCAGCGCGGCGGTGTGCGCGTCGCCCGCCCGCCGGGCCTCGGCCGCCAGCTCCTTCAGCGCCGTCCGCGCATCCCCCGCCGGGGTGGCGGACGGGGCGGGGGTGCTGCCGACCGCCTCGGTCGAGGGCGCGGCGGTCGCGGAGGGCAGCGGGGCCGGGTCGGTCGCCGACGGGCTCGGCGACGGACTCGTGGTGCCCTCGGCGAGCGCCTCGGCGTGCTGGCGTACGGCCGCTCGCAGCGGGGCGAGCCCGGCGTCGGTGACGGGGTGGGCGGCGGCGACCTCGTCGTACCGCGCCAGCAGGGCGGCGCTGGTCCGCACGCCGGCCGTCCGCAGTCTCTGCTCCGGGCTCGTCCGGACGGTCCGGGCGGTCCCGGTCCGCCCGGACGGCGACCGCTCCTCGCCGTCGCAGCCCGCCAGCACCCCTCCCGCCGCGAGCGCCCCGGCGGCGGTGAGTGCCCCCCTGCGCGTCGTCCCCGTGCGCCGCACTTTTCTCCTTCGGGCCTGAACAAGTCCTGACAGGATCTGTCCTGAAGTGATCACCGCAGGCGAGCGTACCCGCGCGAGGGCGCCCTGAGGACGGCAACACCCCCCGCGACCGGATACCCTTTGTCCTGACGCACGACGATCCCCACAACAGCAGACGCGGCCGAGGAGTCACCCGGATGAGCACCAACCAGAGCGAGAGGCTGCGCGGGCTGCTCGAACCGCTCGTCGCCGCCGCACAGCTCGACCTCGAAGAGATCGAGGTGTCCCGGGCCGGCCGCCGCCGTGTGCTGCGGATCGTCGTCGATTCGGACGACGGCGTCGAACTCGACACCTGCGCGGAGCTGAGCCGCTCCCTCTCCGAGAAGCTCGACGAGACCGACGCGATGGGCGAGGACGAGTACGTCCTGGAAGTGAGCTCGCCGGGCGCCGACCGCCCGTTGACCGAGCACCGCCACTACGTCCGCGCCACCGGCCGGCTGGTCAAGTTCAAGCTGACCGCCGAGGCGGGCGCCGACGAGTTGATCGCGCGCATCCTGGAGGCCGACGACGAGGGCCTCGACCTGGAGATCCCGGGCGTCAAGGGCCGCAAGCCCACCGCACGCCGGATCGCCTTCGCCGAGATCGACAAGGCGCGCGTGGAGATCGAATTCAACCGCAAGGACAAGAAGGAAGAGGAGGCGTAGCCGTGGACATCGATGTGAAGCTTCTGAAGGGCTTGGCGCAGGACAAGGGAATCCCGTTCGACGTGCTCGTCGGGGCGATCGAGTCGGCCCTCCTCATCGCGTACCACCGCACGGACGGCAGCTTCCGCCGGGCGCGCGTGGAGCTGGACCGCAACGGCCACGTCACCGTCTGGGCGACGGAGGACCCGGCCGACCTGGAAGAGGGCCAGGAGGCCAAGGAGTTCGACGACACCCCGTCCGGCTTCGGCCGCATCGCGGCGACCACCGCCAAGCAGGTCATCCTGCAGCGGCTGCGCGACGCCGAGGACGACCGGACCTTCGGCGAGTACGCGGGCCACGAGGGCGACGTCGTCACCGGCGTGGTCCAGCAGGGCAAGGACCCGCGCAACGTCCTCGTCGACATCGGCAAGCTCGAAGCCATCCTGCCGGTGCAGGAGCAGGTGCCGGGCGAGGAGTACACCCACGGTCTGCGGCTGCGCACCTACGTCGTCCGGGTGGCCAAGGGTGTTCGCGGCCCGTCCGTGACGCTGTCGCGCACCCACCCCAACCTGGTGAAGAAGCTCTTCGCGCTGGAGGTCCCGGAGATCGCCGACGGTTCCGTCGAGATCTGCGCCATCGCCCGCGAGGCCGGCCACCGCACCAAGATCGCGGTCCGCTCCACCCGGTCCGGGCTCAACCCCAAGGGCGCCTGCATCGGCCCGATGGGCGGCCGTGTCCGCAACGTCATGGCCGAGCTGCACGGCGAGAAGATCGACATCGTGGACTGGTCCGACGACCCGGCCGAGATGGTCGCCAACGCGCTGTCCCCCGCGCGGGTGAGCAAGGTCGAGGTCGTTGACCTCGGCGCCCGCTCCGCCCGGGTGACCGTGCCCGACTACCAGCTCTCGCTGGCGATCGGCAAGGAGGGGCAGAACGCCCGTCTGGCCGCCCGCCTCACCGGCTGGCGCATCGACATCCGCCCGGACACCGAGACGGACGAGGAGCGCGACGTCGCCGACCGTGAGCGGGCCGAGCGGGCCCGGGAGCGTTCGGAGCGCGGCTGACCGCCGTACGGTCACCGGCTGCCGGAGCCGTACCTCCGCGGCCGGGCCGCCGGAGCGGTGCCGCCCGCGAGGGTGGGCGCCCCCGGTGGAACCGGGGCCCTGAGGGGCCGCGAGGAATAGATCGACGCGGTAACCCGCTGGAGATCACAACAACATCCGTTCGATTTTTGCCCCAAAGGGGTGAGGTCGGCGCGGGGAGGTAGACTTAGCCGTGTCTGGCCGGACGCAAGCCCGCGCTTGTCCCGAACGCACCTGTGTGGGATGCCGGGAGCGAGCGGCCAAGAGCGAGTTGCTGCGCATCGTGGTGGACGAGGGCGCTTGTGCGCCTGATCCACGCGGTACGCTGCCCGGCCGGGGTGCCTATGTGCACCCGGCATCTGTCTGTCTCGACCTGGCGGTCCGCCGCCGGGCATTCCCCCGGGCCTTCAAGGCCAAGGGGCCGTTCGACACCTCCGCGTTGCAGCGGTTCGTCGAGCGGGTGGCACCGCAGGAAAAATGAACGTGAACGGCACGGGTCCCCGTGCGGTCAGGTACCTCGCGAGTTGGAAGTAGGTCGAGATTGCGATGAGCACTCGATGAGTACGCGATGAGTACGCCCATGAAGTAGCGACGGTCCGGCGGTAACCCGGACCTAAAAGGAGCGAAGTGGCTAAGGTCCGGGTATACGAACTCGCCAAGGAGTTCGGCGTCGAGAGCAAGGTCGTCATGGCCAAGCTCCAAGAACTCGGTGAATTCGTCCGTTCGGCGTCCTCGACGATCGAGGCGCCGGTTGTACGCAAGTTGACCGATGCACTGCAGGGACCCGGCGGCAACGCCGGCAAGTCCGCTGCCAAGCCGGGAGCGCCTCGCAAGGCCGCCCCCGCCAAGCCCGCGGCGCCCTCCCCGGCCGCTGCGGCACGTCCCGCCGCCCCCAAGCCCGGCGCACCGGCTCCCAAGCCGACCGCCGAGCCGGAGGCAGGCGCCCCCGCGGCTCCCGCCGCACCGTCGGCCGGTCCCCGTCCGGGCCCGCGTCCGGCTCCCCGGCCCGCCCCGGTGACCCCGGTCCCCGTCGCCGAGTTCTCGGCGCCGGCCCCGGCCCAGCCGGCCGCGCCCCAGCAGCCCCAGGCCCCGCGTCCCGCGGGTGCCACTCCGGGCCCGCGCCCCGCCCCCGCCCGTCCGGCCCCGGCCGGCGGTCAGCGTGACGGCGGCCAGCGCGACAACCGTGACGGCGGTCAGCGTGACAACCGCGGCGAGCGTGGCGGCGACCGCCCCGCGCGTCCCGCGGGTCAGGGCGCCCCGCGTCCCGGCGGCGCACGTCCGGCCGGTCCCCGTCCGGGCAACAACCCGTTCACCTCCGGCGGCTCCACCGGCATGGCGCGCCCCCAGGCGCCCCGTCCCGGCGGTGCCCCGCGCCCCGGTGGGCAGGAGCGCCCCGGCGCCCCGCGCCCGCAGGGCAACACCGGTGGCCCCGGCGGCGCTCCGCGTCCGCAGGGTGCCCAGGGCGGCGCTCGTCCGACCCCGGGCGGGATGCCCCGCCCGCAGGCTCCGCGTCCCGGCGCCCCCGCCGGTAACCGTCCGAACCCCGGCATGATGCCGCAGCGTCCCGCTGCGGGCCCGCGTCCCGGCGGTGGCCCCGGCGGTGGCCGTGGTCCCGGCGGCGGTGCGGGTCGTCCCGGCGGCGCCGGCGGTGCCGGTCGTCCCGGTGGCGGCGGCGGCTTCGCGGGTCGTCCCGGTGGCGGCGGCGGTGGCGGCTTCGCCGGCCGTCCGGCCGGTCCCGGTGGTGGCGGCGGCGGTGCCGGTCGTCCCGGCGGCGGTGGCGGCGGCTTCGGCGGTCGTCCCGGCTTCGGTGGACGTCCCGGCGGCCCCGGTGGCCGTGGTGGCACACAGGGTGCGTTCGGCCGTCCCGGCGGTCCGGCGCGTCGTGGTCGCAAGTCGAAGCGGCAGAGGCGCCAGGAGTACGAGGCCATGCAGGCCCCGTCGGTCGGCGGCGTCATGCTGCCTCGCGGCAACGGACAGGCCGTCCGTCTGTCGCGCGGTGCCTCGCTCACCGACTTCGCCGAGAAGATCGGCGCCAACCCGGCGTCGCTCGTCGGCGTGATGATGAACCTCGGCGAGATGGTCACCGCCACGCAGTCCGTCTCCGACGAGACGCTGAAGCTCCTCGCGGACGAGATGAACTTCGTCCTGGAGATCGTCAGCCCGGAGGAGGAGGACCGCGAGCTGCTCGAGTCCTTCGACATCGAGTTCGGCGAGGACGAGGGCGGCGAGGAAGCACTCATCGCCCGTCCGCCGGTCGTGACCGTCATGGGTCACGTCGACCACGGTAAGACCCGACTCCTCGACGCGATCCGCAAGACGAACGTCGTCGCGGGCGAGGCCGGCGGCATCACCCAGCACATCGGTGCCTACCAGGTCTCCGCCGAGGTCAACGGCGAGGACCGGAAGATCACCTTCATCGACACCCCGGGTCACGAGGCGTTCACCGCCATGCGTGCCCGTGGTGCGAAGTCGACCGACATCGCGATCCTCGTGGTGGCGGCCAACGACGGTGTGATGCCCCAGACGATCGAGGCGCTGAACCACGCCAAGGCGGCCGACGTGCCGATCGTGGTCGCGGTCAACAAGATCGACGTCGAGGGTGCCGACCCGGTCAAGGTGCGCGGTCAGCTCACCGAGTTCGGTCTGGTGGCCGAGGAGTACGGCGGCGACACCATGTTCGTCGACATCTCCGCCAAGCAGGGTCTGAACATCGACTCCCTGCTGGAGGCCGTCGTCCTCACCGCCGACGCCTCGCTCGACCTGCGGGCCAACCCGGAGCAGGACGCGCAGGGTATCGCCATCGAGTCCCACCTCGACCGCGGTCGCGGTGCCGTCGCCACCGTCCTGGTGCAGCGAGGCACGCTGCGGGTCGGCGACACGATGGTCGTGGGCGACGCCTACGGCCGTGTCCGCGCCATGCTCGACGACAAGGGCGAGAACGTCGAGGAAGCGGGTCCGTCGACCCCCGTCCTCGTCCTCGGTCTCACCAACGTCCCGGGTGCCGGCGACAACTTCCTGGTCGTCGACGAGGACCGCACGGCCCGGCAGATCGCCGAGAAGCGTGCGGCCCGTGAGCGCAACGCCAACTTCGCCCGCAAGGGTGTCCGGTTCTCCCTGGAGAACCTCGACGAGGCGCTCAAGGCTGGTCTGGTCCAGGAACTCAACCTCATCATCAAGGGCGACGCGTCCGGTTCGGTGGAGGCTCTCGAGTCCTCGCTGCTCCAGCTCGACGTCGGCGACGAGGTCGACATCCGCATCCTGCACCGCGGTGTGGGTGCGGTCACCGAGTCGGACATCAACCTGGCGACCGGCTCCGACGCCATCGTGATCGGCTTCAACGTGCGTGCCGCAGGGCGCGCGCAGCAGATGGCCGAGCGCGAGGGCGTGGACGTCCGGTACTACTCGGTCATCTACCAGGCGATCGAAGAGATCGAAGCGGCCCTCAAGGGCATGCTCAAGCCGGAGTACGAAGAGGTCGAGCTCGGCACGGCGGAGATCCGCGAGGTCTTCCGCTCGTCCAAGCTGGGCAACATCGCCGGTGTCCTGGTCCGCTCGGGCGAGGTCAAGCGCAACACCAAGGCGCGCCTGCTCCGCGACGGCAAGGTCATCGCGGAGAACCTCAACATCTCCGGTCTGCGCCGCTTCAAGGACGACGTCACCGAGATCCGCGAAGGCTTCGAGGGCGGTATCAACCTCGGAAACTTCAACGACATCAAGATCGACGACGTCATCGCGACGTACGAGATGCGCGAGAAGCCGCGAGGCTGACCCGTACCTCAACAGTCGGGGCCGATCGGCGGAAGGTAATTCCGTCGATCGGCCCCGGCCGTTCCGTGTACGGTTCTCGTGTCCCTGCCACGCGTGAGCAGGGCGCGAACCCGAACCGGCGGGACATCCGGACATCCATGTATGTGGGGACTCTGTCCTTCGATCTGCTCCTCGGCGACGTACGGTCGTTGAAGGAGAAGCGTTCCGTCGTCCGGCCGATCGTCGCCGAGCTCCAGCGCAGATTCGCGGTGAGCGTGGCGGAGACGGGCGATCAGGATCTCCATCGCAGGGCCGAAATCGGCCTCGCCGTGGTCTCCGGGGAAACCCGGCACCTCACTGACGTGCTGGACCGGTGCGAGCGACTCGTCGCCGGCCGGCCGGAAGTGGAGCTGCTGTCCGTACGGCGGCGGCTGCACAGCGACGAAGACGATTGAGCAAGGCAGAAGGAGACGGACCAGTGGCCGACAACGCGCGGGCGAAGAAGCTGGCGGACCTCATCCAGCAGGTGGTCGCCGAGAAACTGCAGCGCGGGGTCAAGGACCCCCGGCTGGGTACCCATGTGACGATCACGGACACCCGCGTCACGGGTGACCTGCGGGAGGCCACGGTCTTCTACACGGTCTACGGCGACGACGAGGACCGGGCCAGCGCGGCGGCCGGCCTGGAGAGCGCCAAGGGCGTTCTGCGGTCGGCGGTCGGAGCGGCGGCGGGGACGAAGTTCACCCCCACCCTCACCTTCGTGGCGGACGCCCTGCCGGGCAACGCCAAGGCGATCGAGGACCTCCTCGACCAGGTGCGGGCCTCGGACGCCAAGGTGCGCGAGGCGTCCTCGGGCGCCACGTACGCGGGCGGCGCCGACCCGTACCGCAAGCCGGAGGACGAGGACGACACCTCCGCATGACAGAGCAGATCAAGACGCCGGACGGCCTTGTCATCGTCGACAAGCCGTCCGGCTTCACGTCGCACGACGTCGTCGCCAAGATGCGCGGCATCGCCCGCACCCGGCGCGTCGGCCACGCCGGCACGCTGGACCCGATGGCGACCGGGGTACTGGTGCTCGGCGTGGAACGGGCCACCAAGCTCCTCGGCCACCTCGCGCTCACCGAGAAGGAGTACCTCGGTACGATCCGGCTCGGCCAGGACACCGTCACCGACGACGCCGAGGGCGAGATCACCTCGTCCACCGACGCCTCGAAGGTCACCCGTGAGGCCGTCGACACCGGTATCGCCGCCCTGTCGGGGCCGATCATGCAGGTCCCGTCCAAGGTCAGCGCCATCAAGATCGACGGCAAGCGGTCGTACGCGCGGGTGCGCGGCGGCGAGGAGTTCGAGATCCCGGCCCGTCCGGTGACGGTCTCCTCGTTCCGCCTGTACGACGTCCGCGAGGCGGTCGCCGAGGACGGCACCCCGGTGCTGGACCTGGTCGTCTCCGTCGTCTGCTCCTCGGGGACGTACATCCGGGCCCTCGCCCGGGACCTCGGCGCCGGGCTCGGTGTCGGCGGGCACCTGACCGCGCTGCGGCGCACCCGGGTCGGCCCGTACGGCCTCGACGCGGCCCGGACGCTCGACCAGCACCAGCAGGAACTGACCGTGATGCCGGTGGCCGAGGCCGCCGCGTCGGCCTTCCCGCGCTGGGACGTGGACGAGAAACGGGCCAAGCTGCTGCTCAACGGGGTCCGGCTGGACATGCCGGCGTACCCGTCGGGGCCGGTCGCGGTCTTCGGGCCGGACGGCGCCTTCCTGGTGCTGGTGGAGGAGGAGAAGGGCAAGGCCAAGAGCCTCGCCGTCTTCGCCTGAGCGGTCTGCGGGTGAGTGCGTGCGGGTGGAGTGTGTGCGGGTGAGCCGTCACCGGCCCTCGCACGGCGTTCCCGTACGGCGTTTCCCCGCACAGCCTTCTTCGCGGGCCTGTCTTCCGTCCGGTGCGCACCGGACGGAAGACAGGCCCGCCGTCGTGGAGCAGGCCCCCGGCTCTCCACGCCCCCCCGCCGAGCACTCTGTCCATGAGGGCCCCCGAACTCACCCCAATGGACGGGCGCTCGGAGTGAAACAGGGGCGTGAGGGGGCGTATTCACCCGTTCTGGCCTATCGGCCCGCCTCCGCCCGCCTACCTTCTGAACCATGGGTAGCGGGGACCGTACGACGCTGGTGAGGATCTGCGACCAGGCCGGCCGGCCCCGGGGCACCGGATTCCTGGCCGACGACCGGGGCACCGTCGTGACCAGCCACCAGGTCCTCGACGGCTTCCTCACGGGCGGGCCGCTTCTCCTGCGGGGGCCGGGGCCGGACGGCGTCACCCGGCCGGTGGGCCCCGACGACGTCCTCCCGCTGCCTGCTCTCGGTCTCGCGCTGCTGCACACCGCGGACGCCGCCGCACTCGGCCTGGAACCCCTGCCCATCGCGGCGCCCGAACGCGCGGAGCCCGGCGCGTACGTCCACATCGCCGCCCACGGCATCCGTCAGGCCCGCGTTCTCGGTACCACCCCGGCCACCTACACCACCCGGGACGGCCACGGGTACCAGGTGGCCACCGCGCTGGAACTCGCCGTCGGCACGGACGGCCGCGACGCGCTGCGCTCCGGCGGCGCCGCGATCGGCGGACCCGTCACCGACCCGCGTACCGGAGCCGTCCTCGGCGTGCTCTGCCCGGCTCTGCGCGCCGGACACGAGGCGGCGGGGCTCGCCGTGCTGCTGCACCCGGGCGACGGCGGCCCGCTCGACGAGCTCCTGGAACGGAACGCCCTCACCGTCCCCGGCCACGGCCCCGATCTCAACCTGGCGGGCGCCCTCCGGCTCACCGCCGCCACCGCGGGCGGGGCCGGCCCCGCCGAGCGGGGCCCCTGCCCACGCCCCGTCGCACGCGAGGACGTCGCCGCGGAGCTCGACGCCTTCGGCGGCGGTACGGCGACCGTCCTCGGCCTCGTCGGCGCCTCCGGCACCGGCCGTACCACCGAACTCGTCGCCCTCGCCGCCCGCCGCGCGGAGACGGCCGTCCGCGCGCCCACCCTGTGGCTGCGCGGCGCCGATCTGCGGGCCGACGACCTCTCGGTGGCCGACGCCGTCGCCCGGACCCTGGAGCGGGCCGCCCGCGTCGTGGGCGCGGCGGACGGCCCGGCCGCCGCCCCGGAGGAGTCGGCCGGAGCCACCCCCGAGCGGATCGCCGCCCTCGCCGCCCGAGCGGGGCGACCCCTGCTCGTCCTGCTGGACGGGCCCGAGGAGATGCCGCCCGCCCTCGCCCGCAGGCTCGCCGGATGGACCTCCGCCACCGCGGGCTGGCTCCGCGCGCACGAGGTCCGCATGGTGGTCGCCTGCCGCCCCGAGCACTGGGAGACGGCGGGGGCGCTCCATCCGCCGGGAGTCCTGCACCGTCCCGCGCGCCCCGTCGCCGGCCTGCCGCCCTGTCTGCTGCTGACCGATCTCGACCGGGCCCGGGCGGCCCTGGCCAGGGAGCGGTACGGCATCGCCGAGGGAGCCGTCGCGGCGGGCCACGACCGCCACCCGCTGACCCTGAGGCTCCTCGCCGAGGTCCGCGCGGTGCTGCCGCCCGACGTGCCGGGCAGCCCGGACACCGACGACGTCTTCGCCGCCCACCTCGACCTGACCTGTGCCCGGGTGGCCACGCGGATCGCGGCGCCCGCCGTGCCGCCCATGGGCGGCACCGCCGTGCGCAGGCTCGCCGCACGGGTGGCGGGCCAGGTGCACGAGGCGGCCCGCCGGTGTCTGGGCCCCGGCGAGGGGGAGCTGGACCCGGCCGCCTTCGAGGAGCTCTTCCCCCGACGTACCGGCTGGGCCCGTGCCGTCCTGGCCGAGGGCCTCCTCGTACCGGCCGGCGCGGGGTACCGCTTCGCCCACGAGGAGGTCGGCGACTGGGTGCAGGGCGCCCACCTCGACCTGGACGCCGCCCTCGGCTTCCTGGTGCACCGCTGGCACGCCGACGACGCGGCGGCCGGGAGCCCGGGGCCCTCGCAGCACCTGCCCGTACCCCGCCACCGCGTCGGGCCGGTCGTCCAGGCGCTGCTGCTGGCAGGGCGGCGCCACGGCGACGCCGCGCTCGCGCACCGGATGGCCGACCTGATCGAGGCACTGGACCACCTCGGCGCCCGCGCACGGGAGGGCGGCCCGTCGTCGCGCCCCGGCCACGAGGACGCCGCGTGGTGGGCCGCCCGGCTGCTGCGCGAGACGCTGCTCAAGGTCGCCGACGCCCGCCCGTACGCCGGGGTGCTGCGGGTGCTCGCCGGGCGCATCACCCGGGCCGCCGCCGGGCCCCTACGGGGCGGGGCGTACGCCGCGTTCGACCCCTGGTTCTGGCTGCGGCTGAGGCTGCCGGTGGAGGACCGCACCGATCTGCTGCGGATGCTGATGCCCGCCGACGGGGCTCCGGGACGCGACGGACAGGAGAGCTTCCTCGACTCGGCGGACCGCTTGCTGACGGCCGACCCGGCAGTGGTGCGGCGGCTGCTGTGCGGCTGGTTCACCGACGAGCGCCCGCTCCGCACCGACGGGTCCGACGAACGCGGCGACGGGTCCGACGAACGCGCGGACGGCCCGCCGGACCGGCGGCCCACGGTCGCCACCGCCGCGCAGACACTGCTGTACGCGCGCCGCGCACTCGCCCCCGACGACCTCACCGAGGCGCTGGTGGACACCCCGCACCCCTGCGCCGCGGAACTCCTCCTCGCCCTCGCCGAGGACGAGCCCGCCATCCTGAGCCGCGCGGTCGCCCGCTGGGCCCGCGACGACGAGCGGCCCGAGCGCCGCGCCGCCGCCGCGCGGTACGCCGGCGTCGTCCTCGGCCGGGCCGACGCGGCCGAGGACCGGGCGCTGCTGCGGGCCGCCGCCCTCGCCCTGCTCGGGCGGACGGAGGACGCCCCGCTGCACGGCCCGGCGCTCGCCCTGCTCGTCCGCGACCCGCAGACGCGGGACCGGTGGCTGCCCCAAGCGCTGCGGGCCTACGCCGAGGGCGCACCGGGCCTGCCGACCGCCCTGGTGGCCGAGGCGCTGCCGTCCTTCCCCCAGCCCGTGCTGACCGCCCTCCGCGACCGGTTGTCCCGGCCGGGGGAGGAGGCGGGCAGGGCGCTCGCCGAGCTGGCCGCCCTGGACCTCCCGGCTCTCTCGCTGCACACCGCCGGACTCGTCCGCACCTACGTCCAGCGTTCCGGGGACGGCGGGGGCTCCGCCGGCGCACGGGTCGCGGCCCTGGTGGACCAGCGGCTGGAACAGGGCGCCGCGGCCCGCGCGCTGCTGCTTCCACTGGTCGCCTCGCTGCTCCGGGACCCGCCCGCGCCCGCTCCGGTCCGCGCCGCGCTGGTCCGGACACTCGCCGCGGGGGGAAGCCCGGCGTCCCGGGCCGCCCGTGCAGAGCTGCTGGAGACGCTGATGGAGTACGAACAGACCACCGGACGCGATCCGGACGTGCTGCACGCCCTGCTCCGGACTGCCGCCACGGGCTCCGCGCGGCGCCCGGAGGCCCGTACCCGCGCGCTGGTGCACCGGACCGGGACACTCCTCGCCCGGTCGGCGGAGGGGGCCGGCCGGTTCGACCGGGAGCTGGTCGAACTCGCGTCCGACGTGCCGGGGTTCGCGCCGATGGTCTGCCGGTGGCTGGCCGCCGCTCCCGAGGAGTGGGCGGCGGTCGTGGGACCCGGTGCGCGGGCTGCCCTGGAACGGCTGACGGAGTCCCGGCGCACGATGAAGGTGCCGATGCAGTCGGCCGGGCACGAGCATGGCAGTCTTAGACCTGCGTAACCCACACACATGCAGGTTCGGGCGAGGAGCGGTCACGGTGCAGTGCTGGCGCGGCTTGGAGGACATCCCCGAGGACTGGGGACGCAGCGTCGTCACCATCGGGTCCTACGACGGGGTGCACCGAGGACACCAGCTGATCATCGGCCGGGCCGTGGAACGCGCCCGCGAGCTGGGTGTGCCGTCCGTCGTGGTGACCTTCGACCCGCACCCCAGTGAGGTCGTCCGCCCGGGGAGCCACCCGCCGTTGCTCGCGCCGCACCTGCGCCGCGCGGAGCTGATGGCGGAGCTGGGTGTCGACGCGCTGCTCATTCTGCCGTTCACTCCGGAGTTCTCGAAGCTGGCGCCGGACGACTTCATCGTGAAGGTGCTGGTCGACCGGCTGCACGCGCGGACCGTCATCGAGGGCCCGAACTTCCGGTTCGGTCACAAGGCGGCGGGCAACGTCGAACTCCTCGCCGAACTCGGCGCCACCTACGACTACACGGTCGAGGTCATCGACCTGTTCGTCAGCGGAGAGGCGGGCGGCGGACTGCCCTTCTCCTCGACGCTGACCCGCCGGCTGATCGCCGAGGGCGACGTCCTGGGAGCCGCCGAGATCCTGGGCCGGCCGCACCGGGTCGAGGGCATCGTGGTGCGCGGCGCGCAGCGCGGTCGCGACCTGGGCTTCCCCACCGCCAACGTCGAGACGGTCCCGCACAGCGCGATCCCCGCCGACGGCGTCTACGCGGGCTGGCTGAACGTGGCCGGCGAGTGCATGCCGGCCGCGATCTCGGTCGGCACCAACCCGCAGTTCGACGGTGTCGAGCGGACCGTGGAGGCGTACGCCATCGGCCGGATCGGCCTGGACCTGTACGGCATGCACGCGGCGGTGGACTTCCTCGCCTATGTGCGCGGGATGCTGAAGTTCGACTCCGTCGACGACCTGTTGGTGGCGATGGCCGCCGACGTCGAACGGTGCACCGAGCTGATCGCCGCGTACTAGGGCGTGCGCCGCATTCGCGACGCGCTTGAGGAGTGCCCTGAAGATCTTGCGATCACGCCCGGCTCGCACCGGTTCATGGCGATGGGCATGTACCGGCGATTCGGGATGATCCGGGTGGCCTGAGCAAGATCTTCAGCGGTCTTCCAGGGCGTGTGCATCGAGTTCTGGACGCCGCGAGCCCGGGCCCCCGTTACGGGCCCCGGGCCGGGCGCGGCGCCTGACCGCGCCCGGCCCCCGCCACTACGCCGGAGCCGGAGCCTGAGCCGGTTCCTCCCCGGCGGTCGAGTGCGCCCAGTGGCAGGCGACCTGCCCGGCGCCCGAGCCGTCGAGAACGGGCAGATCCCTGGTGCGGCAGGCGTCCGCCACTCCGGCCCGTTCGGCCTCGCCCGAGGCGAACACCTGGCAGCGGACGTGGAACCGGCATCCCCCCGGTACGTTCGAGGGGTCCGGCGCCTCGCCGGACAGCACCACCGGCTCGCCAGGTGCCTCCGGCAGCACCGACAGCAGCGCCTTGGTGTAGGGATGCCGGGGGGCCGTCAGGATCTGCTCGACCGGCCCGGTCTCCACGATCCGCCCCAGGTACATCACCGCCACCCGGTCCGCGATGTTCCACGCGAGCCCCAGATCGTGGGTCACGATCAGTGCGGAGAGGCCGAGTTCGTCCCGCAGCCGCAGCAGCAGCGCGAGGATCTCCCCGCGCACCGAGGCGTCCAGTGACGCCACGGGCTCGTCGGCGACCAGGAGTTCGGGTTCCAGTACCAACGCCCCCGCGATCACGACGCGCTGGCGCTGACCGCCCGACAGCTCGTGCGGGTAGCGCAGGAAGAACCGTTCCGGGGGCCGCAGTCCGGCCCGGGAGAGCGCCCCGGCCACCGCAGCGGTCTCGTCGCCCCGGTGGCCGTGGATGCGCAGCCCTTCCGCCACCGCGTCGTACACCGTGTGGCGGGGGTTGAGGGAGCCGCTGGGGTCCTGGAGCACCAGCTGGGCGCGCTTGCGGTACGCCTTCATGGCCCGCGCGGAGGGGTCCAGCGGCCGCCCCTCGAAGGTGATCCGGCCGGAGGTCGGCGCGACCAGGCCCAGCAGCGACCGGGCGAGTGTCGTCTTGCCGCACCCGGACTCGCCGACGAGGGCCACGATCTCGCCCGGCAGGATGTCGAGCGTCACCCCGTCCACGGCCCGTGCGGGCGCGGCCCCGCGGCGGCCTGGGAAGGTGACCTCCAGCGCCTCGGCGCTCAGCAGGGGTGCGGTCGTCGCGGGGGTGGACGTCGCCGGGGTGGTCGTCATGGGGTGCTCCTCGCTTCCTCTGCTCCTGGTTCGCCCGCGCCCGTGGTCGTACCGGTGTCCGTGGCGGACGCTTCGACGACCGGCGCCTTCGCGACCGGTACCTCCTCGGTGTGCGTGACGGCCGTCGCCGTCGCCGGTCCCACCAGGACGCAGGCCGCGCGGCGGCCCGGTCCGGCGTCCCGCAGCCACTGGTCCTCCTCGGCGCAGGTGTCCAGCGCCGCCGAGCACCGGGGGTGGAAGGTGCAGCCGGAGGGCAGTGCGGCCGGGTCCGGCGGATCGCCGGGCAGCCCGCGCGGGGCGTGCCGGGAGGCGGGGTCGCCGATGCGCGGGAAGGCTGCGGAGAGCGCCGCCCCGTACGGGTGGCGGGCGTGCCGGTACACCTCCTGGGCGGGGCCCTCCTCCACGATCCGGCCCGCGTACATCACGGCGAGCCGGTCGCAGGTGTCGGAGAGCACCGCCAAGTCGTGACTGATCATGACGAGCCCGAGATCCTGGTCGGCGACGAGCTGCTCGATCAGCCGGAGGATCTGGGCCTGGATCATCACGTCGAGCGCGGTGGTCGGCTCGTCCGCGACGATCAGCCGGGGGTCGCAGGCGAGCGCCATGGCGATCATGACCCGCTGTCGCTGGCCGCCGGAGAGCTCGTGCGGGTAGGCGGCGGCCCGGGCCGCCGGCAGCCCCACCTGCTCCAGCAGCTCACCGGCGCGGGTGCGGGCGGCGGCCGGGGTCGCCCGGTGGTGCAGCAGGATCGGTTCGGCGATCTGGTCGCCGACCCGGTGCACCGCGTTGAGGGAGTGCATCGCCCCCTGGAAGACGATGGACGCCCCCGCCCAGCGGACGGCCCGCAGCCGGCCCCACTTCATCGTCAGGACGTCCTCACCGTCCAGGAGGATCTCGCCGCTCAGGGTGGCCGATGCGGGCAGCAGGCGCAGCAGCGCGAGCGCCAGCGTCGACTTCCCGCAGCCGGACTCCCCGGCGATGCCGAGCTTCTGCCCGGCCTCGACCCGCAGGTCCACGCCGCGCACGGCGGGGACGGCCAGCGGCCCGGAGCCGTAGGTGACACGGAGGTCGCGCACCTCCAGCAGGGGCCCGCCGGTCTCGGTGGCTGTCATGCCGGTCCGTTCCTCGGGGATGCTCAACGCTCCACCCCCAGCTTGGGGTTGAGCACGGACTCGATGGTCCGGCCGCACAGGGTGAAGGCGAGCGCGACGACCGCGATGGCGAGTCCGGGCGGGGCGAGGTACCACCAGTCGCCCGAGCTGACGGCACCGGCCTCCCGGGCGTCCTGGAGCAGACCGCCCCAGGAGACGATCGTCGGGTCGCCGAGCCCCAGGAAGGCGAGGGTCGCCTCGGTGAGGATCGCGGTCGAGATCGCCAGCGTGGCCTGGGCGAGGACCATCGGCATCACGTTGGGGAGCACATGACGGCTCATGACGTGGCCGTGTCCGCCGCCCAGTGCCCGGGAGCGCTCGATGTACGGACGGGACTCCACCGACAGGGTCTGGGCGCGGACCAGCCGGGCGGTGGTCGGCCAGGTGGTCACGCCGATCGCCAGCACCGTCGTCCACAGCGAGCGGGAGAGCACGGTGGCCAGGGCGATGGCGAGCACCAGGGTCGGCATCACCAGGAACCAGTCGGTGACCCGCATGGCGACCGCCCCGTACCAGCCCTTGAAGTGACCGGCGGTGACGCCCACCAGGGTGCCGATGGCCACCGAGAGGAAGGCCGCCAGCAGCCCCACCGTCAGCGAGACCCGGGCACCCCAGAGCAGCAGTGCCAGCAGGTTCCGCCCGAACTGGTCGGTACCGAGCGGGAACGCGGCGCTCGGTGACTCCATCGGTCCGCCGGGGGCTTCGGTGACGCTCTTCGATTCGGCCCCCGCCAGCAGCGGCGCGGCCAGCGCCAGGACGGCGATGACCACCAGGACGGCGAGGCCCACCATCCCGGCCCGGTGCGTCCGGTACTGCGCCCAGAAGCGGGCCGCGGCCCGCCGCCTGCGGGTCCACGCGAGCGAGCGCGGGCCGCTGCCCGGGCCCAGCGCGTCCGTCGAGGTCGTCATCGGCCCACCCGGGGATCGAAGAGCGGATAGAGCACGTCGGCGAGCGTGTTCATCAGGATCACCGCTGCCGCGAAGACGAAGAACAGCGCCTGCACCAACGGCAGGTCGGGCACGCTCAGCGCCTGGTAGAAGAGGCCGCCGAGGCCCGGCCAGGAGAACACGGTCTCCACCAGGATGGCGCCGGCGACCGTGTTGCCGAGGTTGACGAAGAGCAGCGTCACCGTCGGCAGCATCGCGTTCGGCACCGCGTGCTTACGGCGGACCTGGTCGTCCCGCAGCCCCTTGGCGCGGGCCGTCGTCAGATAGTCGCTGCCCATCTCGTCGAGCAGCGAGGAGCGCATCACCAGCAGGGTGCGGGCGTACTCCACCGCCACCAGCGTGAGGACCGGCAGCACCAAGTGGTGGGCGACGTCCAGGACGTAGCCGAAGCCGGACGAGTCGCCGGACTCCATGCCGCCGGTCGGGAAGAGCCCCGGGATCGGGCCGATGCCCACCGAGAGCGTGACGATCAGCAGCAGTCCGAGCCAGAACGACGGTACGGAGTAGAGCGTCAGCGCGAACGCGGTGTGGAAGCGGTCCCCGAAGGAGCCGTTGCGCCAGGCGGAGCGGGAGCCCAGCCAGATGCCGATCGCCGTGTAGATCACGAACGCGGTGCCGGTGAGCAGCAGCGTCGCGGGCAGCGCCTCGGAGATCTTGTCGACGACCGGGGCGCGGAACTGGTACGAGGTGCCGAAGTCGCCGGTCAGCGCGTTGCCGCAGTACTGGGTGAACTGCTGCCAGAGCGGCAGGTCGAGCCCGAACTCCCGGCGCATCGCGACGATCTGCTCGGTGGTCACCTGACGCCCGCCGGTCATCTGCTTGACCGGATCGCCGGGGATCAGCCGGAAGAGGAAGAAGCTGGTGACGAGGACGGCGAAGAGCGAGACGGCCGCGCCGGCCAGCTTGCCCGCCACGTAGCGGAGGTAGGCGGTGGTGGATCGGGCGTGCGGAGAGCGGACCGCCGGCCCGGCCTGAGCCGGACCGGCGGTTCCCGCACCCTCCACGCCCGTCGGGCCGAAGCCCGGCAGGGGAGTGCTGTCAGTGCTCATCGGTTATTCCCGGTCCTCCGCGGTGGAACGGCGGCGGCGGGCGAACAGCAGTCCGCCGGCGGCCAGGACGACGACGGCGATGCCGACGCCGACGAGCACCCCGGTCGAGGAACCCGAGTCCGAGGAACCGCTCGCCGAGGCGGCCGGGACGGCGGACCACCAGCTCCAGTAGCCGTCCTGGCCGTAGATGTTGCCGGCGTCCGAGGGCATGGTGGTGATGGAGGCGATCTGGTCGGTGCGGTAGGCCTCCACGGCGTTCGGGTACGCCATGACGTTCATGTACCCGGTGTCGTACAGCCGCGACTGCATGTCCTTGACGAGCGTCGCGCGGGCCACGGGGTCGTACTCGGCCAGCTGCTTCGCGTAGAGGTCGTCGAACCGCGGGTCGCAGATGAAGTTGTCGGTGGCGGCCGTTTCCTTGGCCTTCGCGGGCAGCGCGCCGCAGGTGTGGATGGAGAGGACGAAGTCCGGGTCCGGGTTGACCGACCAGCCGTCGAAGGCGAGGTCGTACTCACCGGCGTACCAGGGGTCCGAGACGTTGTCGAGGCAGTCGACCTTCAGCCCGACGCCGAGGTCGCCCCACCACTCCTGGAGGTACTTGCCTACCGCCTTGTCGTTCGGGTCGGTGGCGTGGCACAGGATGCGAAGGTCCAGCGGCTTGCCGTCCTTGCCGACCCGCTTGCCGTCGCCGTTCTTCTTGTACCCGGCCTGGTCGAGCAGGGAGGCGGCGCGGGCGGGGTCGTAGCCCAGCTGCTGCCCGGCGGCGGGCTGCCACTGGTACGCGGAGAAGCGCGGCGGGATGTATCCCGCGCCCTCCACCGCGTGGCCCTGGAAGACCTTGTCGATGATGGTCTTGCGGTCGACGGCGAGGAAGAGCGCCTGACGGACCTTCTGGTCGAGCAGCGCCGGGTTGCCGTCGCCGAACTTCTGGCCGTCCTTGGTGCGCGCGCCCGGGTTGGTGGCCAGCGCGTAGAAGCGGCGGCCGGGGCCCTCGTTCACCTTGATGTCCGGGGCGTTCTTGAGCGAGGCCGCCTGGGCGGGGGTCAGGCTCGGACTGCCGGCGACGAAGGAGACCTCGCCCTTGCGCAGTGCGGCGACAGCGGCGTCCTGGTCCTTGTAGTACCGGAACACGATCTCGTCGAATTTGGGCGAACCGCGCCAGAAGTCCTTGTTGGCCTTGAGCTTGACGTAGCTGTCGACCTTGTAGTCGGTCAGGACGAACGGTCCGTCGCCGACGATGGGGAACTTCGTGTCGTTGTTGAACTTCGAGAAGTCGGCGACGTCCTTCCAGACGTGCTCGGGGACGATGGGCACGTCGAGCGCGGCCATCGTCGCCTGCGGCTTCTTCAGGGTGATGACGAGCTTGTCCGGGCTGGGGGCGGTCACCGTGTCGAAGTTGGTGACGAAGGAGCCGTTGGCCGTGGCCGCGCCCTCGTCCTTCATCATCGTGTTGAAGGTCCAGGCGGCGTCGTCGGCCGTGACCTTCTCGCCGTCCGACCACTTCGCGTCGGGCCGTATGGTGTACGTCCACGTCAGCTTGTCCGGGGACGGTTCCCACGCGGTGGCGAGCCCCGGGACGGCGTGGCTGTCCTTGGGGTCATAGTTCGTCAGGTAGTCGTACATGAGCCGCAGGACGCTGGTGCTCAGCAGCCGCTGGGCCAGGAACGGACTCAGTGAGTCCACGCTCTGCGCGACCGCGACCGTGAGGGTCGTCTTCCCGTCGTCTGCCTGTGCGGGGGAGGCGGCGAGCGGAGCGGGGGCGCCCGGTACGAGCGAGCCGGCGGCGAGCGCCAGCGCGGCGGCACCCGAGGCCGTGAGGAGGCGCAGACGATGGCCTGGCCGGGTGGAGCGGACGGGACTTCTTGTGACCATGGGACGTCGACCTCGCGTCATGACTCGCTGGTGGGGCGGCGGGTAGAGCAGTGGTTCGCCAACTGGTGATGGAGAGGTCTATCAGCGGCGGCCAACTGGAGTCAACGGTCGGCGAAACGGCGTGTGGGCTGCGGGAATACGCAAAAGGCCCGCACCGTCGCAACGGTGCGGGCCCTCATTGGTGTAGACCACTTTGCCTCAGCTGTGGGGCGGCGCGGGCGGCTGCTGCTGCCATCCCGGCGCGGGCCACGGGCCCTCGGGACCGGGCGGACCCGGCCGCTCGGGCTGTCCTGGCTGGCCAGCCTGCCCGTCCTGGCCGGGCCGCGCGCCGTACGCCTGCGCCGGCGGAGGCGGCCCCTGCTGCCAGCCGTTGCCGGACTGCGGCGGGTAGGACTGCGGGGGGTACGGCTGCGGGGGTGGCTGCTGTCCCCCGTACGGCTGCTGCCCGCCGTACGGCGACTGCGGCGGCTGCTGTCCCCCGTACGGCTGCTGCGGATACGGCTGTTGGGGGTGCGCCTGCGGCGGGTACTGCTGGTGCCCGGGCATCGGCGGCGCGTACTGCGGCGGCGGGCTCTGGCCGTCCGCGGTCCACAGGCCCTGCTGCTGCTGGGCGCGGGCGAAGTCCTCCGCGACGAGCGCGGAGAGGTGGAAGTACGCCTCGCGGGTCTTCGGCCGCATCATGTCGAGATCGACCTCGGCGCCCGCCGCCAGGTGCTCGTCGAACGGGACGACCACGACACCCCGGCACCGCGTCTGGAAGTGCTGGACGATGTCGTCCACCTTGATCATCTTGCCGGTCTCGCGGACCCCCGAGATGACCGTCAGGGAGCGCTGCACCAGGTCGGCGTAGCCGTGCGCGGACAGCCAGTCCAGCGTGGTGGACGCGCTGGACGCGCCGTCCACCGAGGGCGTCGAGATGATGATCAGCTGGTCCGCCAGGTCGAGCACCCCGCGCATCGCGCTGTAGAGCAGCCCGGTGCCCGAGTCGGTGAGGATGATCGGGTACTGCTTGCCCAGCACCTCGATCGCCCGGCGGTAGTCCTCGTCGTTGAAGGTCGTGGAGACCGCCGGGTCCACGTCGTTGGCGATGATCTCCAGCCCGGAGGGCGCCTGCGAGGTGAAGCGGCGGATGTCCATGTACGAGTTGAGGTACGGGATCGCCTGGACCAGGTCGCGGATGGTGGCCCCGGTCTCCCGGCGCACCCGGCGGCCGAGCGTCCCGGCGTCCGGGTTCGCGTCGATGGCGAGGATCTTGTCCTGCCGCTCGGTGGCCAGCGTCGAACCCAGCGCGGTGGTCGTCGTGGTCTTGCCGACACCGCCCTTGAGGCTGATCACGGCGATGCGGTAGCAGGAGAGCACCGGCGTCCGGATCAGTTCCAGCTTGCGCAGCCGGTCGGCCTCCTCCTTCTTGCCGCCCAGCTTGAAACGGCTGGCGGGGGAGGGGTTCCGACTGCTCTTCGCCTTCTGCTTCCCCCGCACCAGCCGGTCCGAGGAGAGCTCGACGGCGGCGGTGTACCCGAGCGGAGCGCCCGGCACCGAGCGCTCCCGCTGGTCGTGCGTGACCGGGGTGGGCCAGGCGCCGCTGGTCCGCGGGTCGACGGGCTGCTGCGCAGGTCCCTGCTGAGGCGGCTGCGGGGCGGCCTGCGCCGGGAACGGGATGTGCTCCTGAGGGGGCTGCGGCGGCTGCGGGAACTGCTGGGGCAGACCCTGCTGGGGCGGCTGGCCCTGCTGGGGCACGTAGGCCTGGGGCGTGTACGGCTGGTGGGGCTGCGGAGGGCCCTGCGGGTAGCCGTAGCCGGCCGGTGCGCCGGACGCCTGAGGCGGCAGAGGAGCGGGCGGCAGAGGAGCGGGCGGCTGCGGGGCCGGGGGCTGCGGGGCCGGGAGCTGCGGGGCCGGGGGCTGCTGGGGGAACCCGTAGCCGGCCTGCTGCGGCACCTGCGGGGGCAGCGAGCCGCTCCGGGGCGGGTACGGCGGGTACTGCTGCTGCGGGAAGCCGTAACCACCTTGCCCGTACGGGCCGTTGGGCTCGGGGATCCGCGGCGGCTGGGGCGTCGGAGGCTGGGGCGCCTGCGGGGAGCCGTAGCCTCCGGCCGGCCGGTCGGGGGAGGCGGGCCACTGGGGCGCCGGTTCCGGGGCGCTGGGCTGGGGTCCGGCCGGGTGGAAGGCGGGCGGCAGCGGGGGCAGCGCGTTCGGCACCTGCGCGGCCGGGGGTGCGGGGGACCACGGAACCGGGGCGGCCTGGTCACCCGGGTGCGGCGGTTCGGGCGCGAGGGGCTCACCGGCGGCCGGGGCGGCGGCGTCCCACGGGGTGGCCGACTCGTCCGCCGAAGCCGAAGTGGCCGGGGCGCCCGGGGCGTTCGCGGTCTCCGGGGCGGACGCGTCCGTGGGAGCGGGGCCGCCGGAGGAAGGGGCGACGTCGCTGGGGCGCTCGTCCGCCTCGGAGGCCGCGGTGGCTTCCGTGCCGGAGGCGTCCGCCCGGGCCTCGTCCGCCGGGGCCGTGTCGTCCGCCGGCGCCGTGTCGTGCTGACCGGCCGTGTCGTGTTGGGCGGGCGCGTCGGAGGCGGCGGTGCCGGTGACCTCGGCCCTCTCCTCGGCCCCGGCGGCGGGAGCGTTCCCGTACGCCCCCGGGGCGGAGCCGCCCCCGGGGGCGGGCGGGAGGGCGGGCGGCGGGGAGGACGACGGCGCTTCCGTACCCGTACCCGACCCGGCAGCGGCTGCTGCGGCCTCGGCGTCGCGGGCGGCGAACTCCCGCTTCAGCGCCGCCGCGGAGAAGCGCATCGTGGCACCGCTCTCCACGTCGCCGCCCCCGAGCGGCTGCGAGGCGATTCCGCCCCCGGCCGTGGACGCCGGCGGGACCGGGGCCGAGGACGACGCCGGCGGTGCGGACGGGCCGGGCGCGAAGGGCCCGGGCGCGAACGGCGCGACGGGCGGGACCTGTTCGGGAATCGCGGGCTGGACGGGCGGCGCGGGCGGCGCGGGCTGGACGGGCGGCGCGGGCGCCCACGCAGGCTCGAACCCGCCCTGGGACGGCAGGCCCGGCACCGGGAGCGGCGACCCGCTCGGAGGCGGCGGAGTCGCAGGTGTGCCGGATCCGCCCGAAGAGTCGCCCACGGCGTTCTGCGTGTACCAGGCGGGCGGGGTGTAGTCGATGGTGAACTCACCCGTCAGCTCGGCGGGATCGGCGTCGGACGACTCGTCGCCGGGCGTGTTCCATCCCTCGCGCATCTCGTCCCGATCGCTGTTCACTGTGCCTCCTGGTGTGGTCGAGCACCCTTGTGCCGTGGTGGGCAGGGACGACCGTCTCCCCGTTGTCCGATACGCCCGGCTCTCCCTCCGGGCCGGGCGCCGCACACCCGAAGGTACCGCGACACGCCCACACCCCACCCTAAGGGCCATCGGGCCCCCTACGTCAGGCCGTACCCGGGGCCGGGGACGGTCCGTTCCGTCACATCCGCCCGCACCGGGCCGAGTCCCACCACGGCGGCGGCCACGAGGCTCCCTTCGACGTGTGGAAACGCGAACGGGGCGGCGGCCCGGCCGGACCACCGCCCCGCACACTCCGCGACCCCTACTTGAGGTCGAACTCCCCGTCGCGGGCGCCGAGTACGAAGGCCCGCCACTCCGCCTCGGTGTAGCGCAGCACCGTCCCGGGGTCCAGCGAGGAACGCATCGCGACCGCGCCCTCGGGCAGATGCGCGATCTCGACCCGCTCCTCCTCGGCCTCGGTGCCGGGGGCGCTCAGCCACACGGCGTCCGTGATGTCGAGCGCGTAGAGCTCGTCCTTCTCCTGCTGGGTGCCCATTGCGGCGCCCCTTTCGATCGAACGGTGACGTTGAACCCCATCGTCCACGGTACGGAGCCGCCGCGGGGTGGAACCGGACGGATTCAGTCCATCCTGCGGGCCGCCCCCAGCAGCCCGGTCTCCGCGTCCGTCGCGCTCGTCATCACCCAGTGGTGCTCACGGCCCGACACCCAGAGGGTGACCCCGTCCGCGAGCGTCGGCAGCGCCTCGCTCTCGACGCGCGAGAGGCCGAGGATGCGGCCGATCTGGTCCGCCTCGGCGGGGGAGACCCGCTGCACGCCCACCAGCGACGAGGACCGCATCAACCGCGGTGCCACCGGGCTCAGATAGGGGAGCAGCGTCAGCACGGACTGCCACGGCGAGGAGACGACCCGGCCGCGGGGAGGCCGCATCCCGCAGTCCCGTACGACGACCACCGGACTGCCCACCGTCGCACCCGTGGGGGGCACCCGGCCCACCTCGTGCAGGGAGACGCACTCCAGCCCGGCGCCCGCCGCCTGCGCCATCGCGGTCCACGCCTGCGTGCGGCCCGTCTCCACCGCCACCCGCGCACCCGTGCCCGCCGCGCGCAGCGCCAGCACCTGAGCGGTCCACAGACCGCCGATGAGCAGCACGTCGTACGGGGCCGGGCGGTGGAACCCGATGATCTGCGGGCGGTTCTCCGCGTCGTTGCCGATCACCACGCCGTCGTCGCCGACCGGCAGCGACAGCGCGCCCAGATGGTCCGCCGCGATGGTGTGGCCCGCGTGCCGCGGACCCCGCAGCCCGTGCCTCGACATGATCCGGCTCACTGCGCGCCTCCCAGCGGAAGAGTGGCGAGCACACCGGGCAACTGTTCGCGGTCCAGACGTACGAGACCGACCTTGGCCACCCGGGCCGCCTGCACCAACGTCCTGCGCACGCTGACCAGTTCCGTGTCGGAACCGCCCGTGATCCGGACGTGCCCGGCCACCGACACCGCCCCCTGGTGCGCGCCGCGCCGCACGGTGAGGCTGAACGTCGTGGCGTACGCCGGTACCGAGGTCAGCAGCGCGACCAGCTTGGGCAGCGGCGTCGCGCCCCGGCCCAGCTCGGGCCAGCGGTCGACGGCGTACGTCGTGTGCCACCGGTCGTCGCACCGCCACACCCGCGACGTCTCCTTCGTCCGGCGCTGCGCCGCCGCCTCCTGGCGCACCGCGCGTGCCGACTGGATCGGGTTCGCACAGGCCGACGTGGCCACGGCCGCGTTCAGCTCCTCCTGGTTGAGGACCGTCGCCCGGAACCCGGCCCCGGTGATCCGGCTCGCCACATGGTCCGCCATCCGCACCAGGCAGCGCTGGGCACCGGCGACCCCGCCCCCGCGCGCCTCCACCGCCTCCCGGCAGAGTTCCGGGTCGAGCTTCACCGCCACCCACGTCATCCGCAGCGCCGGAGCACCGGTCTGCTCCTGCAGAGGGGCGTACGAGAGCCGGGCCACCGACCGCGCCGGGAGGTGCGGCGCCGGGGCGCAGCGGACCTGCTGCACCAACTGCGCGGACTCCAGCACGATGTCGTCCACCTCAAGGGCCTCGCCGAGCAGCGTCAGCGGGAGCGCCCGGGCGCCGAAGGCCGGGCGGAGCGCCTCGCCGCTCGCCTCGACCCGCACCACGGCGGTGAGGAAGGTGCCGTCGCCGAGCATCCCGACCGTACGGCGCTCCCGGTCGATGTAGACGAAGGGGGCGAAACCCGGCACGTTCTCCGCGATCGGAGCCAACGAGGCCTCCGCGTCGGGCTGGTGACTCACCGGCATCCGTTGCCGGGCCCGCAACGCGAACGCCGTCGACAGCCAGTCCTGCAGAGCGGTACCGCGCCGCCGGATGACCGCGATCACCACCAGGAGGCCGGCGACCACCATGCCGGGAACCATCCACGTCCCGCCGAGCGCGGCTCCCACCACCGCCGCGCCCAACGCCACCTCGACCAGCACCAGCTGCCGCAGCAGAGGGCTGACCCGGCTGGTCCGCGAGGCCGACCGCAGCACCGCGGCGGCGGGCGCGGTGGAGGCGGAAGCGGCGGCGGCTCCGGTCCCGGGCCGCCGGCCGCGGCGTTGCCGCCGGGAATTGCCGGACGCGTCCGCGGTCCCCCGGCCCGTACGCTCGCGCGTCGCAGTGCCCATCGCCGTGTTGCCCCCTCGTGTCCCTGTTCAGGGCGTGTCCGGCGGACCAGGACCGGGTCCGCTACGCCTGGCACGGCGCCTCGCGGCGTTGCCGAAATACCCGGATCGCTCCGCGACGCGGGCATTCCAGCGCCTTGCGATGCACCGCACCGGACGCCGCGTCCTGTCCTGGCCCGCCGGACGGGCCCCAGCTCTTTCCCACGGGTGTTGACCGGGCGATCACCCTACCTGAGGGGTGTCCGCGCACCGTCAACAGGCATAGTAGGGGCGCCGGTGCGACAACTGAATCCGCAAACGGATGTGGTTATCTGGTCGCCCGTCGGGGAGAAGGGGCAGCGGACCATGGCATCAAGGCGGGACGAACTCAACGCCTACACCTTTGCGAAGCGGAGGTTGATCGCACAGTTCGTGCAACCCCACCCGAGCGGTTCCGAGGAGGGTGCGCCGCGCCCCCTGCGCGCGGTGGTTCCCGGGACCATCGTCGGCGTCGTGATCCTCGCGGTCTTCGGTGCCTGGGGCATGTTCAAGCCGGTGGCGCCCACCGGGTGGGACACCCCCAACGAGAACGTCATCATCGCCAGCGAGTCGACGACGCGTTACGTCGTCCTCAAGACCAACGGCAAGACCCAGCTCCACCCGGTCCTCAACATGTCCTCCGCGAAGCTGCTGCTCGACCCGGACAAGGGCAAGGTCATCAACGTCGCCGAGTCCGAACTCGACAGCGGCGAGATCCCGCACGGAGCGACCCTCGGCATCCCCTACGCCCCCGACCGCCTGCCCGACGGCGGCGACGCCGGCGCCGCCAAGCGCTGGGCCGTCTGCGAGCGCCCCGGCGAGGGCGGTCGGGCGATCCAGAAGGCGGCCTTCGTCTTCGCCGAGCGCGAGGAGAAGAAGACCGAAGGCACCCAGCGGCTCTCCGCCGGAGAGCTGATGTACGTCGAAGGCCAGGAGGACGGCGTCCGCCACGTCGTGGACGCCCAGGGCCGCGCGTACACCGTCGACAAGTCCGACGAACTTCTCCTGCGCACCCTCGTGGGCGAGCGCCGCACCCCCCAACGGGTCTCCTCCGCCTGGCTGGCGACCCTGCACACCGGGGACCCCATCACCTTCCCGGTCGTCCCCGGTACGGCCGGCGAGGACGCCGGGGTGGGCGGCGACCTGGATCCCGCGCTCGACAAGGTCGGCATGGTCCTCGAAGCGACCTCGGGCACCTCGACCCGGAAGTACGTGGTCCTCAAGGGCCGGGTGGCGCCGATCTCCGAGTTCACCGCCAAGCTGCTCCTCAGCAGCCGCGACCTCATCGGCCTCGGCCAGGCGGGCACCGCGAAGGCGGTCAGCGCCGCGGCCATCGCACCGGGCCAGTCCTTCGGCGACGACAAGAACTGGCCGCAGGACGCCCCCCGCGCCGTCAACTCCGCGAGCACCACGAGCGGCAGCCGCAACACCGTGTGCAGCGTGCTGCGCGGGGTGAACGGCGACACCGGAGCCACCACCCTCTCCACCTGGGCCGGCACCGGTTTCCCCGCCACCTTGCCCACCGGTTCCAGCAGCGCGTACGTCACCCCCGGTTCGGGCCAGCTCTTCCGCCAGTTCAAGGGCTCGGACACCTCCACCGGGTACCTCTTCCTGGTCACCGACACCGGGCTGCGGTACGCGATGCAGTCCAACGGCGACAGCGCCGGGGGCGACTCGGGGATCGGTGAGTCCGGCTCCGCGAAGGAGAAGGCCGAGCGCCTGGCCGAGGCGCAGCAGGCCCAGACCCGGCTCGGGTACGGGAAGGTGGACCCGGCGCCCGTCCCCGCGGCCTGGTCCGAGTTCCTGCCGACCGGCCCCCGACTGTCGACTGCGGCTGCCCGTCAGCCGCAGGGCTCCTGAGAAGGGCGGCGGACAGCCGATGACCCCCTCGAACTCCTCCGGACAGGCACAACCCCCGAAGCGGCGTCTGCTGACGGTCGTCGCGGCGACCGCCGTCGCCCTCGTCTCCGTACCGGTCGTCCCCGCCGCCGCCGACGACGTCACCCAGTGCACCTTCCCCTCGAAGCCGTACGCGGGACGCCCCTGGTCGCTCCAGCGAGTCCTGCTCGACCAGCTCTGGAGCCGTTCCACCGGGAAAGGTGTCCGGGTCGCGGTGATCGACACCGGGGTCGACACGGTGAACCCGCAGCTGAAGAAGGCCGTCGACGCCTCGGCGGGGATCAACCTGATGGCCAAGGGCATCAAGGACGAGAACGGCGACCCGCTCCCGCGCGGCAAGGAGAACGGCACGACGGACACCGTCGGCCACGGCACCCGGGTCGCCGGCATCATCGCCGCCAGGGAGGCGAAGGACACCGGCTTCGTGGGCCTCGCCCCCGACTCCGTGATCATCCCGATCCAGCAGAACGACGCCCAGGGACACGGCACGGCGAAGAGCCTCGCCGCCGCCATCGTCTACGCCGTCGACACCGCCCACGCCGACGTCATCAACATCTCCCAGGACACGGCCAACGCGGTGGAACCCGAAGCCGCGCTCAAGGAGGCCGTCGAGCACGCGCTCGCCGCGGAGGTCGTCGTGGTCGCCTCGGCGGGCAACGACGGACTCGACGCGACCGACAAGAGGACCTACCCGGCCTCGTACCCGGGGGTTTTGGCGGTGGCCTCCTCGGACCGCAACAACGAACGCGCCGGCTTCTCGCAGACCGGTGACTGGGTGGGTGTCGCGGCCCCCGGCGTCGACATGATCTCCACCGTCCCCGCGGGAGGGCACTGCGCCGACAACGGCACCAGTTTCTCGGCCCCTTACGTGGCGGGAGTCGCCGCCCTGATCAAGTCCAGGCACCCGAAGTGGGAGCAGGAGGAGATCGTCGCCCAGATCGAGCAGACCGCCGAACGTTCCGTCGCGGGGCACGACCGCCTGGTCGGCTGGGGGGTCGTCGATCCGGTACGCGCCCTCACCGAGGACGACAAGCCGGTCAAGGAGCCGACCGCACGCGAAGGGATGAGTTCGGCCGAGGCTCCCACCCCGGCCGAACTCACCCTGGGGGAGACGGCCGAGGAGCGCGACGCCCGCCTCGCCACGTACGTCGTGGTGGGCGCGCTGGTGCTGGTCGCCGCGATAGCGGGGGTCGCCGTGGCGCTGCGGGACGCGCGTCGGCGCCGGTTCTCCGGGGCGCGGGGCGCGTGAGCCCTTTGCCGTCGGCTTCCGCCATCACCGTTCGCACGGTGCTCGGTTGGCAAGAAGAAGCCGGACCGGCCCTGTATTGCGAAGTGTCCATCTGTAAGTCACATGGCTGACAACACAGTTGGACCCGTATAGGGCTGTGGATAGAGTATGGGGTGCGTGACGACCGTGGGGTGTCCCGGTGCGATCGCAACGCAGGACGGTTTGTGCAAACGAGAACAACGGGGGAAAGGCAGTCACCGTGCTCGCAGACGACGGAGGAAGCTCCAGCGGCGGAACGGCCGACCTTGAACATGGTGTCGGCGCGCTGGAGCGGTTCAAGAAGAGAGTGGACGTACTCCTGGCCGACCTCGAGAGCTCGGCGGCGGGTCGCACCAAGATCGGTGCCCACGAGATCTCGCGCACCTCGTTCAGTGGCCACAACGCGGGCTTCCACGAGGCGGACGCCCTGTACTCCCAGTACACCCGCGTCCACGAGTCGCTCACCTCGCTCTCCAAGACGCTCGGCGACCAGATCGAATACCTCAGCCTCGGTGTGCACGCCGCCGCTGTCGGCATGGACAACACCGAGGACGAGGTGCGGCGCCGGTTCTACGTGGTCAAGGGGCGCCTCGACAAGGAGCACGAGCAGAACGCCAAGAACCAGGACACCACGGTCGACTCAGGGTGGGCAGCCGAATGACCGAGAACCAGCCGGAGCTGACCCCGGCCGAGCAGCGGACGTACGACCACGGCCGGGTCACGGCGCAGATCGCCGGTACGGACATCACCGAGCGGGTCCGCGAGGTGGCCGGCTCCTTCTTCGGCGGCTCGGGCCGCCCGGCCGGCCGCACGTCCTTCGAGGGCCACGACCTCAACGCGATGATCGACCTGGTCGAGAACTCCAACCCGGCCGACCTGGAGGCCGCCGGACAGGCGCTCTACAAGGCGCGGGACGCGATCAGGGAAGCGGCGAAGGAACTGGGCGACCACATCGCCGTCGTGGACTGGAAGGGCGAGGCCAACATCGCCTTCCGTGACTGGGGAGCGGGCCTGGTGGCCCATGCGACCCGGCTCAGCGAGTTCGCGGACTCGGCCGCCACCCAGATCACCGTCGCCGGTACCGGGCTGGCCTCGGTCAAGAGCTCTCTGCCCCCACGCGACAGCCGGGCGATCCGCAAGGACGTCAAGGACATCCCCGCCCCGGAGCGCATCGAGGCCAATCCGGAGTACACGGCCGCCGTCAGGGTCGAGGAGCACCGGCAGGAGGCCATCAACCAGGCGAACCGGCTGGCCTCCTACTACTCCGTCACCTCGGAGGTGCTGGCCACGCAGGAGGCGCCGCGGTTCGACATGCAGCTGTCGGTGGACATGCCGCGCCCCGGTTCCGACCACGTGAACGTGGGTGGCCGTATCGACTCCTCGGGGCAGACGGGTGGCAGCCTCGGTGGGCACTCCACCGGTTCCGGCACGGTGAGGTCGGTGACCGGGGAGGTGAGCAGCCCGCAGGCGCACCACACCGCCGACGAACTGGTCACCACCACCAAGCCCGTCCTGGACAGCGACACACACACCGAAATCGACAGCGTCACCGCGCCGACGACGCTCCCGCCCACGGCGCAGAGCCCGTCGCCCGCGCCCACCGCCACGGGCGGGACCCCGGGGCCCGGAAGCACGCTGTTCCCGTCGACCGGTCCACTCGGCGGCGGTGGGGTGCGGGGCGGCAACGTGAAGCCTGCATCCGGCACCACCGGGACCGCGAGGGGCGCCGCCCGGACCGGGCTTCCGGGCGGAAACAACTCGGCGACCCAGCGAACGGCGACCGGGAACTCTGGGCGGACGACCGGTGGTTCCCAGGCTCTCGGGCGTTCCGCCGGAACCGGAGGCACATCGTCGGCCTCCGGCCGGTCCGGCGTGAGCGGCGGCCGTCCGGTGGCGGGACAGAGCGGTTCGAGCACGGGCTCCACACCCCGGGCCGGACGCGGTGGCATCAGCGGCGGGACGCCCCAGCAGAAGGGCTCCGCCTCGGGCACCTCGGGCGCTCGTGCGGGCGGGCGCGGCACCGTGATCGGCGGCCAGAACACCGGTCAGGGCGGGGCTTCCGCCAGGAGCGCCGGTCAGCGCGGCGTCATCGGCAACGGTTCTTCCGGGACCCGGCCGACCGGCAGGGGCACTCCGGGTTCGAACGGTGTCGTCGGCACTCCGCGCGGCCGTTCGGGAGGCAAGGGCTTCACCTCGGGAGGAGCGGGCCTGGTGCGCCCCGGGGGGCGGCAGGAACGCGAGGAAGAGGAAGAGAACAACGCGTCGACGCGGCCCGACTACCTGACGGAAGACGAAGAGACCTGGACAGCCGGACGGCCCGAGGCCGCACCACCGGTGATCGAGTAGGCACGTGGAAGGTTCGGAAGTCAGGATGACCGCAGAGATGAGCCATGCCCCGACGCGCCGCAGATCCCGGGGAGCAAGCCGCCGACTGATCGGCGCACTTGCCGCGACCGCCGCCTGGAGTGCCTGCTTCGCCGGGCTGGCTCCGTCCGCCGTGGCCGAGGACGTGCAGGCGAGACAGTGGTACCTCGACGCCATGCAGGCCGAGGAGATGTGGAAGGTCTCCACGGGCAAGGGCATCACGGTCGCGGTCATCGACACCGGCGTGAATCCGGACACACCGTCACTGAGTGGTCAGGTCCTCAAGGGCCTGGACGCCACCGAGGCGGACGGCGACGAGAACGACGACTACAAGGGTCATGGCACCACGATGGCCGAGCTCATCGCCGGGACGGGCAACGGAGGCGGCCTGAAGGGGCTCGCGCCGGACGCGAAGATCATTCCGTACCGCATCGCCAACACGGACTTCCAGCACAGCAACAAGCACGTCAACGCACGCGACAGCGCGGACGCCATCAGGGCTGCCGCCGACAGCGACGCCCGGATCATCAACATGTCCTTCGGCAGCGATTTCTCGATGGACGCGGAGCGCGAGGCGGCGGAGTACGCGCTGTCGAAGGGAAAGCTGTTCTTCGCTGCCGCGGGCAACGACGGTGACGGGGCCAACGCGGTGCAGTATCCGGCGGCGTACGAGGAAGTCGTCGCAGTCTCCTCGGCGGACAGCAAGGGGACGGTGGCCAAGACGTCCCAGCACGGTGGTTTCGTGGACGTCGCCTCGCCGGGAGCCGACGTTCCCGTCTGGTGCGACAACACGTTCCAGTCGTACTGCGACGGTAACGGAACCAGCGCGGCCACCGCCATCGCCTCCGCCTCCGCCGCCCTCGTCTGGTCCGCCCACCCCGACTGGACGGCGAGCCAGGTCCTCCGGGTCCTCTTCGACACGGCCGCCAGGGACTGGCCCGACGACGAGACCAGCGCCTACCTCGGGCACGGTCTGATCCGCCCGTCGATGAACCTCCTCAAGCACAAGGGCGACCCCGGCGATCCGGACGTCAGCCCGCTCACCGGGAAGAGCACGAGCGCGTCGGGCTCCGGCTCCACCGCCTCGGCTGCCCCCTCGGGCTCGGCCTCCCCGTCCGCCTCTGCTTCAGCTTCGTCACAGCCTTCGCAGGGGAAATCCGGCGACGCCACGGTTGTGGCAGGCTCCAGCGAGTCCGAGGACAGCGGCAACAACCTCGGCCTGATCGCCTGCGGAGTGGTGGTCGTGGTCGTTCTCGGCGGGGGCGCCCTCTACTACCTCCGCAGGCGCCGCAGCACCGTCTGACCGTGCGACCGGCCGGAGCGGCCCGACCGGCGACGGCCACGGCCGACGGCGGTGCGCGCGGCCGGTTCACCCATGAACTTCCGGCGAGAACCTGCCGGTCCGTAGAGAGAACCCGAAAGGAAACCAGGTCCATGGCAGATCAGAAGGTCACAGAACACAGTCTCCTTCAGCTGGAGAACGAACTCTCGACGCGGTTCGACTCCGTCAAGGGGCAGCTGAAGACGCTCCAGGCGACGATCGACAGCCTGGAAGGCGCCTGGAAGGGCATCGGCGCCAACGCCTTCAACGACAAGCAGCGCCAGATCAACGACAGCATGGTGTCGATCGGCATCCGGCTGCAGAACTTCCAGGAGGCCATCAAGGCCGCCCGCACCATCTCCGGCAACACCGAGGACGAGGTCGGCGCCGCCCTCCGGGGTATCGACGTGGTGCCGGGTTACACGGGCGACTCGGGCGCTTCCGCGCCCACGTCGAGCCTCAACAGCTTCTGACCCACGCGGCTGCCCGCGCTTCGCGGCAGTCGTCTCGCAACCACCCCGAATCGGAGGACCACATGACGACCAACGACGGTACGACCGTTGTCACATATTCCAGCCTGGAAGGTGCCGCTGCTTCCATCGAGCGGCAGGGCAAGCAGCTCGACGAGGACCTCGCCGCGATCAAGCGCCGTGTCGCCTCCGTCGCCGAGCTGTGGCAGGGCGAGGCCAAGGGCGCGTACGACACCGCCCAGGCCGGGTGGGACAAGGACGCCCGGTCGGTCCACGACTCCCTGCTGCAGATCACCCGCGCCGTGCGCGAGGCCGCGTCCGCGTACCAGGCGGGCGACAAGAAGGCCGCGCAGAACTTCTAGCTTTTTCTGCCCTGGGTATGACAGCGGCGGCTACGCAAGACAGGTGTGGGCACGCGCGGGAGGTGCCCACACGCGACCGCTCAGCCCGCCCCGGCCGTACATACCGGGACGGCGTCCGGGAACGAATGATGGCGCCCCCTCCGACCGGAGGGGGCGCCATCATTCGTTCCCGGTGTGCTTCAGCCCTTCGGCAGGGGAGTCGGAGCGTCCAGAGTCTCCGGCAGGGAACTCTCCGCGAGACAGCCCACCTCCCGCGCCACCGCGAGCGCCGCACCGTGGGCGGCCTTGAGCAGCAGCCCGGGCCTCACCGGCTCTTCGTCGGGTGTGACCGATCCGTGCGAAGTGCGCAACTCCACGTCGAGTGCGACGCCCGGTGCGGCGCCGCCGCCGACGGGGCAATGGAGGGACACCGCACCCCAGGTCTGCGACGCGGTCGCGTAGGGCGCGGTGCTGCTGTGCACTCCGTGGGCCGTGAGGTCGTACACGGAACTGATCGCGGTGCTGTGCCAGGTACGGTCGCCCGCCTTGATCCGCGTCCAGCGGGTGGACACCTGGAAATCGCCTCGGCCACCCGGGTTGCCGGGTTCCGCCAGACACAGGTAGAGCCGTTCGCCGCTGCCGGTCGCCGGCAGCCCCGAATTCCGCAGCTTCTGGGCCGCGTCGGCGACCGACCGGACCTCTGTCGGACCGGATCCGGGTGACTCGGTGAAGCGCGCGGACTTGGTCAGCTGTTCCAGCGCGGCCCCTCCGTCCGCTCTGAGGAGACCTGAGCAGACCTGCCGGCCGGTCTCTCCGGGAGCCACCGGCCGTGAGGCCGAGGGTGTGCCGGGACCGTCCGACGAACCCGAGCAGCCGCCGAGTACCGCCGCCGACATCACCACGGCGAGAGGCGGGGCCGCTTTCCTCAGGATGGATTTCATGTGCCCGACCTCACGTGGTGGGGAGCTGACCGACATTTTCCTGTTGCTGACTGCCGCTGTTGTAGCCGAGTTGCTGGGCCCGTGTGAGGGCGTCGCTCAGTTTCCGGTAGTTTTCGCCGTCCCAGGCGCTCGACGCGTCGGCCTCCTGCAGGACTGCGTGCCCGGGCCTCCAGGAGGCTGCGAAGCCGCTCGCGTACACCTCGTTCCCCTCCGCGTGGTACTTCTCCGAGTTGTCCCGATGGTGCGCCTCCGCGTACTCGTCGAGGTTCTTCTCGATGAGGCCGCCCACGACTCCCTCGGTCTGGTCCCCCACGATCGGGACCACGGTCGCGGCCATCCCGGTCGTCGCTTCGGGGGTGAGCGAGAAGAGGCCGCCCGTGACCGCGCCCGCGATCATCTTGTCCCGCTCGATACGGGCGTCGACCGCGTCGTTGTACTTCTTGTCCGCCTCCACTCCGCCGGCCTTGATCTCCTCCGCCCGCGACCGGTCCAGAACGCCCTGGACCTCGGCGCCGTTGCGCAGGACCGTCTCGGCCTCGCTGGACGAGACGTCGCCGTCCGCCTCGATCGTGGGCGGGTGCTCGTGGAGCAGCGACGTGGTGTACACCTGCTGGGCGGTACCCAACGACGCGTAGGCGTCGGGATCCTGGCCGAGGGTGCTGATGAACTTGGTGAGGCCGAGCTCGCTGTTGTCGAAGTGGGCCCGCTCGGCCGACGAGGTGCGCCCGCCGTCATCCAACGCGTACACCGACTTCTCGGCGTTTCCGTCCATGGCCCAGTTGATGTCGTCGATGTAGGCGGCGCCGATACTGCCCAGACTGTCGCCGATCCCCTCCTGCTCGGCCAGGAGCTGCGCACCGCTGAGGCCGGTCTGCTTGTCGCCCTTGTACTCGGCGTCCTGCCCGTAGCGCTCCACGACCCGCTGCGCGACGGCGGCGGTCTCGCTGTCGCGGTGCAGCTGCGGCGGGTCGGCGTCGTAGGGGGCGCCCTTGGTCGCCGACTCCAGGGCGTGTCCCAGCGAGTCGTATCCAGCGATGGTCTTGGCGTCGGTCTTCGCGTGATCCTCGAACCACTCACGGTCCTCGGTGAGGTAGTCGAAGTGGGTTCCCTCGTTGAAGAAGTCCGTGGAGGCCTCGGCGTTGTGCCCCAGGGCTTCCATGAAGCCGGTCATCGGGTCGGAACCGGCGTCGTTCCCCGCCCCGTAGTGAAGCCGCTCGAAGGCGCCGGAGTGGTTCCACGGGAGGACGTTCTCGCGCGTGGTCCGCCTCTGGAGGCCGCCGACCTCGTCGGAGGTGTTCTCCCTCTCGAACGCGATCAGGCTGTCCCCGTAGCTCTTCAGGAAGTTGTCCTCGTACGCGCCGTTCCGCATCAGGTTGCTCATCACCTGGTACCCGTAGACGCGGTCCTGCCCGGGGGTGCCGACATCCTTTCCGCCCGCCACCAGGAGATCCCTCTGCCACTGCGCCATGTCGTCGCTGCCCGAGTGCGTGGCCGTCGCCAGGGTGGTGCCGAGGCTCGACTCCAGCCCGCCGAGCAGTCTCATCCGGGTCCGCATCTCCTCCGAGAGGCCGCTCCCGGAGCGGGGGTGCACGTAGAACTGCTGGTCGTCGGCGAGACCGGCGTAGAGCGAGAGAGTCTTCTCAGGTCCGAGGTCGGTCGCGAAGCGCTCGGCGAACAGCGGATCGTCCTTGTTCTCCTTCATCAGCGCGATGAGCCGCGTGAGTTCCGTGTTCGACATGCCGGAGCCCTTGGAGTAGAGCGCGGCAGCCTCCTTGGCGTCCTTGAGGGCGTTGGCGGCGGAGTCACGGTCCTGGTAACCGGCGTCGGAGAAGCCGTACTTCGCCTGGTCCACGAGGAGTCGAAGCGTCTCGTCGGCGGTGGCGTCGCTCTGGGTGGCCTTCGTCAGGATGGACTGGACCTCGTCGCGCAGCAGATCCACGTCCTGCCGGCTGTGCTCGGGCACCTTGGTCCCGGCGGCGGCGCGGTCCGGGTGGATGTTCATGTCGACGGGAACGTGCCTTTTCCGGTGTCCCTGACCGTGAGGTTCTTCGCCACCCCGCGCTCGATCGCGGCGACGAGCTGTCCCCGGTAGGAGACGAGCTCATCGCGGGTGTCACCGAGGATGGCGGCGATGCTGCTCGCCTGGGTGTGCGCGTCGGTGAACTCCGCGGCGGTCTTCGTGACGAAGTCCCGGGTGACGTTGGCGTTGAGGCCGGCCCAGTCGGCCTTCACCGCCGTTGCCTTCAGACCGTCTTGGGCCTCGTCCTGGAGTGCCTTCAGGTTCTTGACCTGCCGTTCCCAGTCCGAGACGGCCGAGTCGAGCGCGGAGAAGTTGCCGAAACGCAGTGCGTCGAGATCCATCAGCGCTCCACCCGTCGGCCGGATATCACGTCGGGCCGGGAGACCGGGCCGGCCGCGCGGACGCGGATCTCGCACCTGGCGGGCGCACACCCGGCATACGAGCTCCCGGCGTACGAGGCCCTGTTACGGGCGAGGAGGTCCGGCATTCGGGCGTGGACGTCTTCTGGGCGCCACGGTCCCTCACACCTCCGGAACGCCGAATTCCCCCTGGCCGGCCGACCGTCCCGACCAACCCGGAGATCACCTCGCGGGTCTTCTCCGCGGTTTCCGCGCTCCCGTGTCGGGTGTTTCCTTCGCGCGTCCGAAAAACGCCGGTCGGCCACACCCGAATTCCATGGTTCCCACTCGTGCCACGCCATTTCTCGCCGGGTACCTTCCCGTCGCTCTCCGCGCGCAGGGGGGCGCGGGAGACCCTGGTGAACATCGTCCGGACCTGTCGCGCATGATGGCGCCGCGGGAACGCCGTGCACGACGGCGTGCGGACCGCGTGCCCGGCACATCGTCCCGCGCGTCCCCGGTCCGTGGCACTCCGCAGGACGGCCGCCGCCCGTCCGCCCGGGGAGCGGAGGGGCGAATGTTCGCGCGTACAGATGTGTTCGGTCGTACGAATCCCGAGCGTACGGCGGCGGAGTGAATTCGTGGGTGGTAATGCGCCACGCCGCGGAGGAATGGCGGAAATCGCCGACAGGGGGTCCGGTCTGTTCCCGGGAATTGTGGACGACCGGAATCACGCGTTCGGGAAAAGGACGTCCTCGTAGAGCGGGACCGGGCCGGGCGCCCCGAAAGGGGACCCGGCCCGGCACCACGCGGTACTGCTCGGGGCCTACCGCTCCCCCTCCACCAGCCCCGTCTGCACCAGCGGGTTGCCCCGGCGGCGGGAGACGAACACGCCCCGGCCCGCGGGCATCGGACGCGGGCGGACGTTGCCCATGATGTCGCCCTCGTTCGGGTCGCCGGACAGCAGCAGCCCCTGGGCGCCCAGCTCGGTCATCCGCTGGATGAACGGCTCGTACGCGGCCCGTCCCGCGCCCGCGGAGTTACGGGCGATGACGAAGCGCACGCCCACGTCCCGTGCGAACGGCAGCAGTTCGGTCAGCCTGCCCAGCGGGTTGCCGCTCGACGTGGAGACCAGGTCGTAGTCGTCGACGACCACGTACACCGTCGGGCCCCGCCACCAGCTGCGGTCCCGCAACTCCTGCGCGGTGACCGTCGCCGACGGGGTGCGCCGCTGCATGAGGTCGTACAGCGCCTCCATGTGGTGCTCCATGTTGTTGGACATGGGCACGTACTCCGCCAGGTGGGACGGAGGGGTGACGTCCAGCAGGGAGCGCCGGTTGTCGATGACGAAGAGCTTGCAGGCGTTGCCGTCGTAGCGCTCCGTCAGCTGCTTGATGAGCAGGCGCAGCAGGTTGGACTTGCCGGACTCGCTCTCCCCGAACACCATCAGGAACGGGTCGTGCTCGAAGTCGAGGAAGACCGGTTCCAGGTTGTTCTCGTCGATGCCGAACGCGATGCCGCGCTCCGGGTGCGCGTCACCCGGCGGCAGTGCCGAAGCGGGCAGCTCGCGCGGCAGGAGACGTACGGCCGGCGCCGGGGACGCCGTCCAGTGGCGGGCGACCTCCTGGTTCATCGCGGCGGTCGCCTCGGAGAGGTCGCTGTCGGAGTTGATGCTGTCGATGCGCGGCACTGCCGCCATGAAGTGCAGCTTCTCCGGTGTCAGACCCCGGCCCGGCACCCCGGCGGGCACGTTGACGGCCGACTTGCGGTCCAGCTCGGAGTCCATGACGTCACCGAGCCGCAGCTCCAGCCGGTTCATCAGGTGGTCCTTGAGGTTGGCGCGCACCTCCATGGACCGCGAGGCGGTGACGACCAGGTGGATGCCGTACCCGAGACCGCGTCCCGCGATGTCGAGGACGGCCGGCTCCAGGCCCTCGTAGTCGGTACGGAAGTTGCCCCAGCCGTCGATGATCAGGAAGACGTCGCCCCACGGCTGGTCCTCCACGGACACCTGGCCGCGCTCGCGCATCCTGCGGAAGGTGGCGATCGAGTCGATCCCCGCGCTGCGGAAGTACTCCTCACGCCGGGTCAGGATGCCGTACACCTCGGAGACCGTACGCCGCACCCGCTCGGGGTCCAGACGCGACGCGACCCCGCCGACGTGCGGGAGACCGCTGACCGACGCCAGACCGCCGCCGCCGAAGTCCAGTCCGTAGAACTGCACCTCGTGCGGGGTGTGGGTGAGCGCGAAGCCCGCGACGAGGGTCCGGAGCAGCGTCGACTTGCCCGACTGCGGACCACCGGTGATCTGCATGTGCCCGGCGGCACCGGAGAAGTCCCGGTACAGCGTGTCGCGGCGCTGCTCGAACGGCTTGTCGACCACGCCGAGCGGGACGACCAGGCGCCCCGCGCCCTCGAACCCCGGCTGGGTCAGGCCGCGTCCCTGCACCGGCGCGAGGCCGGGCAGCAGCTCGTCCAGCGAGGGCGGATTGTCCAGCGGCGGCAGCCACACCTGGTGTGCCGAGGCGCCGCGCCCCTCCAGCCGGCGCACGATCACGTCCAGCACGGTGTCCGCGAGCGCGTCGTCCTCGGACTTGCGGGCCTCCGGCACGTCCAGCCGCTGCGCCGGCTCCACGTAGCGCACCGGAACCGGCGCCGCCGTGAAAGCGACCGGCCGGCGGTCCACCGGTAGCGGCCCGCCGGGCATCGACGCCCGCTCCGCGCCCGTGCGGTAGACCCCGGAGACGTACGCCGCCTTGAACCGGACCATCTCGTCGGTGCCGTACTTCAGGTAGCCGGAACCCGGCACGTTCGGCAGGTGGTAGGCGTCCGGCACACCGAGCGCCGCGCGGGACTCGCCCGCGGAGAAGGTCCGCAGACCGATCCGGTACGACAGGTACGTCTCCAGCCCGCGCAGCCGGCCCTCCTCCAGGCGCTGCGAGGCCAGCAGCAGGTGCACGCCGAGCGAACGGCCGATACGGCCGATCTGCACGAACATCTCGATGAAGTCCGGCTTCGCGGTGAGCAGTTCGCTGAACTCGTCGATCACCAGCACCAGCGAGGGGATCGGCAGCAGCGGGGCACCCGCGGCGCGCGCCTTCTCGTAGTCGTGGATGTTGGCGTAGTTGCCGGCGTCGCGGAGCATCTCCTGGCGCCGGTTCAGCTCACCGCGGATGGAGTCGCCCATGCGGTCCACCAGCGTCAGATCGTCCGCGAGGTTGGTGATCACGGCGGCGACGTGCGGCATCTGCGCCATGCCCGCGAAGGTGGCACCGCCCTTGAAGTCGGCGAGGACGAAGTTCAGCGTCTCCGACGAATGCGTGACGGCGAGCCCCAGCACCAGCGTGCGCAGCAGCTCCGACTTGCCGGAACCCGTCGCGCCCACGCACAGGCCGTGCGGGCCCATGCCCTCCTGCGCGGCCTCCTTGAGGTCGAGCATGACCGGGGTGCCGTCCTCGCCGACACCGATCGGGACGCGCAGCCGCTCCGCCTGCGAGCGGGGACGCCAGGTCCGGGAGACGTCCACCGAGGAGGCGTCCCCGAGATTCAGCAGATCGGTGAACTCCAGGTTGGCCAGCAGCGGTTCGTCGTCGTCCCCGCCGGCCGCCACGTTCAGCGGGGCCAGCTGGCGGGCCAGCGCCTCCGCGGCCTCGTAACTCAGCAGATCCGGCAGGCCCTCGTAGACCAGCCCGTGGCCCGACTCCAGCTGGAGCGTCTGCGGATGGACCACCACGGACAGCCCGCCGCGGGCACCGGTCACCTCACCCGGTACGACCTCGATGACGGTGACACCCTGCACGCCCTCCGGGGAGGCCAGCACCGACATCGGCGGAACCGACTCCCCGTCGAGCACCACCACGATGTGCGGCTGGTCCATCAACGGCTGCCCGCCGGCCTGGAAGCGGGGGCGGCCGCCGAGACGGCTCCCGAGCAGCTCCTCCAGCTCGGAGCAGCTCGTCGAGATGAGCCGACGGCTGCCCGCCCCGTCCGTGGAGCCGGGCAGCTGGACGTGCGGGAGCCACTTCGCCCACTCCCAGTGCGGCGACGACTGCCGGTCCGCCGCGATCGCCACGACCAGGTCCTCGGGGGAGTGCAGCGAGGCGAGCGAACCGATCAGCGCGCGGGCCGAGGAGCGCACGGAGTCCGCGTCACCGCTGACCGTCACGTGGTAGAAGGCGCGGAGCGAGACGGCCATCGGCAGCCCGTCCAGCGACGAGTGGGTGTGGAGGAACTGCTGCATCGCCCCGGCGGTCAGCGGCTCCAGCTCGTCCACCGGCGCGGTCTGCGGCGGAACGAGCGGCGTGGCCAGCTCCTGGATGCCCAGGCCGATGCGGACCTGCCCGAAGTCGACGTCGGCGACCCGGCGCTCCCAGACCCTGCTGCCCTCGGCGACCAGCGCCCACAGCTGCTCGGGGGACGGGTGCAGATAGAACTGGGCGTCCCGCTGGAGGCGTGCCGTGCGCAGCACCTCGCGGCGGGTCTGCGTCAGGTACTTCAGGTAGTCGCGCCGCATGTCGGCGAGCTGCCCCTGCGTGCCGCGCCGGTGACGGACCAGCATCGAGATCGCCATGGCGACCGTCGACGCGATCATCACCATGCCCATGATCCGCATGATCGGGTTCGGCGTCATGAAGAAGAAGACCACCGACCCGCCCATGCCGAGCATCGGCAGCAACTGCATCATCGCGCCCTCCTGCTGCCCACGCGGCAGCTCCGGAGGAGATTGCAACTGCACCTCCGCATCCGGCACTTCGGAGGGCAGCGCGCGCGGAGGGCGCTTGACGACGATGTGGCTCACGGCTCACCAATTCCCTTGCCGGACAGATCTGTTCCTCTCGACGCCCCCGTGGCGACGGGCTCCGCCCGGGCAAAGATCCTACTGACGGAGCGGCCGGGCGGAGAGCGGTAGGGTAGCGCGACGCGTGTACGCACCCGCGAACTACCGCCAAAAAACCGGGCATTCGGGACGGGCTGCGAGGGCACGCGGAGAGACACGGCGACGAGGTCTCGGCCGGGAGAAGGCTCCCGGCGGAGGCGGATGGCAATGAGGGGGAGCGACAGGTGACCACGACGGCCCGAGCGGCGACCACCGGACCCGGCCGAACCGGCCCCGGGGTTCCGGCCGGCAACGGAACCGGATTCTGCAGGGTGACCGTCGTCGCGCCCGACAGCCGCGTCGACGTCGCCCTGCCCGAGGACGTCCCCCTCGCCGACCTCTACCCCGAGGTCCTCCGCCTCTCCGGGCAGAGTCCCGCAGAGGGAGCGCCCGTCGGCTACCACCTCGTACGCCGCGACGGCACCGTGCTCGACAGCGGACGCACCCTCGCCGCCCAGCGCATCCTCGACGGCGAGCTGCTCTCGCTCCGCCCGTTCTCCGAATCGCTGCCGCCCGCCGTGTTCGACGACGTCTCCGACGCCGTCGCGTCCGCGGTGGCCCGTGACCGCACCCTCTGGGGCGACGCCCTGATGCGCGGCTCGGGCCTCTTCGGCGGCTCGGTGCTCCTCGCCCTCCTCGGCTTCGTCCTGTGGACCGCCGACCCGCTGCACGACATGCACGGCCTCCCCGGTGTCATCGCCGCGGTCGCCGCCGTCCTGCTGCTCGCCGTCGCCGGAGTGCGCGCCCGGGTGTACGAGGACCGGGGCTCGGCCGTCGCCCTCGGCACAGGCGCCCTCGTCAACGGGGCGGTCGCCGGGTCCGGCCTGCTGCCGCTGGACGCCGGGGAGGGGATCGGCCGCCTCCAGTTCCTGCTGGCCTGCGTCGCCGTCCTCGTCGTCTCGGTGATCCTGGTGATCGTCGCCCCCACCGGCGACGGCCCCTTCGTCGCCTTCGTCTTCGCCTCGGCCGTCGGCGTACTGGTGACCTTCGCCGCGATCCTCACCGACCTGGAGCCCACCGAGACCGCGGCCGTCTGCGCCCCGCTCTCGGTCGGGGCGCTCGGATTCCTGCCGGCCCTCTCCACCCGTTTCGCCCGCCTCCCCATCGGCTTCGAGCCGCCCCGCACCACCAGCGGCGACTACGGAACGGCCGAGCAGGCCCCCCAGGGGCCGGTCGACGCGGTCAGGATCGCCGCGCAGGCCCGGCGCGGCCACGAACTGCTCCTCGGCCTGGCCGGCGGCTGCGCCATGGTGGCGGTCGCCGGCGCGGCCGTCCTCGGGTTCTCGGCGGACGTCTTCGGACAGCTGCTGGCGCTGGCCACCGGCTGCGCCATGCTGATGCGGGCCCACCTCTTCCGCTACACCGCCCAGGTCGCCTGCGCGCTGGCCGCGGGCCTCGGCGCCCTGGTGCTCCTCGGCCTCGGCCTCTGCCTGCGCCCCCCGACGGGCATCATGATCGACGCCCTGCGCGGCGACACCGCGGCGCTCGACATCCGTACGATCTGGCTCACCGCGGCCGTGGCCGCGACCGCCGCGGTGATCACTGCCATAGGGCTCATCGTCCCCCGCAAGGGGGTCACCCCCTTCTGGGGCCGCTTCCTGGAGATCGCCGAGGCCTTCGTCCTGCTCACGCTCCTGCCGCTCTGCCTCGCGGTCTTCGGCGTCTACACCTCGATCCGGTCCCTCACCAGCTGATTCCCCCGCCCCGAGGGGTGCCGCGCCCGCGCGCGAGGACGGCCGGGAAGGGCGCTGCGCGGCGGCTGGTAGTCTGTGCGGTGGCCGTTTGTGTACGCGTCCCCGGTTCCTTTCTGGGGGCAGCGCCCATCGGACCTTCGCCTCCGAGTCACGGAAGCTCCCCTGAGATCCAGACCAGGGGCACTCGTGGGCGCATCGAACACCAAGAGGAGTACGCGTGCCGCTCGACGCCGCTACGAAGAAGCAGATCATGTCCGAGTTCGCCCAGAAGGAGGGTGACACCGGTTCCCCCGAGGTTCAGGTCGCCATGCTCTCCCGCCGGATCTCGGACCTGACGGAGCACCTCAAGACGCACAAGCACGACCACCACTCCCGTCGTGGCCTGCTGATCCTGGTCGGCCAGCGTCGCCGCCTCCTGCAGTACCTGGCCAAGAAGGACATCCAGCGCTTCCGCGCCCTCGTCGACCGCCTCGGCATCCGCCGCGGTGCGGCCGGCGGCGCCAAGTAAGCACGCTGTGAGAGGGAGCGGTGCCCACTTCCCGGGGACCGCTCCCTTTGCCGTACGTGCGCTACCGGGGGCAACCTCAGTAATCTGGACGTACGCACCACCGCACCGTCTCAACGACGCGGTGCGGCACAACTGAACGACACGAGGAGAAGCGCACTCCCGCAGCCGCCGGTCCTCGGTAGTGGCACCCGGGAAAGAACGCCCGGGGGCTTCGATCGAAGACCGGCCCGCACACCAGGTGCGCTTCTCCACGCACCGTCCCCCGCCACACGGGCGCGAGGACGAAAGACGACGAGTATGGAGAAATCACTAGTGGAGAACGAGACCCACTACGCCGAAGCCGTGATCGACAACGGCACCTTCGGCACCCGCACCATCCGCTTCGAGACGGGCCGCCTGGCCAAGCAGGCCGCCGGCTCCGCCGTCGCGTACCTGGACGACGACACCATGGTGCTGTCGGCCACCACCGCTTCCAAGCGGCCCAAGGACCAGCTCGACTTCTTCCCCCTCACGGTGGACGTCGAGGAGCGGCAGTACGCCGCCGGCAAGATCCCCGGCTCCTTCTTCCGCCGCGAGGGACGCCCCTCCGAGGACGCGATCCTCACCTGCCGTCTGATCGACCGGCCGCTGCGCCCCTCCTTCAAGAAGGGCCTGCGCAACGAGATCCAGATCGTCGAGACGATCATGGCGCTCAACCCCGACCACCTGTACGACGTGGTCGCGATCAACGCCGCCTCGGCTTCCACGATCCTGGCGGGCCTGCCCTTCTCCGGTCCCATCGGCGCCACCCGCGTCGCCCTGATCAAGGGCCAGTGGGTCGCGTTCCCGACGCACACCGAGCTCGAGGACGCCGTCTTCGACATGGTCGTCGCGGGCCGTGTCCTGGAGGACGGCGACGTCGCGATCATGATGGTCGAGGCCGAGGCCACCGAGAAGACCGTCCAGCTCGTCAAGGACGGCGCCGAGGCCCCCACCGAGGAGGTCGTGGCAGCCGGTCTGGAGGCCGCGAAGCCCTTCATCAAGGCCCTCTGCAAGGCGCAGTCCGAGCTGGCCGCCAAGGCCGCCAAGCCGGTCGGCGACTTCCCGGTCTTCCTGGACTACCAGGACGACGTCCTGGAGGCCCTCACCAAGGCCGTCTCCACCGAGCTCGCCAAGGCGCTCACCATCGCCGGCAAGCAGGACCGCGAGGCCGAGCTCGACCGCATCAAGGACATCGCGGCCGAGAAGCTCCTCCCGGCCTTCGAGGGCCGCGAGAAGGAGATCTCCGGCGCCTACCGCGCGCTGACCAAGAAGCTGGTCCGCGAGCGCGTCATCAAGGACAAGGTCCGCATCGACGGCCGCGGCGTCACGGACATCCGTACGCTCGCCGCCGAGGTCGAGGCCATCCCGCGCGTGCACGGCTCGGCGCTGTTCGAGCGTGGCGAGACCCAGATCCTGGGCGTCACCACCCTCAACATGCTCCGGATGGAGCAGCAGCTGGACACCCTTTCCCCGGTGACCCGCAAGCGCTACATGCACAACTACAACTTCCCGCCGTACTCGGTCGGCGAGACCGGCCGCGTGGGCTCGCCCAAGCGCCGCGAGATCGGCCACGGCGCCCTCGCCGAGCGCGCCATCGTCCCGGTCCTGCCGTCGCGCGAGGAGTTCCCCTACGCGATCCGCCAGGTCTCCGAGGCGCTGGGCTCCAACGGCTCCACGTCGATGGGCTCGGTCTGCGCCTCGACCATGTCGCTGCTGAACGCCGGTGTGCCCCTCAAGGCCGCCGTCGCCGGTATCGCCATGGGCCTCATCTCCCAGGAGATCGACGGCAAGACCCACTACGTCGCCCTCACCGACATCCTCGGTGCGGAGGACGCCTTCGGCGACATGGACTTCAAGGTCGCCGGCACCAAGCAGTTCGTGACCGCGCTCCAGCTCGACACCAAGCTCGACGGCATCCCCGCCTCGGTCCTGGCCGCCGCGCTGAAGCAGGCCCGTGACGCGCGTCTGCACATCCTGGACGTCATGAACGAGGCCATCGACGTCCCGGACGAGATGTCCCCGAACGCCCCGCGGATCATCACCGTCAAGATCCCGGTGGACAAGATCGGTGAGGTCATCGGCCCCAAGGGCAAGATGATCAACCAGATCCAGGAGGACACCGGCGCCGACATCACGATCGAGGACGACGGCACCATCTACATCGGTGCCCAGCAGGGCTCGCAGGCCGAGGCCGCCCGCGCCACGATCAACGCCATCGCCAACCCGACCATGCCGGAGGTCGGCGAGCGCTACCTGGGTACGGTCGTCAAGACCACCACCTTCGGTGCCTTCGTCTCCCTCATGCCCGGCAAGGACGGCCTGCTGCACATCTCGCAGATCCGCAAGCTCGCCGGTGGCAAGCGCGTGGAGAACGTCGAGGACGTGCTCGGCGTCGGCTCCAAGGTCCAGGTCGAGATCGCCGAGATCGACTCCCGCGGCAAGCTCTCCCTGATCCCGGTCGTCGAGGGTGAAGAAGACGAGAAGGACGACGCCTCCAAGTGACGTCCCGTAGTTCCGTGACGACGGCCCGCGCCTCTTCGAAGGCGCGGGCCGTCGCCCGTACCCAAACGCTTCTCAAGGGCACCAACGGCATCGGCACGGTCCGCCGTACGGTGCTCCCCGGTGGTCTCCGTGTCGTCACCGAGACCCTGCCCTCCGTACGCTCCGCCACCTTCGGGATCTGGGTCAACGTCGGCTCGCGCGACGAGACCCCGACCCTGAACGGCGCGACCCACTACCTCGAACACCTCCTCTTCAAGGGCACCGGCACCCGCAGCGCCCTGGACATCTCCTCCTCGATCGACGCGGTCGGCGGCGAGATGAACGCCTTCACGGCGAAGGAGTACACCTGCTACTACGCGCGGGTCCTCGACACGGACCTGCCGCTCGCGATCGACGTCGTCTGCGACATGCTGACCGGCTCGCTGATCAACGCCGAGGACGTCGACGCCGAGCGCGGAGTCATCCTCGAAGAGATCGCGATGACCGAGGACGACCCGGGCGACTGCGTGCACGACCTGTTCGCGCACACCATGTTCGGCGACACCCCCCTCGGCCGCCCGGTCCTCGGCACCGTCGACACGATCAACGCGCTGGACCGCGGGCAGATCGCCCGCTTCTACAAGAAGCACTACGACCCCACGCACCTGGTCGTCGCCGCCGCCGGCAATGTCGACCACGCCACGGTCGTACGCCAGGTCCGCAAGGCCTTCGACCGGGCCGGGGCGCTCTCGCGCACCGACGCCGAGCCGATGGCCCCCCGCGACGGCTCCCGCCTCCTGCGCACCGCCGGCAAGGTCGAGGTCGTGAACCGCAAGACCGAGCAGGCGCACGTCGTCCTCGGGATGCCGGGCCTCGCCCGTACCGACGAACGCCGCTGGGCGCTGGGCGTGCTCAGCACCGCCCTCGGCGGCGGCATGAGCTCGCGCCTCTTCCAGGAGGTCCGCGAGAAGCGCGGCCTGGCCTACAGCGTGTACTCGTACACCTCGGGCTTCGCCGACTGCGGCCTCTTCGGCGTGTACGCGGGCTGCCGCCCGGGCCAGGTCCACGACGTCCTCAAGATCTGCCGGGACGAGCTCGACAAGGTCGCGGCCGACGGCCTGCCCGACGACGAGATCGCCCGGGCCATCGGGCAGCTCTCCGGGTCCACCGTCCTCGGCCTGGAGGACACCGGCGCCCTGATGAACCGCATCGGCAAGAGCGAGTTGTGCTGGGGCGAGCAGATGTCGGTCGACGCGATGCTGGCGGAGATCGCGGCGGTCACGCCCGACGACGTCCGCGCGGTCGCCGCCGAACTGCTCGGACAGCGCCCCTCGCTCTCGGTCATCGGCCCGCTCAAGGACAAGCAGGCGGACCGCCTCCACCACGCCGTGTCCTGAGCACAGCACGGCAAGGGGCCGTCCTCACGGCCCGTACCCACCCTTCGATCAAGGAAGCAGAGCACATGAGCAAGCTGCGTGTGGCCGTCATCGGCGCCAAGGGCCGAATCGGATCGGAAGCGGTACGGGCCGTCGAGGCCGCCGAGGACCTGGAGCTGGTGGCCGCCCTCGGCCGGGGCGACGCGCTGGAGGCCCTTGACGAGGCCGGCGCCCAGGTCGCGGTGGAACTCACCAACCCCGACTCGGTGATGGACAACCTGGAGTTCTGCGTACGCAACGGCATCCACGCCGTCGTCGGCACCACCGGCTGGACCGACGAGCGCCTCACGCGGCTCACCGGCTGGCTGGACGCGTCCCCGGAGACCGGTGTGCTCATCGCACCGAACTTCTCCATCGGCGCCGTCCTCACCATGAAGTTCGCGCAGGCCGCAGCCCCTTGGTTCGAGTCGGTGGAGGTCATCGAACTCCACCACCCGAACAAGATCGACGCACCCTCCGGCACCGCGACCCGGACGGCTCAGCTCATCGCCGCAGCCCGCGCCGAGGCCGGGCTCGCGCCCCAGCCCGACGCCACCGCGACCGGACTGGACGGCGCCCGGGGCGCCGACGTGGACGGCGTGCCGGTGCACTCCGTACGGCTGCGCGGACTCCTCGCGCACCAGGAGGTACTGCTCGGCGGTGAGGGCGAGACCTTCACCCTGCGCCACGACTCCCTGCACCACAGCAGCTTCATGCCCGGCATCCTGCTGGGAGCCCGCCGCGTGGTCACCACTCCCGGCCTCACCTTCGGGCTGGAACACTTCCTCGATCTGAACTGACGGTCCCCGCCATGCGCGCAAAGATCTCGTACCTCGTCACCGCCGCCGTGCTGGTCTTCTACTTCGTCCTGGCCGGCAGCCGGGGTGTGCTCCTCATCCGGCACGGCACCCTGATCACGGTCACCTTCGGGGTGGCGGTGCTCATCCTGCCGGTGATCGGCGTCTGGTTCCTCTGGAAGAACACCCAGTTCGTGACCAGGGCCAACGCGCTCGCCGCGGAGCTGGAGGCCGAGGGCGGACTCCCGGTCGACGAGCTCGTCCGCACCCCGTCGGGCCGTATCGACCGGGACTCCGCCGACGCGGTCTTCGCCCGCCGCCGGGAGGAGACCGAGGACACCCCGGACGACTGGCGCTGCTGGTTCCGGCTGGCCGTCGCCTACCAGGACGCCCGCGACACGCCCAGGGCACGCAAGGCGATGCAGCGCGCCATCGCCCTGCACGCGAACAAGCCGGTACGGGCCTAGGCCGTACCGGCTTGTCGACCCCGGATCACCGGGGGTGGGGCAGGACCGCCTCGAACGCGGCGGACGGGAAGCGGCGCGTCAGCGCCGGTACTCGGCCGCCCACGCCTCGACGGCGTCGGTGGCCCGGTCGAACGCCTCGGACCGGGACAGGAAGTCCGCGTCGTGGTCCGTCATCAGCGGCGGCAGTGAGCCGGCGCCACGACGGTCCACGACCAGGGCCTGTCCCTGAACGGTCCGGGGGAAACCGAGCCATTTCACCGGCTGCTGGACCGTACGGACCGTCCCGGTCCGGCTCCACGCCACCGTGGTGGTGCGGAAGAAGCCGACCCGGCGTACGCCGTGCCGGCTCACCCACGCGCCGACGCGCAGCAGCCGCAGCGCGCAGGCGATCACCACCGCGGCGAGCGTCATGCAGAGCAGTGCGCCCGAGGGCTCACCGGCCAGACCGATGATCATCGCCGCGAACAGGACGAACGACGCCAGCAGCAGCAGTCCCGCCGCCGCCGAGACCCGCCAGGGTCCGGGACGGTAGGGCCGCCGCCAGCTGTCGTGATCGTCGAACGGCAGCGCGACGTCCTCCGCACCCGCGTCGAACGCGCGGTCGGCCGTCAGGAAGGGCAGGGGCACGACTGATCCTCACTCACAAGCACGCTCGTTATTGCTGTGCCCGGTGAGGCTACCGACGGCCTTCCGCTGCGACCACCCCAGGGGGCCGTACGAGTCAGCGATCCTGGGCCGCTTCGGACTTCTGGTGATGTGCGGGTGCCTGGTCGGGGTCGAGGGCGGGCAGCCCGAAGAGGAGCGAGCCCACCAGACCCGCGACCACGACGAGCCCCACGAGGGAGCGGCCCGCCAGCTCGGAGACGCTGGCGCGTTCCCGGGGCGGCGGAGTGACATTGCTGCGGAACCGCTCGGCCTCGGCTACGAACGAGAACGGGACGGATTCACGCCGGCGGAACATGAGGAAAATCTCCTTAGAGCTGTGGTGGAGGTGCTGCTGCAGTGTCAGACGCGCGGAACGCCGGATCGGTGCCCCTTTTCGCCGGACCGTTCGGAGTTTTCCCCGGAGCGAGCCCGGCACGCGGCCCCGTAGAGTGGACGCCGCCCGAGCGAAGCAATTGGAAGGACCCCGCCGGTGAGCGACACCCCCGAGCCCGCGAAGCCCAGTTTCCGCAGTGATGTCACCGTCGAACTGGTCAAACACGCCGCAGGCGACGCAGACGTCCTGTTCGCCGCCCGCGTGTCGACCGCGGGGGAGCAGTCGCTGGAGGAAGTCACCAAGGACCCGGAGCGTTCCAAGGGTCTCATCAATTATCTGATGCGCGACCGTCACGGCAGTCCTTTCGAGCACAACTCGATGACGTTCTTCATCAGCGCCCCGATCTTCGTGTTCCGCGAGTTCATGCGACACCGGGTCGGCTGGTCGTACAACGAGGAATCGGGCCGCTACCGGGAGCTCCAGCCCGTCTTCTACGTCCCCGGCGAGTCCCGCAAGCTGGTTCAGCAGGGCCGCCCCGGCAAGTACGAGTTCGTCGACGGCACCGAGGCGCAGGCCGACCTCACGGCCCGCGCCATGGAGGACTCGTACCGCCAGGCGTACGACGCCTACCAGGAGATGCTCGCCGCCGGAGTCGCCCGTGAGGTGGCCCGGGCCGTCCTGCCCGTCGGACTCTTCTCGTCGATGTACGCCACCTGCAACGCACGCTCGCTGATGCACTTCCTCGGGCTGCGCACCCAGCACGAACTCGCGACCGTCCCGTCCTTCCCGCAGCGCGAGATCGAGATGGTCGGCGAGCAGATGGAGGAGCACTGGGCGCGTCTCATGCCCCTCACTCATGCCGCCTTCAACAAAAACGGACGGGTAGCCCCGTAGGCGGTGTCCGTATTGCGGCGTTTCATGAAGTTCATCTAGGCTGATCAAACGGACCCGGCACTGCTTGAACCCCCGAGCAGGCAGTGCCGGGTTCCAAGATCGACGTCCCCCGAGGGGACTTCCCGGGCCGAGCAACGAGTAGCGTGTTACCCATGGCTCCGATCTCCACTCCGCAGACCCCCTTCGGGCGGGTCCTCACCGCTATGGTCACGCCCTTCACGGCGGACGGCGCACTCGACCTCGACGGCGCCCAGCGGCTCGCGACCCATCTGGTGGACGCGGGAAACGACGGCCTCGTCGTCAACGGCACCACCGGTGAGTCGCCCACCACCAGCGACGCGGAGAAAGACCAGCTCGTCCGAGCCGTACTCGAAGCGGTCGGCGACCGGGCCCACGTCGTCGCGGGCATCGGAACGAACGACACCCGCCACAGCGTCGGACTCGCCCGCGCCGCCGAACAGGCCGGGGCACACGGACTCCTCGCGGTGACCCCGTACTACAACAAGCCGCCGCAGGAGGGCCTGCACCGGCACTTCACCGCGATCGCCGACTCCACCGGCCTGCCGGTCATGCTGTACGACATCCCCGGGCGCAGCGGCGTGCCGATCGAGACCGAGACCCTCGTCCGGCTCGCGGAGCACCCGCGGATCGTGGCCAACAAGGACGCCAAGGGCGACCTCGGCCGCGCAGGATGGGCCATCGCGCGCTCCGGCCTCGCCTGGTACTCCGGCGACGACATGCTCAGCCTCCCGCTGCTCTCGGTGGGCGCGGTGGGTGTCGTGTCCGTCGTCGGCCACTTCGTCACCCCCGACCTGCGGGCCCTGATCGAGGCCTACCTCGGCGGCGACGTGCAGAAGGCCAAGGAGATCCACCAGAAGCTGCTTCCGGTCTTCACCGGGGTGTTCCGCACGCAGGGCGTCATCACCACGAAGGCGGCGCTCACCCTTCAGGGCCTCCCGGCCGGCCCGCTGCGCCTCCCGCTGGTGGAACTCACCGCGCAGGAGACGGCACAGCTCAAGGTCGACCTGGCCGCCGGTGGGGTAGAGCTGTAACCACGGACTTCACAACTGAATACGCGAGACAACCGCATACGCGAGGAAAGCTCGCACGCGTTCATCCCCTGACAACAGCAAGTGCACGAATGACACACACGCCACGTGCCCAAGCGGTACGTGGCGTGCGTGGTAAGGAGAGTCTTTTGAGTCATCCGCATCCTGAACTCGGTACCCCGCCGAAGCTCCCGAAGGGCGCCCTGAGGGTCACTCCCCTCGGCGGCCTCGGCGAGATCGGCCGCAACATGACGGTCTTCGAGTACGGCGGCCGCCTGCTCATCGTCGACTGCGGCGTCCTCTTCCCCGAGGAGGAGCAGCCGGGCATCGACCTGATCCTGCCGGACTTCACCACGATCCGGGACCGCCTGGACGACGTGGAGGGCATCGTCCTCACGCACGGCCACGAGGACCACATCGGCGGCGTGCCGTACCTGCTGCGCCTGAAGCCCGACATCCCGCTGATCGGCTCCAAGCTCACGCTCGCGCTGATCGAGGCGAAGCTCCAGGAGCACCGCATCCGCCCGTACACCCTCGAGGTCGTCGAGGGGCAGCGGGAGCGCATCGGCGTCTTCGACTGCGAGTTCATCGCGGTCAACCACTCCATCCCGGACGCCCTCGCGGTCGCCATCCGCACCCCCGCGGGCATGGCGGTCGCCACCGGCGACTTCAAGATGGACCAGCTCCCGCTGGACGGCCGGCTCACCGACCTGCACGCGTTCGCGCGGCTCAGCGAGGAGGGCATCGACCTCCTCCTCTCCGACTCGACGAACGCCGAGGTCCCGGGCTTCGTCCCGCCGGAGAAGGACATCTCCAACGTCCTGCGCACGGTCTTCGCCAACGCCGACAAGCGGATCATCGTGGCGAGCTTCGCCAGCCACGTCCACCGCATCCAGCAGATCCTGGACGCCGCCCACGAGTACGGCCGCCGGGTCGCCTTCGTCGGCCGCTCGATGGTCCGCAACATGGGCATCGCCCGTGACCTGGGCTATCTCAAGGTGCCGGCCGGGCTCGTCGTCGACGTCAAGACGCTCGACGACCTCCCGGACGACGAGGTGGTCCTCGTCTGCACGGGTTCGCAGGGCGAGCCCATGGCCGCGCTGTCGCGCATGGCCAACCGCGACCACCAGATCCGGATCGTCCAGGGCGACACGGTCATCCTGGCGTCGTCGCTCATCCCGGGCAACGAGAACGCGGTCTACCGCGTGATCAACGGCCTGACCCGCTGGGGTGCCAACGTCGTCCACAAGGGCAACGCCAAGGTGCACGTCTCGGGTCACGCCTCGGCCGGCGAGCTGCTGTACTTCTACAACATCTGCAAGCCGAAGAACCTGATGCCGGTGCACGGCGAGTGGCGCCACCTGCGGGCCAACGCCGAGCTGGGCGCGCTGACGGGTGTTCCCAAGGACCACATCGTCATCGCGGAGGACGGCGTGGTCGTCGACCTCATCGACGGCAAGGCGAAGATCGTCGGCAAGGTCCAGGCGGGCTACGTCTACGTGGACGGCCTCTCGGTCGGCGACGTCACCGAGACCTCCCTCAAGGACCGCCGCATCCTCGGCGACGAGGGCATCATCTCGGTCTTCATCGTGGTCGACACCAACTCCGGCAAGATCGTGGGCGGTCCCCACATCCAGGCCCGGGGCTCCGGTATCGACGACGCGGCGTTCACCGCCGTCGTACCGAAGATCGAGGAAGCCCTCAACAAGTCGGCCCAGGACGGCGTCATGGAGCCGCACCAGCTCCAGCAGCTGATCCGCCGCTCGGTGGGCAAGTGGGTCTCCGACACCTACCGCCGGCGCCCGATGATCCTCCCGGTCGTCGTGGAGGTCTGATCCTCACCGACGGTCCGACTGGAGCGGGGTGCCTCGATTTGCATCGAGGCACCCCGCTCCAGTACGTTTGGCTCTCCGCCGAACGGGAAGCAGTACGCGCACTTGTGCGCCGAGACGCTTCTGTTCGGAGCGGAAATTCCGACTCAGAATCTCTGATAAAGTCGGCACCGCCGAAAGGCAAAGGCCTCCGACAGGCCGCCGGAATCAAATTCGGACCGGAAACGGGAAGAAAAAGAGTCTGGTAAAGTCGGACTCGCCGGAAAGGGAAACGCGAAAGCGAAGAACTGGAAAGCGGAAATCGCTTGACCCGCTTCGACCGGGAATCGGACCGATAAGAGTCTGATAGAGTCGGAAACGCAAGAACGAAGGGAAGCGCCCGGAGGGCCCCGGTGAAACGGGACCGAAGGAAGCGTCCGTTCCTTGAGAACTCAACAGCGTGCCAAAAGTCAACGCCAGATATGTTGATACCCCGGCCTGCTTCGGCAGGTTGGTGGTTCCTTTGAAAAGTCCTACCGGTGCTTAACGGTCCGGTGGGCAACAACAGCGAGGACGCTGTGAACGACCGGTCATATTCCGACCTGGTCGTTCCGCTCTCGTGTTGTGATCCCGATTACGGGAAAACATTCACGGAGAGTTTGATCCTGGCTCAGGACGAACGCTGGCGGCGTGCTTAACACATGCAAGTCGAACGATGAAGCCTTTCGGGGTGGATTAGTGGCGAACGGGTGAGTAACACGTGGGCAATCTGCCCTTCACTCTGGGACAAGCCCTGGAAACGGGGTCTAATACCGGATAACACTCTGTCCCGCATGGGACGGGGTTAAAAGCTCCGGCGGTGAAGGATGAGCCCGCGGCCTATCAGCTTGTTGGTGGGGTAATGGCCTACCAAGGCGACGACGGGTAGCCGGCCTGAGAGGGCGACCGGCCACACTGGGACTGAGACACGGCCCAGACTCCTACGGGAGGCAGCAGTGGGGAATATTGCACAATGGGCGAAAGCCTGATGCAGCGACGCCGCGTGAGGGATGACGGCCTTCGGGTTGTAAACCTCTTTCAGCAGGGAAGAAGCGAAAGTGACGGTACCTGCAGAAGAAGCGCCGGCTAACTACGTGCCAGCAGCCGCGGTAATACGTAGGGCGCAAGCGTTGTCCGGAATTATTGGGCGTAAAGAGCTCGTAGGCGGCTTGTCACGTCGGATGTGAAAGCCCGGGGCTTAACCCCGGGTCTGCATTCGATACGGGCTAGCTAGAGTGTGGTAGGGGAGATCGGAATTCCTGGTGTAGCGGTGAAATGCGCAGATATCAGGAGGAACACCGGTGGCGAAGGCGGATCTCTGGGCCATTACTGACGCTGAGGAGCGAAAGCGTGGGGAGCGAACAGGATTAGATACCCTGGTAGTCCACGCCGTAAACGTTGGGAACTAGGTGTTGGCGACATTCCACGTCGTCGGTGCCGCAGCTAACGCATTAAGTTCCCCGCCTGGGGAGTACGGCCGCAAGGCTAAAACTCAAAGGAATTGACGGGGGCCCGCACAAGCAGCGGAGCATGTGGCTTAATTCGACGCAACGCGAAGAACCTTACCAAGGCTTGACATATACCGGAAAGTGCCAGAGATGGTTCCCCCCTTGTGGTCGGTATACAGGTGGTGCATGGCTGTCGTCAGCTCGTGTCGTGAGATGTTGGGTTAAGTCCCGCAACGAGCGCAACCCTTGTTCTGTGTTGCCAGCATGCCCTTCGGGGTGATGGGGACTCACAGGAGACTGCCGGGGTCAACTCGGAGGAAGGTGGGGACGACGTCAAGTCATCATGCCCCTTATGTCTTGGGCTGCACACGTGCTACAATGGCCGGTACAATGAGCTGCGATGCCGCGAGGCGGAGCGAATCTCAAAAAGCCGGTCTCAGTTCGGATTGGGGTCTGCAACTCGACCCCATGAAGTCGGAGTTGCTAGTAATCGCAGATCAGCATTGCTGCGGTGAATACGTTCCCGGGCCTTGTACACACCGCCCGTCACGTCACGAAAGTCGGTAACACCCGAAGCCGGTGGCCCAACCCCTTGTGGGAGGGAGCTGTCGAAGGTGGGACTGGCGATTGGGACGAAGTCGTAACAAGGTAGCCGTACCGGAAGGTGCGGCTGGATCACCTCCTTTCTAAGGAGCATTTCTTACCAGGCTTCGGTTTGGTCAGAGGCCAGTACACCGGCGAATGTTCGGTGCTGGTTGCTCATGGGTGGAACGTTGACTATTCGGCACGGTTGGTTGGTTGTTGCGAGTACTGCTTCGGCGTGGAAAGTAATGATGGATCGGTCGTGTCGGGCACGTTGTTGGGTATCTGAGGGTACGGCCGATTGGCTGCCTTCAGTCCGGTCCCAGTGAACTCGGCCGTGAGGTCGGGGTGATGGGTGGCTGGTTGTTGTTTGAGAACTGCACAGTGGACGCGAGCATCTGTGGCCAAGTTTTTAAGGGCGCACGGTGGATGCCTTGGCACCAGGAACCGATGAAGGACGTGGGAGGCCACGATAGTCCCCGGGGAGCTGTCAACCTAGCTTTGATCCGGGGGTTTCCGAATGGGGAAACCCGGCAGTCGTCATGGGCTGTCACCCGCTGCTGAACACATAGGCAGTGTGGAGGGAACGAGGGGAAGTGAAACATCTCAGTACCCTCAGGAAGAGAAAACAACCGTGATTCCGGGAGTAGTGGCGAGCGAAACTGGATCAGGCCAAACCGTATGTGTGTGATACCCGGCAGGGGTTGCGCATGCGGGGTTGTGGGATCTCTCTTTCACAGTCTGCCGGCTGTGAGACGAGTCAGAAACCGTTGATGTAGGCGAAGGACATGCGAAAGGTCCGGCGTAGAGGGTAAGACCCCCGTAGCTGAAACATCAACGGCTCGTTTGAGAGACACCCAAGTAGCACGGGGCCCGAGAAATCCCGTGTGAATCTGGCGGGACCACCCGCTAAGCCTAAATATTCCCTGGTGACCGATAGCGGATAGTACCGTGAGGGAATGGTGAAAAGTACCGCGGGAGCGGAGTGAAATAGTACCTGAAACCGTGTGCCTACAAGCCGTGGGAGCGTCGCTGTATGTGCTTGCACATGCAGTCGTGACTGCGTGCCTTTTGAAGAATGAGCCTGCGAGTTAGCGGTGTGTAGCGAGGTTAACCCGTGTGGGGAAGCCGTAGCGAAAGCGAGTCCGAATAGGGCGATTGAGTTGCACGCTCTAGACCCGAAGCGGAGTGATCTAGCCATGGGCAGGTTGAAGCGGAGGTAAGACTTCGTGGAGGACCGAACCCACCAGGGTTGAAAACCTGGGGGATGACCTGTGGTTAGGGGTGAAAGGCCAATCAAACTCCGTGATAGCTGGTTCTCCCCGAAATGCATTTAGGTGCAGCGTCGTGTGTTTCTTGCCGGAGGTAGAGCACTGGATAGGCGATGGGCCCCAACGGGTTACTGACCTTAGCCAAACTCCGAATGCCGGTAAGTGAGAGCGCGGCAGTGAGACTGTGGGGGATAAGCTCCATGGTCGAGAGGGAAACAGCCCAGAGCATCGACTAAGGCCCCTAAGCGTACGCTAAGTGGGAAAGGATGTGGAGTCGCAGAGACAACCAGGAGGTTGGCTTAGAAGCAGCCACCCTTGAAAGAGTGCGTAATAGCTCACTGGTCAAGTGATTCCGCGCCGACAATGTAGCGGGGCTCAAGCGTACCGCCGAAGTCGTGTCATTCACACATATAGGGCCAACGCCTGTGTGGATGGGTAGGGGAGCGTCGTGTGCCGGGTGAAGCAGCCGCGGAAGCGAGTTGTGGACGGTTCACGAGTGAGAATGCAGGCATGAGTAGCGATACACACGTGAGAAACGTGTGCGCCGATTGACTAAGGGTTCCTGGGTCAAGCTGATCTGCCCAGGGTAAGTCGGGACCTAAGGCGAGGCCGACAGGCGTAGTCGATGGACAACCGGTTGATATTCCGGTACCCGCTTTGAAACGCCCAGTACTGAATCAGGCGATGTTAAGTCCGTGAAGCCGGCCCGATCTCTTCGGAGTTGAGGGTAGTGGTGGAGCCGATGAACCAGACTTGTAGTAGGTAAGCGATGGGGTGACGCAGGAAGGTAGTCCAGCCCGGGCGGTGGTTGTCCCGGGGTAAGGGTGTAGGCCGTGTGGTAGGCAAATCCGTCACACGTTAAGGCTGAGACCTGATGCCGAGCCGATTGTGGCGAAGTGGATGATCCTATGCTGTCGAGAAAAGCCTCTAGCGAGTTTCATGGCGGCCCGTACCCTAAACCGACTCAGGTAGTCAGGTAGAGAATACCGAGGCGTTCGGGTGAACTATGGTTAAGGAACTCGGCAAAATGCCCCCGTAACTTCGGGAGAAGGGGGGCCATCACTGGTGATCCGATTTACTCGGTGAGCTGGGGGTGGCCGCAGAGACCAGCGAGAAGCGACTGTTTACTAAAAACACAGGTCCGTGCGAAGCCGTAAGGCGATGTATACGGACTGACGCCTGCCCGGTGCTGGAACGTTAAGGGGACCGGTTAGCTGACTTTCGGGTCGGCGAAGCTGAGAACTTAAGCGCCAGTAAACGGCGGTGGTAACTATAACCATCCTAAGGTAGCGAAATTCCTTGTCGGGTAAGTTCCGACCTGCACGAATGGCGTAACGACTTCTCGACTGTCTCAACCATAGGCCCGGTGAAATTGCACTACGAGTAAAGATGCTCGTTTCGCGCAGCAGGACGGAAAGACCCCGGGACCTTTACTACAGTTTGATATTGGTGTTCGGTTCGGCTTGTGTAGGATAGGTGGGAGACTTTGAAGCGGCCACGCCAGTGGTTGTGGAGTCGCCGTTGAAATACCACTCTGGTCGTGCTGGATGTCTAACCTCGGTCCGTGATCCGGATCAGGGACAGTGTCTGATGGGTAGTTTAACTGGGGCGGTTGCCTCCTAAAGAGTAACGGAGGCGCCCAAAGGTTCCCTCAGCCTGGTTGGCAATCAGGTGTTGAGTGTAAGTGCACAAGGGAGCTTGACTGTGAGACCGACGGGTCGAGCAGGGACGAAAGTCGGGACTAGTGATCCGGCAGTGGCTTGTGGAAGCGCTGTCGCTCAACGGATAAAAGGTACCCCGGGGATAACAGGCTGATCTTCCCCAAGAGTCCATATCGACGGGATGGTTTGGCACCTCGATGTCGGCTCGTCGCATCCTGGGGCTGGAGTCGGTCCCAAGGGTTGGGCTGTTCGCCCATTAAAGCGGTACGCGAGCTGGGTTTAGAACGTCGTGAGACAGTTCGGTCCCTATCCGCTGTGCGCGTAGGAATATTGAGAAGGGCTGTCCCTAGTACGAGAGGACCGGGACGGACGAACCTCTGGTGTGCCAGTTGTCCTGCCAAGGGCATGGCTGGTTGGCTACGTTCGGAAAGGATAACCGCTGAAAGCATCTAAGCGGGAAGCCTGCTTCGAGATGAGTATTCCCACCCCCTTTGAGGGGTTAAGGCTCCCAGTAGACGACTGGGTTGATAGGCCAGATGTGGAAGCCCGGTAACGGGTGGAGCTGACTGGTACTAATAGGCCGAGGGCTTGTCCTCAGTTGCTCGCGTCCACTGTGTTGGTTCTGAAATAACAACCGCCGTGTTTTCATCCGGTTGGTTAATTTCATAGTGTTTCGGTGGTCATTGCGTTAGGGAAACGCCCGGTTACATTTCGAACCCGGAAGCTAAGCCTTTCAGCGCCGATGGTACTGCAGGGGGGACCCTGTGGGAGAGTAGGACGCCGCCGAACAATTTTTCCGGGAGACCCCCGTGCCTTGTGGCACGGGGGTTTTCTGCGTTCACGGGCAATTCCGTGTACCTGGTCCGGGGTGGAATTCCTGAGCCGGCGGGCCCACGGGCGGCTGAGCCGCTGGACCGGGCTCAAGGCCCACCAGCAGGCCGACCTACCCGATGCTCGCGGCGCCGACCAGGGCCCGACCAGGGCCCCTTGCGGAGGACTCTCCGCAGCGGCTGCGGAGCGGTGGCTTCCTGTCGAACACGTGGTGAACCGGCGGCCCGTGACGGGTCCTCGGGAATGTTCGGTTTCCGCGTGGCAAGTGGTTCTGGGCACCCCGGAACTGGGGTATGCTTATCTCGTTGCACAGCGCAGCAAGGCCCCAATAGCTCAGTCGGTAGAGCGTCTCCATGGTAAGGAGAAGGTCTGCGGTTCGATTCCGCATTGGGGCTCAGTGAGAAGAAGGCCCCCACCATCAGGTGGGGGCCTTCTTGCTTCTCCCGTACTCTTCCCGGGCCGCCCTCGGGCGGCCCGGGAAAAGGCTCCGGATCAGACCGTCTGCGGCTCGGGAACGCGCATGGCGAGGATGGCCATGTCGTCCGAGGCCGGCTCGGCGGCGAACCGCTCGACGGCCCGCAGGACGCGTGCGGCCACCGCTCCGGCCGTCAGCCCCGTGCAGTTGGCCAGGACCTCCGCCAGTCCGTCGTCCCCGAGCATGCGGGTTCCCTCGCGGCGCTCGGTGATGCCGTCCGTGACACAGAGCAGGACGTCGCCGGGGGCGAGCGTGATCTCCTGCTCGAACAGCTCCAGGTCCTCGATGACGCCGAGCAGCGGCTGCGGCTCGGCGGCGGCCTGCACCGTGCCGTCCTGACGGAGGCGGAGCGGCAGGGGGTGGCCGGCGCACACGACCTTCAGAAGGGCGCTGCCGTCCTCCTGGGGGCGCAGCTCGCCGTACAGGAGCGTGAGGAAGCGGCTGCGGGCACCCTCGTCGAGGATGGCCGCGTTGAGGCGCTCCAGCACCGCCGGGCCGCCGAAGCCCTCGCGGGCGAGCAGGCGCAGGGCGTGCCGGGCGAGCCCCGTGACGGCCGCGGCCTCGGGACCCGTACCGCATACGTCGCCGATGGCGAAGCCGTAGACGCCGTCGCGGATCGGGAAGACGTCGTAGAAGTCGCCACCGACCTCGTTGCCCTCGCCGGCGGCGCGGTAGATGACCTCGATCTCGACGTTCGGTACCACCGGCTGGCTCGGGGGCAGCAAGCTGCGCTGGAGCGCCTGGCTGATGGCCGTGCGCTCGGAGTAGAGCCGGGCGTTGTCCAGCGCGAGGGCGGCCCGCCGGGAGAGGTCCTCCGCGAGTTCCAGGATCTCCTGGCGGAAGTGGTCGTCCGACGGTTTGCCGAGCGTGAGCATGCCGATGACACGGTTACGGGCGACGAGGGGGAGCACGACCGTCTCCCCGCCCACCGCGGCGGCCGTGGCGAGCGTCGTGCGGGTGGAGTTGGCCATGCTCAACGGGGCGTCACTGCTCAGGCTCCGCATCGAGGTGCGCAGCGCCGCCTCGTGGGCGGCCTTGCTCGGGGCACCCCACACACGGGCTCCCGGGGAGGGCACCGGCTCGGGCGGATCGATGCGGGACAGCAGGGCCTTGAGCCCGTCGATCAGATCCTCGTCCTCGTGCAGGACGAAGGAGAGGAAGGGTTCCGAGGCCGGATCGGCGATGGTGTAGACGGCGCACCAGGTGGCGAGCTTGGGAACGGTCATCTGGGCCATGAGGGCCAGAGTCTGGTCCCGGTCGAGCGTCCCGGCCAGCAGGTCGGACGCCTCGACGAGGAAGGAGAGGGAACCCCTGCGGAGACGTTCCAGCTCGCCGAGGCGCGCCGACTCCACGGCGAGCGCGATGCGGTCGGCGGCGAACTGGAGGCGCAGGGCCTCCTCGTTGGTGTACCGCCCCGCGGCCTCGGCGGCGACGCCCAGCGATCCGGTGAGTCGGCCCTCCACCTTCAGCGGCACCGTCACCACCGAGCGCATCCCCGTGCCGTCCAGCAACGGAACGGCGCCCTCCGTGGCCGTCAGGTCCTCGTGCACGGCCGGCATCCGGGCGGAGCCGTAACGGCCGGCGCCCGCCTCGACGGGGACCCGGGCGAAGCGCTGACGGGCGGAGGGCAGGCCGGTGGTGGCACGGACCTCGAGTTCGGTCTCGTCGTCCGTGGCCAGGAGCAGGAAGGCGGCGTCCGCGTCGAGCATGTCGCGAGCCCGCTCGACGGTGCGTTGGAGCAGTCCGTCCAGGTCGTCGGGTGCGGGGGAGCCGATGAACACCTCGAAGGGGTCGGCCGAGCGGCTCTCGCCGGTGTCGGTGACCGGTGCCCGCACCGGGCTCTGCAACACCGCGCGCTCGTCGTCGCGGACCATCAGACAGACCGTGGAGGGGGAACCCGCGATGTCCCGGACCCGCAGGTGCGAGGCGTAGACGGGGACGACCCGGCCGTCCGCGCACCGGAAGCCGTAACTCCCCTCCCAGCGCGACAGTTGGAGCGCGGCGGCGACGCCGGTGCTGGTGCCCGGGGTCTGCGGCCAGGCGGCGAACTCGGTGAGCTGCTTGCCCACGACCTGCTCGGGGGCGTAGCCGAAGAGGAACGAGGCGTCCTCGTTCCAGGAGGCCACGGCCCCGGCCATGTCGATCTGGACGACGGCGACCCGGATGCGGCGGTCGGCGACCGGCAGGCTCTCGACGGGGAGGAGCGGGCCGGCGGAACGGATGCCCACCGGCCGGTCGGGCAGGTCCAGCTGGAACCAGACGTGTTTGCGGGTGGGGGTGTACTCCACGCCCCAGCGGGACGCCAGCGCGGCGCAGAGCAGCAGGCCCCGGCCGCCCTCCCGGTCCGGGCTGCCGAAGTCGACCGCCGTGCTCTGGAGCGGGACCTCGCGCTCCGGGTAGTGGTCGGCGACCTCGACGCGCACCCCGTCCTCCGAGCGCAGGCAGAGGACGTCCGCGGCGGTGCCCGCGTGCACGACCGCGTTGGTCACCAGCTCGCTGGTGAGGACGACGGCGTCGTCGATGACGTCGGTGTAGCCCCATCCCTGGAGCGTGTCCCGGACGAAGGCGCGGGCTGTCGCTACCGAGCGACCGGCCGGTTCGAAGGTGGCGGCCGCCCGCGCGGTGATCACTGCACTCCCCATATGGTGTCGCGTCGCTTCCCCGAGTCCAGTGCCCGTATCTCGCCGCTTCGTCTCGCCCGAAAGCTGCCCGTGGTCCTGGCGGATGCGCGACGAACCACCGGACGGCCCTCGGCCAGGCTAGACGCTCCCCGGGGCCGCCGGGTACACGAGGCCGGACTTCACCCCGGACGGGGTGAATGGGCGTACGCGGGCGCACGGCGCGGATCTCCGGGGTGCCGCCCGGTGCTGCGGCGGGAAGCGGGACGGGTGGCGGCGGGTGACGAATCCGATCGGTGCCCGCGAGGGGGGTCGGGCCTGGTACGTTTCAAGGATTTGACGTTCCCATGGGCACCCGCCGACGGTGTGCTGTGGCGGTGAGGTACCTCGGAACTGGGAAAGCTCCCAGAATCACCCGAGCGAAACGGTCGACCCTGCGGGAGGGACACGGTGGAGTCTGACGTGGCGGCGCGGGGTTCAAGCACGCGTACAAGAGGCGGACAGCCCGTGAAAAAACAGCGTCAAGGAACCGTCGAGGTGGACGCGGCAGCTCTGAACAGACTGCTCTCCGCCCTGCTCGCGATGCGTGACGGCAACTTCCGCAGGCGGCTCACCGTCTCGGGGGACGGGCCGTTGACGGAGATCTCCGCCGTCTTCAACGAGGTGGCGGACCGCAACCTCCACCTCACGGGTGAACTCGCACGGGTCCGCAGGGTGGTCGGTCGGGAGGGGAAGCTCACCGAACGGCTGGAGACCGGCGCCTGTGAAGGCGCCTGGGCCGCCGCGATCGACGCGTCCAACGAACTGGTCGACGATCTCGCGCGCCCCGTGTCCGAGGTCGGCCGGGTGCTGTCCGCGGTGGCCGACGGTGACCTCGAACAGCGGATGGAGCTGCGCTCCCACACCGCGGACGAGACGGTACGGCCGCTGCGCGGGGAGTTCCTGAAGGTCGCCCGTACGGTCAACAACCTGGTCGACCAGCTGTCGGCGTTCACCGAACAGGTGACGCGGGTCGCCGTCGAGGTGGGTACCGAGGGCAAGCTGGGCGGCCAGGCGCAGGTGCGCGGCATGTCCGGTTCCTGGAAGGACCTCACGGACTCCGTCAACACGATGGCGTACCGGCTCACCGCGCAGGTGCGGGACATCGCTCTGGTGACGACGGCGGTGGCCAAGGGCGACCTGTCGCGGAAGGTCACCGTCCACGTGGCCGGTGAGATGCTCCAGCTGAAGAACACCGTCAACACGATGGTGGACCAGCTCTCCTCCTTCTCCTCCGAGGTCACCCGGGTCGCCCGCGAGGTCGGCACCGAGGGTGAGCTCGGTGGTCAGGCCACCGTGCCCGGTGTCGCGGGTGTGTGGAAGGACCTCACCGACTCCGTCAACACCATGGCGGGAAACCTCACCAGCCAGGTGCGCGGCATCGCCGAGGTCACGACGGCGGTGGCCAACGGCGACCTGTCGCAGAAGGTCACCGTGAGTGCGCGCGGCGAAGTCGCGCAGCTCGCCGAGACGATCAACCAGATGACCGAGACGCTGCGTACCTTCGCGGACGAGGTGACCCGGGTCGCCAGCGAGGTCGGCGGCGAGGGGCTGCTCGGTGGCCAGGCCCAGGTGCCCGGTGCCGCGGGGACCTGGAAGGACCTGACCGACTCGGTCAACACCGTCTTCCGGAACCTGACCACGCAGGTGCGGGACATCGCCCAGGTGACGACGGCGGTGGCCAGCGGTGACATGTCGCAGAAGGTCACCGTCGACGTGGCCGGGGAGATGCTTGAGCTGAAGAACACCGTCAACACGATGGTGGACCAGCTCCAGTCCTTCGGTTCCGAGGTGACCAGGGTCGCCCGGGAAGTCGGCGTGGAAGGCAGGCTCGGCGGCCAGGCCGAGGTACCGGGCGCCGCCGGTACGTGGAAGGACCTGACCGACTCCGTCAACACGGCGTTCCGCAACCTCACCGGACAGGTGCGGGACATCGCCCAGGTGACGACGGCGGTGGCCAACGGCGACCTGTCGCAGAAGGTCACCGTCGATGTCGCCGGGGAGATGCTTGAGCTGAAGAACACCGTCAACACGATGGTGTCGCAGCTTTCCTCGTTCGCCGACCAGGTGACCCGGATGGCACGTGACGTGGGCACCGAGGGACGCCTCGGCGGGCAGGCCCGGGTCGACGGAGTCTCCGGTACGTGGAAGGAACTCACCGACTCCGTCAACTTCATGGCGGGGAACCTCACCGACCAGGTCCGTCAGATCGCCCAGGTGACGACGGCGGTGGCGCGCGGCGACCTGTCGCAGAAGATCGACGTGGACGCGCGCGGCGAGATCCTGGAGCTGAAGAACACCATCAACACGATGGTCGACCAGCTCTCCGCGTTCGCGGAACAGGTGACCCGGGTGGCCCGCGAGGTGGGTACGGACGGCCGGCTCGGCGGCCAGGCGCAGGTGCCCGGAGTGGCCGGCGTCTGGCGCGATCTGACCGACTCGGTGAACGGCATGGCGGGGAACCTCACCGCCCAGGTCCGCAATATCGCGCAGGTCGCCACCGCGGTGGCGCGCGGCGACCTGTCGCAGAAGATCGACGTGGACGCGCGCGGCGAGATCCTGGAGCTGAAGAACACCCTCAACACCATGGTCGACCAGCTCTCGAACTTCGCGGAGCAGGTGACCCGGGTGGCCCGCGAGGTGGGCACCGAGGGCATCCTCGGCGGTCAGGCCGAGGTGCAGGGGGTCTCCGGTACCTGGAAGGACCTCACCCAGTCCGTCAACGGCATGGCCAACAACCTCACCCTCCAGGTCCGGAACATCGCCGAGGTCACGACCGCCGTGGCCAAGGGCGACCTGTCGAAGAAGATCACCGTCGACGCCAAGGGCGAGATCCTCGAACTGGTCACGACCGTCAACACCATGGTCGACCAGCTGATGAACTTCGCCGACGAGGTCGCCCGGGTGGCCCGCGAAGTGGGTACCGAGGGCATCCTCGGCGGACAGGCCCGGGTGCGCGGCGCGACGGGCATCTGGAAGGACCTCAGCGACAACGTCAACCTGATGGCCAACAACCTGACCAGTCAGGTGCGGAACATCTCCCGGGTCTCCTCGGCGGTCGCCAACGGCGATCTGACGAAGAAGGTCACCGTCGAGGCACGGGGCGAGGTCGCCGAGCTGGCCGACACGGTCAACACGATGGTGACGACGCTCTCCTCGTTCGCGGACGAGGTGACCCGGGTGGCCCGCGAGGTGGGTACCGAGGGCATCCTCGGCGGACAGGCCCGGGTCCCGGGGGTCTCGGGGACCTGGAAGGACCTCACCGAGTCGGTGAACTCGATGGCCTCCAACCTCACCGGACAGGTGCGGCAGATCGCCACCGTCACCACCGCCATCGCCAAGGGCGACCTCACCAAGAAGATCGACATCGACGCGCAGGGCGAGATCCTGCAGCTCAAGGACACCATCAACACGATGGTCGACCAGCTGTCGTCGTTCGCCGACCAGGTGACCCGGGTGGCCCGCGAGGTGGGTACCGAGGGCCAGCTGGGCGGCCAGGCCCGGGTGCGGGACGTCGACGGCACCTGGCGCGACCTCACCGAGTCGGTGAACGAGATGGCCGGGAACCTCACCCGGCAGGTGCGGGCCATCGCCGCCGTCGCCACCGCGGTGACGCGCGGCGACCTGAACCTGAAGATCGACGTGGACGCCGCCGGCGAGATCCAGGTGCTGCAGGACAACATCAACACGATGATCGCCAACCTGCGCGACACCACCCTCGCCAACAAGGAGCAGGACTGGCTGAAGGGCAACCTCGCCCGGATCTCCGGCCTGATGCAGGGGCGGCGGGACCTGGACGACGTCGCCTCGCTGATCATGAGCGAACTGACGCCGGTGGTCTCCGCCCAGCACGGCGCGTTCTTCATGGCCATGGCGGCGGGCGACACCGACGAGGTGGGCGCGGACGCCAGTGCCGAGAGCGCGTACGAGCTGCGGATGCGCGGCAGTTACGGATACTCGGTGGGCTCGATGCCGACCTCCTTCCGGCCCGGCGAGTCGCTCATCGGACAGTCCGCCTCGGAGAAGCGGACCATCCAGGTGGACAGCGCGCCGCCCGCGTACCTGAAGATCTCCTCGGGGCTCGGCGAGGCGCCCCCGGCCCATGTGATCGTGCTGCCGGTGCTCTTCGAGGGCAAGGTCCTCGGCGTGATCGAACTCGCCTCCTTCCAGCCGTTCACCCAGATCCAGCGGGATTTCCTGAACCAGCTCGCCGAGATGATCGCGACGAGCGTCAACACCATCAGCGTCAACACGAGGACCGAGAAGCTGCTGGAACAGTCCCAGGAGCTGACCGAACAGCTCCGGGACCGTTCGGAGGAGTTGGAGAACCGGCAGAAGGCCCTCCAGGCGTCCAACGCCGAACTGGAGGACAAGGCCGAGCTGCTGGCGCGGCAGAACCGTGACATCGAGCTGAAGAACACCGAGATCGAGGAAGCCCGGCAGGTCCTGCAGGAGCGTGCCGAACAGCTCGCCGTCTCGATGCGCTACAAGTCGGAGTTCCTGGCGAACATGTCGCACGAGCTGCGGACGCCGCTCAACTCGCTGCTGATCCTCGCCAAGTTGCTCGCGGACAACGCCGAGGGCAACCTCTCGCCCAAGCAGGTGGAGTTCGCCGAGACGATCCACGGGGCCGGGTCCGACCTGCTCCAGCTGATCAACGACATCCTCGACCTCTCCAAGGTCGAGGCGGGCAAGATGGACGTCAGCCCGACCCGTATCGCGCTGGTCCAGCTGGTCGACTACGTGGAGGCGACCTTCCGGCCGCTGACCGCGGAGAAGGGGCTCGACTTCTCCGTACGCGTCTCACCCGAACTGCCCGCCACCCTCCACACCGACGAGCAGCGACTGCTCCAGGTGCTGCGCAACCTGCTCTCCAACGCGGTGAAGTTCACCGACGGCGGCGCGGTGGAGCTGGTGATCCGGCCGGCCGGACCGGACGTCCCGAACGCCATCAGGGAGAACCTGCTGGAGACGGGGTCGCTGCGGGACGCGGACGCCGACCTGATCGCGTTCTCGGTCACCGACACCGGGATCGGGATCGCGTCCAGCAAGATGATGGTGATCTTCGAGGCGTTCAAGCAGGCGGACGGCACCACCAGCCGCAAGTACGGCGGTACCGGCCTCGGACTCTCCATCAGCCGGGAGATCGCGCGCCTGCTGGGCGGCGAGATCCACGCGGCGAGCGAGCCCGGCCGGGGTTCCACCTTCACCCTCTACCTCCCGCTGCGCCGCGGCGAACTCCCCGCGCAGGGCTCTACGCAGGGAGGCTCCGGATCCTCCGAACTGCCCTCCGGCGACGGGGAGTACCCGGCTCAGGCCGACTCCGCGCCGCTGGGCGACCCGGCCAATTCGGCGGGCGTGTTCCGGCGCCGGCGCCAGGCACTCGGCGATCCGCGCCGGCGCCCGGAGCTGCCCGCGCCCAACCGCCCCGGCGCCGGGGCGGCCCCGGCCGCGGAGAACGCAGCGCAGGAAGACTGGGTCCAGGGGACACAAGCGCCCGAGGGGCGGAGGTCGTTCAGGTTCCGCGGCGAGAAGGTGCTGATCGTGGACGACGACATCCGCAACGTCTTCGCCCTCACCAGCGCCCTCGAACAGCACGGACTCTCCGTGCTCTACGCGGAGAACGGCCGCGAGGGGATCGAAGTGCTGGAGCAGCACGACGACGTGGCGGTCGTGCTGATGGACATCATGATGCCGGAGATGGACGGGTACGCGACGACGACGGCGATCCGGCGGATGCCCCAGTTCGCCGCTCTTCCGATCGTCGCGCTGACCGCGAAGGCCATGAAGGGCGACAAGGAGAAGGCGCTCGACTGCGGCGCCTCCGACTACGTCACCAAGCCGGTCGACCCCGACTACCTGCTCGGCGTCATGGAGAGGTGGATGCGCGGGGAGTGACACGGGTACGGCGGGGTGCCGCGGGGCACCCCGCCCGGGCGGGGTGCCCCGCACCGCTCGCGCTCCGGCTTCCCGGAGAGCGCGGAGACACCCCCCGGGCGGGAACCTTCCGAACTCCCGCCGCGTTCTTGTTGTGTGCACAGTGACATCGCGGTGACAGGGTGTGGCGACGGTCGGGGTGCGGCTACGATGACCGGCACAAGACGGACGGCGATACGGAGCCGTCCCCTGGGGCGGCACCCGGTGCGACGCCGGGATGAGGAGGGCGGGCCATGATGCAGAAGGCCAAGATCCTCCTGGTCGATGACCGGCCGGAGAATCTGCTGGCGCTGGAGGCCATCCTCTCTGCGCTGGATCAGACGCTGGTGCGGGCATCGTCAGGGGAGGAAGCGCTCAAGGCGCTGCTCACGGACGACTTCGCGGTCATTCTGCTCGATGTCCAGATGCCGGGTATGGACGGCTTCGAGACAGCGGCGCACATCAAGCGCCGTGAGCGGACACGGGACATCCCGATCATCTTCCTCACGGCGATCAACCACGGCCCGCACCACACCTTCCGCGGTTACGCGGCAGGCGCCGTCGACTACATCTCCAAGCCGTTCGACCCCTGGGTGCTGCGCGCCAAGGTGTCGGTCTTCGTCGAGCTGTACATGAAGAACTGCAAGCTGCGCGAGCAGGCGGCCCTGCTGCGGGCCCAGCTGGACGGCGGGCGTTCCGGCGAGGACAGGGAGCCGGCCGGACTGCTGGCCGAACTCTCCGCGCGTCTCGCCGCGGTGGAGGAGCAGGCCGAAGCGCTCTCCAAGCAGTTGGACGACGAGTCCGCGGACGCGGCCGCCGTGGCCACCGCGGCACATCTCGAACGCAAGCTGACGGGGCTGCGGCGGGCGCTCGACGCGCTGGAGCCCGGTACGAACGGCGCCACCGGCATCCTGCCGGCGCAGAACTGACGACGAGGCGGCAGCCGTCGCGGAATCGACACCCGCGCGGAGCCGGCAGCCGCGGAACCGTCCGCGCGGACGTGGCTGTGCGGAAACCTTCCACGCTGGACTGACGGCGCTGGGCTGACGGCGCTGGACTGACGGCGCTGGACTGACGGCGCGGGACTGACGGCGCCGGTGCGGCCGCTGCTGCCCGGCGCACGATTCCACTCCCTGACGCGACGGTGAAGCGGCGTCAGCTTTCCACCTCCGCAAGCCGACACGGTCGGGTGAACCCGACGGGCACGTGTCCCGACGCGTCGACACCGGTAACCTCGGCCCATGGCCTCACGTACGTCCGGCAAGGGTTCCCAGAGCTCGGCGGGCACCGCGAAGAGCGTCGGCCGTACACCGGGGCCGGCGAGAAAAGCCGCGCCCGCCAAAAAGGCGCCGGCCGGGAAGGGCGCGCCCCCGCGCAAGGCGCCGGTCAAGAAGGCGGCGGCCAAGAGGCCCGCCCCGAAGCCCGCCGCGTCCCCCACCAACGGGGTGTACCGGCTGGTGCGCGCCGTCTGGCTCGGCATGGCGCACGGCGTGGGCGCGTTGTTCCGTTCGGTAGGGCGTGGCGCCAAGGGACTCGACCCTGCCCACCGCAAGGACGGGCTGGCGCTGTTGCTGCTGGGTCTCGCGCTGATCGTCGCCGCGGGCACCTGGTCGAATCTGCGGGGACCCGTCGGCGACCTGGTCGAGATGCTGGTGACCGGGGCGTTCGGCCGGCTCGACCTCCTCGTGCCGATACTGCTGGGCGCCGTCGCCGTGCGGCTGATCCTCTATCCGCAGCGGCCCGAGGCCAACGGACGCATCGTCATCGGGCTCTCGGCGCTGGTCATCGGCATCCTCGGGCAGGTCCACATCGCCTGCGGCAGCCCGGGACGCGGCGCGGGCACCGAGGCCATACAGGACGCGGGCGGTCTGATCGGCTGGGGCGCTTCCACCCCGCTCGTCTTCGCCATGGGCGAGGTCCTCGCCGTTCCACTGCTGCTCCTGCTGACGGTCTTCGGACTCCTGGTCGTCACGGCCACACCCGTCAACGCGATCCCGCAGCGGCTCCGGCTGCTCGGGACGAAGCTGGGCATCGTCGCCGCTCCGGCGGCGGAGGACGGCTACGAGCCGTACGCGGACGACGAGCGGTACGACGACCAGTGGCGCGAGGCGCTGCCCGGCCGGACGCGCCGCGCCCCAGGGCGCGGCCCCGAAGGGGTGTTCGATGCCGACGACGCGGAGGCCGAGGCGCTGGCACGGCGTCGCCGGCCCCGGCGGCAGACGGCGCAGCCCGGTACGAACCGGCCGATGGACGCCGTCGACGTCGCCGCGGCTGCCGCCGCCGCGCTGGACGGAGCGGTACTCAACGGCATCTCGCCCTCGCCCGTCGTCGCCGACCTCACCCAGGGGGTGTTCGGCGACCGGGACCGCACCGCCGACCGGGACCGCACCGCCGACCTGGACCGTACCGCCGACCAGGACCGCGCCGGTGGGCGCGAGCGGACCGGCAGCCCGGTCCCCGGCGCGCGCGGAGCCCGTTCCGCCGAGGACGCGGGCAAGGAGCGGACCGGCCGCCGGCCCGCCGGTGCCCCGCCCGCCGGCGTACCGGACCTGACCAAGCCCGCTCCGGAGCAGACTCGGCCGCTGCCCGCGCGGGCGGAGCAGCTCCAGCTCTCCGGGGGCACCTACTCGCTGCCCTCCCTGGACCTGCTGGAGCGCGGCGGCCCCGGCAAGACGCGGAGCGCGGCCAACGACGCGGTCGTCGCCTCGCTGACCAACGTCTTCACGGAGTTCAAGGTCGACGCGGCCGTCACCGGCTTCACCCGGGGTCCGACGGTCACCCGGTACGAGGTGGAGCTCGGCCCCGCGGTGAAGGTCGAGCGGATCACCGCACTCACCAAGAACATCGCCTACGCCGTCGCCAGCCCCGACGTCCGGATCATCTCGCCGATCCCCGGCAAGTCGGCGGTCGGTATCGAGATTCCCAACTCCGACCGGGAGATGGTCAACCTCGGGGACGTGCTGCGGCTCGCGGACGCGGCCGAGGACGATCACCCGATGCTGGTCGCGCTCGGCAAGAACGTCGAGGGCGGCTACGAGATGGCCAACCTCGCGCAGATGCCGCACGTGCTGGTCGCGGGGGCGACCGGGTCCGGAAAGTCGTCCTGCATCAACTGTCTGATCACGTCGGTCATGGTCCGCGCCACCCCGGACGACGTGCGGATGGTCCTCGTCGACCCCAAGCGGGTCGAGCTGACCGCGTACGAGGGCATCCCGCACCTGATCACACCGATCATCACCAACCCGAAGAAGGCCGCCGAGGCGCTCCAGTGGGTGGTGCGGGAGATGGACCTGCGCTACGACGACCTCGCGGCGTACGGCTTCCGGCACATCGACGACTTCAACGTCGCGGTGCGGGACGGCAAGGTGAAGGCGCCCGAGGGCAGCGAACGGGAGCTCTCCCCGTACCCGTACCTGCTGGTCATCGTCGACGAGCTGGCGGACCTGATGATGGTCGCGCCGCGTGACGTGGAGGACTCGATCGTCCGCATCACCCAGTTGGCCAGGGCCGCCGGTATCCACCTGGTGCTCGCGACACAGCGGCCCTCCGTCGACGTCGTCACCGGGCTGATCAAGGCCAACGTGCCCTCCCGGCTGGCGTTCGCGACCTCCTCGCTGGCGGACAGCCGGGTCATCCTGGACCAGCCGGGCGCGGAGAAGCTCATCGGAAAGGGTGACGGACTGTTCCTGCCGATGGGTGCGAACAAGCCGACCCGTATGCAGGGCGCGTTCGTCACCGAGGAGGAGGTGGCCGCCGTCGTCCAGCACTGCAAGGACCAGATGACCCCCGTCTTCCGGGACGACGTGGTGGCCGGGACGAAACAGAAGAAGGAGATCGACGAGGACATCGGCGACGACCTGGACCTGCTCTGCCAGGCCGCGGAACTCGTCGTCTCCACACAGTTCGGCTCGACCTCGATGCTCCAGCGCAAGTTGAGGGTCGGCTTCGCCAAGGCCGGAAGGCTCATGGACCTGATGGAGTCACGGAACATCGTCGGCCCCAGCGAGGGATCGAAAGCCCGCGACGTGATGGTGAAGCCCGACGAGCTCGACGGGGTGTTGGCCCTCATCCGCGGGGAAACAGCTCCCTGACGGGCACGGAAGCATCGCGAATCCTCCTCCCGGGACGGCGGGGGCAACCGTTGCGCCCGGTCGTACGTCAAGTTCAAGTGGAGGGTGCGGCCGTGGCCGCTCCCTCCGTACAGCCCAAGGGGTTGTCCGGCGGGCCCGATGGCGTACAAGTCGTCGCGCCCGGTTGCCCGACCCTTTCGCACCCCCCCTAGACTGAACATCCAGCAGGTGGCTCACGCTCGAAAGGCGCCCCCGTGTCCATCGGCAACTCCCCCGAAGACGACCGGCCTTCGATCGGTCGTGTGCTTCAGCAGGCTCGAATCGCCGCAGGTCTGACGGTCGACGAAGTCAGCGGCTCCACCCGGGTGCGCATTCCCATCGTGCACGCGATCGAGAACGAGGACTTCTCGCGCTGCGGCGGCGACGTCTACGCGCGCGGTCACATCCGTACCGTCGCCCGCGCGGTCGGCATCGATCCGGAACCGCTGGTCCAGCAGTACGACGCCGAACACGGCGGCCGTCCTGTGCCCACGCCCGCCGCTCCGCTCTTCGAAGCGGAACGCATCCGGTCGGAACCCCGGCGGCCCAACTGGACCGCGGCCATGGTCGCGGCCATCGTCGCCGTCGTCGGTTTCGTCGGCTTCACCCTCTTCAACGGTGAGGACGAGGGAACCAGCACCGCACACGTGGCCGAGGGCTCCACGCCCCAGAAGGCCACGGCCAAACCGACCCCCACCAAGCCCGCCGACCCCAAGCCCGTGCCGTCGGAGAGCGCCATCGCGGCGGCTCCGCTGGACAAGGTGACGGTCAAGCTCAGCGCCACCGAGGGCAAGAGCTGGATCTCCGCCAAGGACCACAGCGGGCAGATCCTCTTCGACGGACTCCTTCTCCAGGGCCAGTCGAAGACGTTCCAGGACGAGGAGCGTGTCGACCTCGTGCTCGGAAACGCCGGATCCATCGATCTCTTCGTGAACGGCAAGAAAGTCGAGGACCAGTTCGAACCCGGACAGGTCGAGCGGCTTTCCTACGCGAAGGGCGACCCCGAGGCGGGCTGAGAACGCCCCGCTTCCCGTACGACCGCCCGACCCGGCATCCCACCCGATCACGACGAGCGCCCGGCCCCGCTGCCGGGCGCTCGTCGCGTTCCGCACCGGCCTCCGCCTTCCCGCCGGGCGCTCGTCGGGACAGGCACCGCACCGGCCACCGCTCCACTGCCGGGCTCGTCGTGATCCGCACCGCCTTCCCGCCGGGCGCCTTCATGTCCTCGCGTGCGCGAAGGTGACTCCGGGTAGCGGGGAACCCTGCGCGGCGGGGGGCCCGCTACGACGAAGTAGTCTTGATTCCATGCCCGAACGCCGTACCGTCGCCCTCGTCACGCTTGGCTGCGCCCGTAACGAGGTGGACTCGGAGGAGCTTGCAGGCCGCTTGGCAGCGGACGGCTGGGAGCTCGTCGAGGACGCCTCCGACGCGGACGTCGCCGTCGTCAACACCTGCGGCTTCGTCGAAGCCGCCAAGAAGGACTCCGTCGATGCCCTCCTCGAAGCCAATGATCTGAAGGATCACGGCAGGACCCAAGCCGTCGTCGCGGTCGGCTGCATGGCCGAGCGCTACGGCAAGGACCTCGCCGAGGCCCTGCCGGAGGCGGACGGCGTCCTCGGATTCGACGACTACGCCGACATCTCCGACCGCCTCCAGACCATCCTCAACGGCGGCATCCACGCCTCCCACACCCCACGCGACCGGCGCAAGCTCCTCCCGATCAGCCCCGCCGAACGGCAGGACGCCGCCGTGGCCCTGCCCGGGCACGCGCAGGAGATCGCCTCGGCGCCCGCCGACCTCCCGGACGGCGTCGCCCCGGTCTCCGGACCGCGCGCCCCGCTGCGCCGCCGTCTCGGCACCAGCCCGGTCGCCTCGGTGAAGCTGGCCTCCGGCTGCGACCGCCGGTGCACCTTCTGCGCCATCCCGTCCTTCCGCGGCTCCTTCATCTCCCGCCGCCCCTCCGACGTGCTGGGCGAGACCCGCTGGCTCGCCGAGCAGGGCGTCAAGGAGGTCATGCTGGTCTCCGAGAACAACACCTCGTACGGCAAGGACCTCGGCGACATCCGCCTGCTGGAGACCCTGCTGCCCGAGCTCGCCGACGTCGACGGCATCGAGCGCATCCGGGTCAGCTACCTCCAGCCCGCAGAGATGCGCCCCGGGCTGATCGACGTCCTGACCTCGACGCCGAAGGTCGCCCCGTACTTCGACCTGTCCTTCCAGCACTCCGCCCCCGGCGTGCTGCGCGCGATGCGCCGCTTCGGCGACACCGACCGCTTCCTGGAACTCCTGGACACCATCCGCTCCAAGGCCCCGCAGGCCGGCGCCCGGTCCAACTTCATCGTCGGCTTCCCCGGCGAGACCGAGGCCGACCTCGCCGAGCTGGAGCGGTTCCTCACCGGTGCCCGGCTCGACGCCATCGGCGTCTTCGGATACTCCGACGAAGAGGGCACCGAAGCGGTCGGTTACGAGAACAAGCTGGACGCCGACACCATCGCCGAGCGCCTCGCCCACATCTCCCAGCTCGCCGAGGAGCTCACCTCCCAGCGCGCCGAGGAGCGGGTCGGCGAGACCCTGCAGGTGCTGGTGGAGTCCGTGGAATCCGAGGAGGACGGTCCGGTCGCGATCGGCCGCGCCGCGCACCAGGCACCCGAAACGGACGGCCAGGTGGTCTTCACCACACGCGAAGGGCTCGTCCCCGGCCTTATGGTCGAGGCGAAGGCAGTGGGCACCGAGGGAGTCGACCTGGTGGCCGAACATCTCACACTCTCGGAGGCGGCCAGATGACGGGAGCCCCGGCATCCGCGACGGGCGGCTCCGGCGCGACGCCGGTCCGCGGCGGCAAGCTGGGCACCGCGGCCGTGAACCAGGCCAGCCTGTGGAACATCGCCAACATCCTCACCATGATCCGGCTGCTCCTGGTGCCCGGCTTCGTGATGCTGCTGCTGGCGGACGGCGGGTACGACCCCGCCTGGCGGTCCGTCGCGTGGGCGGCCTTCGCCATCGCGATGATCACCGACCTGTTCGACGGCCATCTCGCGCGGACGTACAACCTGGTCACCGACTTCGGGAAGATCGCCGACCCCATCGCCGACAAGGCGATCATGGGGGCCGCGCTGATCGCCCTGTCGTGGCTGGGCGACCTGCCGTGGTGGATCACCGGGGTGATCCTCTTCCGTGAGCTCGGCATCACCCTCATGCGGTTCTGGGTGATCCGGCACGCGGTGATCCCGGCGAGCCGGGGCGGAAAGTTGAAGACGTTGGCCCAGGGAACGGCCGTCGGGATGTACGTCCTGGCGCTCACAGGCCCTCTGGCCACCCTCCGCTTCTGGGTGATGATGCTCGCCGTCGTGCTGACGGTGGTGACCGGGCTCGACTACGTACGCCAAGCGGTCGTGGCGCGCCGCAAGGGGCTCGCCGCCGAGCGGGTCGCGGCGGTGGAAGCGGTCGCCCTGGCGCTGGACCCCGACGCGGACGCGGCCGCGGTCGCGCCCATGGCCGTCACCGGGACCTCCTCGGCCCCCGGGGCGCCCGTGCTCACGGGGAACTCCGGCGGTGAGGCCCTGCCGGACGTCGCGCCGGCGGCGGTGGCCGGGAGCGAGACGCCCCCCGGAGCCGTGGTGGGCGACCCCGCGGAGGCCGAGAGGTGACCGTCGCGGCCCGGGTACTGCGGCATCTCGCGGAGCGGGGGGAGACCCTCGCGGTGGCCGAGTCGCTGACCGGTGGCCTGGTCGCGGCGGAACTCACCGCCGTGCCGGGAGCCTCGCGCTCCTTCCGGGGGTCGGTGACGGCCTACGCGACCCCGCTGAAGCACGAGCTGCTGGGAGTCGACCGGACACTGCTTGCGGAGCGCGGAGCGGTGGACGCCGAGGTCGCGCGCGGTATGGCAGCCGGTGTGCGGTCGGCGCTCGGCGCCGACTGGGGGATCTCCACCACCGGGGTCGCCGGCCCTGAACCCCAGGACGGTCAGCCGGTGGGCACCGTCTTCGTCGCGGTCGCGGGGCCGCTCGGGGTCGGTAAAGTCGCGGCACTGCGGTTGAACGGCGAGCGTACGGACATCCGTAGAGAGAGCGTGCTTCACGTCCTTGAGCTGCTCTCCGGCGAACTCGCAGAAAATGCGGGGGCACAGGATACGGAACAGAACGGGGGGAATTGATGTTTGCAGCCCTGAGAGAACACGACATCGCTCCCCGCACGGCCGCAGCGCTAAGCGGTACGGTGGGGCGTGAAGGATGCGGCTACGCGGTCCGAGGAGGGAGCCACCGATGATTCTGCTCCGTCGCCTGCTGGGTGACGTGCTGCGTCGGCAGCGCCAGCGCCAAGGCCGTACTCTGCGCGAAGTCTCCTCGTCCGCCCGGGTCTCGCTCGGCTATCTCTCCGAGGTGGAGCGGGGGCAGAAGGAGGCATCCTCCGAGCTGCTCTCCGCGATTTGCGACGCGCTTGACGTACGGATGTCCGAGCTCATGCGTGAAGTGAGCGATGAGCTGTCACTCGCCGAACTCGCCGCGTCGGCGGCAGCCAGTGATCCGGTCCACGTGCCGGTTCGCCCCATGCTCAACTCCGTCTCCGTGGCATCGGTGGCGGGTGTGCCAGCGGGTCGGGTGACGATCAAGGCGCCCGCGGAAGCGGTGGAGGTCGTCGCTGCCTGACCCGCACGGTCCGGTGTGACAGTGAACCCCGGTCGGCCCCCTCTGGGGGGCGGGCCGGGGTTCCGTCGTGCGTGCGCTCCTCCCGCGCATCGCGGGGGTGTGCGCGGCGGTTCACGGGGCACACGGAGAGCGAGGCTGCGGATGGTCGCTTTGTCGGCTTATGTGCCATCGTGGATGGCGTGCTGACAGCGGCTGCCGAACCAGCCGACGCAACCGCCGGTGCGACGGGAGAGGCCCAGGGGGGCCGCCCCGGACGCCGACAGAACGGAGAGAGTGCATGTCTGTCGTGAAGAGCCCGCTTTCCGATGCCGACCTCCAGACGGTGGGCGAGGCGCTCCAGGGTGCCCTGGTCGACCTGGTCGACCTCTCACTGGCCGCGAAGCAGGTCCACTGGAATGTTGTCGGCCCGCGCTTCCGCTCCGTGCACCTCCAGCTCGACGAGGTCGTGGACACCGCGCGCCAGCACTCCGACACGGTGGCCGAGCGAGCCTCGGCCGTCGGCGTCAACCCGGACGGACGGTCCGCGACCATCGCCCGGACGACCGCCATCGATGTCGTGCCGGACGGCTGGATCAAGGACGTCGACGCCGTGAAGGTCCTGGTGGACGCGCTGGAGATCGTGATCGGCCGGATGCGTGAGCGCATCGACGTGACCGCCGACCCGGACCCGGTGAGCCAGGACATCCTGATCGCCGTGGCCGCCGACCTCGAAAAGCACGCCTGGATGTTCCAGGCGGAGAGTGCCTGAGCCTGCCGGCCCGGGAGGTGCGTGAGCCGCGCGGCTCCCGGACTCCGGCGCGCGTGGAGCGCCGCCCGCCCCCAGACTTCCGTACGCCCGTCGGCCCCGCCTCTGGATCACACTCCAAAGCGGGGCCGACGGGCGTACACGCATGCGTTACGGGGGTGTCATCCACCCGTGGCGCACGACCCGCCGAGGAAGGAATGGCTGCGGCCGATCTCGGTGAAGCCGCGCCGGGCGTACCAGTTCCGCGGCCAGTCGGAGGCCTCCGCGAGCAGGAAGAGCTGGGGGATTCCGGCGGCGGCGGCCAGCGCCAGACCAGTGGCGAGAAGGGTGTCGCCGTGGCCCTGGCCGCGGTAAGGCTCGGCGGTCACCAGGTCCTCCAGCTGGGCCAGCCCGGCGGCCCGGTCGAGATACAGGTCGCACCAGGCGGCGACGTGTCCCTCCGGCGTTCTGGCGGCCAGGAAGAGCACCTCCTCGGCACCACGCAGCCGGGCCGCACGGCGATCGGTGAGCTGCCGGACCAGCTCTTCGTCCTGGAACCAGCTCGACTGCTGCCGGAACACCGCTTCCCGTATGCCGGCCAGTGCGGCCGGGCGGGCCGCGGCGCCGGGCAGCGTGCAGCCGGCGGTCTGCCGTGCCAGCACCACGGCGGAGTCACGGCTGAACCCGGCAGCCGTGAGCGCAGGGGTGGCGCGCTCGCCCAGGGGCCCGTCCACCACCGTGATCCGGTAGTGCTCGCGCTGCCCGAGGCTCTGGGCGGCCGAACCGGCCAAGGCCGCGGGATCGGCGTCCGGTGCGTCGACGATCAGTTGGTTGTGCTCCTGGGAAAGCGGGAACTCCGGGTCGCGGACGGCGAAGGCGCCCGGCAGTTCGACGGTCTCGACAGCCTGGCGACGGGCGAAGGCGGCACGGAAGGCGGACGTGCGTGCGAGCAGAGGCAGGGGTGGCATCCCGCCATGGTGGCCCGGCGCACACCGGGGGGACAACGCATGTGGCGTACCGACGGGATGCGGGCTGTCCGGTGAAGGCCGGCCCGGGGGCCCCGCCCGTGCGGGTGTGGGTACGTCCGCCGTGGAGGCGTCCCCCGCAGCCCGCAGGCTCGGACCCGGCACCGCCCGTACGGGTGTGGTGGGGGCCGGGCCCGTCTCTGGATGCAGTGCGGCCCGTCCCGGGGGAGACTGCCGGACAAGACAGGCGGGCCCGCCCGCGCCGCGATCCGGCGGGCCGGGCATCGGCCGGAGGAGGCCGCAGTGATACCGAGACGGGTGCGGCCGGCCCTGATGTCCGCCGGGCTCCTGATGTGCGGCGGACTGTGGTGGTGGGCCGTGCTGCGGCTCGTCCTCGTCCCGGGACAGGCCGGGACCCTGGAGGGCGCGGTGGCGGCCGGCGGCTGGGGGCTGAGCCTGCTGCCGGTCCACGTGACGGCGGCCGGCACGAGCGGCAGGACTTCCCCGTACGACGAGTCCATATCCGGCCGGCCGTTCCTCCGGTACGTGCGCCGACGGGGGAGGCGGGGCGTACGGAGCGGGGGACGGCCGGGCACGCGGCTTTGGCGGTTCCGAGGGCTGCGACGGTTTCGACGGCTTCCGGGGAGACGGCCCGACCGCTGAGAGCCGCTCGCTGACCGGGGGCGGACCGGGGCCGGGCGGTCAGCGCGGGGCGGGGCCCGACTGGCAGTGGGGACACCAGTACGTGGGGCGGTCGGCCTGGTCCGCCTTGCGGACGGGGGTGCGGCAGCGCAGACAGGGGCGACCCGAGCGCCCGTAGACGTACACCGGTTCACGGGTGCGGCTGAGGGCCGCGACCCGGCCCGTGGTCGTGCGGGTGGAGCGGTCGCGGTTCGCGTCCAGCAGCCGCGCGGCGGCGCCCACCAGCCGAGGGAGGAGAGACTCCGGCAGTTCGCCCACCGGGAGCCAGGGGGTGACGCGGGCCAGGAAGCAGAGCTCGCACTTGTAGACGTTGCCGATCCCGGCCAGATTGCGCTGGTCGAGCAGTGCCTCGCCGAGCGGGCGGCCCGGGTCGGCCAGCAGATTCGTCAGAGCCCTGTCCGCGTCCCAGTCGGGCCCGAGCAGGTCGGGGCCCAGATGCCCGACCACCTTCTCCTCGTCCGGTGTGCGCAGGAGCTCGAGTACCGGCAGGCGGTAGCCCACCGCGGTGTGGTCGGTGTTGCCGAGGACGGCCCGGATCTCGTACGCCGGACCGCCGCGCCACCGCTCCCCGGGGGCGAAGATCCGCCAGGCGCCGTCCATCCGCAGATGGCTGTGGAGCGTGAGACCGCCCTCCAGCCGGGTGAGGAGGTGCTTGCCCCTCGGGGTCACATCGAGGACGGTACGGCCGGTCAGGTCGGCGGTGGCGAATCGGGGCACCCGCAGATCGGCGTGGGTGAGCACCCTTCCGGCGAGAGCGGCGTGCAGATGCTTCGCCGTCCGCGCGACGGTGTCTCCTTCGGGCATGCCTCCATCATGCGGCAATCCCCCGCCGGCGCCCGGGCGCGGGACGTGGCGGCGCGCATCGGCCGGAGGGGAGGGGAGGGGAGGGGAGGGGAGGGGACGCGCGGCGGTGCGGGGCTCGCGGGGACGCGCGAGGGTGCGCGGCTCGTGGTGACGCGCGACGGTGCGCGGGGAACGGGGCTCGCGGGGACGCGCGACGGTGCGCGGCTCGCGGGGAACGGGGCTCGCGGGGACGCGCGACGGTGCGCGGGGAACGGGGCTCGCTGGCGTGGACCACCGCGTCAGGCGCGCAGCCGCATCCCCTTCGGGGTGGCCAGGAAGCCCGCGGCCTCCAGTACGCGGCCCACCGGTGAGGTCAGCGAGGACGCGCCGTTCGTGCGCTCCACGGTGACCGTGCCGAGCGCGCCGGCCTTCGCCGCCGCCGCGAGCGCCTCGGCCGCGGCACGGAGCGCGGGGGCGTCGGGGTCGGAGGGCCAGGCCAGCAACGACTTGCCGCCACGCTCCATGTACAGCGTCAGCTCCCCGTCGACCAGGACCACCAGGGCGCCCGCCTTGCGGCCCGGCTTGTGACCGGCGCCGTCCGGGGACTCGGGCCAGGGCAGCGCCGCGCCGTAGGCGTTGGCCGGGTCGGCCGCCGCCAGCACCACGGCGCGCGGAACACCGCCCGGGTCCCGGCGGTCCCGGGCGGTCGACGCCGCCCGCAGCCGGTCCACCGCACCGTCCATCGCGAACTGCGCGGCCCCGAGCCCTTCGACGACGTACCCCCGCCTCGCCTGCCCGTTGTCCTCGAATGCGGCGAGGATGCGGTAGGTCGCCGAGAAACCGCCCTCCACCCCCTCCGCCTGCACCGCGCCCCGGGTGACCACGCCGTGCCGGTCCAGCAGGGTGCGGGCCAGCGCGTGGGCGCGGTGGGTGGGCTCGGGTTCACTCTCGGGCAGCAGCGCCCACCGGCCGGAGACCGTGGGCGGGCCCGTCCGGGAGGCCGGGCGGGCGGAGGCGGTGAGCGAGCCGTACCGGCCGCGCGGCACCGAACGCCGGGCCCGGTGCGCCGTCGCCCCGGCCGTACGCCCCGAACCGAGGAGCGAGCGCAGCGGCGCCAGCGTGTCGTTGGTGAGCCGCCCCGACCAGGCGAGGTCCCAGAGCGCGTCGGCCAGCTGCGTCTCCGAGGCGGCCGGATGCGTGGTGGCCCGGACCTGATCGGCGATCTGGCGGAAGAAGAGGCCGTACCCGCCCCGGAGCGCGGTCAGCACCGACTCGTGCAGCGCGGTCAGCTCCAGCGGATGGGGAGGCGGCAGCAGCAGCGGGGCGTTGTCCGCCGGATAGAGGGCGAGCCAGCCGTCCTTGCCGGGGAGGGCGCCCGCCCCGGCCCAGACGACCTCGCCGGTCGTGGTCAGCTCGTCCAGCATCGCCGGGGTGTATCCGGCGACCCGGCCCGGCAGGATCAGCCGCTCCAGCGCGGAGGCGGGCACCGGTGCGCTCTGCAACTGCTCGACGGCACGGGCCAGCCCGTCGATGCCCCGCAGCCCGTGGCCGTCGAGGTGCTGCCACTGGGGCAGGAAGGTCGCCAGCGCGGCGGGCGGCACAGGCTCCAGCTCGTGGCGGAGCGCCGCGAGGGAGCGGCGCCGCAGCCGGCGCAGCACGGTGGCGTCGCACCACTCCTGCCCGATGCCCGCCGGATGGAACTCGCCCAGCACGACCCGCCCCGAGGCGGACAGCCGTTGCAGGGCGCCCTCCGTCACCGCCGGACCGAGCCCGAAGCGCTCGGCCGCCCGCGCCGAGGTGAACGGGCCGTGCGTGCGGGCGTACCGGGCGAGGAGGTCGCCCAGCGGATCCTTCACCGGCTCGGTGAACGCTTCGGGCACGCCGACCGGCAGGGCGGTGCCCAGCGCGTCGCGCAGCCGCCCCGCGTCCTCCACGGCGGCCCAGTGGTCGGCGCCCGCGATCCGGACGCGCAGGGCCCGGCGGGCCGTCTCCAGCTCGGGGGCCCAGGACGGCTCCGCGCCGCGCTCCGCCAGCTCCGCCGGGGTGAGCGGGCCGAGGACCCGCAGCAGGTCCGCGACGCCCTCGGCGTCCTTGATCCGCCGCTCCTCGGTCAGCCACTGGAGCTCCCGCTCCAGCTCGGTCAGCACGTCGGCGTCGAGCAGCTCGCGCAGTTCCGCCTGGCCGAGCAGCTCCGCCAGCAGGTGAGAGTCGAGCGAGAGCGCGGCGGCACGCCGCTCGGCGAGCGGGGAGTCGCCCTCGTACAGGAACTGCGCGACGTAACCGAAGAGCAGGGAGCGGGCGAACGGCGAGGGCTCGGTGGTGGTGACCTCCACCAGCCGGATGCGGCGCGCTTCGAGGTCTCCCATGAGCTCGGTGAGCCCGGGTACGTCGAACACGTCCTGGAGGCATTCGCGGACCGCTTCCAGAACGATCGGGAACGACCCGAACTCGGAGGCCACCTGGAGCAGCTGGGCGGCGCGCTGACGCTGCTGCCAGAGCGGGGTGCGCTTGCCGGGGCTGCGCCGGGGCAGCAGCAGCGCCCGCGCCGCGCACTCCCGGAAACGCGAGGCGAACAGAGCGGAGCCGCCCACCTGATCGGTGACGATGCCCTGGATCTCGCCCTTGTCGAAGACCACGTCGGCGGCGCCCACCGGCGCCTGGCCGCTGTCGTAGGCGGCGTCCGGGAGCATGAGCCCTCGGTCGGTGGCCGTGCCGCTTCCGTCGCCGGAGCCGCCGGAGCCGCCGGAATCGCCGGGCGCGTCGAAGTCGAGCAGGTCGAGGCTCATCAGGTCCGCGTCCGGCAGTCGCAGCACGATGCCGTCGTCGGCGTGCATGACCTGCGCGTCCATGCCGTACCGCTCGGCCAGGCGGGCGGAGAGGGCGAGCGCCCACGGGGCGTGCACCTGCGCGCCGAACGGGGAGTGCACCACGACCCGCCAGTCGCCGAGCTCGTCCCGGAAGCGTTCGACGAGGATCGTCCGATCGTCCGGGACGTGGCCGCAGGCCCGCCGCTGCTCGTCGAGGTAGGAGAGGATGTTGCCGGCCGCCCAGGCGTCCAGCCCCGCGGTGAGCAGCCGGAGCCGGGCGTCCTCCTCGGACAGCCCACCCAGCTCCCGGAGGAACGCGCCCAGCGCGCGGCCCAGCTCCAACGGGCGCCCCAGCTGGTCGCCCTTCCAGAACGGCAGCCGTCCCGGCACCCCCGGGGCGGGCGAGACCAGCACCCGGTCCCTGGTGATGTCCTCGATCCGCCAGGACGTGGTGCCGAGCGTGAAGACGTCCCCGACCCGGGACTCGTACACCATCTCCTCGTCCAGCTCGCCGACCCGGCCGCCGCCCTTCTTGGGGTCCGAGCCGGCGAGGAAGACGCCGAACAGGCCCCGGTCCGGGATCGTGCCGCCGGAGGTGACGGCGAGCCGCTGCGCCCCGGGCCGCCCGGTCACCGTGCCCGCGACCCGGTCCCAGACCACGCGCGGGCGCAGCTCCGCGAAGGCGTCGGAGGGGTAACGGCCCGCCAGCATGTCGAGCACGGCCGTGAACGCCGACTCGGGCAGCGAGGCGAAGGGCGCGGCGCGGCGGACCAGGGCCAGCAGGTCGTCCGCCTGCCGGACGTCCAGCGCCACGATGGCCACCAGCTGCTGCGCCAGCACGTCCAGCGGGTTCGACGGGACACGCAGCGCCTCGATGGCCCCCTCGCGCATCCGCTCGGTGACCACGGCCGCCTGCACGAGGTCGCCCCGGTACTTCGGGAAGACCACGCCCGTCGACACGGCCCCCACCTGATGGCCCGCCCGGCCCACCCGCTGGAGGCCGGAGGCCACCGAGGGCGGGGACTCGACCTGGATCACCAGGTCCACGGCGCCCATGTCGATACCGAGCTCCAGGCTGGAGGTGGCGACGACGGCGGGCAGCCGGCCCGCCTTCAGGTCCTCCTCCACCTGGGCCCGCTGCTCCTTGGAGACCGAGCCGTGGTGGGCGCGGGCCAGCAGCGCCGGAGCGCCCTTCGCCCCGCCCGACTGGGCCATGAGCTCGGCGGGGGAGTGGGCCTCCGGCATGGTCTCGCCGGTCGCGCGTTCGTACGCGATCTCGTTGAGCCGGTTGCAGAGCCGCTCGGCGAGGCGGCGGGAGTTGGCGAAGACGATGGTCGAGCGGTGCGCCTGGACGAGATCGGCGATCCGCTCCTCCACCTGCGGCCAGATCGACGGCTTGTCGCTCTGGCCGTCTCCGCTGTCGGGGGCCGGTGAGCCGCCCAGCTCCCCCAGGTCCTCCACGGGGACGACGACGGAGAGGTCGAACTCCTTGGCCGAGGCGGGCTGCACGATCTCGACCCGGCGCTGCGGCGACAGGAACCGCGCCACCTCGTCGACGGGACGGACCGTGGCCGACAGCCCGATCCTGCGGGCGGGGCGCGGCAGCAGCTCGTCGAGCCGCTCCAGGCTCAGCGCGAGGTGGGCGCCGCGCTTCGTGCCGGCGACGGCGTGCACCTCGTCCAGGATCACCGTCTCCACCCCGGCGAGGGCGTCCCGCGCCGAGGACGTCAGCATCAGGAAGAGGGACTCGGGGGTGGTGATGAGGATGTCCGGCGGTTTCGTCACCATGCTCCGGCGCTCGGCCGGAGGCGTGTCGCCGGACCGGATGCCCACCCGGACGTCCGGCTCCGGCAGCCCCAGCCGCACGGATTCCTGGCGGATGCCGGTCAGCGGTGAGCGGAGGTTGCGCTCCACGTCGACGGCGAGTGCCTTCAGCGGGGAGATGTACAGCACCCGGCAGCGTTTCCTCGCCTCGGCGGGAGGCGGTACGGAGGCGAGCTGGTCGAGGGAGGCCAGAAAGGCCGCCAGGGTCTTGCCGGAGCCGGTCGGCGCGACGACCAGCACGTCCGATCCCTCCGCGATCGCGGTCCAGGCGCCCTCCTGCGCGGCCGTGGGCGCGCGGAAGGCACCCGTGAACCAGCTGCGGGTCGCGGGCGAGAACGAATCAAGGGCAGAGCCGACCATGCCCACCATCGTGCACCCGGCCACTGACATCGGCCGGTGAACACGGGCGGACCTGCGAGAATGCCGGCATGGCGGCAGGCTCGGAGGGTGCAGGAGCGACGAGGGAGTGGGCGCGGCACTGGCAGTACGCCGCCCTGCCCGGCCTCGACCTGCTCCGGGCCCACTACGTCCGCCACACCTTCCCCCGCCACAGCCACGAGGGGTACGTCCTCGGGGCGGTCAACCGGGGCATGGAGGACGTCGGGCTGCCCGGCGGCACCTTGCACGCCGGGCCCGGCACCGTGGTGATGATCAACCCCGAGGTGCCGCACACCGCCCGCGCCGGGGTCCCGGAGGGCTGGGCGTACGCCACCCTCTACCCGTCCACCCGGGCCGTGGACTCGGTGGCGGCCGAGGTCACGAACCTGCGGGGCACGGTCGGTTTCGACACCCCCTGCACGGCCGATCCCGAGGCGGGCCGGCTGATCCACGAGGTGCACCGGGCCGCCGAACAGGGCAACGCCCTCGCGGCGGACACCCTGCTGCGGGTCGTGCTCGCCCGTCTGCTCGGCCGCCACGGGGGCCTGCTGTCGCCCGCCCCCACGCTCGACGCAGGTGCCCGCGCGGCAGGCCTGGCCCGGGCCGTCCTGGAGGACCGCCTCACCGCGCCGCCCACGCTGGAGGCGCTCGCGGCGGAGGTCGGCGCCAGTCCCTTCGCGCTGCTGCGCGCCTTCAAGAAGCGGTACGGAATGCCCCCGCACGCCTGGCTCACCAACGCCCGGGTGCGGCGGGCGCGCGAGCTGCTCGACGCGGGGGTGGCCCCCGCCGAAGCCGCCACCGCGGTGGGCTTCACCGACCAGCCCCATCTGAACCGGCACTTCACCCGGATCGTGGGCGTGCCGCCCGGCGCCTACCAGCGCGAACGCGCAAGAACGTACAAGACCGGGACCCGGACCCGGCCGTAGATTCGCGGACGTGGCAGAACAGACGACACCCCTCCCCACCGCCGGCCCGCCCGGCAAAACCGGCCCCTCGGGCATGGCCGACAGCCCCGGCGCGAGGACGACCGACGCTGCCGTCGTCCGGGACGCGCTCGGCGTCGGCGTGGCCGTCGGGCTCTCCGGATTCGCCTTCGGCGTCACCTCCGCCGGCTCCGGACTCACCCTGCTCCAGACCTGCGCGCTCAGCCTCCTGGTGTTCACCGGGGCCTCGCAGTTCGCCCTGGTCGGGGCACTCGCGGCGGGCGGCAACCCGTACACCGCGGCGGCCGGGGCCTTCTTCCTCGGCGTCCGCAACGCGTTCTACGGGCTTCGCCTCTCCCAGCTGCTCGCCCTGCCCCGCGCCCTGCGCCCGCTCGCCGCGCACTGGGTGATCGACGAGACCACCGCGGTCACCCTGGCCCAGCCCGACCGCCGGGCCGCCCGTCTGGGATTCACCGTCACCGGTGTCTCGCTCTACGTCCTCTGGAACCTCACCACGCTCGCGGGGGCACTCGGCGCGGAGCGGCTCGGCGACACGGACGCCTGGGGGCTGGACGCCGCCGGACCGGCCGTGTTCCTGGCACTGCTCGCGCCCATGCTCACCAGCACCACGGAACGCGTCACGGCGGCGCTCGCCGTCGTCCTCGCCCTCGGCCTGCTGCCCGTCCTGCCCGCCGGGGTCCCGGTCCTGCTCGCCGGGCTCTCCGCCCCCCTCGTACTCTTCCTCAAGGGGCGCGCGGGGCGAGGCCCCACGGACGCGGACGCCACCCCCACCCCGGGAGCGGACCGATGAACGTCTGGATCGCCGTCGCGCTGACCGCGGCCGGCTGCTACCTCTCCAAACTCCTCGGGCTCCTGGTGCCCGCCGACGTCCTGGAACGGCCGCTCGTCCAGCGGCTGGCCGCCCTGCTCCCGGTGGCGCTGCTCGCCGCGCTCACCGCGCAGCAGACGTTCGGCGACGGCGTCCGTCTCGTCCTCGACGCCCGCGCGGCCGGACTCGCGGCGGCGGCGCTCGCCCTGGTGCTGCGCGCCCCGTTCCTGGTCGTCGTGGCCGCCGCGGTCGTCGTCACCGCCGGGGCGCGGGCCCTCGGGTAGCGGGCCGGCCGCGGGTGGTCCTCCGAGGCGCGACCCGGTCACCCCAGGTCACGGCCGTGTGCCCGCAGGATGTGGAGGGCGCGCAGGGTGACGAGCGGGCGCCCCTCCAGAGCCGTACCGGGTGCCCACCGCCGCCAGGTGAGAGGCCAGCCGCCGTCCTCCCGTTGCTCGGCCGCGAGGTGGTCCAGCGAGAGGGACAGCTCCTCCTCGGTGAACCACCCGTACGCCAGCGAGGCGGGCGTACGGGCGTAGTCGTACGGGAAGTGGTACTCACCCGGTGCGTATCCGGGCGCCAGGGGGTACTCCTCGCGCCGCCGGGGGTCCAGCACCGCGAGGCGCTGCTCCCGCACCAGCCGGCCCAGCCGCCGGGCCGCGGCGCGCGCCCGCTCACGGTCCGGAGCGCCGTCCAGGAACGCGACCGCCGCCTCGATCTCGTACGGATGCGAGAGGGTCAGCGACTCCACGGCGGACCAGCAGAAGTCCGTCGCGCGGAACAGCCACGCGTGCCAGACCCGGTTGCGGTGCAGCAGGCCGACGACCGGTCCGGTGGCCAGCAACGCGGCGGGTGGATCGTCGACGATCGGGATGAAGGGCGCGGCCGGGTATCCGCGCTGGGAGGGGTGGAGCGCGGGGAGCGCCCCTTCCGTGGTGGAGACCGCGGTCAGATAGCGGCAGATCCGGTCCACCCGGGGCCCGTGACAGCGGCCGACGGAGTCCAGGACGCTCAGCGCGTGCGCGGTGTGCAAGGGCTGGCTCACCGGGCCGCGCAGATCGGGTTCGAGGGCGTGGCCGTAGCCGCCGTCCTCGTTGAGATAGGCGGCGAGCGCGGTCTCGACCGCGTTTGCGTCTCCGTCGAGGAAGTCGTGGGCGAACCTCCGTTGTTCGAGTACTCGGGCCGTGAGCCAGATGAACTCCTCGGCGCGGGCGAGGGGACGTGCTGAGGTTCCGGGCATGGACCGACCGTAGAGCGGAAAGCGCCGGGAGCGGCCTGCGGTGTCCGGAGCGCACCCCCAGGAGCGGGATACTGGGGTCATGCGGTTGACGATTTTCTGGGAGCGGATGGCCGAGCACTTCGGCGCCGGATACGCGGACTCCTTCGCGCGTGACCACGTGATGGCCGAGCTGGGCGGTCTCACGGTCCATCAGGCGCTCGACGCGGGGTGGGAGACGAAGGACGTCTGGCGTGCCGTCTGCACGGCGATGAGCATCCCCGCCGAGCGGCGCTGATCGTCCGCGCCGAGCGGCGCCGGGCATTCCCGCCGAGCGGCGCGGGGCATTCCCGCCGAGCGGCGCGGGGCCACCGGGCGCCGGCCTTCCCACCGGGCCTCGGTCTCTCCGGGCCGGCGGTTCCGGCCGGTCGCGCCTCTTCGGTGGGGAGCGTCGGGGACGCCCGGGGACAGCGGTGTCCCACCCGTAGGCGAGACTGGTGGGCGTGGCCCCGACAGACGAGACCGTGCAGAACCCGCGGCAATCCGCCGTGCCTCCCGTTCCCCCGGCCGTACCGCCGGAGCCCCCGGTGGACGGCGGACCCGCGCGCATGCCCCAGTGGCTGCCGCGGGCCGTGGTCATGGCGCTGGCGCTCTACGCCTGCTTCCGCCTCGGCAGCTGGGCGTTCGACCAGCTCATCGGCCTGCTGGTCAACATCCTCATCGCCTTCTTCCTCGCGCTGGCCATAGAGCCCGCGGTCGGCCGCATGGCCGCACGGGGCATGCGGCGGGGCCTGGCGACCTTCCTCGTCTTCACCGTCGTGTTCATCCTGAGCATCGGGTTCATCGTCCTGCTGGGCTCGATGCTCGCCGGGCAGATCGTGGACATGTTCGACGAGTTCCCGAAGTACCTCGATTCGGTGATCAAGTGGGTCAACCAGACGTTCCACACGGAACTCTCCCGGGTCGACGTCCAGGACAGCCTGCTGCACTCGGACTGGCTCCAGAAGTACGTGCAGAACAGTGCCACCGGGGTGCTCGACGTCTCCACCACCGTGCTCGGGGGCCTGTTCCGGCTGCTGACGATCTTCCTGTTCTCCTTCTACTTCGCCGCCGACGGGCCCCGGCTGCGCCGCGCGCTCTGCTCCGTACTGCCGCCCTCGCGCCAGGCCGAGGTGCTGAGGGCCTGGGAGATCGCGGTCGACAAGACCGGCGGGTACCTCTACTCGCGCGGTCTGATGGCGCTCATCTCCGGCATCGCGCACTACATCCTGCTCGTCGTGCTCGGGGTGCCCTACGCACCGGCGCTGGCCGTCTGGGTCGGCCTGGTCTCCCAGTTCATCCCGACCATCGGCACGTACCTCGCGGGCGCCCTGCCGATGCTGATCGCCTTCACCGTCGACCCCTGGTACGCGCTGTGGGTGCTCGGCTTCGTCGTGATCTACCAGCAGTTCGAGAACTACGTACTGCAGCCCAAGCTGACGTCGAAGACCGTCGACATCCACCCCGCGGTGGCCTTCGGATCGGTGATCGCCGGTACGGCCCTGCTCGGCGCGGTCGGCGCGCTGATCGCGATCCCGGCGGTGGCCACGCTCCAGGCGTTCCTCGGCGCGTACGTGAAGCGGTACGCGGTGACCGACGATCCCCGGGTGGGTGGCGGCAGCAGCCGCCAGCGCGCGGAACCCGTCTGGTCCCGGGTACGCCGCCTGACGCGGGGGCACGGTCCGCACAGGGGCGCCGGCCGGCGCGCGGACGGTCCGCGCGGGACGGACGGTACGGACGGCTCCGGCGGTACGCGCGATTCCGGCGACGGTGGTACGGGGCACGGGGGGCCCGATCCGCGGTAGCCGGTGACGCGCGCAGGACCAGACCGGGGAACGCGCGATGCCGTGGACGGGGGAGGCCGGCATCGGCGGGGCGAGCGAGGGGCGGAGATCGCCGAGCGGGACGATCTGGCCCGCAGAGTGGCCGAAGCCCTGGTGAGGGCCGCAGATTCCCCGTGCGTCAGGACGTGGACCGGGCCCGCCGCCACGCTGGTTCCGTCCACCGGGGGACGACTCCCGGGGAGGGGCCTTCGTCGGCCGGTTGCCGACCCGTTCCTGGCCCCCGGTACGGCGTGATCCGTGCGGCCCCTACCGGCCGTCGGGCTCCCGGGCGCCCGCCGCCGCGGCAGCGCTCGGCGGCACAGGGTGCTCCGGGAGTCGCCAGCCGCCGCCGCGGTCCCCCTTCGACCAGCGGGCGACCAGGTCGGGGACGTGCAGTCTGCAGGCCAGCGCGGTGGCGGACCGGAAGGCGTCGATCGCCCACCGGGACGTCGGCATGCCGACGCGCAGGAGGCGCGGGTTCACCTCGGCCTGGATCTCGTCCACGAAGGGCCGCAGCACGGTGTCGTAGTTCGCCAGCGCGGTCGGCAGGTCGTCCGGATGCCGGTTGATCTCGCCGGCCAGGACGTAGGCGCCGACCAGACCGCCCGAGACGCCCATGCCGCTGTAGGGGGAGGCGCAGTGCGCGGCGTCGCCGGCCAGCACCACGCGGCCCTCGGACCAGGTGCCGGTGCGTACCTGGAGGATCTCCTGGGAGTAGAAGAAGGGGCTCTCCTCCATGCCCGCGACGAAGCGTTCCGTCTGCCAGCCCGCGTCGCGGAATCTGCCGGCCCAGAACTCCCGCCGGCGCTCGACGGGCTCCCGGTGGACCGCCGAGGCCTCCTCGGACTGCTCCCGCAGCACGAAGTACACCTGCGTCTCGGCCGGGTTGTGGCTGCGCCGCATGATCTGGCGACCGCCCGGGACCATGTAGGTGTCCCGGATGTCGCCGTCGGACGCGGTGCGCGGGACGAACCAGTAGGCCATGTGGATGCCCACCCGCCAGTACGGGTCGGTGCCCTCCGGGAGGATCGCCCGCCGGATGCGCGAGCCCTGCCCGTCCGCGCCGACCAGGAGGTCGAACTCCCCGGTCGATCCGTCGGAGAAGCTCGCGACGACCCTGTGTTCGTCCTGCTCGAAGCCCTCCACGCTCAGGCCGAACACCTGACTCACATCGTCCTTCGTCGCGTCGGCGAGGATGCGCACCAGGTCGCCGCGCATGATCTCGTACTCGGACGTCAGGGTCTGCCGGCCCCGGCCGGAGGTGTTGGCCATGATCGTCGCCCTCGCCCTGCCCCGGGAGTCCACGAAGGCGACCCCCGGCTCGTCCACGAGCTCGGCGCGGACCGCGTCGAGGAGCCCCATGCGCTCGATCGCCTCGATGCCCTGGCCGCGCAGGTCCACCTGGGCCCCGGTGGCCCGCAGGGCCGGGAAGCGTTCGACGACGGTCACCCGGTGGCCGCCCCGGGCGAGCCAGTAGGCCAGCGCCTGCCCCGCGATCCCGCCGCCGGCGACGAGGACCCGCAGGGCCCGTCCTCCCGATCCCCGTTCCACGGTCATCGTCGTCATGGCCGCTACCCCCAAAATCTATCGGTGAATGGTTCTTCGTCAGGCTCATCTATCGGCGATAGATTGTCAACGTGACGAAGATGAACCGCGAGACCGTCGTCGCCGAGGCGCTCGGCCTGCTCGACGAAGTCGGACTGGATGCCGTCAGTACCCGGCGGCTGGCGAAGCGACTGGGTGTCGAGCAGCCCTCGCTCTACTGGCACTTCCGCACCAAGCGGGAGCTCCTCGACGCCATGGCGGCGGCAGCCATGGAGCCCCATGCGACGGCTCCGCTCCCCGTGGGCGGCGACGACTGGCGGGCCTGGTTCCTGGACAACACGCGCGGCTTCCGGCGTGTCCTGCTGGCGCGCCGCGACGGCGCGCGGCTGCACGCCGGCAGCACCCCTGTGGGAGACCTCGACCGGATTCGCCGCAAGATGGACTTCCTCACGGCTTCCGGCGTCCCGGAGCGGGACGCGCAGATGGCGATGCTGGCCGCGAGCCGCTTCACGGTCGGCAGCGTCCTGGAGGAGCAAGCGGACGGTGCGGCCGGGGAACTTCCGGCCGGTGTGCCAGGGATCGGTCACGAGTCGGCCTTCGAGGCCGGGCTCGCCCTCATCCTCGACGGCTTGGCGCGCCGCGTCGGGGAGTAGGGCCGGGGCGGTGCGGGGGTGCCGCGGGCCGCGTCGCGTCGCCGGGTGCTCCCGTCCCGGCGGTTCCATGACTTCGGTCACGGCCCTTCGGTGTCCGGAAGGCCCCGGTGTGCACCCTGGAGGTGGCGGCCTTCCGTGGTGAGGGGCCTTCCCGGGCCGGGTGCGGGCGGGCGGCGTGGTGCGCTTGACACCAAAATCGAACATCCATTCTCATGGCATCCGGGCCCGGTTCGACCCGGGCCCGGCCGTGGAGTTATCCACAGGCCGGGAGGACGTCGAGGCCCATTGTCAGTGGCAGGGGTTAGCGTCTTTGACGTGAAGCGATCGACTCAAGCAAATCGGGTGGAACCCATGGCAGGTAACGACCGCGAGAAGGCGCTGGACGCCGCTCTCGCACAAATCGAGCGCCAATTCGGCAAGGGCGCGGTCATGCGCCTCGGTGAGCGGCCGAACGAGCCCATCGAAGTGATCCCCACCGGGTCCACCGCGCTCGACGTGGCCCTCGGCGTCGGCGGTCTGCCGCGCGGCCGTGTGGTGGAGGTGTACGGCCCGGAGTCCTCCGGCAAGACGACCCTGACCCTGCACGCCGTGGCCAACGCGCAGCGGCTCGGCGGCCAGGTGGCGTTCATCGACGCCGAGCACGCGCTCGACCCGGAGTACGCCAAGAAGCTCGGCGTCGACATCGACAACCTGATCCTCTCCCAGCCGGACAACGGCGAGCAGGCGCTGGAAATCGTGGACATGCTGGTCCGCTCCGGCGCGCTCGACCTGATCGTCATCGACTCCGTGGCGGCCCTGGTGCCCCGTGCGGAGATCGAGGGCGAGATGGGTGACTCGCACGTGGGTCTTCAGGCCCGTCTGATGAGTCAGGCGCTCCGCAAGATCACCAGCGCGCTCAACCAGTCCAAGACCACCGCGATCTTCATCAACCAGCTCCGCGAGAAGATCGGCGTGATGTTCGGCTCGCCGGAGACCACGACCGGTGGCCGCGCGCTGAAGTTCTACGCCTCGGTCCGTCTGGACATCCGCCGCATCGAGACGCTCAAGGACGGCACCGACGCGGTCGGCAACCGCACCCGCGTCAAGGTCGTCAAGAACAAGGTCGCGCCGCCGTTCAAGCAGGCCGAGTTCGACATCCTCTACGGCCAGGGCATCAGTCGCGAGGGCGGTCTGATCGACATGGGCGTGGAGCACGGCTTCGTCCGCAAGGCCGGCGCCTGGTACACGTACGAGGGCGACCAGCTCGGCCAGGGCAAGGAGAACGCCCGCAACTTCCTCAAGGACAACCCCGATCTCGCCAACGAGATCGAGAAGAAGATCCTGGAGAAGCTCGGCGTCGGTGTCCGCCCGGAGAGCACCGATGCTCCGGCGGCCGGTACGGACACGGCGGACGCCGCGACCGCGGGGACGGCCGACAGCGCCGCGAAGCCGGCGACCACGGCTGCGGCGGCCAAGGCCAAGGCCGCCAAGACCGCCGCGGCGGCCAAGAGCTAGTCCCGTGACACGGCGTACGGAGTGGTCGGAGCCGGCCCCCGGATTCGGCGCGGAGCCCCATCCGTGGCAGGCGGACGGTTTCGTGGACGGACCGGAGAGCGGACCGGAGCCGGACACCGCGGCGGAATCTCGTTCCGGAGCCCGTCGGGGGGCGGGCCCGGGGACGGGATTCGGCGGTGGCGCGGGATTCGGCGAGGGGGCGAGCCGTCGCTCCCGTTCCAGGAGCAGCGGCTCCCCTTCCTCGTCGAGGGCCGAGAAGGGGGAGCCGCGAGACCCGGTCGAGCAGGCGCGCAACATCTGTCTGCGCCTGCTCACCGGGACCCCGCGGACGCGCAAGCAGCTCGCGGACGCGCTGCGCAAGCGGGAGATCCCCGACGAGGCGGCCGAGGAGGTGCTGTCCCGCTTCGAGGACGTGGGGCTGATCGACGACGCGGCGTTCGCGGACTCCTGGGTGGAATCCAGGCACCACGGCCGAGGGCTGGCCCGCCGGGCGCTCGCCCGTGAGCTCCGCACCAAGGGCGTCGACTCCACGGTGATCGACGAAGCGGTCGGGCAGCTCGACCCCGAGCGGGAAGAGGAGACCGCCCGCGAGCTGGTCGAGCGCAAGCTCCGCTCCACGCGAGGGCTCGACCGGGACAAGCGCCTGCGCCGCCTCGCGGGGATGCTCGCCCGTAAGGGATACGGAGAGGGCATGGCGCTGCGCGTGGTGCGTCAGGCGCTGGAGGCCGAGGGGGAAGACACCGAGGGCCTGGACGAGCCGTTCTGATCCGCCCGGAGGGGAAGGCTGTTGGTGGCTGTGGCTGTGGCTTGTGCGAGCCGGCCCCTGATGGGTCCACTGCCGCCCGGTGGCAGGCGGCTCGGGCGAGGGACGGGTGGCGGCGGCCCTCCGGTCGGCGAGGGTCAGTGGCCGGCCTGCGAGGCGCGCCGGATGGTGGCGTCGACCAGAGCGAGAGCGTCGGCGGCGGTACGGCCGGGGGCCCGGTTCCAGGGGCCGATCAAATCGGTCCAGCCCTGCGAGCGCAGCTCGGTGATCATCCACGCCCCGGCCCGGTCCACGGTATCGGCGGAGCCGTAACCGAGCCGGTGCGCCGTGAGCATCGCCCCGCACACGCACCGGGCGCCGCGGGCGTCGCGCAGCCGGTACGGCGTGTTCTGCCATCCCCACTCCGTCAGGATCTGCCGCGCGTACGCCAGGTGAACCGAAGGGCGTACGTCGCTCCGGCCGATGCGCCGCCAGGAGTGGAGCCGGTCCGGCAGCATCGCGCCGAGCCGTCCGGGGAGGCGCCGCTCGGCGGGGGCAGCGGTGGAGGAAGCGGTGGGCAGGGCGCGCAGGGACTCCGCGACGAGTTGGTCGACGGGCAACGAGAGCAGCCCGCGCCAGTGTTCGGGCGAGCGGGTCGGCAATGCCTCGGCGGGGGTGGGGCCTGTGGGACCGGTGGCTCCAGTGGGGCCGGTGGCTCCAGTGGAGCCGGTGTGGGAGATGTCGGCGGGCCGGAGCCGTACGGGCTCGGGGGCCGAGCGGTCCCAGCCGGTCACGATCCGCTGCCAGGTCTCCGAATCCCGCAGGCGGGATGCCTGGAGATCGAGTTCGTCCGGGGTGAGGACGGGGGAGTCCAGGGAGTCCATGTCCATCAGCGCGCCATCTCCGTACACATCGGCCTCGTGGTGCATGAGGCGAATGTCCGGCCTGAGCGGGGACCGCTCCACCGGGGAGCGGCCGTTCGGGTAGCTCCGGGAAGGGCGTGCCTGCGAACGGGGGCCCGCACGGAGAGCGGACCGGAGCGGACCGTGATGCGGACCGAGCGTGGTGCGAGCCGACGAGGGCGCTGCCGGTCGGGGCGGGCTGCTGTTCTCAGGTGGACGGGTCCACGTTCCAGATCGCGGGCAGCTCGCCGTCGCGGAAGACACGGACGAAGTGGTCTTCGCGAACGATGTTGTGCTCCTGGCAGCCGGGGCAGCGGCGGAACACCACCTCGTGGGTGAAGCCGTCCGGCCGGGGGAGCCCCGCGCGGTCCAGGGCCCCTACGACGGCGGGCCAGGAGCTGACATCGGGGCAGTAGCCGGTCGACCGGTTGCTGACGTCGTCCACGGTCCACCCGTCCGCCTCACGGGTGAAGCCGATCTCGCCCGCGCCGAGCACGGCCTCCCCGGCGGCGCAGGCCACGTGTTCACTGCGGCGTGGGGCCAGTCGCAGCGTGCCGTCGCCGCCGACGACGAAGGTGAACGGCTCCCGCAGCTCCGACTCCGGACACCGGGCTACCCAGTGGTCGAAGTCGGCGGCCGAGGCGATCGGGCAGCCGGAGCGGGAGCCGGGGCCGGAACCGGAGCCGGGGGACGGGCTGGCGCCCGGCGGTACGCTCCCGGCCGTACCGCCTTCGGACGTTCCGCCGCCGGCCCGGACCGCTGCCAACAGTCCGGACGGTCCCACGTAGCGGTAGCTCCGTACGGATGCGTTCATCATGAGGCCGTCACACCACGAGGCCGTCACACCATGAGGCCGTCACACCATGAGGGCGTGACACCGCGAGGCCGTCACACCATGAGGGCGTGACACCGCGAGGCCGTCACACCGCGAGGGCTTCATGAAGAGGCGGTCACCACCGGAAGCCCGGCGGCCCGCCATGCCTGGAAGCCGCCGATCAGGTCGGTGGCCCGGGTCAGGCCCAGCCCGTGCAGGGAGGCCACCGCGAGGCTGGAGGCGTACCCCTCGTTGCAGACGATCACGATCCGGAGGTCGTGGCTCACCGCCTGCTCCGCGCGGTGGCTGCCCCACGGATCGAGCCGCCACTCCAGTTCGTTGCGTTCCACGACCAGCGCGCCGGGGATCAGGCCGTCGCGCCCGCGCAGGGCGGCGTAACGGATGTCGACCAGGAGGGCGCCCTCCGCGGCTTCCGCGGCGGCCCTTTCCGGGCCGATCCGCTCGTAGTTCCGCCTCACCCGTTCGAGGTACTCGTCGATTCCGACCGGGCCGGCCGCCCCGGAGGCGGAATCGCCGTCCGCCGGGCGGGTGGTGGAGTGCTCGCTCACTGCCAGTCCTCCGGAACCTCGGTCTGCTCCAGCCGGAGCACCGCTCCCGTCCGGCTGTAGCGGCGGATGCGGGGCAGCGGCGGGTAATAGGCGTGCACGGAGACCGCGTGCTCGGAGGTGGACTCGTTCAGCACCTCGTGCACATGGTGGCGGCCGAACGCACGCCCCTGACCTACCGTCAACTCTCGGCTCCGGTCGATGCCTTCGGTCAGTTCCAGCGTCTTCCACCCGTCGGTGGGCAGCCGGGCGGCCAGCGAGTGTTCCTTCAGGGCCCCGGAGGCGGTGAGGAACGCGCCGACCGAGTCCGCGTGGTCGTGCCAGCCGGTGCCGGTGCCCGGTGGCCAGCCGATCAGCCAGGCCTCGCTGCCCGCAGGGCCGTCCAGCCGCACCCAGGTGCGGCCCTCGGGGTCGAGCGGCAGAGAGGCGATCAACTCGGCGTCGGCCGCGGTCCGGCGGGCGAAATCGAGCAGCTCCGCCACGGTCGGAGCGGACTGGGCGGCCGGAGCGGACTGGGCGGACCGCACCGCCGCGGTGGGTACGGTCCGGGTGGGCACGCCGTCGGTGGCGGCGGGGTCGGCAGGCGCGAGCGGTACGAGGGATGCCGCGGGCACGGAAGAAGCGGGGAGGGCAGACACGATGACCGTCCTGGGAGTTCGCGTGAAGGCGCGCGCCGGTGCGGAGGCAGCACGGCGCGGCGGGGAAGGCGAGTCAGCAGGAAGGGCGACACACGCAGCCCGCGTAGCGGACGAGGTCCATGTGGACCCTCCGCCACAGGCGTACGCAGGTGTCGTCGGTCATGTTCTGGAGTACACCACGCGGGTCCACGCGGGTCAATTGAGTGTGGCGGCCCTCTCGGGGCGCGCGGAAGCGCGCGGGGCCGAGTCCTCCTCCGCGTGGGAACCACCGGGCGCCCCTCCCCGCGCCGCGTCCGCCGCGGCGAAGAGTTCCGCCGGCCGCACCCCGGCGAACGCGGCCACCAGATGCCCGTCCGGCCTGATCAGCAGCACCGTATGGGCCGCAGCCCCTGGATAGCTCTCCGTGACGAGGAGTTCGCTCTCCACCGGGAGGGCGTGCACGGCTTCCGCGAGACGGGGCATCACACCCGCCGTCATCCAGTGCCGCCGGTCCCAGACACCCGTGCCCGGGGCGACCAGTACGACCAGGAACCGGCCGCGCCCCAGACGGGCCCGCAGCCGTACGGATGTCCCGTCCGGGGCGGTCGCCCACGCCTCGGTGACCGGCGCACCGGGGGGCGTACCGACCGCGATGTGCGCCTGGGCGTGCTGTGGTGCGAGGGGGGAGTGCGCGTACGAAGGGGGCGCGCCGAGCGGGCCGTGGCCGAGATGCGCGTCGAAGAACAGCGTGTCGTGCCCGCGCGCGCCGCCCGCCACCAGGGTCCGCAGACCCCCGCCGCCGCGCAGTATCGGCAGTGACTGGTCGGCGGCGCGCAGCCGGGCTGCCGCGGCGGCCCGGCGCTCGGCCTGGTAGCTGTCGAGCAGTAGATCGGATGCCCCGTGGTGCCAGGCGTGGGCCAGTTTCCAGGCGAGGTTCTCGGCGTCCCGCAGGCCCTCCTCCACGCCCTGGGTGCCCAGTGCGCCCAGCAGATGGGCGGCGTCCCCGGCGAGGAACGCCCGTTTCACCCGCCAGCGCAGGGCGAGCCGGTGGTGGACCGTGTGGACGCCGGTGTCCAGCAGTTCGTACGGCGGGTTCTCCCCGCACCAGCCGGCCAGTGTCTCCCGGATGCGGGTGATCAGCGCTTCGGGGGTGACCAGCTCACCACTGGGCGGGAGCAGCCAGTCGAGCCGCCAGACCCCGCCCGGCAGCGGACGGGCCGTCACCTCGGAGCCGACCGAGCGCCACGGCGGCTGACGGTGCAGCACGGCCTCGCCCGGCCAGGGGAGTTCCACCCGCAGGGCGGCGACGGCGTGGCGCTCCACGGCGGTCCGGCCCGGGAACCTGATGTCCAGGAGCTTGCGCACGGTGGAGCGGGCTCCGTCGCATCCGACCAGGTGACTTCCGCGCCACCAGGTCGCGTCGGGGCCCGTGGTGTGCACGGTGACCCCGGACGCGTCCTGCTCCAGGGTGTCGATCCGGCTGAGCGGCACGAGCCTGATCAGATCGTGCGCGGCCACGGCGGCCCGCAGGCCCCGGGTGAGCGCGTGCTGCGGCAGGTGGACGGGTGCGGGCGGTGATCCGCTTCCCGGGCCCTCCCCGAGCCGCACCTCACGTACCAGCTGGTTCCGGCGGAGCGAACGCCAGCCGGACCACCTCAGCGACGCGCGGTCCGGAGTGGCGCAGCCGAGCCGCATGACCAGGCCGGCGGTGTCCTCGCGCAGTACCACCGTGCGGGCGGGGCGCGGCTCGTCCTTGCCGAGCCCTTCGTCGAGGAGCACGGAGGGAACGCCGTGGGCCGCCAGGGCGAGGGCGAGCGTCAGACCGACGGGTCCGGCGCCGACGACGATCACCGGGTCCACGGTGCGTACCCTCCGGCTCGAACGGTCATGCGGAACCTGGCAGTCGAGGCGGTCGGAGTCCGGTGCGTGATCACAGAACGTATGCAACCCACTGGGGGTGCCCGCGTCAAGCGAGCGAGGCAGCGGCGCACGCGCCGCTGCCTCGAATGGTTCCCGTTCCGGGTGGTCCGCTACGACTTCCCGGTGGTCCCGGCGTCCCCGCCGGGCTCTGTGGTCCCGTCGGTCGCGGCCGTACCGGCGGGGCGCGCGAGGTCCGCGCCCCCTGCGCCCCCCGGGCGGGGGGCCGGGACGCCGGGCGCCGCGACGGGCGCGTCGATCCCGCCGGCCGGGGCGGCCGGTGCCACGGCGATGCCGGTCTTCGCCCGCCGGCCGCGCTTCTCGATCCAGGTCGCGAGCGCGGAGAGCAGCAGACACATCGTCACGTAGATCGTGCCGATGACGACGATCGTCGAGACGTACGGGTACGTACCGTTCACCAGGGTGTTGGAGGCGATCAGACGCGCGGTCTGGAGCAGCTCCGGGTACAGGATGATGTAGCCGAGCGAGGTGTCCTTGAGGGTCACCACCAGCTGACTGATGATCGTCGGCAGCATCGCCCGCACGGCCTGCGGCATCAGCACACCGAGCATCACCTGCGTCTTGCTCATGCCCAGCGCGTACGCGGCCTCGCTCTGGCCCCGGGGGACCGAGTTGATCCCGGCCCGCAGCACCTCGGCCTGGACGCAGCCGTTGTAGACGGAGAGGCCCAGCGCCAGCGCCCACATCGAGTAGTCGGTCAGGAAGCCGACCCAGATCGCGTAGATCGTGATGAGGAGCGGGATGGAGCGGAACAGTTCGATGAACGTGGTGGCGAGCCAGCGCACCGGCTTGTGGTCGGAGAGACGGCCGACCGCGAGCACCACACCGAGGACGACCGAACCGACCGCCGCCAGGCCGAAGACCTTCAGCGTGGCCAGCACCGCGTCGGCGATGTTCTGCCGGATGCCCGCGTAGTTGAAGATGTCCCACATGCCGGAATCGAGGTTGCCCGTGTCCGACAGCCGCAGGACGGCGAAGACGATGAGCGCCACGATGGCGGCGGCGCCGATGACCGCGTAGACGCGGTTGCGAACGGTGGCCTTCGGACCCGGCGCGTCGTAGAGAACGCTGGCACTCATCGGGCGACCTCCATACGGCGCTCCAGCAGCCGGAAGAGACCGCTGATGACAAAGGTGACGACCAGGTAGCCGAGGGCGACCCAGATGAAGACGGGGGTGATCGAGTAGCCCCGGTCGCTCATGAGCTTCTGCCAGCCGAAGAGTTCGGAGACGCTGAAGGCTCCGGCGATGGCGGAGTTCTTCGTGAGTGCGATGAAGATGCTGCTCAGCGGCGGGATCACGGAACGGGTCGCCTGCGGGAGGATGACGAGGCGCAGTGTCTGCGGGAACGACATGCCGATCGAGCGGGCGGCCTCGGCCTGGCCGAGCGGCACGGTGTTGATGCCGGAGCGGACCGCCTCGCAGACGAACGACGAGGTGTAGAAGCCCAGCGCCAGCGAGCCCAGGACGAACGGGCTCAGGCCGGAGACGAACACCTGCGGTACGACGAAGAAGAAGATCAGGAAGAGCAGTGTCAGCGGAGTGTTGCGCAGCAGCGTCACCCAGGCCGTGCCGAAGAACCGCAGGGGCGGCACCGGCGAGACCCGCATGCCGGCGAGGACGACGCCGAGGACCAGTGCGATGACCGAGCTGACGGCCGTGATCGACACCGTGCCTATGAAGCCGTCGCGGAACTCCGGGAAATTGTCGAGCAGTACGTTCATGAGGTCTCCGCGTCGGCTGTCAGCGGCATCGGGGCGGGGGCGTCACGCACGCCGCCGCCGGCGGGCGGCGTCGCGTACGGGACGGGTCGGGTCGGGCGGGCGAAGCCGCCCGGCGTCGGGGAAGTGACGCCGGGCGGCGCGCCGTCAGTAGCGCTCGATGGCCGGCGGGGCGGTGTACTCCGAGCCGGACAGGCCCAGGGTGGCGTCGTAGATCTTCTTGTAGGTGCCGTCCTGGACGTGCTTCTCCAGCGAGTCGTTGATCGCGTCCCGCAGCACCTTGTCGTCCTTGTTCAGGCCGACGCCGTAGGGCTCCTCGGTGAAGGGCTTGCCGATGACCTTCAGCTTCTTGGGGTTCTGCGCGGCGTAGCCCTTGAGGATCGAGTCGTCGGTGGTGACCGCGTCGACCTGGTTGGTCAGGAGCTGCTGCACGCAGTCCGAGTACTTGGCCAGCTCGACGACGCTCGCGCCGTACTCGGGCTTCTTGATCTCCTGGAGCGGGGTGGAACCCACGATCGAGCAGACCTTCTTGCCCTTCAGCGAGTCCGTGCCGGTGATGGCCGACTCGTCGTAGCGCACGAGCAGGTCGGCGCCCGCCTTGTAGTACGGACCGGCGAAGCCGACCAGCTGCTTGCGCTTGTCGTTGATCGTGTACGTACCGACGAAGTAGTCGACCTGGCCCTTGGAGATCGCCGTCTCGCGGATGCCGGAGTCGACGGTCTTCCACTCGATCTGCTTCTCCGAGAACCCGAGATCGGCGGCGATCATCTTGGCGATCTCGATGTCGAAGCCGGAGCGCACCTTGGTCGACTGGTCCTCGAAGCCCAGGAACGGCTGGTCGGCCTTGGCGCCGATGATCAGCTTGCCGCGCGACTTCGCCTCCTTGAAGGCCGGGGAGTCCAGGTCCACGCCGGTGGCGACGGTGTACGTGGGAAGGGCGGGTGCCTCGGAGGCGCCGGGCTTGGTACCGGCGGGCTTGTCCCCGGCCGAACCTTCCTTGCCCCCACAGGCCGTGGCGGTCAGGGCGATGACGGCGATGGCCGCGAGGGCGGCGGACTTGCGGAGCTGCATCTGAACTTTCCTTCTGTCGTAGGTCGTTGTCGTCAGTGGTGGAGGATCTTCGACAGGAAGTCCTTGGCCCGGTCGCTGCGGGGGTTGCTGAAGAACTGCTCGGGTGTCGCCTCTTCGACGATCTTTCCGTCCGCCATGAAGACCACGCGGTTGGCGGCGGAGCGGGCGAAGCCCATCTCGTGGGTGACGACGATCATCGTCATGCCGTCCCGGGCGAGCTGCTGCATGACTTCGAGGACCTCGTTGATCATCTCCGGGTCGAGCGCCGAGGTGGGCTCGTCGAAGAGCATGACCTTCGGGTCCATCGCCAACGCCCGTGCGATGGCAACGCGTTGCTGCTGGCCACCGGAGAGCTGAGCCGGATACTTGTCCGCCTGCGCACCCACGCCGACCCGGTCGAGCAGCGTCCGGGCCTTCTCCTCCGCGCTCTTCTTGTCCGTCTTGCGGACCTTCGTCTGGCCCAACGTGACGTTCTCCAGCACGGTTTTGTGTGCGAAGAGGTTGAACGACTGGAAGACCATGCCCACATCGGCACGCAGGCGGGCGAGTTCCTTGCCCTCCTGCGGAAGCGGCCGCCCGTCGATCGTGATCGATCCCGAATCGATCGTCTCCAGGCGGTTGATCGTGCGGCACAGCGTGGACTTGCCGGACCCGGACGGTCCGATGACGACCACGACCTCGCCCCGGGCGATGGTCAGATCGATGTCCTGGAGCACATGCAGCGCGCCGAAGTGCTTGTTGACGTCGCTCAGAACGACAAGGTCGCTCGCCTCGGGTATTGCGTCCTCGGCGGCCTTCGTCACTGAAACTCCGCTCATCGGCTCTAGCTCCGTCCTCCTCGGGTGGCTAGGACACTAGTGACGCAGTGCGATGACCGTCAGCAGATCTGAGGGAGAATTGAGGATAACGATCCGGCATTCACCGGACACGCGGCGTGAAGGGGGATCGGCGCCCGGCGCGCGGTGGCGTACCGGGTGCGTAACGGAAACCCCCTCGTAACGGGCCGGGACTTGACTGGGGCCCGCGAGTCGGCGTTGATGCCCAGGAGGGCGACGCGGCGAACCGTGGGCCGACGGCAGGTCCGACGAGCGCGCCGGGAGGCGCGAGGGACGTCTATCGTCTCTCCCTGGAGTGACGCCCTGTAATGCCGCGCAGCGAACCGCCGGCGGTACCGGAACCGCCGGAACACGGAAAGGAGGGCCAGTGAGACTACTGCTCGTCGAGGACGACAACCACGTCGCCGCGGCCCTGTCCGCCGTGCTCGCCCGCCACGGCTTCCGGGTCGTGCACGCCCGCGGCGGCGAGGAGGCCCTGCGGGCCCTGCTCCCGGCGGAGCGGGAACCCTTCGGGGTCATCCTGCTGGACCTCGGGCTGCCGGACCAGGACGGCTACGAGGTGTTCGGCAGAATCCGCAAGCGCACCTCCACCCCCGTCATCATGGTGACCGCCCGCGCCGACGTGCGCTCACGCATCCACGGACTCAACCTCGGCGCCGACGACTACGTCACCAAGCCGTACGACACCGGCGAACTGCTCGCCCGCATCCATGCCGTCGCCCGCCGCACCACCGGCGGCGAGGACACCGCGCAGATCCCGCTCGCCGCGCTGCTCCTCGGAGCCGTACGGGTCGAACTGCCGACCCGGCGGGTCAGCGTCGACGGCACCGAAGTCCAGCTCACCCGGAAGGAGTTCGACCTTCTCGCTCTGCTCGCCCAGCGGCCCGGCGTGGTCTTCCGGCGCGAGCAGATCATCAGCGAGGTGTGGCAGACCAGTTGGGAGGGGACCGGCCGGACGCTGGAGGTGCACGTCGCCTCGCTCCGGTCCAAGCTGGGGCTGCCCGCGCTCATCGAGACCGTGCGAGGGGTCGGCTACCGGCTCGTCCCGCCGGCCGCCTGAGGATCAGCCGCTCCGGTGCGTACCCGTCTGCTTCCCCTGCTCATCGTGCTCATGGCCGCCGTGCTGCTCGCGCTCGGCTTCCCCCTCGCGATCAGCGTGGCCCGCGCCGAGCAGCAGCAGGTCGTCATCGACCGCATCGACGACACCGCGCGCTTCGCCGCGCTCGCCCAGTTCATCAGCGAGCCGGTCGCCCCCGACGACGAGCGCCGCCGGACCTTGCAGGCGGACCTCGACGCCTACGCCACCGTGTACGGGATCCGGGCAGGGATCTTCTACCGCGACGACCGCTACCTGGCCAGGGCGCCGGCCACCTGGAACCTGCCCCGGGAGGGCGAGGGCCGCGCCGCCTTCCAGGAGGCGCTGCTCGGCCGCCGCTCCCACGACCCGCCGCAGGTCTGGCCCTGGCAGCACGGCCGGATCGTCGTCGCCTCGCCCGTGGTGCGCGACGGGGACGTCGTCGCCGTCGTCGTCCTCGACTCGCCCACCGACGAGATGCGGGCCCGCGTCCTGCACGGCTGGCTGATCATCGCGCTCGGCGAGGTCGCGGCGATGCTGGTGGCGGTCGGAGCGGCGTTCCGGCTCACCGGCTGGGTGCTGCTCCCGGTGCGCACCCTCGACGCCGCGACCCACGACATCGCGCGCGGCCGGATGCGCTCCCGCGTGGTCGAGGGCGGTGGGCCGCCCGAACTGCGCAGGCTCGCGCGCTCGTTCAACGAAATGGCCGACAACGTCGAGGAAGTCCTCGAACAGCAGCGGGCGTTCGTCGCGGACGCCTCCCACCAACTGCGCAATCCGCTCTCCGCGCTGCTGCTGAGGATCGAGCTCCTCGCCCTCGAACTCCCCGAAGGCAACGAGGAGATCGCCTCGGTACGCCTGGAGGGGAAGCGGCTGGCCCAGGTTCTCGACGACCTGTTGGACCTGGCGCTCGCCGAGCACGCCGAAGCCGACCTCGCTCTCACCGACGTCGCCGCCCTCACCGCCGAACGGGTCGCCGCCTGGCATCCGGTCGCCGACGGGAAGGGGGTGGGCCTCACTCAGGACGGGGCCCCGGCCGTCACCGCCTGGGCCGACCCGATAGCCCTCTCCAGCGCGCTGGACGCGGTGATCGACAACGCGCTGAAGTTCACCCCGCCCGGCCAGGACGTCACCGTGTCGGTAGCGGCGGAGGGCCCCGTCTCCACCGTCGTCGTCGCGGACCGGGGCCCCGGCCTCACCGACGAGGAGCTGGCACGTGTGGGCGACCGCTTCTGGCGGAGCAACCGCCACCAGAACGTACGGGGCTCGGGCCTCGGGCTGTCCATCTCCCGGGTGCTGCTCGCGGCGGGCGGCGCGACCATCGGCTACGGCCGCAACGACCCCCACGGCCTGCGGGTCACCGTCTCCGTACCGCGCGACGCGCCGCGCGACTGACGGGCCCCGGACCCCACCGGCCGGAAGCGATCAGGGCTTGACCGACCGGTAGTACTGCTGGGCGCCGTCGTGCAGCGGCAGCGGATCGGTGTAGATGGCCGTCCGCAGGTCCACCAACTGCGCCGAGTGCACCTCCCGCCCGATCCGGTCCCGGCTGTCGATGACGGTACGGGTGAACGCCTCGGTCATCGCCGCGTCCGTACGGTCCGTGGTCACCAGGAGATTGGCGACGGCCACCGTGGGCACGGACTGCCCGCGCTGCACCTCGGGGTAGGCGTCGGCGGGCATGACGGCCGCACGGTAGTAGCGGGTCGAACCGCCCGCCGCCTGGAGCCGGCGGATCAGCTCGTCCTCCAGCGGCACGAGGCGGACGTCGGTCCGCCGGGAGAGCTGCTGGACCGCGCTGGTCGGCAGCCCGCCGGACCAGAAGAAGGCGTCGAGCTTCCCCTCCACCAGCAGCGACGGCATGGTGTCGATCCCGGCGGTCACCGGGGTGACCCCCTTCGCCGGATCGACCCCGGCGGCCGTCATCAGCCGGTCGGCGACCAGCTTCACCCCGGACCCGAGCTGCCCGACGCCCACCCGCTTGCCCCGCAGGTCGGCGACGGTGCGCACGGAGGAGGAGCGGGGGACGATCAGCTGCACGTAGTCGTCGTAGAGGCGGACACAGCCCCTCAGCCGCCGGGCACCGGGCCTGCCGCCGCGCAGATACGTCGCCACGGCGTCGGCGGTGGCGATGGTGAAGTCCGCCTCACCCGCCGCCACCCGCTCGATGTTCTGCTGCGAACCCTGACTGGTCCGCAGCCGTATGGACACCGCCGGCATGTCCGTGGCGAGCGCGCCTTCGAGCCGCTCCCCGTAGAGCTGGTAGACCCCGGTGCGCACACCGGTGGAGAAGACCAGGGAGCCGCTGGGTGAGGGACTGTCGAGGGGCAGCACCCACCAGAGCAGGAGTCCCAGGGAGACCGTCGAGGCGGCGCCCGCGCGCAGCAGACGGCGACGGGTGGAGGACGGGCCGGTCGGGGACATGGCCGCGATCCTGCCAGCCCGGGGCCCGCGCTGACCAGAGCCGCCCGCCTGCCCGGCGGGAGAAGGGTCTTTCCCGGAGCGCCTACCCTTGAGGGATGACCAGCAGCAGCGACCGGAGCCTCGCAGTGGACGTTCAAGAACGCAAGAGCTACGAAATCCGTACGTACGGATGCCAGATGAACGTCCACGACTCGGAGCGGCTCTCAGGCCTGCTGGAGGGTGCCGGTTACGTCCGCGCGCCCGAGGACGCGGACGGCGACGCCGACGTGGTGGTCTTCAACACCTGCGCGGTCCGGGAGAACGCCGACAACAAGCTCTACGGCAACCTCGGCCGGCTCGCCCCGATGAAGACCAAGCGCCCCGGGATGCAGATCGCCGTCGGCGGCTGTCTCGCGCAGAAGGACCGCGACACCATCGTGAAGCGGGCCCCGTGGGTGGACGTGGTCTTCGGCACGCACAACATCGGCAAGCTGCCGGTGCTGCTGGAGCGCGCCCGCGTCCAGGAGGAGGCGCAGATCGAGATCGCCGAGTCCCTGGAGGCGTTCCCCTCGACGCTCCCCACCCGCCGCGAGTCCGCCTACGCGGCGTGGGTCTCCATCTCCGTCGGCTGCAACAACACCTGCACCTTCTGCATCGTGCCCGCCCTGCGCGGCAAGGAGAAGGACCGCCGCACCGGCGACATCCTGGCCGAGATCGAGGCTCTCGTCGCCGAGGGCGTCTCCGAGATCACCCTGCTCGGCCAGAACGTCAACGCCTACGGCTCCGACATCGGCGACCGCGAGGCGTTCTCCAAGCTGCTGCGGGCCTGCGGGAAGATCGAGGGCCTGGAGCGCGTCCGCTTCACCTCGCCGCACCCCCGCGACTTCACCGACGACGTGATCGCCGCGATGGCCGAGACGCCGAACGTCATGCCGCAGCTCCACATGCCGATGCAGTCCGGCTCGGACACGATCCTGAAGGCCATGCGCCGCTCCTACCGGCAGGAACGCTTCCTCGGCATCATCGAGAAGGTGCGCGCCGCGATGCCGGACGCCGCCATCTCCACCGACATCATCGTGGGCTTCCCCGGCGAGACGGAGGAGGACTTCGAGCAGACCATGCACGCCGTGCGTGAGGCCCGCTTCGCCAACGCCTTCACCTTCCAGTACTCCAAGCGCCCCGGGACCCCGGCCGCCGACATGGACGGTCAGGTCCCCAAGGAGGTCGTGCAGGAGCGCTACATGCGCCTCTCCGCCCTCCAGGAGGAGATCTCCTGGGAGGAGAACAAGAAGCAGGTCGGCCGCGTTCTGGAGGTCATGGTCGCGGAGGGCGAGGGTCGCAAGGACGGCTCCACCCACCGGCTCTCCGGCCGCGCCCCCGACAACCGCCTGGTCCACTTCACCAAGCCGGAGGGCACCGTGCGCCCCGGCGACGTGGTGACCGTCGAGATCACCTACGCCGCCCCGCACCACCTGCTCGCCGAGGGCGCCACCCTCGCCGTGCGCTCCACCCGCTCCGGCGACGCCTGGGAGAAGCGGAACGCCGCGGCGACCAAGCCCGCCGGTGTGATGCTGGGCCTGCCCACCGTCGGCGCACCCGCCCCGCTGCCCGCCGCCGCGGCGCCGGGTTGCGGCTGCGACTGACCCGCCACCACCGGCCCTGCCGGGGCAGGGCCCGTCCGTGAGGGAGCGGCCAGTACGCTGACCGGCATGCTTGTCGCCGCCGCCGTGAGCCCCTGCCCGCCCCTGCTGGTTCCCGAGGTCGCCGCCGGGGCCGCCCCCGAGCTCGCCCCGGCCCGGGCAGCCTGTGCCGAAGCCCTCGCCGTCCTCGCCGAGGCCCGCCCCGATCTGCTGATCGTGGTCGGGCCCGCCGGCGAGGGCGAGCGCGGTGTCTTCCCTCCGGGGAGCCCCGGGAACTTCCTCGGTTTCGGCGTGGACCTCGGGGTCCGGCTGGGCCCGGACGCCCCTGACGGCGGCGACGCCTGCGCCCGGCCGCTGCCCGCCGCGCTCGCCGTCGGCGCCTGGCTGCTCGCGGCGGCCGACTGGACCGCGTGCCCCGTGGAGGGGCTCGGCGTCGGCGAACCCCTGTCCCCGGAGCGCTGCGCCGAGGCCGGACGGGGTCTGGCGGAGCGCGCCGACCGGGTGGCCCTGCTGGTGATGGGTGACGGCAGCGCCTGCCGCACCGTCAAGGCGCCCGGCTATCTGGACCCCCGCGCCGAAGGATTCGACGCCGTCGCCTTCCGGGCCCTGGGGGAGGCGGACGTGCGGACCCTCGCGGAGCTCGACGCTCCGCTCGCGTACGCGCTGAAGGCGGCGGGCCGGGCCCCCTGGCAGGTGCTGGCCGGCGCCGCGGACGGGACCGGACTCCGGGGCCGTCCGCTGTACGAGGACGCGCCTTACGGAGTGGGCTACACGGTCGCCGCCTGGTCCTGAGCCGGTCCGGGCGGTGTACGGCCGCGGCCGGGCCCCGCGAACGGGCCGGTGTCCCACCCGGACGGGCCCCGCGAACGGGTGACGGCCGCGGAGCCGGGCCCCGCGGCCGTCACCCGGAGGCCGCGCACGGTCGTGCCGCAGTGGTCGTGCCGTCGCGGCCGGTGCCGTACGGGTGTGCCGTAGGGCGCTGCCTCAGTGGGCCGGCGGCGGGGGCGTTCTGTCCGTGC